>CAJTFE010000031.1 GCA_910575725.1 Clostridia bacterium | reverse complement strand
CGTTTTGTGTGTTACAATTCATTTTAGATACCTCTCTGTTCAATAAGATTTTCACTAACCTGCAAGTCAGTAATCTTATTTTACTCTGAGGTATTTTTTTCTCAACCTTCTTTCTTGGAATTCCCTATACTTGAATTATACAGGAAGCTCCTGGGTATATCTCTTATTAAATCCCATACTTCCATAAGGATCCTTCAAATGATGCGTTAAATTTTATCATATTTGTATTTTAAGTCAATTGTATATTTCTAACATATTTTATTTGTCATTTTTGTTTATTTTTCATATATTATATTTTTTTCTTTTGTTTTTCCTAAAATTTCTATGGAATTTTCTCTGATTTTTCAAGCAAAAAAAAGAGAACACTCAAGTGTTCTCTTTTTAAAAAGTTGCGATTCAAAAGTTTTATAATACTTGTACGCCGCTTTTTGCCAGTTTCTTTATAATCTGAGATTCCAGCATACCGTCTGTGACTAATATATCAACTGCATCCAGGGATATTTTCTGCGGCATCAATGCATAATTAACCTTTGAGGAATCCATCAGCATAACCACTTTGTCTGACTGTTTAATCACCATAGAAATGGCCGCAGCCGTCATTTCGGAAAAATAAGAAAATCCATAATCCGGATGAAACCCCGGCGTTCCAAGGAAGGAAATATTAAAATGCATTTCCTCCAGCTGCTTTAAAACAGCCAGGCCTTCTATCCGCATGGTATTCATATCTACTTCGCCGCCCAGAATCTATACTGTCAGATCATTCCTTTTTGGAAAATTAATTGCTGTATATAAGCCATCCGAAAAAACATACATAGGTATTTGGGGCAGGCGTTTCGCCAGCTCTGCACAGGTACTTCCCGCAGTAACAAGATTGCCTGGCGCCGTTTCCCGATATTACGTCCCAACTATTTTCCTCCTCATCCGACCTTGTCATTTTTTACTACCGCAATGTGCACGTCCTTAAGCTGCTGTGGATCTACCTCGGCCGGCGCGCCCATCATCACATCCTGGGCTGTCTTGTTCATGGGGAAGGGAATGATCTCCCGGATGCTCTCCTCCCCGGCAATCAGCATCACCATACGGTCCACGCCGGGAGCAATGCCTGCATGGGGCGGCGCTCCGTAACAGAAGGCATTGTACATCGCCGGGAATTTGGCCTTCACATCCTCCTCGCCCAGACCGACCAGTTCAAAAGCCTTCACCATAATCTCCGGATCATGATTCCGAACCGCGCCGGATGACAGCTCCACGCCGTTGCAGACCAAGTCATACTGATAGGCGTAGATATCCAAAGGCTCCTTCTCCAGCAGATCCTTCATGCCGCCCTGGGGCATGGAAAATGGATTGTGGCAGAATTCCAGTTTTCCCGACTCCTCCCCAATCTCATACATGGGGAAGTCCACGATCCAGCAAAATTCATAGCATTCCTTATTCATATGGCCTTCGACAGTATTTCCCAGAATCTTGCGGAACACGCCGGCTGTTTTCTGGGCAGTCTCCTTCTTTCCTGCTGCCAATCCTACAAAATCCCCCGGCTTAAGGGAAAGGGCTTCCACAACTGCCTCTTTCCGGTCTGCCAAAAACTTAGAAATGCCGCCGACCAGCTCGCCTTTTTCGTCCAAACGGAACCAGTACGCCTTATTTCCTGTCTGAACCTCCACATCGGCACACATTTTATCAATCACTTTTCTCGTAGCGCCAAAACCGCTAAACACCACCGCCTGGACATTCTGTCCCTCAAAAGGCCCGAAGCCGCAGCCCTCCATACAGGCCGCAGCGTCCGTAAGAGTCAGATCAATCCGCAGATCCGGCTTGTCCGATCCGTACCGCTCCATGGCTTCATGGAAGGAAATACGTTTAAAGGGTGCCTTTGAGGCCGTATGATAAGTGCCGTATTTTGCAAAAATGGGAGGAAGCACATCCTCCAGCACCGCAAATACATCCTCCTGGGTGGCAAAGGCCATCTCCATATCAAGCTGATAGAACTCTCCCGGAGAACGATCCGCTCTGGCATCCTCATCCCGAAAACAGGGGGCAATCTGGAAATAGCGGTCAAAACCCGATGTCATCAAAAGCTGCTTAAACTGCTGGGGCGCCTGGGGCAGGGCATAAAATTTTCCCGGATGATTTCTGGAGGGTACCAGGTAGTCTCTTGCGCCCTCCGGGGAGGAGCAGGTGAGAATCGGTGTGGTGATCTCCAGAAAGCCGTGATCGGTCATGCTTTTTCTCAATTCCGCAACCACGCTGCAGCGCAGGATAATGCGATCCTTGACTGCCGGATTGCGCAGATCCAGGTAGCGGTAACGCAGACGTGTATTTTCGTCCGCCTCCTTGGAGCGGTTAATCTCAAAGGGCAGCTCATTGTAACGGCATTTGCCCAGAACCTCTATCTGCTCCGGCACAACCTCGATATCGCCTGTGGGCAGATTGGGGTTCTTGCTGGAGCGCTCCCGTACCACTCCTGTGATGGAGAGGGTGGATTCCGTGTTCACGCCGGAAAGCTTCTCCATCATCTCCTCGGTTTCAATAACAAACTGGGTGGTTCCGTAAAAATCACGCAGAATGAGAAAGCCTAAGTTCTTGCTGACCTTCCGCAGATTCTCATACCATCCCGTTAAAGTAACAGCCTGACCTGCATGCTCTATACGAAGATCATTGCAGGTATGGGTTCTTGATTGAAACATTTCTGTCCCTCCATTAATAGTTCCGTATATCCCCATTCAGCACCGGTACAGGAGATGTTCCGGCCGCAAAATACATCCAGCCGTAAATCCATCTGGCGCTTCATGGGGATATACTGTTTTCAGTTCCCTATATCCCTATATATTTCCTTATGCAAACAATTCCGGCAGTCTGGAAAGCTCTGTCTCCGCCTGCTCTCCCGTTGCCATATCCTTTACGCTGGCTGTGCCCTTTTCCAGCTCATTGGCGCCAATGATCACGACTTTTTTCGCCCCAATCTTGTTGGCATACTTCATCTGGGCCTTCACGCTGCGGTCCATATAATCGGTTTCTACGATCAGCCCGCGGCTCCGGATTTCATTTACCAGACTAAAAGCCCTTGCCTTGGCCTCGGATCCCAAGATTCCCACATAGAGATCCGGCGTCTCCATCGGCGGAAGTTCCACGCCCTCTTTTTCCAGGAAATAAAGAATGCGCTCGATTCCTATTCCAAAGCCCACAGAAGGAATATCCTGCTTCTCGTCAATCTCGTGAATCAGTCCGTCGTAGCGTCCGCCGCCGCAGAGGGTAAATCCCTCCTGGTTCACAAACTCAAACACCGTCTTGGTGTAATAATCCAATCCCCTGACAATGCCCGTATCCACCTCAAAGGGAATCCCAAGCTGGGTCAGCAGGCTTTGAAGCTCCTCAAAATGAGTCCTGCATTCCTCATCCAGATACTGGATGGTTCTGGGAGCGTCCTTCACAATCTCTTTACACTCGGGGACCTTGCAGTCAATGACCCTGAGGGGATTCTTCTGCATCCGCTCCCGGCAGGTAGGACACAGCTTGTCCTCATGCTTTTTCAGATAAGACAAAAGGGCATCGTTGTAAGACTTTTTACAGTTGGGACAGCCGATGCTGTTAATGTGAAGCTTTGCATCCTTTAACCCCAGCTTTTCAATAAAGGCAGTCACCAGGGAAATCAGCTCTACCTCCGCCAGCGGGCTCTTAGCCCCCACAAATTCCACACCAAACTGATGATGCTGGCGGAGCCTTCCGCTCTGGGGCTTCTCATAGCGGAAAGCCTGGGTGACATAATACAGCTTGGCCGGAGCCGGATTCGCATACAGGTTATGCTCCAGATAGGCGCGCATAACGCCTGCCGTTCCCTCCGGCTTTAAGGTGATGCTGCGATCCCCCTTGTCCGTAAAGGTGTACATCTCCTTCTGTACAACATCCGTAGTCTCTCCCACACCGCGCTGAAACAGTACGGTATGCTCAAACATCGGAGTGATAATCTCCGTCATATGATAAGTACGGGCCAGCTCTCTGGCAAGCTTTTCTACATAAGCACGCCTGTGCATCCGCTCGCCGTACCAGTCCTCTACGCCTCTTGGGGCCTGTGTAATCATAATAATCTCCTCCTATTTTTAATCGCTGCGCGATGGCTCTAAAGGGTAAAGCCGCTTCGACACACCGGGAATGAGAGAAACTTTTATTCGAAAAGCTCTCATAAAAGTTCCTCTCGTGCGCCTTTGCGGCTTTACCTAATCGCTGCGCGATGGCTCTAAAGGGTAAAGCCGCTTCGACACACCGGGAATGAGAGAAACTTTTATTCGAAAAGCTCTCATAAAAGTTCCTCTCGTGCGCCTTTGCGGCTTTACCTAATCGCTGCGCAACAGCTCTAAAGGGTAAAGCCGATTTATTCCAGTTCCGCTATTCCAACCCGAAAGCTTCTGGGCGCCCATTTGTGCTGCAGCTCCTCATCGTGGATCACGGTCTGAAAAGCCAGAAATACCTTCATATCAAAATTTTTGACTTCCTCAATCATCAGCTCTATGGCTGTCTGCCTGTCAAATGCTCTCCGGTAGGGCCGGTCTGAGGTAAGGGCCGCAAACGTATCGCAGACCCGTAAAATCCTTGCTCCCACAGGAATCTGAGTTCCGGCCAGATTTTCTGGATACCCGGAGCCGTCATAATTTTCATGGTGATAGAGAATGCTCTCCAAAACATTATCCGAAAAATCATATCGGATCAAGGTCTCGTAGCCCAGTCTCGGATGCATCCGCACATACTTCATTTCCTCAATATTCAAAGTATCCTCATCTCTGCCATACAGATAGCCGGAGATCCTAAGCTTCCCGATGTCATGGAGCATCCCTGCCACCGCCAGCTCATGGCACGGGTCCTCATAAAGTCCATACTGCTTTGCCACACAGTAGGCCAGGTTGCTGACACAGATTGCATGCCTCAATTCCTCTGTAGCATCGTCCTCAAACATCGTCCAATCGTCTGCCGCCGCTTTTCTCAATGCTGCCTCTCTCATTGTCTCACCTAAACTCCACAAGCCGCTGCAACAGCCCGTTCACCGGAACCGTTACAAGTGATTCGCTGCAAAAAAGATTCTCTTACGTTCGATCATTTCCTCGATTCTGCCTATATACTGAGCCACATCCTTCACATTCTCCACGCGCTCAATATGCTCCGCCCCAAAGACAAACTTCGAAGCTCCGCCTGCGCCTGCGGCCAGAATCGTCTGTTTCTCCTCCATAATCAGTATATTGTAAATTCCGGCTTTGTCAACCTTTGCATAGCCTACATTTTCAAAATTTCCCGCCATATTCTTCTGGCGGTAAAGATAATAAGGATAAAGTCCCTGCTCCACGCAGCTTTGATAAGCCAGATCCATGATTTCCTGGCTGTTCTTAAGCCCCATCTCCCGGTATTCCTCCTGGAACAGCTTAAGGCGCGCCGCCCGCTTTACCGCCAGGGAATGGACGGTGATGCTGTCCGGGCCCAAAGTCCGAAGCTCTTCCAGGGTGTGACGCACCTGGGGCAGCTCCTCCCCCGGCAGGCCCACAATCAAATCCATGTTGATATTTTCAAACCCGGCCTCCCTTGCCATGAAAAATGCTTCCTTCGTCTGTTCCACTGTATGCCGCCGTCCGATGATGTCCAGTGTCTCCTGGTTCATGGTCTGAGGATTCACCGAAACCCGTGTCACCCCATGAGCCTTCAGCGTCCGGAACTTTTCGGGCGTCACGCTGTCCGGCCGCCCGGCCTCCACAGTCAGCTCCCGAAGCTGCCCGTAATCAAAGGCTTCCTCCAGAACACACATCAGCCGGTGAAGCTGCTTTGCCGTAAGCGTGGTAGGCGTGCCGCCTCCTACATAAATGGTATTCAGCTTCCTGCCTTTATAAGCCTTTCCAAGAAAACGAAGCTCCGAAAAAAGCGCTTCCAGATAAGTATCCACCTGCTTCTCCCACCGATTTAAAGGGGAAGAGGAAAAAGAACAGTACAGACAGATGCTGGGACAAAAGGGAATCCCCACATACAGGCTGTATCCCTCCTGGTAGTCAAGGCCTTTCAGCACCTCCCGTTCCCGGTTTGCAATGGACACAGCCAGGGCCGTTTTCTCATTGCTGCATAGATAGGCGCTCCGCATATAATCCGCAATTTCCACATTGGATCTGCCCTGCTCCAGCATTGCCATAGGAATCTTCACCGGCCGGATTCCCGTAAGTGTTCCCCAGGGCAGCTTCCTGCCTGTATAATCAGAGAGCACTCTGTAAATAAGCTGCTTTAACTGGTTTTTCACAAGCTTCCGCTCTGGATCCTCCACACAAACACGGCTCTTCTTCTGAAGAGCCTCATTTTCATATACTGCAAATTCGATTTCCTCATTCCCTATGGACGCCTCCATCCGTAAAGGCGTTTCTTCCGTAAACTCCGGCTTTTCACGGACATTTACTTCCTCCTCCGGGTAAAAAGCCTTGATTAAGGAATGAATGTCGTATGCAAAGCTTTCCTGGTTGATCTTTACTTCTATCATCTTCTATCTCATCCCATATATGGATTGTACTTCTTCTCATGCCCGATCGTAGTCGTTTCCTCATGGCCCGGATACACCTTCACGTCCTCCGGCAGCGTAAGAAGCTTCTCCTTCACAGACCGCACAAGGGCCGAAAGGCTCCCTCCCGGAAAATCCGTCCGCCCGATGGAACCGCAAAAAAGCGTATCGCCGCTGAACAGCGCCTTCTCCTTTGGCTGGTAATAACAGCAGCCTCCCGGGGTATGTCCCGGCGTGAGAAGCATCCGAAGGCTTATGCCGGCCTCCTCAAACTCCTGTCCGTCCTTTAAAAGCACATCCGGCTCCACCGTAACCGATACGCCGAAGAGGGCCTTTGACAGATTCTGCGCCGGATCGAGAAGCAGCTCCTTTTCCGCCTCCGCCCCGTAAACCTTTACTCCAAAGTCACGTTTCAAATCCGAAACTGCCAGAATGTGATCCCCATGTCCGTGTGTCAGCAGAACCGCCTTCAGCATAAGCCCTTCGTCCACGGCCTTCCTGCCGATCACATCCGCCCTGTCCGCCGGATCTATCACAATCGTCTCCAAGGTTTCCTCATTGATCAGAAGATAGCAGTTGGTACGCACATCTCCCAAAACAAGCGTCTCTATTCTCATGCTTCCCTGTTATCCTTTCCCTGCTACCCCATAGCCCGTTCAATATCCAGAACACTCTCCACCTGGTGAAGCTTCTCCGCAATCCGCTGGAGCTCATCCTTGCCGCCGATATCAAAGGTAATGGAGATAGTCGCCGTCCCCTGCTTGCTGGTCCGCACATTGATGCTGGTCATATCAATCCCCCGTTCCGTAAAAATCCGGGAAATATCCACCAGCAGCCCTGTCCGGTTGTTAGCGTAAATCTTAATCTCCGTAGCATACTTCTCCCCAGAAGCTGCGGCTCCCATGTCCTGCCACTCTGCATCAATCAGACGCCGCCGCTCCAGCTCCTGAAGATTCAGCACATTGATGCAATCGGTCCGATGAATGGAAACGCCTCGTCCCCGGGTAACAAACCCGATGATCTCGTCCCCCGGAACCGGACTGCAGCACTTGGAAAACCGCACGGACACATCCGAAAGGCCTTTGACCACAATTCCGCTCTTAGATTTGGTAATGCGGATCTTGCTGTCCTTGTTGTCGGCCACTGCCTCCATAACCTTCTCGTCGGTAAATTCCTTTTTGTGGAGCTTATCATACTCCTCCGTCATCTTATTGATGACCTGACCTTCCTTCAGGCCGCCGTGCCCGATAGCCGCCAGAACGGAATCCCAGTCCCGGAAGCCGTATTTGCGCATGACTACATTCTGAAATTCCGGCTTCATAATGTCGGACATCACAATGGACTTTACCTTGCAGTACTGGGCAAGCATCTCCTTGCCCCTTAAAATATTCTCATCCTTGAACTGATGCTTAAACCACTGGTTAATCTTATTTTTCGCCTGGGTGCTCTTAACCACATTCAGCCAGTCACGGCTGGGCCCCCTGGAATTCTGAGAGGTCAGCACCTCAATGCGGTCGCCGTTCTGAATGGTATAGTCGATGGTCACCAGCTTGCCGTTGACCCTGGCCCCAATCATCTTATTGCCCACGGCGCTGTGGACACTGTAGGCAAAGTCAATGGGGGTTGAACCGCTTGGCAGGGTTTTCACGTCTCCCGTAGGCGTAAAGCAGTAAACGCTCTCAGAAAAGAGATCCAAATCGCTCTTTAAGAGATTCATAAACTCCTTATTGTCGGACATGTCCCGCTGCCACTCCAGAATCTGCCGCAGCCAGCTCATCTTCTCCGCTTCCTGCTGATCCACCGTCTTTTTGCCGTCGCTGCTCTCCTTATACTTCCAGTGGGCCGCAATTCCGTACTCGGCAGTCTTATGCATGTCAAAGGTACGGATCTGAATCTCAAAGGGCTGTCCGGTAGGCCCGATAAGCGTCGTGTGAAGAGACTGGTACATATTGGGCTTGGGCATGGCCACATAGTCCTTAAACCGACCCGGAATAGGCGTATACATCTCGTGAATGACGCCCAGAGCCGCATAGCAGTCCTTCACCGTATCCACAATAATCCGCACGGCAAATAAGTCATAAATCTGATCCAGCGTCTTATTCTGATTCACCATTTTCTTATAGATGCTGAAAAAGTGCTTTACGCGGCCGTCCACGTGGGCGTCAATGCCGCCGTTTTTCATATGGCATTTGACTTCCTGCACAATTCTCTGGACAAAAGCCTCCCTTGCGCTTTTCTTATCGGAAATCTGCTCCTTCAGCTCATAGTAAACCTCCGGCTCCAGGTACTTAAGGGACAGATCGTCCAGTTCATTTTTGACCTTGGAAATACCCAGCCTCTGAGCAATGGGCGCATAAATATCCATGGTCTCCCGGGCCTTTTCCTTCTGCTTCTCCGGCTTCATATACTGGAGCGTCCGCATATTGTGAAGGCGGTCTGCAAGCTTAATCAGAATCACACGGATATCCTTGGCCATGGCCAGAAACATCTTCCGCAGATTCTCCGCCTGGATCTCAATCTTATCCTTAGAGTAGGACAGCTGCCCCAGCTTGGTAACGCCGTCCACCAAAAGAGCAACCTCTTCGCTGAACTCCCTGGCAATCTCCTCGGTCGTCATAACCGTATCCTCCACCGCGTCATGGAGAAGCCCGGACACAATCGTCTCCTTGTCAAGCTCTAAGTCCGCTAAAATAATGGCAACACAAAGAGGATGAATGATATAAGGTTCACCCGATTTGCGAAGCTGTCCCTCATGGGCTTTGAAGGCAATTTGATATGCTTTTTCAATCATGGAAATATCTGCGGAGGGATGATATTTGCGCACGCTTTTAATCAATTCCTGGTAAAGCTCCGCCGGATCTGTAAAATCCTGCATCGTCTTTACATTCTCATCCGCTCTGGCCAAAGCCCCGTCCCGGTCCTTTACACCAATTTTCATTTCTGCCATCTGTCAATCACCTGCTTCTATCTCTATACTGCTGCCAAAATCCGCCGCCATCATTTCATTCATCCAGAAAATCCGGGAAAGCTCCAAAAAAGTACCGGCCTTTTCCTAATTCCCTTCGTAACGAATCACAGAAGCCACATCATACTTCGACAGCTTCTCCCGTCCCTTAAGCCCGGCAAGCTCCATCAGAAAAATAATCTTCACAACCTCGCCGCCAAGCTCCTCCACAAGCTGGGCCGCCGCCTGTATGGTTCCTCCCGTCGCAATCAGATCATCCACCAGAACCACCTTCTGCCCCGGCTTAATGGAATCCTTGTGCATCTCAATCACCGCGCTGCCATACTCCAAATCATATTCCTTGGAAACCGTCTCACAGGGCAGCTTTCCCTTCTTGCGCACCAGCACAAAAGGCTTATTCAGGTTATACGCAATGGGAGTTCCAAACACAAAGCCCCTGGACTCAGCCCCCACCACCACATCAAAATCAACATCCTTTAACAGCTCCTGCATAGAATCAACCGCCAGTCTCAGGCCATCCGCATCCTGCAGCACAGAAGTCACATCACGGAAAATAATCCCCTCCTCCGGAAAATCCGGAATACTCCTTACATATTCTTCCAATCTCTTCATCCTTTTATGCTCCTTTAGCAAAAGTAACTAACATCACAAACAACAGGGCACCCGCCCTCCCCACACCACGCAGAAGGCCTCCCCTGTTCACCAATGGAACACATTATAGCACGAATCCCCCCATTTGACAACACTTTAAGCCATTCCCACAAAGATCAAAATTCCAAAACCTTCCACCCTCCAAGGTAAAAGTTCATCCGCACCGGCACACAGGCGTTTCCAATATCAAGTGTCCGGCTGTTCGCGCACATGCTGTCTGATTGGGACGGACATTACCCAACCCAAAAATCCCTTCCAAAAAAACAAAAGAAATGTCCGTCCAAAGCAGACAGCATGTACGCGAACCGTCCGAACACAGATATGGAAACGCCTGTGTGCCGGTGCGGATGAACTTTTACCCCCCCCCCTACCGATAAGCATCCACCACCAGCTGCACCGTCCTCCTCCCCATATACTCATTCACCTCCGGATAATAAAGAATCGAGATCCGCTCCTTCCCCTCTATGTACTCCAAATCCCCCTGGACATCCCCAAAGCTCAAGGCCTCCATCCGATTCCCGTTCCCATCCTCCAGCACCAGCTTTAACACATTGGCATTCTTCCCAATAATCCGCGCACTTCTGACAAACAGATTCCCGGCAGCAAACAGAGGCTTCTCATTCCCTTTTCCAAAAGGCTCCAAAAGCTCCAGCTCCCGAATCAGCTGCTCCCCCGCATACACAATCGGCAGCACTGCATCAAAAGTCTCCCTGGGAACCAAATCCTCCTCTGTCAGCGTACAGTTCTCATTCAGTCTTTGCCGAAGCTCCTCCACCTTACTGCGCTCCATCGAAAGCCCCGCAGCCATCGGATGCCCTCCAAACCGGGTAAAAAGCTCCTCCACCTTCATCATTTCCTCAAACATATGATACCCTGCAATAGAACGTCCGGAGCCCTTGACCCCGTCCTCCCCGTCCGTCAAAATAAAACAGGGACGGTAAAACTGCTCCCGGATCCGCCCGGCAATAATCCCGGCCAGGCTCTCATGGCACTCCGGCAGGTAAACCACCAAAACCCGATCCCTCCCAAGCTCTGTCTCCTCAATCTGCCTCCTGGCTTCCTCCGTCCCCTTCACCGTAAGAGCCTTCCTGCTGTCATTAAGCGCCTTCAAGTCCCCGGCCAGGGCCTCCGCCTCCTCCCGGCTCTCAGCCCCCAGAAGATTCAAGGCACGTTTCGCCGTATCCAGACGGCCGCTGGCATTGATGCAGGGCCCAAGCACAAACCCGATATGGTAAGCCGTCAGCCGCTTCCCCTCCAGGCCGTTCACCGTAATCAGAGCCCGATACCCCAGATTCCTAGTCTGCTCCAGCCTTTTCAGCCCATACCGCACTAAAATCCGGTTCTCTCCCTGAAGCTCCATAATATCCCCCACGGTAGCCACCGCAGCAAACTCCGCCAGGTCAAGGGCCTCCTCCCTGGAAATCCCCTCCGCCCGATAGAGCGCTTCCACCAGCCTCCAGGCCACCGCAGCCCCGCAAAGCATCTTAAAAGGATATCCGCAATCCGCCTGCTTCGGATTCACAATCACATCCGCAGGAGGCAGAACAAAAATCCGCTCCCCCTCCTCCTCCCGAAAAGGAATCTCATGGTGATCTGTCACCACCACCGTCATTCCAAGCTCCTTCGCAAACCCAATCTCCGCAGAAGCAGCAATCCCATTATCACAAGTCACAATCGTATCCACCCCAGCCTCATACGCCTCCCGGATCAGATTCTCATTCACCCCATACCCGTCTTTCATGCGGTCCGGAATCACCGTATCCACCCTGGCGCCAATCCTCCGAAGCCCCGTAAGCAGAATATGCGTTGCATTCACCCCGTCAATATCATAATCCCCAATAATCCGGACTGAAGCCCCTTCATCCCTCT
The DNA here is from genome assembly GCA_910575725.1 of Clostridia bacterium. GTDB lineage: Bacteria > Bacillota > Clostridia > Lachnospirales > Lachnospiraceae > Laedolimicola. The sequence goes on along the minus strand of CAJTFE010000031.1, from coordinate 47,938 downwards.
TCTCCCGAAGAAGCGAAACCGCCTCCTCCATTCCCTTCATCAAAAAAGGATCCGCAAGACACTCCATCCCCCCATAAAGATACCCCCGAACCGCCTCCTCACTCATCCCGGCCCGATTTCGAATCATCCGCACCGTCAAAGGGCTAACCCCAAGCCCCTGCGCCATCTCCCGATTCCCCTCCATCCGCGCCGCCTCAATCCACCGGCCTCTCATATCCAATCTCCTCTCCAATCAAAAAACACTCACACAACACCTGCCTGCCAAATACACAACTAAAATCCACAATCCATCTTAAACTCCGCCCCCAAAGTCAGGAGGGGACTGCCGCGAAATGCCGCATCCGGCTTTTCCAATATCCCATGTCCGCCTGTTCGCGCACAGCCTGTCTGATATTGGCGGACTAACCCCAAAGCTTTCAACAGGCAAAGCCTGTCAAAACCTAAAACAAGTTAGTCCGCCAAGAGCAGACAGGATGTACGAGAACCGCGCGGACAAGGGATATGGAAAAGCCAGATGCGGCATTTCACGGCAGTCCCCTCCGTCCGTCCTACTCCACCTTACGCCGCACCTTAGTCCTCAAAACAAACCAAAGCGCCCCCGTAATACAAACCGAAGAATAAGCTCCGCAGACAATCCCCACCATAAGCGGCAGCGCAAACTCCTTAATCGAAGCCACTCCCATCACAAACAGAGCCGCCACCATAATAAAGGTAGTCAAAGAAGTATAAATACTCCTGCTCAAGGTCTGCGTAATGCTCCGGTTCACAATCTCCTTCAGCTCATCCTTTTTCCCGGCCGATCCCAGGTTCTCCCGAATCCGGTCGAAAATAACAATGGTCGCATTAATTGAATACCCCACAATCGTCAGCATACAGGCAATAAAGGTATTCCCCACCGAGATACGCGCCGCCGCATAAAAGGCCAGCACCACCAGCACATCATGCACCAGAGCCGTCACCGCACTGGCCGCAAATCTCAAATCCTTAAACCGGAACCAGATATAAAGCAGCATCAGAACAGAAGCCAGCACCACAGCCGCCAGCGCATCCGAGCGGACCTCGCTGCTGATAGACGAACTGATATTCTCCGCCGTAATGGCCGTCTCATCCACGCCGAACTTCTCCGCCAGAGCCTTATTCAGCGCCTGCCTTGTCTCCAGATCAAGCTCCTTCGTTTTAATCACCACATCATTACTGCCCTGCACCTGCTGAGCCTGGATCTCACTGCTTCCGATCACCTCGCTCACTACCGGCTTTACATTGGCATCAATTTCCCCAATGGACATCTCCTGGGCAAAGGGAATCGTGGTAGACGTACCTCCCTGGAATTCCAGGCTGTAATTCAGTGCGCCTGCGCCCCGCCCGGCCTGGACGCCCATAACCGCAGCGCCGCCCAGAATCAGCAGGGCAGAAACAAGAAAGCAAAGATTCTTCTTTCCCACAAAGTCAAAGGTCTTTCTCTCCTTCTGAACCCCATAGAGCTTTTCACTCTTAAGCCCCAGTGCAAACAGCGCATTCAGCACCAGCCGCGTCACCACAAGAGCCGTAAACATGGAAATCACAATACCAAGAGCCAGGGTCTGGGCAAAGCCCTTCACGCTTCCTGAGCCCCGAAGCCCCAGAACTACCGCCGCAATCAAGGTCGTGATATTGCCGTCCACGATGGCCGACAAAGCCTTCTTAAATCCGATTTTCATGGCAGAGCGCACCGTCTTTCCGGTGGCAAGCTCTTCCCGGATCCGGGCAAAAATAATGACATTGGCATCCACTGCCATACCTATGCTCAAAATAATACCGGCAATCCCCGGCAAAGTCAGAGTCAGCTCAAAGGCATTTAACAATACCAGCATCAGAGCCACATAAATGGTTAACGCAATGCCGGAAGCAAGTCCCGGAAGGAAATAAACCGCAATCATAAAAATCAGCACCAGGACAAATCCCACAGCCCCGGCCTTCAGGCTGGTGGAGATGGCTTCCTCCCCGAGCTGCGCCCCTACGACCTTTGATCTAAGCTCCGTAAGCTCCAGCTGAAGAGAGCCGATTCGAATGGTAGAAGCAAGGCGCTCCGCCGCCTCAAAGGACTCCATATTGGTAATGGAGGGATTGCCGCCCGTAATCTCTGCCTGAACCGTAGGCGCGCTGATTACTTCCCCGTCATATACAATGGGAATCTGAAGGCCCAGATTTTCTCTTGTAGCCTCTGCAAACTTCTCCGCACCCTCGTCTGTCAAGGTCAGGGCTACTTCGTAAGAGTTCTTGCCCAGATTATCCGTATAGCCCTTGGCCTCGGCGCTTTTGATATCTGTTCCCTCAATGAGCACATTCCCCATTACGTCCTGGAACTCAAGGGAGCCTGGCCGTCCAAGCTCTTCCAGGATCGCATTCGCGTCGGACACGCCGGGAATCTCAATATTAACCCGGTTATTTCCCTCCTGGTAAACCACAGCCTCGGTGCTGTAGCCCTCCACACGCTTCTGGAGCTTATACACGGTATCGTCCATCTGCTCCTGGGTGGGGTTGTCAATCACCGTCTGATAAGTAATGCTGACACCGCCGGCCAGGTCCAGACCCAGCTTAATATTCTTTGCCGCACCGGTCTGCGTCTCTCCAAAACCCACGGCTGCGCCGTAGATCAGACCCACCGCCGCCAGCACGGTGAGCAGCAGGGTCAAAATTGCTGTATTTTTCTTCATAATACCAACTTAGCCTTCCTTCTTAATTTCATCCCATTGTTTCATGCATTCCTGCTGTGGCCGCTTTGATCATAACGGCACACTCCACACGCTTTCTCTGAAGCTCGCACCCGATGTCGTAGGCATCGTTGATGGAGCCGTGGAAATTGTAGGAGTTGGCCGCACAGCCGCCGCTGCAGTAAAACTTTGCAAAGCAGTTTCTGCATTTTTCCTTTGCATACACATTGCAGCACTTGAATTCGTCCCGAAGCTCTGTATTTTGAATTCCGTCGAATACATTTCCCATAAGGAACTTCTCTTCTCCCACAAACTGATGGCAGGGATAGAGATCACCCCAGGGAGTTACCGCCAGATACTCGGTGCCTGAACCGCAGCCAGACAGACGTTTGTACACGCAGGGGCCGCCGGTTAAATCAATCATAAAGTGAAAAAAATGAAAATCCTTTTTTGTCCCATGGCGTCTGACCATCTCTTCCGCCAGCCGGTCATACTGCTCACAGAGAACCGGAATGTCCTCCTTGCGGATTGCGTAAGGTTCTTCGGGGGGCGCCACCACCGGCTCCACGGAAATCTGCTTAAAGCCCAGGTCTGCCAGATGAAGTACATCCTCGCAGAAATCCAGGTTATTCCGGGTAAAGGTACCCCGGACGTAGTAATTGTTCTGGTTCCTGCTTTCTGCCAGCTTCTTAAACTTGGGCACCACCAGCTCGTAGCTTCCCTTTCCATTCCGGAAGGGGCGCATTTTATCGTGAACCGCCGGCCGGCCGTCAATGCTTAAGACCACATTGCTCATTTCCCGGTTGGCAAATTCCATTACCTCGTCATTCAAAAGCACGCCGTTGGTGGTCAGCGTAAAGCGGAACTTCTTGTCGTGAAGCTTCTCCTGCTCACGGCCATAGGCCACCAGATCCTTCACCACCTGCCAATTCATCAGCGGCTCGCCGCCGAAGAAATCCACCTCCAGGTTCCGGCGGCTTCCGGAACTGGCAATCAGGAAGTCCAAAGCCTGCTTTCCCACCTCATAGCTCATCAGCGCCCGGCGTCCGTGGTACTCTCCTTCTTCTGCAAAGCAATACCGGCAGGCCAGATTGCAGTCATGGGCAATGTGCAGGCACAGCGCCTTCACCACAGTGGAACGTTTTTTGAAATCTATGATTTTATCTTCATAGGTGTCCTCCGTAAACAGAGTCCCCTGTTTTTTCAATTCTTCGATGTCCTCAAGAACCTCCTGGATCTCCTCTTCCTCATAGCGATCCCGAAGCTTTGCCGCAGCCTCTTCCCAGCCGCCCGTTTCATAGAGGCCGATTGCCTCATAGGCCAGCTCGTCTACTACATGAACGGCCCCGCTGTTTACATCCAGCGCAATGTGATAGCCGTTATTTCTATATAAATGGACCATCTTTTGTCCCCTTTCTCAATGCGTTGGGGCTGCCGCAAAATAAAACAGCCCCCGCACAAGAAGGATGTCCCAAAAGCCTGCCTGTTGCGCCGGGCTTTTGAGACACCCTCTTTCCTGTTTCTTACACTGTCTCTTATTTGTGATTCTCACAGGTCTGATTGCCTACCGTGCAGGAAGTCTTGCATGCAGACTGGCAGGATGTCTGGCACTCGCCGCAGCCGCCCTTTTTCACGGTGTTCTGTAAAATCTGTGTGTTCAAAGTCTGAATATGTTTCATCCTCTTCACCCTCCTATTTTCAGTTCTGCAGCATTCCCTTCAGTACGCAGTCAGTCAGATGCCGCGCAGCAAGCTGCGGGGTATACCGAACAAAACGCTGCTTTTTTATATAATACATGGTAGCAGTATAGCACACTCTTTTGTAATTTAAAAGAGTTTTTTTCATGGGATTTGGGCCTCTCCTTCCTATTCCCAGGATATCTGAAGCCGCTTTTTGCGTACTGTCATATTTTTCTTCTACGCTTCCGATTCTATCCTTGAGGACTGCCACATATATTTGTTTTAAACAAGGGACTGCCGCTGACGGGGCTGCTCCCTATGATTTGATCCGGGGAGGAACACAATGGAGAAAGGAAAATCTTATCAGAACATGGCAATACGGATGCTGAAATCTCTTTTGAGCGCTTATATTATCACGGGAATCCTGCTTTTATTCCTGGCTCTTCTGCTGTACAAATTTCAGCTTTCAGAGCCAAAGGTGAATATCGGAATCATCATTGTATATGTAATTTCAAGCTTTCTTGGCGGCTTTCTGGAGGGGAAAATGATGAAGGCCCGGAAGTTCCTTTGGGGCGCTGCCGCCGGACTTCTCTATTTTGCCATACTTGCCTTAATTTCCCTTGCGGTAAACCAGAGCTTTGGAGGAGGCTCCTCTCACTTCGTCACCACACTGATTCTCTGTACGGCCGGAGGAACCCTGGGGGGTATGGTATCATAAGACTTCCAGCCTTCTTAAAGGCGTTTTAAGGCTTTTTGACAAAAACAGCAAAAGATCTCCGTACTTGCATTTCCAGCAAAAATATTGTATAGTAAAAAAGATACTTTATCCCTGCCGGGGCGGATCGGAGCCGGTTCTGCTCCGCTCACAGCCGGCACATCATACAAAGGAGTGAACTTTTCTTGGATTCAAGTGACGCCATACAATTGGCCGTATTACTGCTGTTGTTAGGTCTTTCCGCATTTTTTTCTTCTGCGGAGACTGCGTTAACTACCGTAAACAAAATCAGAGTCTTAACCCTGGTGGAAGAGGGAGACAAGCGTGCTCTGCGGCTTCAGAAGGTTCTGGATGAACCGTCGAAGATGCTCAGCGCCATTTTGATAGGAAATAACATCGTCAACATGAGCCTTTCCTCTCTCGGTACTGTCATTGCCACCAAAGCCTTCGGAAGCGCCGGAGCCGGTATTGCCACAGGTATTTTGACCTTCCTGGTTCTGGTTTTTGGAGAGATTACACCAAAAACCTGCGCTACGCTTTCAGCGGAAAAGCTGTCCCTGGGCTTTGCCGGTGTGGTCTATGGCTGGATGCAGATCGCCACGCCTCTTATTTTCATTATCAATGCCTTTTCCATGGGCGTGCTGAAGCTTCTCCGGGTAGATCCGAACAAGCGCAGCGATATTTATACAGAGGATGAGATCCGTACCATTGTGGAGGTGAGCCACCAGGACGGCGCAATCGAGAGCGAAGAGCGCAAGATGATCAACAATGTGTTTGACCTGGATGACCATCTGGCAAAGGATATTATGGTTCCCAGGGTAGATATGACCTTTTTAAATGTGAATGCTACTTACGTGGAAACCATTGAGGTATACCGGGAGAACTTATTTACCAGGCTTCCCGTCTATGAAGAGCATAGGGACAATATTCTGGGTATTCTGAATGTGAAGGATCTGATTCTCTACGAGGATAAGGAGCATTTTGATGTGCGGCATATTCTCCGGGAGGCTTATTTTACACATGAGTTTAAAAAGTCCTCGGAGCTGATGATGGAGATGCGCGAGAATTCCATCAGCCTTGCCATTGTCCTGGACGAATACGGCGCAACAGTGGGGCTTGTAACCCTGGAGGATCTTCTGGAGGAGATTGTAGGAGAAATCCGGGATGAGTACGACGGCTCCGAAGCGGAGCTGATTCAGAAAATCAGCGATTATGAATATATTGTGGAAGGCTCTTCCAAGCTTGAGGATCTGCAGGATCAGATAGGCCTGGAGCTTGCCTCGGAGGATTACGATTCCATCGGAGGCATTGTGATTGAGCTTCTGGACCGGCTGCCCCAGGCCGGAGAATCCGTGACTACGGAGAACGGGATCCGGCTGGTGGTGGATGAGGTGGAGAAGAACCGGATTGATAAGGTGCATATTTATCTGCCGCAGGAGGATGAGGCGGAGGAAGATGCGGAAGAAGAATCGTAATCATCTATAATACAACGATAACTTTTGATGATTGTTAATATACTTAAAGATTTTTTAGAGAAAAAATGGCAGCCGGAAATTTTATTCCGGCTGCCATTTTTATGTTAATAGGCTCCTAACCACACTCCCTTACTATTAAATTTATGCTTCTTTCCGGCAATATAGGTGTCCGTGCTCACCATAGCGCCGTCTGCCTTAAAATAATACCACTGGCCGTCCAATTTTAACCAGCCGGTCTGCATCACTCCGCTTCCGTCCAGGTAATACCATTTGCCTCCCACCTTACACCAGCCAAGCTGCATCTCTCCTTTGCTGTTCAGATAATACCATTTGCCGTCTAACTTCTGCCAGCCAGTCTGTTTTACACCATTGGCATTATAGTAATACCAGATACCGCCTGTCTTCTGCCAGCCAGTCAGCTTCTTCATTTCTTCCTCTACCGTCACTGTATACGTCAATGTTTTTGCCGGATTTCCTATATTAACCCCTGTAATAACTGCTGTTCCTGCCGCCTTGCCAGTAATAACCCCTTTTTTATCCACCGCTGCAACACCTGTTTTGCTGCTGCTCCATTGATAAGAGTCATTTCCCACAATCACCCGGCTCGTTTCCGATACAGCAATTACCTTTAGTGCTATGGTTTCCCCTGCACTTATTGTGCCGGACGTGCTTTCCAAACCGGCTGCTATGCTGCCGGCCGCTTCCACCGTATAAACCTTAGACTGATCAGCCGGCCGTGCCGCAGATACAGCTGTAACATTTCCAAAGCACTGGGTCCAATACAGCCTCCTTCCTATAGAAACACATCCAATTCCTACAGACTTATTCTCGGCCGCCATAATATTGTCATAATGGCCGGCGGAATTCATCCATGCACTCATAACATCCTCCGGCGACTGGTAACCCATAGCAATATTCTCTCTATTCATCCGATTACTGATCGTAAAACATCTCTCCCCATTCGGTCTCTGGTGATTATAATAAATGTAACACTCTACCGCCCTCTGCATAGCTGCATCCAGAAGCTCTGCATCCATCTGCAAGTCTGTAAGCCCCTTTTTTCTGCGTTCCTGGTTTAAAAGATCTAAAACCTTATAAGCATATGTATAAGAGGTATTTCCTGTAATATGAAATTGCTGAAACACAATATCCCGGGATACTTCTACACCCCCTCTGTAAGCCTCTTACAGATATCATTAATACTTGTCATTCCCGTACTATAACTGTAAATATCCCCTTTTGTATCCAGATAAACAACAAACGGCATTGTAAAAGAGCTTATCCCTGCATTTCTTAAACAGCTTTGGTATATAGACGATACGCTGCTGTTTGTCTCTCCTACCTGGATTGCATCCGATTTTCCGCTTACTGCTGAAAGTATTGTCTCTTCGGTATTGTTTTTAATATCAAATGCATAGATATTAAGAGCATTCAAATCTATATCACTTATCAGCTCGTCAAAATGCCCCAGCATTTCATTTGTATATCCGCAGCTCCCTAGCCCTCCAAAAATAAGGATTTGAACCTTCCCACTGTTTTCCATAAAATGAATTGTTTCTGAAGAGCGAAGATTCGTCGTGGAAAACGACTGCGCCTTTCCATTCTGGCCTGCATAAAATTCTCCCGGTATTTCCTCTTGCAGTTCTTCCGGCTCATCCGCTTCATTCGCATATCCTTCCTCTTCTGCTGTCAAGTCTTCTGTTATCTCATCCTCCAATCCTTCTTCATCTTCTATACCAGGTTCTTCATTCCCGGATATCTCATCTTCAGTCAGCTCCTTTTTTCCAGAACAGGTTCTTCAGTCAAAACAGTTTCTCCTTTCTCTGGAATTTGTGTTTCTTCCGTTTCTAATTCTGTCCGCGGCTCCTGGGCATTTACCGCCAAGCTTCCGTTCATCAAAACTGCAATTACCATGATTCCTGCAAGAATACGTTTTATCATAACTGCTCACCCTCCTTATTTATCACCTTTTTAACCTCATTCGATGTAAACTTCCTAATACTTCCGCCACACCATTCTATCCACCACACCTGTATAAGACTGAATGATTTTAACAACCTTTGTGCTTATATTTGTTTCTACATAATCCGGAACCGGAACTCCATAATCTCCGGATTGATTTAAACTTACTGCCAAATCCACTGTCTGTAACAGGCCATTTATATCTATGCCGGAAAGGATAAAACAGGCCTTGTCAAGAGCTTCCGGCCTTTCTGTACTTGTCCGAATACACACAGCCGGAAATGACCTATTTATAGAAGTAAAGAAGCTGCTTTCTTCCGGAAGCGTCCCACTGTCTGATACCACGCAGAATGCATTTATCTGCAGGCTGTTATAATCATGGAAGCCCAGGGGCTCATGGGCAATCACCTTCGGATTCAGCCGGAATTTTCCCTCCTGTTCCATCTGCCTGAGCCGCTTTCTGCTTCGCGGATGACAGGAATATAGTACCGGCATATCATATCTTTCAGCCATGGCATTGATTGCCTGGAACAAAGATAAAAAATTTTTTTCCACATCAATATTTTCTTCTCTATGGGCAGACAGCAGAATATAATTCCCTGGTTCTATCTGGCTTCCTGTTTCCTTTGACAATCGCTGATGCACATCTGATTCCAAAATACTCGAAAGATTATTCTTCAAAACCTCTGCCATTGGACTGCCTGTCACATAGGTTCGTTCCTTTGCCGCCCCACATTCAATTAGGTAGCGCCTTGCATGCTCAGAATATGCCAGATTCACATCCGAAATAATATCCACAATTCTGCGGTTTGTCTCCTCTGGCAGGCACTCATCCTTGCAGCGGTTTCCTGCTTCCATATGAAAAATGGGAATATGCAGTCTTTTGGCTCCGATCACTGACAGACAGGAATTTGTATCGCCAAGCACCAATACTGCGTCCGGCTGCAGTTCTGCCATCAGTTTATATGAGGAAGCTATGATGTTTCCCATGGCAGCTCCCAGATCCTCCGCTGCTGCATTCAGATATACCTCTGGTTCCCCAAGGCCTAAATCCCTAAAAAATATGCCGTTGAGGTTATAATCATAATTCTGTCCGGTATGGACAAGAAGCGTGTCAAAACAAGTCCGGCACTTTGCTATTACAGCGGAAAGGCGAATGATCTCAGGGCGTGTTCCAACTATTATCATCAGCTTCAATTTATCATTATTCTTCCAGGAGACATCTCGATTCTCAATGTTCATTTGTTATTTCACCTCCTCATAAAATGTATCGGGAGCTTGCGAAGAAAACTGCTCGTTTGCCCACATTACTGTTACAAGTTTTTCCGTCTCAGACAGATTCATAATATTATGCGTATAACCCGGAAGCATCTGAACTGCTTTCATCTCCTCGCCTCTGACCTCAAAGCTCAGTACCGGATAAGGCCTGCCTGTACTCGGATCCGTTCCTATTTTACGCTGCTGAATCAGCCCATGTCCGGACACAACAATAAATATTTCCCATTTACTGTTATGCCAGTGCTGGCCGCGTACATTTCCCGGATTTGCAATGTTAATACTCACCTGGCCGCAGTTGTCTGTCTTCACAAGTTCTGCAAAGACTCCTCTTTCATCTGCATTCATTGTAATGGGATAGGAAACAGCCGTCTCCGGAAGATAGGAAAGATAAGTAGAAAACAATTTTTTTGCAAAAGATCCATGGGGTATTTCAGGTATCATAAGCGTTTCTGACATATTTTTAAATTCTGTAAGCAGATCCACAACTTCTCCCAATGCCGCTTTATGTGTGACTGGCACATAACAATATCTTCCTTTCAAACTACTTACGGGTTTTGTTCCGTCACACTTGCCATCCCCGGGATATTCACAGCGATGCTCTTTTCCTTCTAATGCGGCCAGCATCTCCTGGACTAAATCATCAATATACAAAAGCTCAAGCTCTGTAGTTCTGTCGTTGACCGTATATTCCAGATTATTTGCCACTGCATGACAAAATGTTGCAACGGCTGAGTTGTAATTTGGGCGGCACCATTTTCCAAAAAGGTTGGGAAAACGATAAACCAAAACTCTTGCCCCTGTCTCTCTGCCGTATTGAAAAAACACCTCTTCACCGGCCAGCTTGCTTTTTCCATACTCAGAGCCGGAAAATCTTCCGGTCAGCGCAGCCTGTATAGAGCTTGCCAGCATAACAGGACAAGCATTCCCACATTTCTTCAAAAGCTCCAGAAGCGTTGAAGAAAACCCGAAGTTTCCATCCATATAGGCATTTGCCTGGGTTTGCATTTCTGTTTCCTTGGGGCGGTTCACGCCTGCCAGATGAAATACAAAGTCTGACCTCTGACAGTATTCAAATAGTTTCTCCTCCTCTGAGTTGATATCATATTCCATAATATCTTCCAGCTTGATACCAGGATGTGTTCTGTCTTTCCCTTCTTTTATGTTTTTCAGATTCTCTACAAGATTACGCCCAACAAAGCCTTTGGCGCCTGTAACTAAAATATTCAATGACTCTCCTCCTATCTTAAGTTGCTACGCAACGGTACTAAAGGGTAAAGTCACTTCGGCACACCTGTAATGAGAGAAACTTTCATTCGAAAGAGCACTCATGAAAGTTCCTCTCATGTGCCTTTGCGACTTTACCGTCCATCAGAAAATATTTCTGATAAACACTTGACATTTCTTAGCTGGACTTTAAGGCTTCCTGCACATAATCGGTTGACAATATCTTTTCCACTGTCTCATCTACATTCAGAAGCTCCGCGTTGTGGCTCGTATATGCTTCATCCGATTCTGTCCGCACCTGTCCGCTGATAAAATATTTATCATAATTGAGATCCCTGTTATCTGCAGACACACGATAATAATGCCCCATGTCCTCCGAACGCAGCTTTTCTTCTTTTGTCATCAATGTTTCATACAGCTTCTCTCCATGGCGCGTGCCAATCACACGTGTTCCTGTATTTCCAAAAAGCTTCCGGACTGCCTCTGCAAGCACGCCAATAGTGCTTGCATCGGATTTCTGGATAAACAGATCCCCTGGATTGGCATGTTCAAAGGCAAACTGTACCAAATCTACTGCCTCGTCCAGATTCATCAAAAATCTGGTCATGTCGGGATTTGTAATAGTAATTGGATTTCCTGCTTTTATTTGTCCAATAAAAAGAGGGATCACCGATCCCCTTGAGCACATCACGTTTCCATATCGGGTGCAGCATATGACAGTGTCTCCACGCTCTGCGGCAACTCTTGCATTGGCCCGGACCACATGCTCCATCATAGCTTTGCTGGTTCCCATGGCATTGATCGGATAAGCCGCCTTGTCTGTTGACAGACAGACTACCCGTTTTACCCCGGCCTCTATCGCTGCATGAAGTACATTGTTTGTTCCTTCTACATTTGTATGAACTGCCTCCATGGGAAAAAATTCACAAGAGGGGACTTGTTTCAGGGCCGCTGCGTGGAATATAAAATCCACACCCGGCATAGCATCTCTTACCGACTGTGGATTTCGAACATCTCCGATATAAAATTTAACTTTGGAAGCGTAGTCCGAATAATCCTTCTGCAGCTCGTGCCGAAGATCATCCTGCTTCTTTTCGTCGCGGCTGAATATACGGATTTCTCCAATATCTGTCATTAAAAAGTGTTTCAGGACGGTATGACCAAAGGAGCCAGTGCCGCCGGTAATTAGTAGGGTTGAATTTTTAAATGCTGCCACTGTTATAATTTTCCTCCCTCCATGCTTTAAGATCCTTTATTAACTGCTGTGTCCGAATAACTCTTCCAGTATTATTTAAATGATAATTCGTATCTCTAAAATATTCTATTGGAAACACATATTCCGCCGAATCTGAAATAAAAGGGAAGTTAATATAAGCTTCCACCTGTTTCTGACGTATCTCCACCACTTCTTCCTGCCCTTCTACAGCTGGTTCTATAACAGGCGGCGATGCCAGCATAAAATACCCCCCTTTCGAAACCACAAAATCATTATAATCATTGTAATAATCCATTAAATCTGGTTCTACGTTCTGAACAAAATAATTATCCGACAGCCATCCACCCGGCATTACATTCTGCTCTCCGCTGAATATAATATCTCCCCATTCGTTTCTTTCGCCTCTGGAGAGATCGTCTATACTATTTTCATTTCCCAGATCATTTGCCCACAAATCAATCGCTTTACGGATATAAACCGGAAATCCCTCTGCCAAAGGCAGATAATCTCTTAAATCCACTCCTCTCCATAAATCCGGATGATTTTCCAGCATAATCCAGGCCAGGCTTGGATCGGATACACGCTCCGGATAAAAGTAGTGTGCCGGTAAAGCAATCACAATGTCATCGGCGTTGATTGTATCCTTTGCAATGTCCATACACATTGTCTGCCCCAGACCTCCATGCAGACCCATATTTACAACCGGCATTCCGACAGCCTCTTCCAGCATATCTGAACGTACACCATACAATACATTTGAATCACCCATCAGCAAAATCTTTGGTTCATCTATTGTTTCTGCCCTATTCATTTTGTCAATAAAAGATGCCATAAATCCTTGTGTGTATTGGGGCATAACGATACCAAAACAAAATATTCCCAATAAAATTTCTATAAACAAAAGCCGAAAAAGCAATGCTGATTTTCCTTTTTTCATATGAATCTCCACGTCTAAAATTGAAAATAAATAAATTGTGTCTGAGCATAATCATACCCATAGTATCCAAATATTACAATCGAAAACACCAGCAGCAGATAAACACTCCATCTTCCCCAAAACGGCTGCCTATGCAGGCACACTCCCAAATCCCTGTCTTTCATCAGTATATCTGTCAGCAAAAGCACAGCTGTACCGCCCAAAATAATAAATGCATCATTAACCGAAATATTGACTGCCTGAACAATACCCATAGGTGAGAAAAGCTTATGAAGCTGAAAATCCAAAAATATTCCTTTTATAAAATCGAAAGCTGACATAATAGAGCTGCTGCGAAAAAAATCCAGGCCGTATCTACCAAAATAAAAGTTATAATTCTGCTGAATACCGTAGAAACAACTGATTCCGGCGCTAGATGAAGCTGGTTTTTCAGCCTTTCCCTCCATTTTTTTGTAATGTCACCTGCTATCTGATACAAGCCGTGTACCCCCCCCCCAGGCTACATAATGCCATTCCGCGCCATGCCAGAATCCACTGATCAGCATCGTGAGCATACTGTTAAAATAACTCCTTTTTTTAGAACATCTGCTTCCTCCAAGGGGAATATACACATAATCCCGGAACCATCCGCTCAAAGAAATATGCCATCTTCTCCAGAACTCTTTTATAGAAACTGAAAAATATGGCGTCTGAAAGTTCTGCATCAGTGATATTCCCATTACTTTTGCTGTTCCTATAGCAATATTGCTGTATCCTCCAAAATCACAATAGATCTGTATTGCAAAACATACCGCTGCAATTACCCGAATGACACCCGGAAATGTATGATAAGAATCAAAAACATTATTTACCACAAGTGCAATTCGATCAGCTATCACAACTTTTTGAAAAAATCCCCAGCCGGCTTGAATAAATCCCTCAGCCGCTTCATCATAGTTAAAAACAGATTTCCTACGAAATTGAGAAAGCAGATTTTCCGCACGTTCAATAGGACCTGCAACTAATTGCGGAAAAAACGAGATAAACAAAGCATAGATCAGAAAATTCTTTTCTGCTGCTATATCTCTTCGGTATACATCCGTCATATATCCAATTGCCTGAAACATATAAAATGATATTCCCACCGGAAGTACAATATCCAAAAGCATAAATTGTGAACCCGAGATTCTATTCCATGTAGAAATCATCATATTAGCATATTTAAAATATATCAAAGCTCCGATTATCATTAAGAGCCCAATCATAAACACCCTTTTACGAAGCCTGTCCGCAGTCTTTTCGATTAAAATTGCATTTACATATGAAACTCCTGTGACACCAAAAAGAAGCCATGCATATTTCACATTCCATCCCATATAGAACATATAACTCATAATCAAAAGCCACATATTTTTAAGTTTTTGAGGAAGAACCATATGTATAACCATTGTACATGGAAAAAAAAAGCAAAAAATCAACCGAATTAAAAAGCATTTTAGATTTCTCCTTTTTACAATTTTTCATCTTCCAAAAATATTATATTATATCCCGAATTATCCGCTGAAGATTCATACTTTTTTTCCGCATACCGGATGGCATTCATTTTTATTTGCCGAAATTTATCCGGACTATATAAAATGTAATTCTGAATTTTTTCCCGGAAGCCGGCTTCATCATGTAAAGGTACAACAGCTCCACATTCCTTCCGTTCAAAGTCCTTCCACGGAGTGGTATCAGAAATAAGTGGGACACATCCGCCTGCCAGAGACTCATAAATTACATGTCCGAAATTCTCTCCTTTTGTGGGAAATAAAAACACATCATAGTGTAAAAATACATCTATGACATCCTCCGGCCTTACCTCGCCTTTGTATAATACCTTTATATTGCCAGGAAGCTGTGCTATTTTCTTTTCACATTCTGCCCAATATGCCGTGTCCTCTTGAATCCCGTAAATATCAAACTGAATTCTCCCCTCAAAATGCGTATTCAATATCTGTAAAGCCTCGAGTAAATTTTTCTTTGGCGAAATACGGGATAAAAACACAATTTTTAATTGATTCTTCTCCTTCTCTGAAAGATTTCTCCGGCTTTTTGCAAAGTCAATTTTTCTTGGCAGATCCTCTGCAATCAGATAATTTCTGATATTACGTTCTCCCACAACTGCCCTTGCCTCCTTAAGCTCATCCTCGGAAGTAAAAGACCATGTTATTTTTTTGAACAACCCCATAGCAGAACAAAACTTTACAAAAACTTGTTTTTTCAATCCTTTTGATCGGATCGCATTTTTACTAAAGACTCCCATCGGGGCCACATATAAAGTTTTATTTTTTTCTGTGAAAAACCTGTGAATGAACATCATATGATAAGTATTACTGCAAAACAGTCCGCATGTATAGATAGCATGAAACCGATGATAAGCTTTTGCGAATAGTTTATAATTGTATCCTTTTATAGAAACATATTTAACCTTAATATTATAACGCTCCAACCATTGATTCACGGGCAAATCATAAGGGGTTTTCTCTCCCAGATCGCAATTCAGTGTAATCAGATAAATTTCGGCCCGGGACGAATATATATCACATATATTTTTTACCGTCTGCTGCGGCCCTCCCGACTTAAACCCCGGCAGAAAATGTGGGTTTAATATCAATACCTCTTTCTTCATATCATCCCTCTGACAAATTACTTTTTATGCCTTTTCGGCATCCCATTTATGCATTTCCCTTCGGGGCCACAGAACGGCTTCCGTTTAGGTTATGAAAAAACGGAAAATAATAAAATAAACGTGCACAATATTAGAATTGCAGTCTCTTTTTTATCTCTGCCTGCAGCGCAGCCAGGCTCCGCTGCAGTATACTTAAGCTTCACTCTCTTTTGCTGCTCCATTATCCTGCTTATTATCTGCGCCGCAATGATTGATATTAAAACTACAATAATCGGATAACTATATCTATAGATAACGGTTTCATTTCCTATCGATATCTGAATATATTTTCCCACAAGGGGATGAATAAAATATATAATCATCGATAAACGTTCACCAATGTGCTCCAGAATTCCTCCTCTCAATACGGAAGCATTGTTGATTGCATATAGGAACAGGCAGAAGTCAGCAGTAATTGTTCCAAAATATAATACGCATCCCACTGTATAGGGACTTACAAGCCATTCCGTTATATAACTCTCAAATATACTGGTTACTATCCCTGTCAATGCTATAGCAATTAAGGAAGTATCTGAGAGTTTCACCTTTTCTGCGTTACCCTTAAGCCAGACGCCAAGCAGCATAAAAGGGAGCGCATCAAAGAGGGTATTCCTTACGATTGCCGTCTGAGCTGTATCCATCCCCCATATGTCTGTTATTCCCAGCTTTACAATCAAAATCCTGACCGGTATATGAACCAAAAACAAGAAGCAGGAAATGACCAGACTATACTTTTCCAGAATCCTTCCAAGTCCCAGTTTATACAAAACATACAGAAGAACATATGCTTCAAGTAAAGCAATCAGAAACCACTGTGCGCTTCCATAAAGTGTCATGCTCCACTTTAAGCTGCTTTTCAGCGCTTCCAGGCTGAAAATAGCTCTCAGCTGGTATAAAACTTCACTTTTTGATACAATTACTTCTGCGAGGAAAATCGTCTCAAAGAAAAAATTGTATACATATAAAAGTAAATGAACAAATAATAGTCTCCAGGCGTGAAAGATCTTCTTAGGAAGCTTTTCCGCTTTCCGATCACCCCCCCCCAGTAAAAAATACCCGGATGTAAGAAAGAAAACAGGTACACCCAGGTGTGATACGATATACGTGATATCTCCGGCAATTCCGTTCCAATGAAAATGATTTAATACAACCAGGATACATGCCGCGCCCTTTAAAGCATTTAAACAACTATTTTTCTGCTGCATTTTTTCTCCTATGCCATAAGCGCTTTAAATCTCTCTGTCTGCTCATCGGAAAAAATATAGTGCAGCCTCTTATCCGGAAGTGTATGAATCATCTCCTGTACATGATTAATATCAAGATTTTTCTTAGAAAGCTCAACTAGAATTAGCGCAATTTTATCAAGGGCCTCATCATTCCAATCATACCGTGCAATTTCCTGTGTCCCCAAACGGATACCGTATCCCAAAAATAAATCCTTATGCTTCTTATTCAAGGTTACTTCGCATTTATATGCATTGTCATAAATGGTATCCATTTCATCCTTACTGCATCGGATAAATATCTGATGCGTGGAAGAAATCTGTCCATGCCAGTCAGCAATATCAAAACCATAGTTTCTTAGCTTTTCCCCTAAATAATTAGAACAATGCACTATATGGCTCATATAAGCAGCGCCGTACTTTTCAAATTCTACTAACGCAAAAAGCAGCGAAATTTTCTGATGCATCTGGGAATGACGCAGATATTTTGGATTTATGCTCTTTTCCATCAGATCGTGAAGACGGGCTTCATTTGTCATAATCAGTCCGGATGCCGGCCCCGGAAATGTCTTATGAGTCCCTCCAAACATAATAATATTCTTCTTTGTCTTTAAAGGATTGGGGCACAAGCCTGCTGCTATTAATCCCATCAGCTGGCTGCAGTCCCATAAAAGCACACAATTTGTAGTATCAATCTGTTCTACATCCAGAGGCTTAATCAAATCCGAGGGCGCAAGCAGAATATACTGTATTCCCTCTCGTTTCACCATCTCATTTACTTCTTCATACAGAAGATCGTACTCATCCATATCATAGGGCGCATCATAGGTCGTGACACCAAGCCTCTCAATTACCGGTTTAACCGAGGCATGTCCGCCATGTTCTTTGCTGAGAATCATCATTTTATCACCGGGCCTGCAGACTGTTTTAGTGATCATATCTATACAGTGCATTCCGGTAAACGGCCTTGGATCCGTATATTTTGCACCAAAAATTCTTTCACAGGCCTCCGATAATTTCTGATAAAAGGGAAACAGCTTTTCACATCCAATAAAATTATCATCCATATTAAAGGAATACGTGTTATTCATAATATAGCGTTCCTGAAATCCATATGCCAATGGAAGATTTGCAAATGGTGAAATTACGTTTTCCGCAGCACACAAGGGAACGGAACGCTTATGATAATCCTCAAAATCCTTTGAAAGCGTAAATAGATCGTCTAATTCCTGCTTTGTGTTCACTTTGGCTTTTCCTCCAATTTTAATGTTTTTGTCCATTTTATATAGCTTAAAGGTAATATCGGATTCCTCATCAAAGTCATGACACTGATAATATACACGTCCTTGAAAAGCTAATTTTTCTCTCTTGTCCGGTATGACATCACACAGATACGTATCTCCTTTGCATCGAAATCTGAAAATCGATTCCTTACAGCTTTTTAAGGACTCAATCCCTATGATATTATTTTCTTTCACTGCCAGAAGATAACAGATTTTATGCAAAATATCCGATCCGGAATGATACAGATATTTGTCATCAAATTCACGAAGCTCTTCAAGAGAATCAAACTCATAAATAATATCTGAGTCAATATGCTTTGCATACATATACAGCTCATCTAAATGATCATCCTGGATATCAGCCCAGAACTTTCCCGCTGTTTCCGGAAGGTCAAACTCTTTGTCCAGAATTTTTAAAAAATTATCGGAAAATCTTTTGGAGAAATACGCATAACCAAGAGTCACCCATATATCGTGGCAGCGATCGCCGTACATGGTCTCCAGAATTTTGTCATCCTCATCTGTAACAACTCCACGCTCTGCTGTTTTGCCGGGAACATACAGGGTACAGTAATATGCGTCATAGGCATATCTCTGGAAAATATTTTCCGTAAAGTACAAATCAGAGGATGTAATAATGGTATTTTTCAGATAATCCCGGGCCGCATATAAGCTTGCATGGTTATTCTTCTCTGCGTAATCTGTGGTTTCCACAAGAATAACTCCGTACTTTTCCTTTAAGTATTCAAAGTGTTCCTTCATATGCCCGATTACAACAATAATTTCTTCGATGCCTTTTTCACGAATCTGGCAAATCTGTCTTTCAATAAGTACTTCTCCCCTTACGGTAAGGAGACCCTTGGGGATTTCAAAATTCAGCGGTACAAATCTTGTAGACATTCCCGCTGCCAGAATAATAGCATTGTCAATTCTATGATTTTCTACGCTCTTTTTCCCTGTCTTGGTCACCCCTCCCTCCTGCACAAAGCCATCTTGTACAAGGGCTTCATAGGCCGTCATAACGGCTTCTTCGGACTTAAAAAGAACCCGGGCATAATACTCCGAGTCATAAGTGATCTTCTCATACATCATTCGCAACACTTCAAATTGAATATTGTTCATTTTTTCCTCCTAAACTTCGCAAAAGCATATCATTTATATCTATTTATAAAAAAGCTTTTCAGCTTCTGTATAAGCTCATATACATGTTTGAAATTCCATATAAAAGCTATGGCTAATATAAAAAGTTCTGCCCCATACCATCCCAGGAGCTCTGCGGCTGACTGGATAATAAGCAGAAGCCACAGCAGCAGAATCCTCCAGAGATTTTTTCTTTCTATAATCCCACCCAGGCCATGGTACCGAACATAAAAGATTACAAAGCTCGAAATGGCCGTTGCAATGGATACTCCCTGCGGACCTATGCAGTATAACAGGACAATATTCAGAAAAATATTAACAATGCCGCCATAAATCGTCGATTTCACGACTGCCTTTGTATTGTATGCTGATGTTAATATGGGCGCAATAAAACCGGCTGAAGCAGTAAACACGCCGCTTATCAAAAGAAACGGCACAAACTCCCAAGCACTATAAAAGTCCTTTGCAAATGCCAGTCTGGCAATGGGTTTTGTAAACAATATCAGAGCAGCAGCAACACAATACACAAAAATGTTTAGATAAAGAAACACACGGTTATAAAAACTTCTGCTGTCCTCTGACGTATATTCTTTTATTGCAGAGATCTGCCAAGCCTGGATAAAGAGACCATATATAATGCTTAAAATGCTTGGTATCTTATACGCAACGGACAGCAGTCCGTTTAACGACATGCCGCTCATAAAAGTGATAATATATTTATCGGAAGTATTATTCAGCCACCATCCAATGTTTGTTAAAATCAAGGGGAGCGAATATTTTAATAATCTGCGCTGTAATTCCAGATCCAGAGATATTCCTATATCCACATATTTCCACAGATGCAGTGTACAGATGAGATAAACTGCCGGAACGGCCTGTCCCAGTATATTAGAAAGGAAAAATCCCTTTAACCCGGTCTTAATAATCAGCAGCATTATCAGACAGGAAATAACTGTTACCAATGTTCCCACAACTCCCGCAGCAGCCATCCGTTTTACGTTATCCGTCCCTTTTGCCAGCTGAATCAGATATTGGTTCAGCATATAAAAAAGATAAAAAGCAAATATATATCCCCCATACTCCCTGGTGGATCTTGATATTCCGGAAGCAGTGATAGCCAGTAAAGTTAAAAAAGCCGGAAGCAGGCTTAAAACAAGAAATTTTAAAGTTATATTTACAAGCTGTTTTATGTGATTTTCACTTTCCAGGGTAAATCTCAGCACAGCATCCGTTACATTACATGTAAATACCGGAATCAGCAGCTGAATTGTTGTAAAGACTAAATCATAAAAACCATATTCCTCTGTCGTCAATACACTCGTATATAGAGGTACTAACAGAAACACCAATATTTTTGATGAAAAATTTCCGATTGCAAGCGCTCCCGTATTTGCAATTAGTTCTGTATATTTATTCTTTTTCGCCATACCAGATATTTAATTCTTTTCTTTTTCTGTTTTATTCAGAGCAAGCTCTTTTTCGATTCTCTCTGTAATGATTTCAATAGACTGCGCATTTTCATAGGTGCCGAGTCTCTGCAGATACTCTTTAATCCCTTTTTTGTATGTCTCTTCTTCAAAATTCCTGATTGCTCTATACAACTCCTTTGGAGTTTCCGCAACAGGAAACGGCAGTGAAAAGATATCCCAATAAAATCCCCTGTCGGAAATATAGTTTTCCAGATCTGGAGTATATAAAAATACCGGCTTTTCCATTAAACACATATCGCCCATACAGGAGGAATAATCCGTCAATAAAATATCCGCTGCACACATAAGCTCCTGCATATCTGGATAGTCCGTAGCTCTAAGGCAGAGAGAATTTCCAAAATCACAGTTAACTGTGTGATGTGCCCGGAACATAAAGAAGAATTTTTTTCCAAATCTCTCTTCCAAAGCCTTTAAACATTCTGAAACAGAAAACTGCTGGCTTTCCGGAAGAAAGCCGCCCTGTTGAAAGCTCCCCCGAAATGTGGGCGCATATAAAACAATTCCATAACTTTGATCCTCCGGTAACTGAAAATAATTTCTGACTCGTTCTTCCGCAGCAGAATGTTCCTTAAACAGAAGCGCATTTCTTGGCAGGCCGCATCTGATAATTTCTCCCTTATACCCAAAAGATTTTCTAAAGACCTCCTTTGTCATAAATTCTGAGCTGGATATATAGGCATTGTATTTTTTACCATGTTTCTGAAAGAAGTATCTGTCATATTCCGACGTATTCTCGTTCACCATGCCCACTGTTTTGAGAGGGCTTCCCCCATGCCAGGTATTTAGTACAAACTGCTTTTTTCTTACGGGTATATAAGTATTCAAATAATCATTGGTTACGATCAGTTTCGCTGTAGCAAATTCTTTTACATATGCCATTGAATGCGGAAGTACTTTTTTACACAGATTTAACTCCTTCTCCCTGCTTCCTGCCTTTAATACCCATACATACTCCAGTTTTTTTCCATATTTTTCAGACAGTGCCCTATATATATACTTTGGGCTGTCCGAATACTGTCCGGAAAAGCTGATAAACAAAAGCTTGTTTTTCTTTACCGGCAATATCCAGAAAATCTTTAACGCATTCTCTAAAAGAAACAGCAGGCATTTCTTTATTATCAGATTATCCATAACGATTTTAATTTTACCTCCTTAAAGCACGGCAATAACAAAAAACGCAAGAAGAAAAGACAACACTAGAACCAGTTCCTTTCCAAAAAAACCGGAATTGGCATAGTATCCCGCAAAGCTTATAATCGGAATAGGCAGCAGGCTGAACAGCTGTCTGAAAATAAGTATGGAGGAAATAACGCTGATGAAGTAGTATCCCATCATAATCCAGAACTGCAGATTGTCAGGTTTACGCCTTTTAAAAAAATTCAGCGATGCCCCAACTGCTATTGGACACAGTGTTATATTCAGCCATCCGGCAACATCGCTCCAGGACTGGATCGCTCCTCCCACATGAATCGGATTAAGTATTGCAAACACAAAGGCCAGTGGCAGCTTCCATATATCATGCACTTTTCTTATGGTTACAAGTGCTCCGCCTCCAAGCTTTTCCTCCGAAAAATCTCCTCCAATATAAGCCATATATTTATAAATAATTATATTTCTGAATTTATAAAGTAAAAGAAAAATCATGCATGCTGCCAGCAGCATAATCACCATATTCCGGGGTGTGCATTTACCTTTCAGCCGATCCAGATAATAATATCCGCATGCCGTAACAATTAATATGATACTTAGGCCGCTGCGGACAAAAAGCATTGTACACATGCAAAGTATCAATCCGTATAACTCTCTTCTTGTATACAAGACATGGTGCTTCCTTTTAACAAAATACAGCCATATATAAAAGGTGCAGAATGCTACAAGACAGTCTTTATAGGAAAAGCATGAAAAGATAACCAAATAAGGAAGAAAAGCCACTGCTCTTCCGGCAATTTTCGCAGCCTTTTTTCCATACGTGTATTCTGTAATTTCATAGACGTATTTTACGGTAAAAGTCATAAAAATAATATTCAACAGCCTTAACGACCATCGGCATTTTGTAACATAAACCAAAATACAGGCAATCCAGTACCATAAATACACCCCGGTAAAAGGATTCGCCAGATGGTATCCGACCCAGTCTCCCATAGACTCATAAACTTCCCTAAATGTATCTATATCTATTAAGGATTCAGCCTTCTGGGCGTAAAGGGCCGCCCCTTCTTCATACCTATAATCATCATATAAAGGCGTATTTCCAATAAAACCATATGCCGGCAGAAAATCGGCCAGAAGCACAACGCACAGCAGTACAATGATCCGGACTAAAAATGCCTCGTATAAGATTCTTTTTTCTTCGGTTATTTGCTTAAACATTCATTTCACCATTTATTCTGCCTTTTCACAATGTGAGAGAATCTTCCGACAGGCTGCTTTCACATCATAATGTTCTTTCAGATATTGAAACGCCCGTTCTCCCATCTGTTTCCGTTCCAGTGCCTCTGTTATCTTATCAGTTAATCTCACAAATTTATTTGTGTCATCGCTCTCACACCACCACCCAAATCCGCCATTTACAATAACCTGCCCCACATCTGTATTCGTATCTGTTACAGCCAGCACCGGCAATTCTGCCTGCATATATCCTAATAATCTGCTTGGAAAATTAGGAATTGTAAATCGATGATCCAGAAAAATCATTCCTACATCGCACGCACCGATCATGCTGTCATATTCCTCCTGTGGAATATATTTTATCAGACGTACATTTGCCGGTCTGTCATTTCTTACAAAGTCTTCAAGCTTTCCATACTCGGTACCGCTCCCTATAATTAAAAAAAAAGCGCCGGCCGCTTGCTGTTTCTGCAGACATTCAATTAAAAACGAAACTCCCTGCGGCTTTCCCAGATTACCACCGTAAACATAAATTGTTTTTTCCAATGGAAGTTTATATTTCTCTCTGATCCTTCTTTTTTCTTCAAAACATATACTTTTATTTAATACTTCAATGCTGTTTGGACAAATTTCTACCTTTTCAAAATTCAAATCCGGATTCTGCCTAAAGATATAATTCATATTTGCCAGAGACATACATCCAATGTGATCAGAAACGGCATATAGCCTCTTTTCCTTATTTCTGAAATAGCGATATATCAAACCTTTTAATCCCTGCTTTTTCAGCATCCCTAAGTCCACTGCATTTTGTGGGAAAATATCCTTAAGCAGCAAATATGTTTTGGCCTGATCTCGCTTTTTGACATATTCAATTACTCCACAGAGCGTAATAGGCGGTGTTGAATATAAAATCAAATCGAATTTCACATCTGAAAAATATTTTTTAACTCCTTTAATAAAACTTGGCTCAATACTTATGGTCGCTATGCCTTTCTCCAATATGTTCGCAGCCCCTGTTATATTTCCAGCAGCTACATGAAGCATGTGGACACTGTTTTCATAAAAATAATTCGTTTTTTTCCCACATTTTTTTTCATAAGGGCTAAGGGTATATACCTCATGTCCTTGATTTCTAAAACAACGGAGAAGATCGCAGTAAATGGTGTGATCTTCAATGTTTTCCATACGTCCTATTGTCATAAATAAGATATTCATTTTCTATCCACCTGCTTTTTATCCAACCCGAAAAGCCATAACCTCATTGTATTTCATAATATAAATCCCCTCTTCATAATGGCCTATACATCTGTCATTGGCGCGTCCCAATAAATTTTCTACAATCATTTTCAAATGATTACATCCACTTTCATAAGCATGCGGATACCCACCACCAAACCTCGGATTTACCTCCGAAATATAATACACGCCATTAACATCAAAAATATCGATATCTATCTGTCCTCTGAATCCTGCTTCTTTTACAAAATCCTCAATAAACCAAAACAGCTTTTCATCTTTAAAGGAAACTGCTTTATCTGTTTCCCCGGCACGCATCTTAATTTTTTTCTTTGTGAAAATTGATATAACCTCCCCGGAAATCATATCAATATACACATCCGCGCCAATCTCCTGCCCGTCTAAAAATTCCTGAATCATTAAATCCCTATTCCGGGCAAACATAACTTTTACTTCCTCTTCATCCAATACCTTGGAAACCGAAATACTTGCACTTCCTTTTACAGGCTTGACTACTACAGGAAAAACTGCTTTTTTCTGAGACAGATCCTTTCGAAATGAATACATATCCATATAAGATGCAGCACATGGATAACCATGTGCCGTAAGCCATCGGTACATCTGAAATTTATCCAGAGCCAATTCACATAAAGCTGCTGAAGATCCTATAACCATAATTCCCATGGACTTAAATTCCTCTGCATGCTCTGCCAGAAGACTAAGCTCAGGATCAATCAAGCTGAGCACTCCGGTTATTTTTTCCTTCTCACAGATCTCAAAGATTTTATTGATGTAACCCTTATCTGTCATTCGGGGAACAATATAATATTTATCCGCTTCATACAAAGCAGGCGCCAGGCTGCTCATGTCTGTCGCAACTACATTTCCTCTGCCTGCCAGCTCTTTTACAAAATAATTTACAATCTTGTTCCTTGTCCCTGCACTTAAGATCAAAACATTTATCATTTCATTTCTCCCAGAACACTAAAGTCTGTCTATATCATGGAAATACAACGGCGTACCGCCTGTATGTATAAAAAGAATATTTTCTTCTGCGATATTCTTCTGCACAATATACTGCTTCATACCCCAGAAAGCTTTCCCCGTATATGTGCTATCCAAAGGAATTCCATAATCAGTCATAACGCTTTTAATCGTCTCAAAAATACCGCTGCTGCACATTCCATAACCATCTTCTGTATAATCATCCAGAAAGATAAGCCTGGACTGCAGTACCTCCTCCGATAACATAAATCCCTTTAGGCTTAAATAAGACCGGATACTTTCTGCGATAACCTCTTTCCCGTATGGATTTTTTCTTGCGATACTTATACCGGCAATCTTTCTTTCATCACCATAAAGCAGCTGCCCACAAACCAGCCCTGCCTGTGTAGTTCCGGTTCCGGAGGCCAAAAAAATATACCCGAACCGGGTATCATGCTTTTCTTCATATTCTCTTATTTCTTCATAACACAGCACATAAGCCTGTGTACCAATATCACCATGCCCGCCTCCCGGAATAAAGTAAGGCTTTTTCCCCTGCTGTTTTAACTCTCTAAGTCTCTGTTCTATGGTATCATGCACGTCCTTAACTGGGACTTTTTCCATATGTGCCCCGAACAATTCTGTCATGCGGCTGTTAAAGGTCATATCCGACGCCTCATCCGGCTGAATAATATAACAGGAGAGCTTTCTCGACGCTGCCATGTTGGCAATCACACGGCAGTGATTGGAATGGCTGCTTCCATAGGTAACGATACAATTATATCCGCCCCGGACAATTTCCTCAAAAAACAGCATCGCCTTTCTGGCTTTATTTCCGCCGAAAGAATATGGAATCATATCCTCGCGTTTCATAAAAATATAATTGGATGAAATCCGTCCTAACTTCTGTACCGGTGTATTGTTTTTATCCATTTTTTTCCCGCCTCAATGCTTTCAACAGAGCCGCACAGGATGCAAGCATAATAAACATAAAGGGAAATGCCGCTACAATCGAAATTGTCTGAAGGGGCTTTAAGCCGCCTGCAATCAGCAGTCCTATTGCCAGCGCAGACTGGACAGCTCCCCAGATAACCTTTTTAAAATTGGGTGGGTTTAAATTCCCTTCCGAGGAAAGCATGGCCAGTACATAAGTTCCCGAATCTGCCGATGTGATAAAAAAGGTAAGCAGTAAAATGATAGCTGCTGCAGCTAAAAAGCGCCCAAAGGGATAGTAAGAAAATACAGTAAATAATCCTGTTTCCGGTGCTGACGATATTTCCTGAAGCGCCTCCGCCGACAGCGTTCCTGTCATGCCCAGATGTATTCCGTAGGTCCCGAATATCGCAAACCATACCAAAGAAGCTATGGTGGGCGCCAACACTACTCCCAGTACAAACTCTCTGATTGTTCTTCCCTTTGAAATACGAGCAATAAAAATCCCAACAAAGGGTGCCCACGCAATCCACCAGGCCCAATAAAATATTCTCCATGCCTTGATCCAGGAAGTATCTCCGTATGCTGACAAGGATAAGCTGTCTTGAATAAAGCTTCCCACATAATTCCCTATCCCATTAACTAAATTATTAACAGTCTCCAGCTTCGGTCCGATAGCGAAGGCACATACCATTAATACCAGTGCCAATACAACATTGAAATTTGAGAGCAGCTTTACTCCCTTATTAATTCCGGATATAGCAGACCACATAAAAACAGCCGTCACAATAACTATAATCGCAATCTGTACCATCAGATTATTGGGCAGTCCCAACATCGTGCTGAGTCCGCTGTTAATCTGCAGAACTCCCAGCCCCAGAGAAGTAACGATACCTGCAACCGTGGCAAAAGCAGCCAGTATATCAACCAGCTTTCCTGCCCATCCCTGTACTCGCTGCTTCCCAATTAAGGGTTCCATTACCGAACTCATCAAGCCAGGCTGATTTTTCCGAAACTGAAAATAGGCCAAGGACAGCCCCACTACAGCGTAATTTGCCCAGGGATGTATCCCCCAGTGCATAAAAACAGCTTTAAATGCAAACTCTGCCGCCTCAGTAGTTCCACCCTCAATACCCATGGGATTTGCAAAATGGGCCGCCGGCTCCGACACTCCCCAAAATACAAGCCCTACACCCATGCCCGCACAGAACAGCATCGCAAACCAGGAAAAAGTGCTGTACTCCGGTTCTGAGTCATCCGCTCCCAGCCGTATATCACCGTATTTCATACAGGCTAACGCAAGAATAAAGATAACAAACAGCAGCATAGCCAGTAAATACAGCCATGAAAAATTCTCCGTTATAATAGTGAATAATGCATTGGATACATCTCCAAACTGTTCATTAAAAAAGATTGCAAATATGGTAAGTATCAAAGAAACCAAAAGGGATATTCCAAAAACAATATCTATTTTTTTCACGAAAACCGCTCCTTTATCCTATGAATCTGCCTTTTTATTGTCAATTCCAAATTCCTCAAGGCCCGTCTGAAACTCTTCCCTTACCGATTCATAATCTGTAAAGTGAATAAACAAATTCTCCCCGTTTTCATTCTGAATCTTCAGAGCGGCATTTATTTCCTTCAAACGCTCTATCATAACATCACACGTCTCTCCATATATTCTGATCGTGCCCATACATGCGTGATATTTAACAGGATTTCCTTCTCTTTTCGGCATATCAATAATAATGCCTGGCAATTTTTCTATCTCCTTTAGTCCCTCAATTTTTGTAATTACACCGTCTTCCGCTGCAAACAGGTGATAGGTGGCGGCCGTAGCGCAATGCGCTGTAGTTAAAGGCATTGGAAGATCTGCTTTTTTATGCCTGACCCCAAGGCATATATCCAGCATCCATCGGATAGAATTAAAACCGGAAACCTTTTCATAGGAAGCATAGGACATATCACCTCCGTAACGGTATCCACACTCAATCAGATAAAAATGTCCATCCTCATCCAGCATTACTTCTACCCAGGCAATGCCTTCTTTAAATTCTGCCTTTTTTAAAACCTGAATAACTTTATCATTCATCTCATCCAAATATTGCCGCAAATGACAGGAGGATGTATTCATCAATGAATAAAGGTTTGCCAGTTCTCCTGGCTGATGATGTTCCCTGCTAAAATACAATAAACGGATTTCACCGTCTGCTAGCACATAATTTACGGTCCATTCCGGACCATGCAGCTGCCTTTCTACGATAATCGTCTCATTTTTAGAAACACTTCTAGCATACTTATATGCTTCTCTTAATTCCTCTTTATTTTTGCAATAGCTCATTCCCTTGTTGCCGCTATTGTCTACAGGTTTTACAACCACCGGAAATTTGATTTTATCCAGTTCTTTTTCCGTCAGCTCCTCAGATACCTCATAATCCTTCGCCGTAGGCGCACCCACTTCTTTGCAAAGCTTTTTAAATTCACTTTTATTCCGAGCTACCGTCCATGCATAATCACTTTCACAATAAATCGGCAGATTTAATCTCTTACACAGCTTCCTTGCGCAGGTAATATTAAAATCACTGGCTCCAGTCATCACTGCCGTAATATTTTCTTCCCTGCATTTTTTCTCAAGAAGCTCAATCTCTGTGGTACTGACTAGCCAGGCCTCATCTGCTGCCTCCTTGGTGGGAGAATTATTCATCAAATCAGCCGCAATCACGTACAGCCCCATCTTTTTTGCCTCTCTCACCATATCAAGAGTCCCAAAATCGCTTCCAAGTACCAGAATCTTTCTATTCATCAGCCTGTTTTCCTTTCTTACCCTTTAATCGTTCGACATCCAGACGGCCTTCACACTTTTCTGCTCCTGCATAAATATCTGCACGCTTAAAAACCTTCCATACAGTACCCCATATGATTTTTACATCCCCTAAAAAGGTAATCTTATCCACATATTCTAAATCCAACCGGAACATGGTATCCCAGCTATTGGCATTTCTCCCATTCATCTGTGCCAGACCGCTAAGTCCAGGCCGGACATCATGGCGGCGATGTTCCCTTTTTGTATAGAACGGCTTGTACTCGGCTAATAAAGGCCTCGGGCCTATGACAGACATATCACCTTTTACAATATTTAACAGCTCGGGCAGCTCATCTATGGAAGTTGATCTTAATATTTTTCCAAATTTAGTCATCCGCTCGTCATCACATAACAGCTTTCCTTCCCTATCTCTGGCATTACTCATGGAGCGCAGCTTATAAAGCTTAAAAATTTTCTCATCTTTGCCAAGCCTCTCCTGTGTAAACAATACCGGCCTTCCAAGATTTATACTAACAAAGAATGCCGCTATGCCAATAACAGGACTCAAGATAACCAGTGCGCATAAAGCTAAAAAACAATCCAAAGGACGTTTTAAATATTTCTCATAAATTCCATATGGCTTATGTCCCATAAAGTCTCCTAACATTATCCAAAACAATTTTTGATAACCGCAACGATTTTTTCCTGCTGCTCTGCCGTCATCTTGTTATCCGAAGGCAGGCACAGCCCTCTCCGGAAAATATCGGCCCCTGCGTCCACACCTTCCATTTCCTTTATATAAGCATTACTTTTTGCCCTGCCATTTCCTCCAGCCGTCACAAATCCATGACTCCGGTAAACCGGCTGCATATGCATCGGCTTCCAGACGGGCCTTCCCTCTGCATTCAGCTTACCGAGAGCCTCCAGAATTTCATCCGGACAGGATTTCCCTTTTTCACTCTTATAAGTAAATCTCTTCTCCGACCTTACACTCTCACACATGGCATCCGCATCAATCAGCAGACAGCTAAGCCAGTGATTCGGCTCACTGCACGCTGCATCAAAAGGATTCATCTGAACCGGAAGATCTTTAAGCCCCTCCCTGTACCTCTCGTAAATCCTTTTCTTCTGCTCTATATGCTCTGAAAGGTATCCGAACTGCCCTCTGACAACACCTGCAATTACATTACTCATGCGGTAGTTATATCCCAGCTCCTCATGCTGATACCAGGGGGCCGCCTCCCTGCTCTGGGTGCTCCATTTCCGCGCCTTATTGGCCTCCTCCTCTGAATGGCACAGCAGCATTCCCCCGGAAGAGCCTGTAATAATCTTATTCCCGTTAAAGCTCACAATGCTGTAATCCCCAAACACTCCTGTCTGTCTGCCGCAATAGGTTGCTCCAAGAGATTCCGCCGCATCCTCAATCAGCAATGCCTGGTGCGCATCACAGACAGAGCGGATCTCCTCTACCCTTCCGGGCGTCCC
Organism: Clostridia bacterium; assembly: GCA_910575725.1. Taxonomy (GTDB): domain Bacteria; phylum Bacillota; class Clostridia; order Lachnospirales; family Lachnospiraceae; genus Laedolimicola. The sequence continues at coordinate 17,108 of CAJTFE010000031.1, read as the reverse complement.
ATAGAGATGCGCCATGATCACAAGTTTTACATCCGGATATAAAGAAAAAGCCTGTTCCAAGGCTTTCGGCGACATATTCCATGTATCATATTCCGTGTCAATAAAGACCGGCTCTCCCCCCTCATAGACCACTGGATTCACTGTAGCATCAAAAGTCATATCTGAACAGAATACCCTCCGCCCGTAAAGGCTTCCGCCTCTCCCCAGGCCGTCCGGAGTAGACACTCCCGAACTGCTTCCGTACAGCCGTTCCGCTGCCAGCTTCACTGCCAGATGAAGGGCTGCCGTACCGCTGCTAAGAGCCACACCGTAAGGTACTCCGATAAATGCACTCATCATATGTTCCAGCTCATCAATATTTTTTCCTACGGTACTCATCCAGTTTGTCTCGTAGGCCTCCAGCATATATTTCTTCTCATCCCCATGCATGGTAGGAGAAGAAAGCCATACCTTTTCCTGAAATCTATCAATTACCCTCATTTCTTTCACCTTTTTCCTCTAACGTAACTGTGTCTCCCTCCAGCCGGATTCCCAACAGAATCTCTCGTTCCCGGCCAAACAGATACACCCGGATTATCACATAACGCAGGCGAATCCGCTTTTTTACCACATATCCTAAATAATGCCGCAAAGGTCCATCACACTCTATAATTGTGCCATCCTTATCCACCCTTACAGCAGACAGCCGAACTATATTTTCCCGATCCTTATTTAACAGTCTTTTTAAAAAAAGTTCTTCCTCCTTGGAAACCGGATAAAATCCTCCGTCCTCCTTTCCAAGAATCCGTGCATACTGAGGAACCGCCTTCAGCTGCTTATAAAATTCATCCGGATACTGGGTCTGGACAAACAGATATCCCGGAAAAAGGTTTTCCGTGTGGATTCGGCAGGCTCCCCGGATACGCCAGACAGCTTCCCTTTTTAATAGCAAACAATGCTCACAGACATGACTTCCTATCACTTTCTTAATCTCATCTATGACTTTTTCTTCCTTACCGGTAATTGTCTGAATGGCATACCACATATCCATTTTCCTTTCTGCCTGTTCTTCCTGTTATCTTGATAAACCAAGGAGCATTTATATTGAAAATGGGTATGCTTCGCCATTTTGCGGCATATGCCCCAAATTCCAGCTTCCATATGTGGTACTCTCACTTACACCGCAGTCTATACTGTAGTGCAGCTACCGCACTTTTTCATAAATCTCCAGTCCCACATTTACGTTCCGAAAACTTCCCGGCATCTCTAGTTTTGCAATTCGTTTATGCCGGTCAATCTTTCGAATCATCCGTTCTTTTCCCTTGAGAGGCCCTTCCGTCACATGAGTACGTCCATTCCTGATATACCCCTTTGACATTGCAGAATGATGGCTTCTGCCGCATAGTCCGCGTAAGAATGCCTCCTCTTCTCTGCCGATTGGAATCAATGTCTCTTTCTCACCCAAAATCATCAAAAAAGAGCGGTACTGTTTAAGCTCCCTGGCCAGCCGTTCTCCATCTTCGCTTTCCAGAAACACATAATCCGGAAACATGGACTGCTGCTCCACATGCCAGCTTCCCTCATATTTCCGCATCCGGTCATAGGTAAAGCAGAACACATCCTTTAACGCTTGTCCTGTCAAGTGCTGCCTGCAGGAGCGTATGATATCCTGTTCCCTATGATTCGGACAGTACAATACGTACCAGATAGCAAGCCCTCCCTCCTCAAACCTTACTTATAAAAAGCGCTTTGAAACAATCCTTTTTCTTTCACACTATTCTCCTGTTAGAAAAAGATGATTGCACCTCTGTTTTTTCGTAGAGTATGTTACTCTACGAAAAATCTGTTTCGATTTAAATAAAAAATGGAGAAGTAAATGAATATTTTTATAAATAAATAGACAAAACTAGAATAAAAAGCGAAAAAAACTTTTGAAAAATGTACAAAAAAGGAGAAACAAAGAAAAAATGTTTACGTTTTAAAGGATCTGTGCTATGATATTCAAGAAAAAAGGCAGGAGATTCGCTCTCCTGCCATCGTAGAGTAACATACTCTACGAATAAAAATGACTATATATTTCTAATTCATCCCAATTCCAGGGTATTCCCTATACGCCCTCCTATCATCCTCCCTCAATCAAAACCTCGCTCCCCCGAAAGCCAAATCCATATTTCCGTATCCGTTCCCTGGCAGCCCCTTTCTCAATAAGCATAGCAGCATAATTCTTTTCCTCTATCTGCCTAAGGGCCGCCTGTACTGTATCGGCAAGCTCTTTTTCTTTTCTTGGCTGAAATACTTTGAATTCCAGGATAAACGCATCGTCCTTAAGGTCTCTTGGTTCCAGCATCACGTCATATCTTCCGAAACCGCTTTCCCGATTGGAGGTCAGTACATAACGATCGGCCAGCTCCACCATCAGCCCCAGCACAAACCCATGATAAAAACGCTCCGGCTCCGTTCTGGAAGGTCTTTCCCCTGTGTCAAAATAACTGAAGGTCGAAAGCGCCACATGATTCATATAATCATTCATGGCATCCAGATCATTTTTCAGCAATGCTTTGATAAAATCATTGTAATACGAACTGCCCTTTTGAAACCAGGCCCTCACCATATTCTGGAACATCAGCAGCACCTCACGGTTTGTAAGGACAAGCTCATAATTCGGCTGCTTTGCGCTGAACGCTTCATCTTCATATTCTTCGCATCGAAGTACTTTGAGATAACCGCTGGCAAGTAAAAGGCTCCATACGGCCGTCTCGTTAGAATCCAATTCCCCGTACACAATCTGCTCATCCAGAGGCGTTAACAAATGCTCGCCGCAAAGCAGTCCTTCAAACTTTTTCTTAATATCCGCACTCCCCTCACGGAGCAGTTTTCCTACCAAGCTGTTGGAGCTTGAGTTGGCCCAATATGTTCCAACCCTTCTTGTATCCAAATAATTCAGAATAGACCATGGATTGTAGATATCTGTCTGGCTTCCAAAAGTAAAACCATCATACCATCTTTTTACTTCCTGCCTCCTGTCCGCCATTTCAAACTCATCCAGCGCCGCAAAAACTTCTCTCTCTGTAAACCCAAAGCAATCTGCATATTCATCCGAAGTAGTTGTTACAACCTTCAAGTTATTTAAATCAGAAAAAATAGATTCCCTGCTTACCCTGGTAATCCCTGTCATAATTGCCCGTTCCAGATAGGGGTTCGTCTTAAAGGTTGAATTAAACATGCTCCTGGTAAAAGACGTTAACTTCTCCCAATACCCATTTACATAGGCCTCCTGCATGGGCGTATCGTATTCGTCCAGGAGAATAATAACTCTTTTCTTATAATGTTTATACAAAAGCTTTGCCAGCCGATGAAGGGCCATGGTAGCCGTAACCTCCGGCATATCGTCAGATATTCTGGAAAAATACTCCTTCTCCTCCGGCAGCAGGGCGTCGCTTTCCCTCAAAAAGCCATAATCGTGATACAAATCCACAATAATCTGATTGATCCTCTGTATTGTGGAAGAATAATCTCGTTCCTTCACATTGGCAAATGAAAGACTGATCACCGGATACGTTCCCTGCAGCTTCCGAAATTTATCATACTCCCAGATGGCAAGCCCTTCAAAGAGCTTGTCGCTCTTTTCATAACTTACGGAAAAAAATTCCTCCACCATGCTCATGGTTAGTGTTTTTCCAAATCTCCTGGGACGGTTGATCAGCGTCACACTGTCGCCGCCTTCCCACCATTCCTTGATAAACATGGTTTTATCAATATAAAAGTACCCTTCTGTCCGAATAATCTCAAAGCTCTGACACCCAATGCTGATTGTTCTTGCCATATAGCGCCCCTCTTTCTTTTCTTCCAAGACAATTATATCAAAAATATGCACAAGGATTTCTGATATAGACTGCCGAACTTTGTTTTCTTTAGTATAACGAATTTTTGATTATATTACAATGCCATTTACAAAAGGCTGCCTCCCTTCCGAATCTGAAAGGAAAACAGCCTTTTTCTATACACCAATCATAAATCCAAACGGATTGCCTGTTACACGTTACTCTCCGTGCTGCCTACTCACACTTGCAGCGGAAAGTCGCACACTCTGTCTCCTTGCACTCACAGGCGGATCCGCCGGCAATTCCGATGTGCTTTGCATGGCAGACACAGTTCTCATTAAAGGTACATTCCTCTGCCTTGCAGGAAACACTTGTCTCCTTTGTTGGATAATCCACGGAGCTCTGATAATTGCCCTCGCCTCTCTCCCTAAAGCTGCTGCAGCAGGTGTCTTTGGAATGCTTTGCGTTATTGCCCTCTACTTGAATGTTATCCTTGCAGCAGCTCTTTTCTTTGTTATACATGCAGCTTGTTACGGTACAGTCTAATCTTGTCATGTTCATCTACCTCCATCAAAATATAGAAGTAGTATGCGTAATTCTTCAAAGCTTATACCATAACCTTTCATTTTGCAGACAGCAGAAAAAGCGGATACGTCATTGCTGGAAAATTTTACTTAAAATAAGCTACCCCGGATTCAAAGATCTTCATATCCTGCTCTCCGTAAATATTCACGGCCACAGCCTCGTCACGCCGCTCCGAGTGCGCCATCTTTCCCAGAACCCGTCCGTCCGGGCTTGTGATCCCCTCAACAGCTCCATAGGAACCATTCACATTCCAGTACTCATCCATGGTAGGCTCGCCCTCCAGGTTCACATACTGGGTAGCCACCTGCCCGTTTGCAAAGAGCCGCTCCATCCACTCCTTATCCGCCACAAAGCGCCCTTCGCCGTGGGAAGCCGGATTTACATAAGTCTTTCCGAGCTCTGCAAGCTGAAGCCAGGGAGACTTGTTGGAAGCCACCCGGGTATAAACCATCTTCGACACATGGCGGTTAATCGTATTAAAGGTCAAGGTAGGCGAATCCGCCCTCTGGCCCGCGATCTCCCCGTGAGGCACCAGTCCCAGCTTAATCAAAGCCTGGAAACCGTTGCAGATACCCAGGGCCAGTCCGTCCCTTTCCTTCAAAAGCTTCGTCACAGCCTCCTTTATTTTCTCATTCTGGAAGGCAGTCGCAAAGAACTTGGCTGATCCGTCCGGCTCGTCGCCGGCAGAAAAGCCGCCGGGGAACATAATAATCTGGGCCTGGCTGATAGCCTTTTCAAAAATCTCCACCGACTCCCGGATGTCCTCCGGCGTCAGATTGCGGAACACCCTGATAATCACCTCTGCGCCGGCCCGCTCAAAGGCCCGGCCGCTGTCATACTCGCAGTTTGTTCCAGGAAATACAGGAATAAATACCCTGGGCCTGGCCGTCTTATGCCTGCACACATACACCTGTTCCGCCTGGTACAGAGAATCCTGCGCTTTCTCTTTTCCAGGAACCGCAATGGTAGGAAATACCTTTTCCAGAGGAGCCGTCCAAGTGTCCAAAGCCTCATCCGTTCCAATGTACATATCACTGTAGGCAAAGCCGCTCTCCGTCACCTCGCCCACTACCGTGTAGGTCACTGCCAGCTGCCCCACTCTGCCCTCCGGAACCTCCGCAAGGATATTTCCGAAGCCTGGGGTAAACAGATCTCTCTTATCCACATTGTGCTCAATCTTCACACCGAGCTTATTTCCAAAGGCCATCTTGCTCACAGCCGCCGCCAGGCCCTTGCCGTCCAGGGCATAGGCGGAAATAATCCTGCCTTCCTTCACATCCTGGAAGAACTTCCCGTACAAATCCTTAATCTGCTCATAATCGGGCAGATCATAAGCGTCTCTGTCTATGGAAATGAGCACCAGCTTATTCCCAGCCTTCTTAAGCTCCGGCGTAATGATATGCTTATGGCTGGCAATGTCCACAGCAAAGGAAACCAGGGTAGGCGGAACATCAATCTCATTGAAGGAACCGGACATACTGTCCTTTCCGCCGATGGAAGGCAGGCCGAAGCCAAGCTGCGCACTGTAGGCTCCCAAAAGAGCGGCAAAAGGCTGGCTCCAGCGATGCGGATCTTCCGTCATCCGCCGGAAATACTCCTGGAAGGTAAAACGAATCTTCTCATAGTCACCGCCGGAAGCCACGATTCTTGCCACGGACTCAATCACCGCATACACAGCCCCGTGATAAGGGCTCCAGCTGGACAAGTAGGGATCAAAGCCATAGCTCATCATCGTCACCGTATCCGTCTTTCCCTTTAAAACGGGAAGCTTGGCCACCATGGCCTGTGTCTCGGTGAGCTGATATTTTCCGCCGTAGGGCATGAGTACGCTGCCGGCGCCGATGGAGCCATCGAACATCTCCACCAGGCCCTTCTGGGAGCAGACATTCAGATCCTTTAGCGTATCAAGCCATTTCGCCCTCACGTCCTCTATTTCATTTCTTACAAAATACTTCTGTCCCTCCTCTGGCAGATCCACGGCCACAGCAGTCTCCTGGTGGGCGCCGTTGGTGTCCAGAAAGGCTCTGGAAATATTTACAATCTCCTTTCCTCTCCAAAGCAGAACCAGCCGGGGCTCCTCTGTCACATGGGCAACCGTGACGGCCTCCAGGTTTTCCTCCTTTGCAAAAGCAAGAAATGCTTCCTCATCCTTCTTATCCACCACAACTGCCATACGCTCCTGGGACTCGGATATGGCGATTTCCGTCCCGTCAAGGCCGGCGTATTTCTTAGGCACCAGATCCAGGTTCACCCGAAGCCCGGCTGCCAGCTCTCCGATGGCTACAGACACGCCGCCGGCGCCGAAATCGTTGCACTTCTTTATCAGACGTGTCACCTCCGGGCGGCGGAACAGCCTCTGGATCTTCCGCTCTGTGGGCGCATTTCCTTTCTGCACCTCGGCGCCGCAGGTCTCGATGGAGGACTCTGTATGAACCTTGGAGGAACCAGTTGCGCCGCCGCAGCCGTCACGTCCCGTCCGGCCGCCCAGAAGCACAATCAGATCTCCCGGATCGGAAGTCTCGCGAATCACATCCTTCCGGGGCGCCGCACCCATTACCGCCCCTATCTCCATGCGCTTTGCCACGTAATCCGGATGGTAAATCTCCTTCACATATCCTGTGGCAAGGCCAATCTGGTTGCCGTAGGAGCTGTAGCCGCTGGCCGCGCCCCTCACCAGCTTCTTCTGGGGAAGCTTGCCCTTCAAGGTATCCTTTACGGAGACGGTGGGATCCGCTGCTCCCGTCACGCGCATGGCCTGGTACACATAGGTGCGTCCCGACAAGGGATCCCGGATGGCTCCGCCCAGGCAGGTAGCCGCACCGCCGAAGGGCTCAATCTCCGTGGGATGGTTGTGCGTCTCATTTTTAAAGTTCACCAGCCACTCCTGGGTTTCTCCGTCTACCTCCACCGGCACCACGATGGAGCAGGCGTTGATCTCCTCCGACTCCTCCTGATCCTCCAGCTTCCCTTCTGCCTTCAGCTTCCGCATGGCCATAAGAGCCAGATCCATCAGACACACAAACTTATCCTCACGGCCCTTGAATATCTCTGCCCGATCTGCAAGGTACTGCCGGTATGTATCCTCCAGAGGCTTCCGGTAATAGCCCTCGCCGAAGGTTACATCCTTAAGCTCTGTGGAAAAGGTGGTATGGCGGCAGTGATCCGACCAGTAGGTATCCAGCACGCGGATCTCCGTCATAGAAGGCTCACGCTTCTCCTCCTCCCGGAAATACTTCTGAATATGAAGAAAGTCCTTAAAGGTCATGGCAAGGTTAAAAGACTGGTACAGCTCCCGGAAAGCTTCCTCCTCCATCTGGCAGAAGCCCTCCAGAATCTTCACGTCTGCCGGTTCCTGGAATTCCGTGATCAAAGTCTCCGGTTTCATCATATCCGTCTCTCTGGAATCCACTGGATTGATGCAAAAGCTCTTAATGGAAGCAAATTCCTCATCAGAAACAGAGCCTGTTATCACGTAGGTTACAGCCGTCCGGATCTCCGGCTCTTCATCCTCCTTTAAAAACTTCACGCACTGTACTGCTGAGTCCGCTCTCTGGTCAAACTGCCCCGGAAGGTATTCCACACTGAACACACGGGAGTTTTCCGCCGTCTCAAAGGCTTCCTCGTAGAGCATGTCCACGGGAGGCTCAGAAAACACAGTCCTGCAGGCCGCCGCAAATACCTCGTCAGAGATATTCTCCACGTCATAGCGTATCAACACACGCACCTCTGATACCCCGTCAATTCCCAGATAGCTTTTAATTTCTTCCTTAAGCTCCTTTGCCTTTACCGCAAAAGCCGGCTTTTTTTCCACAAAAATTCTTCTTACACTGCCCATATGCGACCTCCTGTTTGATTCTGCTGTGCCCGGGTATCCGGATCTCCCGTTTCTTTGTTATGATCCATCATATCATAAAATCTGTAATAAGTGTAATTAATAAATTTAATTTTATTTATTATTTTATCTAATAGCAAACCAAAAATATTTGTGCTATAATCCATAAAAAAGAGGTGTGCGCCATAAACAACTTTTTCGCATACAACGATAAACTATTTTACAAGGAGAAATCATAATGGAACTTATTCGTCAATATAAAGGGCAGCTTCTCATCACCCTTGTACTTTTTCTGGTTATTCTGGCCATGCCTTTTCAGGATTACACAGAACGCATATTTCTGCAGGATGAAATCAATATTTCGGAGGAGGACGAAGACCTTGTAATCATAGAGCCCGATCACATTGCAGTTCCTGGGGAGACCGGTTCTGTGACTCTTTCCAGTAATAATTATTATTTTAAAAAAGGAACCTATGAGGTTGTTTTCAATTTGTGCTCACAGGCCGACGGAACTGTGGTAGAGATAGTGGATCCTATCCATCTCAATCCTGACAACACTTCCGGCAAAACCCTTGCCTCAGCATCTCTTCCCGCCGGTGAGGAGCAGCTTCGCCTTTCCTTAACAATTGAGGATTATTCTCAGTGTATCCAATTCCGTATCCATACCCAAAGCGCCACCGATTTCTTTTCCATTTACCTTTTATCCCAGGGCGGCCTGTATCGGGATCCCTATATCTATGCAGGTCTGCTGCTTTTGGCCTCTTCCCTGCTTTTCATCTATCGGATGCGCAGGAAAGTACGCCCTGAGACTCTGATCCTTCTTGCCTTTGCCGCAATGTGGTCTTGTCTTCCCTTATGCTTTACCTGGATTTTAAAGGGACATGACCTGTACTTCCACTATGGAAGATTATCCAGTCTGTCGGCGGCAATTGCCAACGGAAATGCCTTCCCCATACGAATTCATCCGGAAATGTATCAGAGCTTTACCTATATAGCTCCGATCTTTTATTCTGAATTTTTCCTATATCCTTTTGCCCTAATGGGTGTAATCGGAATGTCGCCCATTGGCTGTTATAAGCTGTTACTGATCTGCATCAATTTTGCAACTGCCGGAGTCTCTTACTATTCCTTTTCCCGGCTGTTCCGTTCCAGAAGGCTCGGGCTCACTGCCGCCCTTCTCTATACGCTGTCTATGTACAGGCTTATCAACCTCTACACCAGAGCTGCTGTGGGGGAGCTCTTTGCCACCCTGTTTCTTCCTCTTCTGCTTCTTGGCATGTATCAGCTCTTTCTTGGGGATTCGCGCAAATGGCTGACAGCCGTTCTGTCCTTTACTGCCCTGGTCCAGTCTCATCTCGTCACGACTGAGCTGGCTGTAGGCTTCTCCCTTCTCTTCGGAATTTTCAATATCCGACAGCTAAAGGACAGGAAGCGTCTGATTCATATATGCCTGGGCGCAGTCTTTACGCTGCTTCTGAACCTGTGGTTCATTCTGCCCCTTTTGGATCATATGCGGTTTCCTCTGTTTGCTTCTCAGGATGTCCGCAACCTTGCCGGCTACGCTCCCTATGTTATGCAGCTTTTTGACCCTTCTGCTTCCAGTACGACCGGCGAAGCCCTTGGGCGCGGATCTATAGCCGGGGAAATGCCTTATTCCATCGGTCTTGTTCTACTTATAGGCTCCTTGCTGTTTTTATTCTCTTATTTGCAGAAAAAGCATAAAAATTACCATTTTAAGGTTGGCGCTTACGGTCTTTTGATGGGGATTCTGTGTCTGTATGCATCCTCCTCTTATTTCCCATGGGAAGCCATACAGCGCATAGGTCCCCTAGAGAAGATTGGAAATATCCAGTTCTCTTTCCGGTTCCTCCCTCTTGCCACCCTGTTTCTGTGTCTTGCCTCGGCCGTAGGCATCCACAGCTTTTTTACCTCTCGGGATTCTACAAAACTGCTGTTTATTCTCTGTGGGGTTTTGTGCGTATATACAAGCGGAAATTATCTCGGCGCTTTTTCCCGAGAAGCCGAGATATTTGTAGACTGGCGCAATCAGATGGATCACACCAGTGATACAGATATCCAGTATCTGTTCAATGGTAAAAAAGAATACTTCAGTCTGCGCCGGATCATGGAGCGTGAAACAGCTTTCCTTGCCTCTCCCAACATTACTCTTACGGACTGTCAGAGAGACGGCACGAACGCTTCCTTCACCTATCATATGGATTCCGGTGCATCAGATGCCTATGTAGATGCTCCCTTAAACTATTATCCCTACTACCAGGCCTATGACAGTGCCGGTAACCGTCTTGAGACCAGCCAGGGAGAAACCATGCGTCTGCGCATCCAGCTGCCGGATGCTTTAGAAGATACAATTACGATCCACTTTGAGCTCCCCGGTTTCTATCGTGTCGGAGACCTTATATCTCTGGTGACACTGCTTCTTCTGCTCTCCGCCTTTATATTCCGGCGCAGCAGAAGCCGCAGACAGCCTGCATAAAACTGTTTGGAGGCTTCGGATTCAAGAAAGGATTTTTTATGGACATTAATTACGAATTGTATAAAGTTTTTTACCATGTAGCCACATCCTTAAGCTTCTCCGAAGCCTCCAAACAGCTCTTCATCTCCCAGTCTGCCGTAAGCCAGTCCATCAAGGTACTGGAAAAAAAGCTGCACCAGAATCTCTTTATCCGGAGTACCAAGCGCGTCCAGCTTACCCCGGAGGGGGAGATTCTTCTGCGTCATATTGAACCTGCCATCCACCTTATCAAGAGAGGGGAAAACCAAATCATGGAAACCCATTCTCTGGGAGGGGGACAGCTTCGCATCGGCGCCAGCGATACCATCTGCCGCTATGTGCTGGTTCCTTACTTAAGCCGGTTTCACAAAGCATTTCCCAGCGTCCACATCAAAGTCACCAACCAGACCTCCATCGGCTGTGTAGATCTGCTGGAAAACGGGCAGGTGGATCTGATCTTTGCCAATTACCCGAACTCACGTCTGGAGCACTCCGGCCATCTAAAAAAAGTCCTGGATTTCCAGGACGTCTTTCTCGCCAACCGCAGCTATTTTCCGCTGGAACATCAGAAGCTTTCTTTCCGAGAGCTTCTGAATTACCCTATTCTTATGCTCACGCGGAAAAGCACCACCAGCGAATTTCTCCACAATCTTTTCCAACAGCATCAGCTGGATCTCGTTCCGGAAATCGAATTGAGCAGCAACGATCTCCTTCTGGATATGGCCGCTATCGGCCTGGGCATCGCATTTGTGCCTGACTACTGCCAGAAAAGCGCTTCCTCGGATCTCTTTCCACTGACTCTTATGGAAACGCTCCCTGGGAGGCAGATTGTGCTGATCAAAAATGAAAACCTGCCTTTAAGCCACGCAGCCATGGAATTCATATCCCTGTTCACACAATGACTTCTTATTCCTGTTCCAAAGTATCCTGCCAGAAGGCTTTCAAAGCGCTCTTGGTCTGTTCCAGGGTACAGGCTTGGAATCCCTCCCACTCCATAGGGAACAGCCGCTTATACTCACTGTTCAGAAAGCGTTCATCCAAAAGCAGAACAATGCCCCGATCCTCTGCTGTACGGATCACGCGTCCGGCTGCCTGCAGAACCTTGTTCATGCCGGGATACCGATAGGCATAGGAAAATCCGTCCATCCCCCGTTCCTCATAATATCCCTTTAAGATCTCGCGTTCATGGCAGACCAGGGGAAGCCCCGTTCCCACTATGGCTGCCCCAATGAGGCTGTCTCCCTTCAAATCAATCCCTTCTGAAAAAATCCCCCCCAGAACACAAAAGCCCAGACGGCTCTTTTCTTCCCCCGGCTTTTCAAACTGCTCCAGAAACTCCTCACGTTTCTCCTCATTCATACCCGGGCTCTGCAAAAAGCACTCCCCTTTCTCTGTCCCATACAGCTCCAGGAATACTTCATGCACATCCAGCAGCATCTTGTAAGAAGGGAAAAACAGCATATAATTTCCTTTTTTCCCTTCTGCCAGCTCTGCCAGGTATCCGGCAATCCGCTCATACTCTCTTCTTGAGCGTCTCTTATAGCGGCTGCTTACATCACGCCCCACCAGCAGAAGCCTCTGCTCCTGTGCAAAGGGAGAACGGGCATACACGGCATAATCCTCCTCTGCCCCCAGAAGATGCTTATAATAAGCCATAGGCAGCAGCGTCGCCGAAAAAAACACGGCACTGTTCCCTTTGTCCAGGCATTCCTTCAAATTGGCCGCCGTCTCTACACAGTACAGCCGCAGCCGGAAATGTCCGTTTTCCATGAATTCACTGTAAATCACATAATTTTCATCCAGCCTGTCCGACACGCCCGCGAAGTCCCGGAGAGCGAACCAGAATTCCTGCACTTCCTTCTGAAGCTCTGGCTCCAGCCCCTCCTCCAGCATCGCCTCCAGCTCCCCCATCAAAGACAGGACCATCAGGGAAAACGCCCCCACATCCTCGTGAAGCTGATAGGTTACGCATTCTCTTTTTAGTTCCAACAGATAGTGGTTGCAGCGTTCCAGGCAGCGCTCTGCTTTCCGGTAACGTCCTTTCACCTTCCGCTTCAGCGCCAGAAAATCTTCCTTGCAGAGCGATGCGCTGAACATCTCCCGCCCCCGTTCCACCAGGTTATGCGCCTCGTCGATGAGAAACAAGTATTCGCCTTTGACGCCCTCGGAAAAATAGCGTTTCAGACGCACATTGGGATCAAAGACGTAATTGTAATCACAGATTACCGCATCCGTCCAATTGGATATGTCCAGACTCATTTCAAAAGGACAAACCCGATGCTTATGAGCCTGGCTAAGCAGCACCTCTCGGTTCAGATTATCCGCTCCCTCTGTCAGAAGCTCATAGACCGCATGGTTTACCCGGTCATAATGTCCGCCTGCATAGGGGCAGTTGTCGGGATTGCAGTCTGTCTCCTGACAGATGCACAGCTTTTCCTTTGCAGTCAGCGTAACGCTCTTTAAGCGAAGCCCCTTTTCCCGAAGTATGCGAAAGGCATCCTCAGCCACTGTCCGGGTGATTGTCTTGGCTGTCAGATAAAAGATCTTATCTCCTAATCCCTCGCCTACCGCTTTCACTGTAGGAAAGAGCGCAGACATGGTCTTCCCTACTCCTGTGGGAGCCTGGATAAAAAGGCGCTTTTTCCGGGCAATCGTCCGGTAGACGCCATGGGCAAGCTCCTGCTGCCCTTCCCTGTACGGAAAAGGAAATTCCAGAGGGCGGATGCTCTCCCGGCGAAGCTTCTGCCAGCCGGCCTGGAAACGGGCCCATTTTTCATATTCTGCCATGAGAGAACGAAACCAATCCTCAAGCTCCTGGCTGTCATAGAGAAAATAAAAGTATTTGAGCTGCTCTGTTTCTATGGTACAGTAAGTCATCCGTACCCGTATCTGTGGGAGTTCCTGCTGAACTGCGTAGATATAGGCATAACATTTGGCCTGTGCGAGATGAACTCCCACAGGCTCCTCAATAAGGGCAGTATCACGGCAGACGCCTTTGATCTCATCCACCGTTACCAGGCCGTCCTCTGTAAAAATACCGTCTGCCCGTCCCTCGATCACACAGTCAAAGTCTTCCATGGACACACGATACCGCAGCGGAACCTCTGCCTGGTAGCCGGCTCCCATACGTCTCTGAAGCTTCCGGTGGAGACGGCTCCCGGCCTGCATGGCTTCGCGCTCGGCCCTCTTTCCTCTTCGGTTGTCTAAGTCTCCGCCGCGCAGGATGAATTCAACCAGGGCGCGGACGGATATTTTTATTTCGGGAAGTGTTGTATTCATGGAATTATTTTAGCAGAATCGGGGTAAGGGTGCAAGAGATATGGAGCTTTACCCCATCCGCACCATACACTCCTTCTTCCGGCATGCAATCCCATATTTGTAAATGGTTTTCATTCCATCCTGGAGAAGCTTTGACTCATAGCGCCTGTTCTCTATCTGTTCCAGGGCCTCCCGGCAGCCGGCCTCCAGACCGTCCTCCCTGGCATACTTCAGCTCAATCGCAATTCCAATCCGCTCGTCCCGGATTTCTATCAGAATATCGCAGAAGCCTTCCCCTGTCTCTGCATTGGATCTGATATCCCACTCCTCACGGTGGCCAAGCAGTCCCAGAAGAACCCCGTGATAAAAATGTTCCTTCTTTTCCCTCCTAGCCCCCGTATCCAGAACGCTGATGGTACGCCAGAGATAATCCCCGAACCCTGCTTCCGCAGCTTCTGCATCCCCCCTGGCAAATGCATCGCAGAATGCATCCAGCTTCTGCGTATCCTTCCTGGCCTCCTCCTGGATCCATTCCATAACCTGTTCTATGAAAATTTTGCGGATCTCAAGATTCGGAATCGCCAGATAATAGGCTTCGCTCTCCGTCTCGCCTCGTTTGGTCAGATATCCGGTGGTAAATAGGACGCTCCAAAGATTATCTATGTTTTTATAGAGGTCGCGGTAGGTCAGCTCCTGATTAATCTTTTTAACAACCGTTCCTCCATTCACCAGCTCTTCGATCTCTCTTTGCACGCTTCCCTTTGCCATCTTAAGGAATGTTCGGATAATGTCATTGCCGCTGGTGTTGATCCAGAAGGCCCTGGGCTTTGCATCCGGATCGGAACGAAGTGAATCTGCATAATTGATAACATCCCAGGGGCAGTAGACATCCTCACTTCCAAACCGATAGCCATCATACCATTCTTTTACCAAATCAAAACGATCGGAAAGTCCGTAAAATTCCAGCAGTTCTTTCACCTCCCGATCCAAAAATCCAAAGTGCTCATCAAACTGCTTACTTGTAATAGTAAGCACACGGAGGTTATTAAGGCCTGTGAAAATACTCTCCTTCGCCACCCGCAAGCAGCCTGTCAGCACCGCAAACTGAAGGCTGTCATTCGTCTTTAAGGCCTGCCCCAGCATCCCCCGAAGCAGGCTGCTCATCTCATCGTAATAACCATAATGCTGGGCTTTATCCAAAGGCACATCATATTCATCAATCAAAAGAATTACCTTCTGATCGTAATGCTTCTGCAGAAGCCGGCACAGCATCCGCAGGCTGTCTTCCAGCACTTCATTTGACATAATGAAGGACTGCCGGCCGCTTGTATCCACGTTTACCAGCTGTCGATACTGCTCTTTCTCTCTATCTGACAGTCTGGAGCTATTCTCTAAAAAGGCAAACCGCATAGCCTCGTTGCCTACAATGGAACAGAGCATCCCTCTCGCCGTCTGAAATTCCAAAGAGCCCGCGCCTTTTAACGTGACAGAAACCACCGGGAATTTCCCCATATATTCCTGGCAGAGTTTGTCCTCTTTTGCGATTGCAAGGCCTTCAAACAGGCTGCTGTCGCATCCGTATTCAAAGAAATACTTGAGCATACTCATATTCAGAGACTTCCCAAATCTCCTTGGCCGGGTGAAAAGGTTTACCTTTGCCTTGTTTTCCAGCAGTTCTTTTATCATTCCTGTTTTATCCACATAGTAAAAATCTTCCCTGCGCATTTCTTCAAAATGCTCAATGCCTATGGGTAATTTTTTCATTGTTTTCAAGGCTTATCTGCTCCTTTACCTGTTGACTCAACGTGTGGTTTCCTGGTTATAGGGGTATTATACGTCATTTGGAAGAGGATTGCCAGATATCTGCCGCAAATTTTCTCGTATATGTTTGTCGTATTTTGTCGATTTTTGTCGCCAATCAGCGACGCACAATTAATTATCGCTTCATTTCCTGCCCTTTTGAATAAAGCCTGACAGAAACTGATATAATAGATCTATCATTTCGGGAGGGTTGATGGGATGCGTGAATTAAAGATAGCCGACAATATGCGTGAACTGCGCATTGCAAATGGATATTCCCAGAAGCATATCAGCGAGCTGATTCATATCGCCCGTCAGACCTATTCTTTATACGAAACCGAAAAACGCATTCCCGATTTACGATCCGTCTGTGAACTGTCTAAATTATATGGTATATCTGTAGATATGCTTCTCTATTCGGATTTGTCTGTGAAGCAGATTGCAGATTCACCTACAAGCGAGCATTTCGCCATAGCTCCGGAAACCAGTGCAATTGCCATAAACGGCACCGATGCACGTATGCTGACTAATTATAAATCCCTTCCCTCGGCGGTTCAGAAAGAGATTCGGGAATTTATTTTGTTTAAGAAGAGGCTGGCAAGGAATACGTAAGCTTTTCATTTTATATTCATTATCTTTTGCAGTCATTCAATACCGCTCAGCTCACGGTATAGCGTACGCGCATAGGTATCGGTCATTCCGCTGATATAATCGGTCACCATCAGCAGTCTCAGATATAAGTCATAGTTTTCATTTTCTGTCTTTGCGTTGCGGTAGTCTTGGATATAGTTTTCGGAAAAGATTGCCATATACTTCTTGTCTGCCTTAGAAGAAACAAAGCCACGTACCTTATCCTCATAGTCAAAATACAAAACCGCATGTACAAATCTGTCAAGCAGAAAGGACAGAATTGTCTGTGCGGAAAGCTCCAGCTTCAGAATGCCTGATGTCTGAAAGACAAATTTGCCCATGGCCCCTTTGAGAATTGTAATGGTAATACTGTGATAGGTTTCCCAAAACAGATCATTTTCGTAAGTCCCCGACATGATATCCTGATAGCTATAAGAAAAACGATAGGCTGCAACATACATCAGCCACCTGCGGACATAGTTCAGCCAGTCCTTAAAGGCTTTTAAATCTCCCTGAATATTCTTGTGCGGTGAAACCGCATATCCGGGCTGGCGGAAACCGCCAGTCCGGCATACGGAAACCACTATTGCGAGTTTACTCGCGTAATGCTTTATCTAAGCCATATACCTCACGCATTGATTTGTCATTCTGAGGATCAATGCTGGTGATGTTGATCATATAACTGTCATGA
>CAJTFE010000030.1 GCA_910575725.1 Clostridia bacterium | reverse complement strand
GGCATGGGATGGTCAAGAGGGAAACGTGCCGCATCCTACAGCACGCTCTTGTAGATAGTATTTGACACTTGAGAATTAAATTTGACGTTTTTGTGCGGGAGACAGGAACTTTAGTTTGCTGGGCTACACGCAGGCTTTCAATATGCAATAGCAGAAAGAAAAGGGAAGGCAGGAGAATAAAGATGGGATTTCAGGACGAGATGAAACAGATGTTTCTGCGCGTTGCGGCGGGGGAAATAGAACCGGTGGAGTGGGAAAAGTGGTGGAACAGCAACAGGCTTAAGTTGGAAGAAACCCTGAACCGGGGAGTGGGACTGCTCTGCAATGTGTTTTCAGAAGTAGAGGGATTTACGCGTCAGATACAGGGAAAAGGGGAACCAGTGGAATGGATTCCCTGCAGGATTGGGATGCATGGGCAGAACGCAGAGTTTGACCGGCTTACAGGAGGAGGAAAATGGGGAAAACAGGACAGCCCGCATGGGCAAATCGTATTTTAAAATTGTTGGAGCAGGCAAAGGCGAAAGATCCGGACCTTGTGCGGTTTGGGGCCTACAGCCACAAGTATAAGCTGTCACCGCCTGCCAGTGAGGAGATGATACAAAAATTTGAGGAGCAGGAGGGAATACGGCTGCCGGAAGAATACCGGGATTTCCTGCTTTTTGTGGGAAACGGCGGCGCAGGCCCTTATTATGGGCTTTATGGGATGAAGACACAGGAAAAGGAACTTCACGATTCCCATGGTTCTCGCCTCTACCGCGTTCAGGAAGAGCCGGTGATCTATCCGAAGATGAGTGTTGAGGATTGGAACAGGGTGGCCGATCCGGAGGGCAGGCGAAAAGGGGAGGAGGTACATCCCTATGTGGGAGTTCTGCCTGTCGGGAGCCAGGGCTGTACCTTTATGACAGGGATCATGCTTGCGGGGCCGTATCGGGGGCAGGTGGTCTATTATGACGAGGATTTCTGCGGCCAGCCGTTTTTTGTGTGGGAACAGGGATTCCTTAAGTGGTATGAGAGATGGCTCCGGGAAGTGATCGCAGGCTATAATGACGAAGAGGTTGGATTTGGGCTAAATATAGATGGAACCCCCAGTCAGCTGATGGAGCTGTACGAACAGACCGAAGATCCGGAGGAAAAAATAGAGATTATTGACAGCTTCTATAAATTTGAGACTCTGCCGGGAAAACAGAAAACGTATTTCAAAAAAGCCTGCACCCAGGAATCCAACATGGAAGTACGGATGAAGCTGATTAAGATGCTGGTCCGTTTCCATGTGTCAGGGATGGCTAAGGAGCTTGAAAAGCTGTGGGAATATGGGGCCTATGCGGAGGCTGTTTCTATCATCACCTATGAAGGAACATGGGAGGTGAAGGAAGCATGGTATGAAAGGGTGTTTGAGATACTGCCCAGGCTCCGGGGGGAGGGCTTCCGGGATGCCTGCCATACCATCAGCGCCGTGAAAGATTATCCCAATGTCCATGCGGGAAGGCTGAGAGAAGCCCTGAACCGGAATGATCTGGACAGGAATGACAGGAACTCACTGTTCCACTGTATCAAGGAGTTGAAGGGGAAAGAAGAGGTGCTGGATTATTTCCTGGATTATCTGTCCACAGAGGAAGATCCCACTTTGCTGATTTATGCCGTCTGGTGCACGGAGAGCGTAAAGGACCGGCAGCTTCAGGAACTCTATGTGAAACTGCTGGACAAGTACAGAACACACGAAAACGCCAGGTTCGACTATAAAGGCAGCCAGATGGTCTTAAAGGGCGGCGCCTGTTTGGGAGCCAGCAGGCCGGAGGGACAGCTCACAAGCAACCTGATGCGGCAGTTTGATTATTTTGGCCTGGATTACCGGGGAGGCTGGAAGCTTTTGATGGATGATGGAAGATGGAGGGAATGGAAACAGCAAAGTGGGTTTGCATAGATTCAGAAATTGTAAACATGGATGGATACACAGAAGTATTTCCGGAATATTCAGGGAGAAAGCATGGAAGGAAAAAATATGATGTTGGAATTTGCCCCAAATACTTATATGTTGGAATATCAGAATGGTGCCTACC
The DNA here is from genome assembly GCA_910575725.1 of Clostridia bacterium. Classification (GTDB taxonomy): domain Bacteria; phylum Bacillota; class Clostridia; order Lachnospirales; family Lachnospiraceae; genus Laedolimicola. The sequence continues at coordinate 59,000 of CAJTFE010000030.1, read as the reverse complement.
TCTGTAACGGAACAAAACGGGTAGAAGCGCCGCTGAATTTAGAGACCCTTGAAGAAGCTGTCAGACAATGCCCAAAGCTTCAACAGGTTTTGTTGGATGATGCAACCTTTGGCGACCAGTGTTTTCCTGTTTTGGCAAGGATTCCCAAGCTGAATATGCTGGCCCTGATGCGGGGCAGACAGATTACCGGACACGGACTGGAACTGTTGAAAGACCTTCCCTTAAAAGATCTTTTCTTACAGCGGACAGCTCTGGACAACGAGGGACTGGCCCAGGCCGCACAGATTAAAAAACTGGAAAATATCTATATAGCTGCCTGCCATCATATTACCTTTGAAGGACTGCTGGCGGTTTCCTGGAGGGATAAGCTGTATATCAGCGATACAGACAAGCATGATGACGAGGGACTGGCGGGGTTGTTTACAAAGGCAGAGCGCAAGTCATATGAAGATGCCCGTACCTATAAAACCATGAAAAATCGAATTTCATTGGACAATCCAGAATTACAGGCTCCCATTCATGCGCTGCGGGAGTTCTTTAACGATATGAACCGCTGGGAGCAGATGGCAGAACAAAAAGGACGCGGTGAACAGGCGGAGATTGATGCGCTGTTTGCCAGAAGAGTGAGCTGGTCTCCCCGTCCCGGCTGGCGCCCCGTGAATCTTTCCTGGAGAAGTGGAGGGACTTATACAGATCATCATCTGATTGCCGGAGAACGGGTCACAAAAAGCAAATTCTGGCTTTATGCGGAACAGGATATTTTTTATTATCGCTATTTGATGCGTCTGATCGATGATAAGTGGATGATTGATAATGCCCAGTGGTGCCAGAAAGGGCACTGGTCATTTTGCGGACTGTGATGAAAAGCGGACTCTTTCATAATAAGGAATGGAGATTATGCCAAAACGTATCAGGAACACATTAAGAAGGGAGAAGAACAACAGTGAAAATAGAGGAGTTGAAAGAATACATACATAGTGACTGGAGCGAAACAGCCGAATGCCGAAACGATAAATACTATTTTGTCAGGACTGATGCAGACGAGCTGGAAGATGTTTTTGCAGAAATCAAGTATCAGCTGTCAGAAGAAGTTCCGGATGACTTGAAAAGGTTCTATAAAGAGGTTGGATTTGGATTCCTATGGTTCGGGTTCAAACAAAAGAAAGGGATTTACAGGGTTCTTTCTCCGGAAGAACTTCTGGATCTGTATTTTGAATCGGAGGACGAAGGGGAGCCGGACGACTTTATCATGTATCGGGAAAACGCATGGAATAATATGGATGAGAATAAACTGCTGGCCTTTTGCCTGTTTGGGGAAGAGGACAGTCTGCTGTACATTGGGCTGTCTGATGGGGCTGTTTATTATCTTTCCGCAAGACGCAAAATTGCAGATTCTCTCAATGAGTTTTTTGATTTATTAGATAAAGATGTAGATTATTTTATGAATGGTTGAATATTAAAAATAAGATTTAGTTAATTAGATATGAGGTTTGGTGGAGAATATTACGGTGTTATTTAGAAAAATAATTTAGATAAATCATACCCTATGTAGCATTAAAAGCTATTTATTATGACGCAAGGACTTGATGTATGACTATAGATAACCCATAAGAAGTAAAAACAGCCTAAAAAACAGGTAAAAAGGAGAATTATAGATATAGGTACCACTTGGCTGAAACTTATAGCACAACAACTAATAGGCATAATACAAAAAGCCAGCGGCGCAGATACCAGTCTGAACTGCTGGCTTTTCTTTTTCAACATACTATGTCTTTCCGATCTCCGTATTGAGAGGGGTAGTGTTATCTGCCAGTGCAGAAGCAGTGGCTATCAAAACGGACAAGGCTTTTTCATCACAGCGCGGAAGCAGCCTTAAAAGCTCCTGGTATGTAGAGCTGGTCCTGTCATGGTGGTCCTGGAAAATACAATCATCCGCAGAAATATCCAGTGTTCTGCAGATATGGTAGAAATTTTCAATACTGGGAGAACAGCGGCAGCGCTCTAAATCTTTTTGGAAAGATACCGAATGGTCAAGCAGTTCTGCACACTGTGCCTGGGTCAGATGCTTTTTCTTCCTGGCTTTCTTCAGGGCAGCACCGAAAATCTGGGCATCATTGATAGATAGAGACATTGTGGTCACCTCCTATAAGTAGTGTAGTGCCACACCTTATAAAAGTAAAAATGGTATGAACACTCTGAAAAGTAGAGTATCAGACTACTAAGCACCCAGACATCTGGTGAACAAAAAAAACATGGTTCATCAGGGTTTTGTTTGGGTGCCTTTTTGCGGCCATGGGAGAGGTACATGGTCTGCAGTGAAGAATCGTAATAAGCGGGGCTATGACAGAGGAATATCGTTAAAAAAAACATAGGTTTTCGGTGGGTAGAAAGCACCCAGAATAGTAGTGAAACAAACTACTTTTTGGAGGATAGACAAAAAGTATGGGAAAAGAACGGTTATCCAGGATGTGATTGGGATAATCGTTCTTTTTGCTTTATTATAAGCGGATCCGCCAGTGCTTATTTTATCAGAGGTCCGCCAGTCGTGCGTTTGAACAAAATGCAAAAAAGACTGGAGGACGAAAGGATGAAAGAAAAACATACAGATTCCGTACAGAACCGCTTTACCGCCTATCTGGTAGCTGCCGTAGGGAATACGCGGAAAAAATACTGGGAGCGGAAATACCGGTTGCAGGGCAGGGAATTTGCCCAGGAAGAGCTGCTTGATCGGAAATATACAGACTTTGAGGAGCAATACCGTGCCTATGTGGGAGAACATACGGATTTTATTTTCCGGGACTGGCAAAGGTTCGGGGATCTGCTGGCTCTGCTGGAGAGCGACCGTCTGGCCAAAGCCATAAGCCGTCTGAAAGACCGCGACAGGGTACTCCTGTTCGCAAGGGTATATGGAGAACTTACCTTTGCGGAACTGGGGGAGAAGTTCCAGATGGAGCCGAAACAGGCTGAGATGGCATATTACTATGTGCTCAGAAAATTGAGAAAGGAGTTGAATGGAAAGGATGAGTTTTGAGAAATTACTGGAGCAGGCGAAATCAGGGGATAAGAACGCTCAGGAGGAGATCTTCCGGATGTACCGTCCGCTTCTGATAAAAAACGCCATGGAGCAGAACCGGTTTGAGGAGGATCTGTATCAGGAGCTTTCGGCAACCCTGCTGAACTGCATACGGAAATTCCAGATTTAAAAATGGCAGGAAACTGTTGCCATTTTGACATTCTCTGCGTATAGAATGATGTGTCGCAAAAGGTATACCTTTGGAGATATGAAATTCACTATGCTCTTTCAGGCATTTTCCTGTCGCAAAAGGTTCAAAATCTTTTTTGCGATATCGCAGGTCAGATACCATACCTTTTGCGACACGGATTTCTGCAGAATAGGAGGCGGTATTATGGATTTTGGATATGTGCGTGTTTCCACTAAGGATCAGAACCCTGCCAGACAGATCAGGATTCTGATGGACATGGGGATTGAGGAACGGAACATCTATGTGGAGAAAAAGTCCGGGCATAACTTTGAACGGGAACAGTATGACATGCTTGTGAACCATATCATGCGTCCTGGCGACAGACTGACGGTGGCGGAGCTGAAGAGGTTTGGAAGGAATTACAGGGAGATCTACCGGGAGTGGCATCATATTACGAAGGAGCTGGGCATGGATATCCGGGTGGCAGATAATAAAATCCTGGACACTTCGCTCAATAAGGATCTTCTGGGACAGGTTATCACGGATGTGGTGCTGGCGTTACTGTCCTATGTGGCGGAAGGCGACTGGGAGGAACGGCATGAGTTGCAGCGCCAGGGAATCGAAACAGCGAAAGAAGCCGGGAAGTATCTGGGCCGGCCCCGTGTGGAGTATCCGGAGAACTGGAGCGAATGTTATGGCGCATGGAAGGAAGGGAGTATTACTGCAGTGGAAGCAATGCGCCGGACCGGGCTTAAAAAGGACAGTTTCTATCGTCTGGTGAAAAAATATGAGGATGGAGAATAAGTTTTTTCAAGAAAGTAGTATGGGAGGGTATCTTTACTTATTAAATAACTTTCAAGGAGGAGATGAAATGAAACAGGGCGCATTATTTTATGACAGGAAAAGTGACAGGTACAATTTCCATTACACGGATGAGGATGGTGACAAACGGGATTATGGAGGCATTCACTGCGGGGAAGTTTTTGAGTTTAAGCTGAACGACATCTGGGTTCCTGCCCGTGTAGAGATGGGGATGGATAATCAATGGTATCTGGTCGGCCTGCCGGGACTCCGGCTGGATGGTCTGGAAGTAAGGCAGGAATAAAAGCAGAAAGGCATCCACAAAATTATACTATCAGTATAATGACAAATCCGGGAATTGGTGCTATAGTAGTTACAGTTAAGAAAAAGCGGACCGGATGAGTCCGGAAAGGAAAGTATCATGGCAATAGTTAATTTCGCTGCGAATGGCTTCGCATATTATCTGCATAGTGAACATTATGAGACACTGTTCAGTAAAGAAAAAGAACAGAGTCTGGTTAAGATGCGCTCATGTAAGATAAGGAAAAAGCGAAAAGCTGTGTGATGCTCATGGCAGTTTTTGGAAAACTGCCGGAAAAGACCATAGATTTCAAGTACCGCTTATCTTGTATGAGAAAATCTTTACAGGATAGGCGGTATTTTTATGCTCCATTAGCTCAGATGGAAGAGCACTCGACTTTTAATCGAGTGGCCATGGGTCCGAGTCCCATATGGAGCATTACCGCCTGGTTATAGAATTTGGATAACAGGAGGTGAGGATCATGGTGAATTTACCGGTTATAGATATGATAAGAACCGGACAGAACATAGGCAGACTGCGCAAGCAGGCAGGTCTGTCTGTAAGGAACCTGCAGGATATTTTTGGCTTTGCCACGCCGCAGGCTATATACAAGTGGCAACAGGGTGCGGCTTTACCGACTATAGACAATCTGGTGGTGCTTGCGGCAGTCCTGCAGGTGCGTGTGGATGATATTCTGGTCACGGATACAGCTGCGCAGGTACAGATCAGCGCATGAATAGAACTAAGAAAGAAAAATAACAATGACAACGTGCAGGCAGAGAAGTGCCTGCAGTAAGGTCCCCTGGTCTAAAGGTCAGGACACCGGCCTTTCAAGCCGGAGGTATTGGGTTCAAGTCCCATGGGGATCATTAAGGCTCCTTAGTCTAAAGGTCAGGACGCCGGCCTCTCAAGCCGGAAATGATGGGTTCGAGGTCTACGCTCCGCTTCGGTCGGTGCTGGACGTGGTCCACCGGACCACAGCACCCCACAGGAGCTACGGTGGCTATAGGATAATGGTAGTCCGGCAGATTGTGGCTCTGCTTATGGGGGTTCGATTCCCTCTGGTCGCCTTTTGGATGGGTATGCCTAGAGGCGAGGGCAGCGGACTGTAAATCCGTCACAAAGAAACACCGCAGGTTCGATTCCTGCCCCATCCACTTTCCGTTTGCGTGTCCGAGCGGTCTATGGTGCCACTCTGCTAAAGTGGTGTGCGGCGACGCACCGAAGGTTCAAATCCTTCCGCAAACGTGTTAGAGCCGGAGAAATCCGGCTCTTTGATAAACTATGGTTTATTGACTCCTTTTTTTATATTTATGCTTCCTTTGGACACTTTTGCGAAGTTTCTCTATCTTTTGTTGCAGTTCATAAACACGCAGTTCATCTTCATGCAATTTGAAGGCCACCTTTTGAAAAGCTTCTTCGTGTGCTTGTGGATCTTCAATATAATGAAAGTCAATATAGCACTGGTGGCACCAGTAATTACGTATTTCTCGAATCTGATTCAATAACTCATAGTCATTCTCTTTGATTTTTGAGTAACCTAATTCCTGATCCATTTCGCGAAGACTTTTGAGCAATTTTCCTAAAGGAGAATTTTCAACATCGGAATAATTATCATAAAATTCCCCACCTTTAAGAATTGAATATATCAATTTTAAATCTTGCTCAATATATTGAACAGACATAATCAATTCGCTATGAATTAGTTTAAATGTATTATAGTCTATTTCTTATTCACCTCAAAATCTTAAATTTGTAATTTAGGAAAAGAATTTGCCGAAATAGAAAGCAGTTCTTAAAAGAGGGGAAGTAGCCCTTCCCCTTAAATAGTAATTGTTTCATTAAACAAGTGCATTTTCGCTCTGAAGGCGAAGCAGTTCTGCCTCAGTAAGTCCAGTAACCTCCATAATATCTACAATGTTAATATTACGTCTTAACATTTTTAATGCCATTTCCCGTGTTTTTTGATTTCCATATTCAATCTTTTCTTTTTCATACAGCTGCCCTAATTGCGTCATATTGATTCGCCTCCTTATCTGCTCCAGATATTTTCTGTCAATGAATTTGTCACTTGCAACGATTACGCCGGACAGGGTGAATATCCGTTGTCCCTCATCTGGTATCTGCTCTGCCAGATCCACTACCTTTTCCAGCATTTCCTGTTTCCCCTGGGAACCGGGAATTGTCAGCGGAAGAATAACCAGTTTCATCAGGTCATCATCTTCAAGCAGTGTGCCGGACTGGACTTTCCGGAAGATTGTATCAAATGCGGTCTTACCATCAATGTGAGAAAGGAACGCCTGCTCCATACGAAGAGTGATACAGTTGGTTTCAAATATTGATTCAGCCCTTTTTACATCACCAGTATAAATAATGACCAGACGTAGATGAAAATCGTTCTCTTTTGGATAGTATTTTTCCATAACCCGTGCGATATAATTCAGATATTTTATCTTATTCAGTTTTTTAAATTCAGATTCATAATCAACAATGGCATAGGTTCCGTCTTCCAGCAGAAACAGATTGTCTATATCCTTTTCATTTGCTGAAATTTTAGGAAGGTTTGTTGGAAGCAGTTCCCGGATTGGCGGGAGATTGATTCCATATGCCGCAAAGCTTTTTTCTTTATATGTCTGACCAAGAATCTTGAATAAGATATCCTTGTTTTGGTATGCGACTCCTTCTGGCATTGTATTCTCCATATCATTTTTATTTTTCTATATTTTTAGATGGTTATAAAACTGTTTTTTTTAATTATAACATGAAACTGCAGATTTGTCAGTTCCAAAGTAAAAACAGATTATCTTATAACCTGATGGCATTTTGACCAGGGACTGTCCGGATTTAACATTCCCGTGCGCTTCATTTCCCATTCTGTGTAATATCTGGCACAATTCAGGCATCGGGGACTTCTGTCCGGAAAATGTTCCCGAAATTTGATATGGGCCTGTAACTGGCTGCGGGCATATATAAGGACATGCCCAAAGGAAAAAGGCTGTTGGCCGAGACTGTTGGATCCAAATGTATAATAGAATCTGGAAAGATATTTATCCTCTTCAAGGATTTCTTCACGATTTGTTTCTGATTGCATATTCATTTTTTCCTTTCTTTATCATAGATTTGTTCAAATAAGGGAGACCGGAATATACCCCGGTCTCCTGAAAACATTTTTTATGCAGAAAGCATAACCAAAAATTCCTGCTCAGTCAGGATTTTAACGCCGAGCTGCTCTGCCTTTGCCAGCTTGCTGCCTGCCTTTTCTCCGCAGATCAGGTAATCCGTCTTTTTGGTAACGGAGCTGCCGGGCGTGGCGCCGAGGCTGATAATTTTGGCGTTGATCCCGTCGCGGGTGAAGTTCTCAAGTTTTCCGGTCGCTACGATGGTGCATCCTGCAAATGTGTTGTTCGTTGTTTCGTTCATATTGTTCTCCTCTCCGGATGTCTGTGCATCCAAACCATTTTCAAAGTGTAATTCGTTCTGTAAGCTGCCCCATAACAGGAGATTATTCGGGTTACGGAACCATTTGTGGAGGTTGCTGCTCATAATGTCCCCAATCCCTTCCAGGCAGGTAAAGTCAAAGCGGTCCAGTGCAGCCAGCCTCAGCTCTCGCAGGCTGCTGTGGAAATGCCTGTCCAGTATCCTGCTGGCAGTCCTGCCGATCAGGGGAATATCCATTGCCACAAGGAAGCGTACAAAGGTTGTGTTGCGACTTTCATTGATGGAAGCAATCAGGTTTTCGTAGGATTTTTCCCAAAAGCCCTCCAGTGCAATGATCTCCTTCCGGTAATGGTCAAGGTGGTACAGGTCCTGGTAGCTTTTTAATGCACCGAGCCGGATGAGCTGGTCCAGCGTTGTTTCGGAAAGTCCTTTGATGTTCATAGCTTTCTTTTCTGCAAAGTGGACGAAGCGCTGAAGGATGCGGCTTCCACATTCCGGATTGTCACAGTGCAGTGTTTCCACGATACGCCCCTTGTCACCGGCTCTGGAATAGGTACGTGCAGGCTGCCCACAGCAGGGACAGGTCTGCGGTATCATATCCTGATAGTTTCCGCGGTCCAGATTTTCCTCCACATGGGGGATGATCATGTTGCGCTTGGAGACCAGGATACGGCATCCGGGATACAGCTCCAGGTTTTTGATAAAGGTCAGATTATGAAGGCTTGCCCTTGATACCTCACAGCCGTCGATTTCCACAGTGTCAAATACTGCGACCGGTACAATTTCACCGCTGCGCCCTGTCTGCCATTCGATAGAGCGGAAGATGGTTTCATATACATCATCCTCAAATTTAAAAGCAATGCCGTCATGGTAATGATGGCCGGTCCTGCCCAGGCTTTCCGAGTAGGCAAGGTCCTCAAAACGGATGACCATGCCGTTGATGGGAATGTCGGAAAGGTCTGCAAGCGCCTGCATGGATTCAATCTGTTCCTGAAGAAATTCCTCTGAGATGTTTCCGTCCAGCATTTGGAAAGGACAGATGCCAAAACCATATTCTATAAGGCAAAGGAGCTTTCCATCGCGGCTGTTCTTCAGACCGGGAAATTCGTCCAGCCCTTTCAGGACATGAAAGGCAAAAAAGCTGATCTCCCGTTCTTTGCAGACCGCCGCATCCAGGCTGCGGATAGAACCGGAAGCAAGGTTGCGGGCATTCCGATAAGGCTTGCCGTCACTGCCGACCAGCGTGTTCTTCAGACGCTCAAAGGTACTTTTGTGGATAAATCCTTCTCCTGAGACTTCAAGATGTTTCTGATAGGGAATGGTCATGGGCACGTTGCAGAAGGCAGCGACGTTGTGTGTGATAACCTCGCCCACATCGCCGTCTCCTCTGGTGGACGCCTCTGTCAGTTTTCCTCCCTCATAGACCAGCTTAATAGTAAGTCCGTCCAGCTTTAACATCAGGAGCGCTGCCTTTCCCTTCAGGAAGGAAATCACCTCGCAGAGGGATTTTGTCTTGTCAAGGGAAAGCAGCGGGATGTCATGCTTTACAGTGGGCAGGTTGCCGACTACCTGGTATCCTACCGTCTGGGTGGGGGAGCTGCTTAAAATGATTCCGGTTTCCGCCTCCAGGTGTGCCAGTTCGTCATAGAGATGGTCGTAGACGGCATCGGATACACTGGGGGCATTTTCGTTGTAGTATTCCTGGCGGTAGCGGTTGAGCCTGTCTACCAGTTCATGGATACGTTCTGTTGTTTGTGACATTCATTTTACCTCTTTTCTTCTTTTTTATTGTTAGTGAATCTGTGGACTGCCTGTGCTGCCCTCCTTTCAGAAACGGAAAAAGGCAGGATATGAAACGGCTTGATTGCCGTAGTCATTCCTGCCTGCGTACAGATATACTGTATGAAGCCTGTATCATTACATTTCCAGACATAAAAAAGCCAGAAGGCGTAAAGTGACCTGCACTTTATACTTTCTGACTTCGTACAAACTTAAACAGCGTGTGTCCTTCCGTTTGGGAATCGCACAAATTCAATAACAAATTTATAATACCACAATATATAGAGAAAATCAAATAGAAAATACTATATTTAGTATAAGGGGAAAACTTTAAAAATTTTTTACCCATATATTATTACAGTAGAATTATGCGCAGAATATGTAACAGGAAAAAGATAAACGTAAAATCTCTCGCTTCTTTCTGTTGACTATATTTTGATTTTTGGATATACTAACGATAAGTAAATAGTTAATTTACAAATTGAAAGTAGGTGGACGCCATGTTGTATGAATATCTAAAAGGGAATTACGAACTGGGGGAACCAATCTTTTCCGGGGATATTTCCATTCCCGGACTATCGGAAGAAAACCTCCGGTATCACTTAAAGCGGCTTACGGATGACGGCATCCTGTGCAGGTTTGAGGCAGGAATCTATTATTTCCCCAAAACAGATATTTTTGGGGAAAGGATGGCACTGACGGCGGATACGGTGGCGCTCCATAAATATGTGCGGCGCAGGGGAAAAAGAGTAGGGTACTATTCGGGATATACCCTGGCAAACCGTATGGGCCTGTCTGCCCAGGTGCCGCTGACGGAGGAAATCACCAGCAATTTTGCACCGGCGCAGATTCGGGAACTGACTATAAAAAACCGGAAGTACATCCTAAGGCGCCCTGTTGTGGAGGTTACGGATGAAAATGTGGCTGTCCTGCAGTTTCTGGACTGCCTGAAGGATCTGGAGAAGTGCGCAGAGGAGGAACCGGAGGTCTGTGGACGGATTCTTACCGGTTATGCCAGAGAACACGCCCTTACAAAATCAGCAGTGGACAGGTTTCTTGCAAGTTATCCGCTGAAAATATACAAGGCGATTTATGAGACGGGGGTAGAGTATGTATCTGCACAGGGATAGGGAAACATTTAAGGATATGGTTGAGCAGGCTGCTGACAGTAGCGGGAGGACACCAGCTGTAGTGGAAAAAGATTATTATGTGACACTGATCCTGAAACTGCTTTCAGAACAGTTGGCTGAATGTGTGTTCAAGGGAGGAACGTCCCTGTCAAAAGGTTTCCACGTGATAGACCGTTTTTCTGAAGATATAGATATTACATTTAAGGAACATATCGGGGAGAGCCGGAGAAAGAAATTGAAAAATGTTGTTTTGAAGGGGATCAGTGAGGAACTGGGCATGCCGATTGCCAACTGGGAAGAAACCCAGAGCGACAGGGATTATAATGCCTATCTGTTTTCTTATGAATCCGTCTTTGGCCTTCAGGATGACAGGCTGCCACAGTATGTAAAGCTGGAGACTGCCTTGGGTTCTTACTCTTTTCCCACACAGACTGTTGAAATCCGTAATTATATCGGAGATTATCTGGAGGGCAGGGGGAGGGTGGATTTGGTGGAGCGGTTTTCTCTTGGCAGGTTCTCCATGAACCTTCAGACTTTGGAACGGACCTATATAGATAAAGTTTTTGCCCTGTGTGACTATTATCTTCAGGGAAAGTCAAAACGCTATTCCCGCCATCTGTATGATATTTACAAGCTGACTCCTCTGATAGAATTTAATGATAGATTTGCTGCGCTGATACAAGAAGTGAGGGAACATCGTTCAAAGATGCAGATATGTCCGTCAGCGGATGAGACAGTTGATGTACCGGCAGTTATTTTTGAATTTTGTGATAATTCTTTTTACAGGGAAGATTATCAGGCTATTACAGATTATTTTGCGAAAGATGCGGTATCTTATGATGATGTGATAGGGCAGATGCGGACGCTTGCGGCCAGTAACCTGTTTGAAAAATGATACAGATGAAAAAAGGGAGACACAGTATATACTGCATCTCCCGGTTGTTTCTAACAAGCCACATTTTTCCTTGCGGGTAATTTTTTCAGGCTTTCTATGTGGTTCTTGGTAAAAATGCAAAAACTCTTGTCCAGATATGTCTGTCCTGTTTTCTCCATTAGCCTTATAGCTTCCATTTCTCTCCGATACCACGGTTGCAAGGACGTTTTCTGCCTGTTGCATACGAGAAAAGTCACAATAGATTTCGGGTATTGGAGTTCATGCAGCCTGAGGCTTTCGACATAGTTCTGTGCGGCGTCCAGGTTAGCAAAGATGTCATGATACAGTCTTTGTACCAGGGGGACACCTTTGACTGGAGCGAGAAAATCTTCTGTTACGATATAGCCGAGTTGGTCGTCCGGAATATCCTCAATATAATAGGATGTAATGTAAGAAACCTGTCCGAAAGCGTAATCCCGGGTAAACGTCAGTTTGCTGCCATCAAAGACAGCTTCCTGCTCCAGATATATCTGTCCGTTCATTTCGCAGGATTCGCAGTCCTTATAGGTTATTTTTCCTTCACTGTCTGTCTCCTCCGTCTTGATCGCAAACCGGAAGCGTTTTTTTTCGGAGAGAGCCTGCAGAATCTTTTCCCGGATGTTCTCTGCATAGGGGAAATCCCTGGCAATGTCATCGGCAATGACTTCCGGAACCACTTCTTTTCCAATATTGAAAGAGCCGTTGTTTCTTAACTGTTCGTATATGGTGCGGGAGTCATGCCAGTCGATGCCCCCGTAGGTTGATGCAGTGATATACATAAAAGCCTCCTTTTTGTGTATTTGTGAGAATTGTATTCCTATATGCAGCTTTAGACATATGCTGACTGTGGGAGTGTGATGCCATTCTTTCCATTCATAGCAGACTGGTGGTAATCCAGCTCACTGATGACAGCCTCAATGGTGTCAAACGCCGCAGTCAGTTCCAGATACCGGGTGATAAACCCGATGACTTCCGTATAAAGGAACATCTGCTGTTGTTTGGTCAGCCTGTTCAGAGCCGCAATCCGTTTCTGCTTTTCCGCCCATTCGTCTGCACAGTAGATGTTCTCATGCTCCAGAAGCTCCGTCATGTCAGTATCGGCTAACATTGCCGCAGCTGTATTGAACCATGCAATAGCCGTCTGGCTACAGTCATCTTCCTCACAGAAGGCAATCTTTTTGGCGGGCATCTGATACCAGAGCCGGTTTTTTATGTCCTGCAGCTCCACATATAGGTCAGCTGCCATATTGCATAATTCATTGATCTGGTCATAGTAATAATCCCAGTAAGGACTTTCCTTTTCATTCCCGTTGAAGCAGTAGTCCGTCATTTTGTCTAATCCATCAAAGATGGACCAGAGATCCAGCTTTTTATAAAGAGCCATTTTATACTGCCTCCTTCCGCTTTTCCAGGTGGAAAAATTCACTGATGTCCCATGCGCCCTTTAAGTATTTTGACGCAGGGCATTCTCCTGCGCCGATTTTTTTGCCGCAGATGCAGCTGCCGTTTTTGTGCATGGAGATGAGGGAGGCCAGCATTTCCCACCGGGCACTTCTGTCCCTTGCCTCAGCAGAATGATTGCAGTAGTGGTACACGCTGCAGTTCTGCTCACAGTCGGACAATTCCTTTTCTGCTCCCGCACAGTCTGCCGGAACAGCTCTGGACAGATCCAGAAAGAACTGCGGTTCCAGCGAACTGTGGTTTAAATGATTGAGGGTAAGCTGCAGGATGTCATTGTGGCTCATGTTTGCATCAAAAAAATGGTGAAAACAGCTGCACAGCCAGTTCAGAAGCTCCGGGAATTCATCCAGATGCCCGCTGTGGAAGCGTGAATCCGGCTCATGGAGCGAGTTGGACATGGTATTGACAAAATCCTCTTCCAGATAGCGTTTTTCCATGATCCGATAAGCCTGCTCCAGCTCTGTTTCCGTAAGTGTGAAGGTGTGTGATTGTCTGTGTAATATTCTTTTTATATCCATATTCTGTTCTCCTTTTCTTTTCTGCCGTCAGACGGCTTTTTGTGCTGGTTCCTCCTGGAGCGTTTCCAGAGGAATCCACCGGTCATTTTTCCAGGTGCAGTTATTGGCAAGGCAGACTTTCCGGGGAGGTTCTTCCGGATGGTCAAAGTCTGCCTGCAGTACCGTGTATTTCTCATAAAATGTCTGTAGTTCCTTAAAAAGTTTCTCCCGGAATTCTGACAGAAGGGAATCATACAGGACGATATCCATCTGCCGGAACAGGGATCTGGAAAGCTCCTTTAAGATGCAGGATCCGGCAATGGTATCGTTGATCAGGGTAATGCCTTCGTCTGCAAACTCCGGACAGATCCGGATTCCGTCAATGGTGACCATTTTGGCATAATCGGAAGCAGCTCTGCAGATTTTCTGACTGAGCGCCGTGTATCCTGCCGCATATTTGGTCTTTAAGACATCCAGCGGAACCTTTTCCCGGTTATGCTTTAACTTGAGTACCAGACGCTCCAGTTCCATGTGGAGTTGATCTGCTTCTTTCTGTTTTGCTTCTGTCATAGCAACGCCTTTCTTTTCAGAAAAGGGACTGCTGCAGTGCAGACAGTCCCTGGTGTCATGGTATCAGGCAGCTGACTTTACCGCCTGGTCAGGCAGTGTGTCAAATGCGATGGTATAGATGGTATTTAAGGTTTCAAACCGCACATAATCCGGAGCAGCTTCCAGAATGGCCTGCACGGTGGAAGTGCGGATCAGTTCTCCCCGGTACAGATAAAGGGCGGAAGTTCCCGGACGAAGGATGCCGGCCAGGATGCCCGTAATGCAGATCTGTTTCTTAGAGGTATATTTGTCAGGTGTCTGTTTTTTTAAAATAGAAAGCATAAAAGTCTCCTTTCGTTTGTTTGTATTTGGAGATAACAAAGGTTATATCCTAGGTTCCCTTAGTCCACTGTTTCAAGCCTGCCTGTATCTTTCCGGTAGCAGAAGATATGGCGTGTAAGGATTTCTCCTTCTCCATTCTGCAGCGCGTCCTTTGTCATCTCCCTGGTACCGTCCATGTCCAGATTTTTTACCCATGGAGTGACAACAAATTCCTGTTCTGTGCATGGGAGGAGAAGCAGATCGTGATTTTCTTTCTGGGCCAGCGAATTTAAAAACTGGTTGTCCAAAATGGCAACGCCTCCAAAACGATAATTGCCGGCAGAGAACCGGTATACAGGAGGCAGCTCATTCCAGGCTATGCACAGGACGGCCGCTCTCATAAAATCTGCTTTTGTTGCATCCGGATCCTGAAGCAGCATCTTCTGATAATAATTCTGAAGGAGCTCTGCTCTGCTGGGAAACATCCGGAAAGTATTCTGGTGTGCCAGGTCGAAAAGCTGCTGAAGGGAAAGATGGTTCTGCGCCATCATTTTATTGTCGATCAACATGCTCTTTCTGATTTTTTCTGTATCCTCCACCACACAGGCAAAGGTAATCTCCATATCGTAGAACGGGATATGGGGAATCCGGTCAAGCTGGGCCTCTATCTGAGATCGGTTCATAAGCTGATAGATGATATTTCCGGTATCCAGGGATATGCGGTTTGCCGGAATGGAGGCAAGGATCTCCAGTATCATATTGGTTGCCTGCTCCGTATCCAGACCGCCAACAGATGCCAGATGATAAAGGGCATCCATATTTGCAGAATAATTCGGATCATTTTTTCCTGCCCTGATGCATATGGTATCTGTCATTTTCCCAAACATCAGTTTCTGCTCAAAAGAAATGCAGGCATCACTGCCAAGCTTTTCCTCCAGGGATGTTTTCAGTTCCTTTTTAAACATTTCGTAGGTCATCTTTTATTCCTCCATATTTGTGATGTAACAGGTGTTTGTTCCGATTGTCATGGCAAGGCGGCCTCGCATGCGGCGGAAACGGCTGCAGATTCCTTTTGTGGACAGGGAGAACTGCTCCCCAATCTCACGGAAAGTAAAGCCGTCCGCTTTTAAGAGCACCATCTGCTTTTCCGTTTCTGTCAGGCAGGAGAGGACCTCAAGCAGGAACATCCGGTCAGCGGACTGCTCCTGGATCCCTTTTCTGCGCTCCGGCAGTATTTCGTCCAGTGTCAGGCCGTACTCTGCGCCGGAATGGATGCTGATGGTGGCTGCACGGCGTTTCTTACGGTTCTCATAAGTGTAATGGTCGCACAGGCAGCTGTTCATCCGTCTCCAGGCAATGGTGGTAAAGCTGTAGCGGGACAATTCCGGATTTTCATCAAAATCCTGCACTGCGGATAAATAGCCGAATATCACAATGTCATAATATTCATCCACAGGGAGCCTTTTATGGTGGAGAAACGCATAGACAGTGCCTATGTGCTCCTCTGCATATTGCTGCTGTAAAACAGTCAGTTTGTGTGTCTTATTCATGTTCATTCCTCCTTTAAAAGGACAGTCAGCGTATCAGCGGTCTGCCTGGCGCAGGCCAGTTCCTCCGGGGAAGCGTTCCGGTAATGCAGAAGGATGACTGCCCCGGACGGCTGTTCTTCTGTGCCCACAGGGTAGAGGGCATGGATGCGGTATCTGGATTCCTCAAACAGATAGAGGGGATCCGTATCGTCATATAAGTAGGTTTTCTGCTGCTCGATCAGTACCCGTACCTTTTTTGCCAGATACGGCTCTTCCGGGAGGGTGATGCCCCTGGATGCAAGCACATGCTCTGTGCCCAGGATGGCACAGGCGACGCTGCAGTTTCCGGCAAGTGCCTGGAGATACTTTTCACAGGTATCCTCCAGGTACAAAAGCGGCTGGTATCGTTCCATGACAATGCTCTCGCCGCGGATGCCGATCTCCATGGGATCGCCTTCCTTCAGGCGGAGTGCCTGGCGGATTTCCTTTGGCACCACGATGCGGCCGAGCATGTCAAATCTGCGGATGATCCCACTTCTTTTTGGTTTCATGGTCTCTCCTTTCCTGCCATATGGACGGCCCTTAAAGTAAAAGAAGGGAAACGTCCATAAGGCGCTCCCTTCTTAAACAGTTCATGATGGCATTTATGCTGCATCGCCGGCCTGGTTCGCTTGGCGTGCAGATATGGCATTTTTGGCTTTGGTGATGAGCGACGGCCCAATGGCTTTTTCCCAGGCATCGATATAGGAGGCGGTGCGGCTTAAGAGCCTGTACAGGTCAAGGTCACTTAAGTTTGCAAATACCTTCCCTTCGCTGACAAAGGAGTTGGACTTCATAAAAGTCCCGCCGTTGGCATTTTTCTGGGGGATTCCCTTTCCGTTCTCCACTTCAATATACCAGGGGAGCTTCCGGGCTGCCCCTTTACTGTCTTTTGTAGCCCGGATGATCCGGAGCTTGGATACCTGTGCATAGCCTTTGGCATCCTTCGTGCCGAAGATCTTTTCCTGTTGGAAGGTATATTCCTGGAAGCCGGCGCTTAACCGGCTTAAAATGAATTTTGCCTCTTCCGGGGAAATATTGGCGGTCACGGTCACGGCCTTGTCGCCGGTTCCCCTGGAATAATCCTTCATCAGGATCCCAATCAGGGAGTGTTTCCGGAAACCATCCTCCGTTTCTTCCCGGTCCGCATGGATGTGCGCATAGCACTCCAGGGATGCGACCTTCAGCTTGTCCCGCAGTTCAATGAGTGTCTTGCTGTTTTTGTAGACTGCGATCTGGTTGGAGATGTAATCTTCATGATTCATAAATTTTTCCCTTCTTTCTTCCGCTGTCATGCAGCGATATTATTTTTGATCTGCTGGATGACGAGCTTCCCCAGGTTTACGGGGAGCCGTTCCAGACGGGTGATGTCCAGAAAACCGTCCTGATAGATCCGCTGGATGTTTTCCTTGTCGTCACCGATGGCGGCGGCAAATATTTTGATGCCTTTGGAGGCATATTCCTTTTTGATCCCGCGCAGGTCTGCCTCTGCCGCCGTACCGTAGTAATTGTCTGCGGCAGGCTGTCCGTCTGAGATGATGATCAGCAGCTTTATGGCTTCCGGCCTTGTCATCAGGCGTTCTGCCACATAGCGCAGGGCAGCACCGTCACGGTTTCCGCACCGGGCGCCCATGTCCATCAGGCGGTAGTGGTCCTTGTTGTCGATGGAGTCAAATTCCGCGTAGGCATACAGTTCCACATCATCCTCTTCTGTATGGCCGTAGATGGCCACAGGGATATCCAGTCCCTTGCAGAAATCATGGAGTATGATGGAGGCTGAGCGCGCGTAAGTGATCCGGTCTCGGCTGCACATGGAGCCGCTTTCATCGTTCAGGATGGCGACAGCGATATCGATCCGGTCATTTGGCAGCTTCAGCTTGTAAAACAGCCTGCCGTCATTTCGTACTGCATTGCGCATATTGATCCGCTTTCCCATGGGCAGGTTGTCCAGCTTTCCACCTTCCTTGTAATCTTTAAGTATCTGGGAGATCTGCTTCTGGAGGCGTTTGGAGATGAGCAGGAGGGGAGGGGCGACCTTCTGGTAGGCTTCCATATAGGAATTGTCCACATAAGACATCCGGTTGATGTTCACATGGCAGCCACGGTGGGCGTTGCCGTACCGGATCTGATCCGCTTCCGCCTGCAGCTCTTCACTGAGCTCCTCTTCATAACGGGCATAGGCATTTTCCTCTGCAAGCTGTGTCATAATCCGCTGCATGTCAGAGGCCGCCTGGGAAATATAGCCCGCGCCTGCATAATCTGTAACGCGGGATGTCCCGCCGTCCCCATCCTCCCCGATCTCATCGGTCTTTTCCAGCATGATCCGCCCGGTCTCATAATCCAGGGCCTGCTGGAGGTGCTCACGCTCCTCGTCATCGTCACCAGGTTCATGTTTGTACTTCCCGGCGCCCGGCGCAGGTTTCCCGCTGCGGGCCGGAAGGGGGCTTGCTCCAGAGAGCTGGTTTTTCATGTCATCCGCGGCATTTGAGGTGCCGTTTTTGATGTCCTCCCGTACCTTTTCGATAAAGCTTTTCATATAGGGCCACAGAAGGAGCAGCATTTTGTTGGCGGAATCGAACCGCGCTTTTGCATCGTCATCGTATGCCGCATCATCCACATAGGGGATGCATTCGTACACCACATCCAGATAGGGGCCTTTATAGCCGCCGAGGTTGTTGATGTCCCCGGTCTTTGCATACTGGATCAGCAGGTTGATGAGGATGAACACTTCATGGTGCTGCCTGTCAATCTCTGCTGTCACGGTTTCCATTTCTTCCGCATAGCGCAGGTTATTTAAAAGGATGCCGGTCTTCATGGTTCCGGGAAATGTATCGCACATCCGTCCCTCGATGTAGACATCCTCCATCAGGTTCACCAAGGCGTGGGAGATATGGGAGATAGCGGTAATGACCGCAGCATCTTTATCCTCCACGGATTCCAGGATCTCCTGCAGGCTTTTTTCCTGCCTGGCGGTTAATTCCTCTGGTGTGGCAGGGTAAAACCGGCCTGCGGACAGTGCCTGCTGGTAAGTAGCAAGCATGGTAAAATCCGAATACAGGATATGGCCGCATTCATGGGCGACGATCCCGATCAGGCTGTCTGTTTTCAGGCTCTTTGTAGGGAAGCTTCCGGTCAGAAAATTGTCTGCATTCAGCCGGATGATACGGTTGTCCGTATGGGCGATCTCCGCTGATTCTGAAGTATCCCAGTAGGTGCTTACTTTGCTGCTCCGGCGGTAACGCTTTGTGGCGCCTTCCGCAATGTCCGTCAGGTAGGCGGCAAACTGCGGGGAACCGAAGAGCTGTTCGTCGGTAAGCCTGTTTTTTTCGTCTGCGACCATTCTTTTGATCGCAACATGTGAGGTTCTCATTTGTCTGTATCCCTTCCTTTCTTTCTCGGAAGCCTGTCTCCAAGGAGCGCATCCGTGGTGGTACCGAAACATTCTGCCATCGCCACCATCACACAGGGTGGCGGCAGGCACTTTCCGGTTTCATACCTGGATATGCTCTTCTGGGTAACCTCCAGTTTTTTCGCAAGCATCTGCTGGGAAAGGTACGGCTTTCTGCTGATGCGCAGGTGCCGTAGGTTCCTTGCCAGGTTCTGCCTTAGCTGTTCTTCCTTTACAAATGCCATAAGCTGTCCTCCTAAGCCGCAAATTTCTGCTCAAGGCAGGAGGAGAGGATGTCGGCACGGTTCTCCGGATCACTGGATACGGAGGAAAGCACGGTGTACTTTGCAGCTTCCAGCGCATTCCCGCAGACCATATAGGACTGTACCCAGCTGATCAGCTCCCGGACGCCGCAGCTTCCGTCATTGATCATGGTCTCCCGGCACCGTTCACTGATTTCCTGGATGGAGGAAGCCATGTTGGAGACGACGGCTTTGTCCGTACATCCGGTCACCTTCATGGTGCGCTCGGTAAGCGTGTCCACATTCGGCTCTTCCATATCCATGATAAGGTTCATTCTGGAGATGACGGACTGGTTCATGTCACGGCAGCCCGCGTAATTATTGTTGGTAGTGACGACCACAACGGTGTCCGGATGGCGCTTTATGACTTCGCCGGTTGTCAGCGTGATGCTGGCACAGCGGTCTAAAAGGGCATTTAAGCCTACCAGTACACCCGGATTGGCGATCACGGTGGGTTCCTGTATTTCGATTACATATCCGTTCCGGATGGCTGTGATGAGAGGCGTCTCCACATACCGGAAACGCTGTCCGGAGGTGTTTTCCGAAGCCATTGCCTTTGCATCCTGCTCCATGACCTCTAAAAGCTTGTCATAGACGGCAGCATCCGTAACGGTTTCATCATAGGTGCCGGTCAGCTTCCTATAAGCCGAAGGCGGATCCATCTGGATGTCTTCCAGCGTGGGATATTCTTTGTCAAAAGGCGTCTTCCCGTCTGTATCCGGAAGCATCTGCCCCAGGAAGTCGTAGATCTCCGTATTGGCAGAGCAGGTATAGTACAGATAAGGCAGGCCGAGCCCGGCTGCGATTGCTTTGGCGCCTTCCGTCTTCCCTGTCCCCGCAGGTCCGCGCATCATGAAATTGCGCATGGGCTGGCACCCATTTGTAGTCATCTGCGCATGGCGGCAGATTATGGTCACTTCAGGAGGGATGACATACCAGTCTTCAATCCTGGGAACCATCAGTTCTTCTTTGGGGGTAAGGGTTCTTTGTGAGAGTGGGAATTTGTTTACGAAATCGTCCCTGCTGACAGCAGCGGCCGCTGGGGATGCTGCCCGGCCCGTGAGAATGCGGAATGTGCCGAAGAGCACACTGCTTGGGGAATAGGCATTCCGGTTCAGGTTCACCGTGGTAAGCTGTGAGAGGTTCCCGGTATTTGGTATGTTCAGGGCAATCCCTCCGGAACTTAAGGTGGAGGCGCCCTCAATCCTGCGGTAAAGGTTGTCGCACAGGATGAACGCCGCTTTTGCCGCTTCGTCCATATCGGAAAAGCCGTCATTCATACATTTTCCCAGCAGGTCATAATTTTCCCGGAACTCGTCATCGGTCATTGCTTCCGGCATCAGCGCAAAGAACAGTGCGGTGCCGGTGTTGCTCCCGTCTTTCAGGGAGTAGAGCCTGGGGGATCCGGTCACGTCCTCATAGCGTCCGGCCTGGAATTTCCCGTTCTTTTTGTTGAAGACCACTACATGGATCTCCTTTGTGCGGCTCTGGTATTCCACTACCGTTTTCTCCCCCTGGGTGCCGATGGCGCTCTCGGAAGTGCTTCCCGGCGTCAGGGTGGTATCCATCTCCATATAGGCCAGGATGGCGGAAAGGAGAGGACCGTGCAAAGTGGATTTTTTGGTCGCAACAGTGCAGTAGGTGGAATAATAGGTGGTGCTGACATTGGATGCGAGACCATCGAAAGGCTCAGGGATCCCAAGCTTCCAGGTCCAGTTCGCAAAAAGAGGTATTTTTGCCATGATTTCATCTTCCTTTCTTTCTGTTTGTTTGCTTTATACCCATGAGACCTGCAGGGCGTCGCCTGCGATCCGGGCCTTCAGTTCATTTTCCTCCAGGGTGGAGATAAGCTCCTCCCAGTAGTTTCTGCCGGGGAAATTCTCCAGGGTGGCTTTCAGCAGTTCCTTTTTATTCTGCCGGATGACCACATCCCCGTTCTCTTTGATGGTAAGCCTGGTGTGGCCGCCTGCATTCAGCTTCGTGATCAGCGACTCCAGCACTTTCTGTCCCACCAGCTCATACCAGACGCTGACATCTACGACGGAAGGCACTTTAGGCTCTTCATTCTCCGGTTCCGGAGGAGTGTCCTGCGCGGAAGGTTGAAAACTCCCGACGACCAGGGGCTGCACATGGATGCGCCCGAAACGGTCAAAGCAGATGTCTGCATGGTTGTATTTCTCCATGTCATCCACCGCAATGCGCAGGGTGGCCCCTGCCAGGATATCCTTCAGGGAAGGTTTCTGCTTCCACTGCCAGACTGCCTGGGGATAAGCGGATTTCAGCTTATCTGTAATGCGTAAGGAAATGTGGCAGAGCATCATTTCTACTTCCTGCTCTGAATAGAGATAGGAACATTCGCCCATGTGGAAATCCGTTGGTTCCGGAACAGGGGCCGGTGATTCAGCGGTACATTTTTCGGCCCTGTATTTTCCGGAAAAAAATGTCCGTATTTTATGCAGGGAGATCCTTCTGATTCCTCTGCCAGAGTGCCGGATAAGGAACTGTCCGCAGAGGATGGCAAGCCAGAGAATTATGGCTCCGGCCATGAGCTTCTGGGATAATTCCTTTGGAAAAAATGCGCCCAGCACGAGCAGGGTGAGGATAAGGGCGGTAGTGCTTTTGGTGAAGATTGTCCGTTTCATTTTTCTGATCCTTTCTTTTTAACTGTCCGTAAACAAAAAAAGAGGGATTACAGCCGTATTTCTTCCTGACTGTAATCCCTCTTTTGGCCGCAGTGCCGATGCTTAGTTGTACGGCAGGCCGTCTTCCCCGCAATCCTCTGCAGATATGGGTACGAACCCCTTCTCAGAGTCGGAGGATTCCGGATTTCCTGTGCCGGCATCATCCGTTTTCTTGCCGGTGGGAATGTAATTCCATTCATATACCGTGATCTTGGGTATGGTTCCTTTGTGCCCGTCTGATTTCCGGGTGTATTCCACCAGGTCCAGATCTCCGGTAATGAAAAGCAGGCTTCCTTTCTGTACCCCTGCGTTGATGGCACGCTCGACTGCTTTGCCGAACAGGACGCACTGGTAGAAATTGGGATGCTGATGCTCCCCATAGCCTTTGTTGACTGCCACATAGAACTGCACATAAGGAGTTCCGTTCTGGCTGTTCTGTGGTTCAAGGTCTGCTGTAACCCTTCCTGTTAATGAGATAGCTGTAAACATGATTCATTTCTCCTTTCTGGATTAAATTTTTTGGTATTAAAAAAAGTGCCAAAAGTCTGCCACTTTATCACATGGCTCTTCTGACACTTCCTTCAATCTTAAACAACGTGTGCATCTATGCGGTACGCATATCCCGTATGGGAAGCACAAAAATCAATTACAAAGCAATGATAACACAATATATAGAGTTTGTCAATTTGTAAAATACCATATATTGATTTTTGCAGTGAGGATAATATTGCAGAACATGGTTTGTGATGTCTGGTTTCTGCAAAATGCTCCTTACAGTATCTTAGGCTGATGGATCACCATATGTATCTGCTTTCCTTTCACTTTGTTCTCATAGGTGTTTCGGAACAACTGGGGATTCTCAATGATTTTTTCCTTATCATAGATAAAGAAGTAAATGTGCTCCGCACTGTAATGCACCATATCCGCTTCGATTTCTTCCGTCAGCTTTTTGAGCTTCATACTGTTTCTGGTGCATTTTATCTCAATGACATGTTCAGAGTCCAGGAAAATATCAGTGCGCACTGTGCCGTAACCGGTATCCTCGCTGACTTCAGCCCTTGCCAGTGGATAGAGGGGTTTCAAATAAGCATAGAGCAGATGCTGGACATCATATTCATTCTGGATTTTCAGTGCTGAAAGCTGTTCTTTCTGGATACCACCGCGTTTGTGAGGCGGCCGTTCCAGAAGGCTTTCCAGAAAAAGATAATAGTTATCAAGGACGGTGAGTAGCTGGTCGTCTGCAGGAGAACCGGACATAATCTCTTCCAGATATTCGATAACCCGTTTTGTTGCGGCATCCAGGTTGTTTCTGGTTTCTTTATCAGAGTATTCATTTATTGGATAGTAAGCGCGTTGCTCCAGTTCCATTAGGCATTTGGGATCCATATCCAGTGATTTGATAAAATCTCTCAGACTATATAAGATGGATTCAAAATCATTGCTGTTTTTGACAGCCTTTAGTTCAATGATTGCATTGCGCATGCTTGTAATATCGGCCAACATTCAGTGAGCGCCTCCCCATCGCAGATAAAACAGAAACAGAGGGTCCAAAATATAGAGACTCCCTTCCTTCCAGTCAAGTACCTTGAAGATATCTTCCCGTCCATACAGAAGCTCCTTCAGCTTTGCCAGGCTTTCACGGATCATCTGCGGGGAAGGTTTTTTGCAGTCATCTGCAAGCAGACGGTAGATCCGTTCCTTTACATCCTCAAACTCCAGCTTCATAATGGGAGGATTTTCTGCAATGGATTTCACGATCAGCTCATAAATGTCATGCTCCTGCCCATCGGCGGTCTGGAAGGTGTTCCGGCTCTTGCCGCGGGTGTTGGGCCCTTTCTGCATCAGGGAGACTACATCCCTATATTCAAAGTTTGCGGTAGTATAGCGATAAGCGGTCTCCAAAATTTCCTGCCGGATCTGATGGTTTTCATCCCCAGACATTTCCAGCATGGTGCAGATGTTCAGACAAATATACTGCATCAGCTGTGGGGAAGAGAGGCTCTCTACCGCAATCTGTGCCGCGATGGAATCTTCAATGGAAATGCCCAGTTTTCCAAACCCCAGTTTGGCGATCTCTTTTAAATCATCCACTTCCCACGGCTCCATATTGATGAGGCTTAAGCGCCCGGAAAGGTCTGCGTTCTGGCGGATTGCTTCGTCCGCGCGATGGGGGAGGGACACCACAATGGCTTTGAATCCCCTGCGGATGGCATCCTTGAGCTGCTGGGCAATCTGCATCCGTTTTCCCTCCGGGGCATAGTGGAAGTCATCTATGACCAGGACCAGATTCTGCTCCCTGTAATATTCTATAATCTTATCCTTGGTGAGGGAAAAGGTTTCCTTTTTGGTGTATTTATCGCTGGTGCTGGGAATCTGCTTTTCGGACGCAAACTGGCCTTCGTATGCAAGCCCTGCTTTGGCGGAAACCAGCTTCCAGAAATCCGTATCTTCATCAAAGTCGGCTCCGGAAATTTCCACGATATGTTCAAAGCCGATGACCTTTTCGCACAAAATGGTTTTCCCCATTTTGGAGGGACCTACCAGGGAAGTCAGGAATCCGGATACCTTGATGGCCTGCATCAGCCGGAATTCATAGGGCAGGTCGGAAACGGCAGATTTTCGTGATATATAGGTGTATTCGGGGAATGCTCCGGGGCGGAAGACATCTTCAGCTCTGAGTTCCATATGCGTACCTCCTTATCCGTTTTATCCATTATACCACACTTTTAACCGATTTAACCCTTTTTATTGTTTTTTAATCCATTTAATCTATTTTAATGGATTTACAGGATGGTACAAAGATTTTACAGGTCCATATTGGAGGGGGATGCGGTTCCGGAAACGGGTACATTTTCCAGAAGCTCCATCCCAAGCAGGCTGTCTGCCAGCATTGCCTTTTCCAGCCAAGGGCTGTCCTCCTTGAGGGAATCGGGCGGGGAGAGGAAATAAAAGCGGTAGGAACAGCCTGTCCGGATCTTATGATCTTTGCCGATGAACAGGGTATGGGGGACACCTTCCGCATCCAGCAGATAGATCTCGCGGTATTTCACGAACAGTTTCGGACAGTAACCGGTGCAGATGCCCTCCAATACAAGATAGGATTTCCGCCTGATTTTCCAAAAGAGGGATGCCGCCCGGATGCAGGAACACAGGAAGATGACACTGCTCAGGAGAAAAAAAGTCTTGTCTTTTTGGGAAAACCAGAAGACAAGGCCGGTAAGAAAGCAGCCTGCCCCGACAAGGAGCGTCAGGGCAAGCTTCTGTGATAATGGTCTGGGTATGGGTTCCATGGATACCTCCTTATAAAATCTGGAACATGATCCTCTGTTTGAAATAAAGATTGGAGATGGCAGCCAGCACCGGGAACCGGAAATCGCATACCCGGCAGTCCGTGATGATGGATTCGCAGTCAGCCTCCTCTTTTTCATAGATACAGTCAATGAGCTGGTTGACGTCTTTTAATGGCCGTACTCCTTTTTCCAGGCACAGGATCAGCTCTGCCGTGGAGAGCATCTGGTTCTTTACCAGTGCAGCTACCTGCCGTTCCATAGGTTCCAGCCTCTCTTTGTGGAAGACCAGGGCCGCCTTCTTGAGGGGAAGCCTTCCGGAGAGGAAGAGCTTCAGAAAGGAGACGGTCCTTACCAGGATTCCGTCCGGAACAGACTGGATATAGAGATGGCCCAGCAGGTCATACAGGGCATCGATGCCGGTGCAGTCCCTGCCGGAAGCCACAAGACCGCGCATGATAAGGCGGTTTAAATAGTGGTCAAAATCCAGCTCCCCCAGTATGTGCAGTTCCCGTTCCTTTTCGTAAAATTCCGCCCGGAGTTCTTCGTAGGTCAGGATGCGGAATGCCAGGCTGGACCAGAGGAGGAGCTCGTGGGGGCACAGCCCGCAGTCCCGGCTGCCTGTCACTACGACAGGGAGGCCGTCCCTCTCCAGACGGTAGGTTCCAATCGAGGTATAAAGTGTAATCATATGGTCTCCTCCTTTTCTTACTGCAGGGAAAGGCAGTTCTCTGCCCGCAGCCTGCTTGCTGCCCTTGATATCCACGCCGACACATGGTTTGGCTGGACGCCGTAACAGGCGGCAATTTCTTTTCTTGTATGCCCCAGGCACTTCATCTGAAGGGCCTTTATCCCTTTCTGGCAGACGCCGGAATACCGGTTCTCCGCATCCGCAAGGAGCAGGAAGGTATCTGCATCCGAAATCGCGTGCCATCCTTCGTCCGGCAGGGAGTCCGCATAGGTAAGGCGGGAGCCGTCTTCCACAGGCTCTTCCAGATACTTAAGAGGCTTCTGGATCCGCGTGATCCTGCGGCAGTGGGAGAACAGGTAATTGCGGATGGCGGTATTGGCAAATGTGGCAAAAGCTGCCCCGCCGTCTTCCCGGTAATTCTGTGCGGCATGGCAGAGCGCCTCGCATCCGGTCTGGTAGAGGTCGTCATACCCAAGCCCCTGTATGGATTCATTTAAGGTCATGCATCCCAGTACGATGTTCCGCACCAGATAGAGATGTTCCTCCACCAGTTTGATTTCTTTTCTGCTCATGGTTCCCATGGCATTACCCCGCTTTCCCGGCGCCTGCGTCCTAACAGGCAATTTTGATATGGTTGTTCTTCAGCACCTTCCGGCATTCTGTCATCAGGCAGTCACAGCGGTAGTCTGAAAACTGACCGATGTGCGCCTGCTCGCTGGAGAGGCAGAAGGTATCCTGCATCCAGCGGTAGGCATCCTTTCTGGAGAGGATGCCGTTCTTCCAGATGGCATCAAACAGCCGGTGTGCCTGCGTGCGTTTCCGGCGCAGGTTCCGGTCTGCCAGGCTGCCCCTGGGTGTTTTTGTCCCTGTATGGACGCCCACATAGGAATCGCACTGGGGATATCCGCTGCATACATACAGGTATTCCTCCAGTGCTTTTTCCTTATGTACATAAGAGGCTCTCCTGAGCACGGCCTCCCGGCCGCAGTAGGGGCATCTGATCCGGGGCTGTTTTGGTTTCTGTTTCATGGCTGTCATCCCTCCTTCCCGTACACACGTAAAGTTTACATACGGTTTAAGTATTCCTTTAAGGATATTGTAGGGAAAAACAGGGAAACTTCCCATGGGTCCGGCATCGAATCTTAAGTCAGTTGCGGGTAAAATGGTATTATTTACCATTTCCTGGGCGGTTCAGCAGGTGCAGCAGCTGCTGGATGGGGCAGTCCGAGGAAGAGGGAGTGGACAACAGGATCCACTGATGGTAGAGCCGGATGAAGCAGGCGCTGCTGATGGTAGCTGCACAGTCCGTCCGGTCGATGCGGGTGCCAAGGAAATTCTCGGCATCCGCAAGCGGCAGGAGGACCGGCCTGCAGTCATATCCGGGGATGTAAAGAAAATCACCGCACCCGGACTCCCTGCGGTAACTGCAGCTGCAGGAGATATAGATGGCATTGCGGTAGTTGCCTTCCGTCGCCTCAAAAAAATGGGCGATGGTTTCATAGCTGACGCTTAAAGTGGTGTCCATGCAGTTTCCCTCCTTCCTGGACTGCGGCCGCCCTAACCGAACAGCGCCTCGATCTCACGCGTGATGCGGGGGATGACCGTACCGTTGAAGATGTTGGTCAGGGCTGCTAAAAGAAGGGCGCCCAGCACGACGGCGATGATGATCTTGACGCCATCAGAAATGTAGAAATCGCCCTTATCATCCGCGAGGATAGTCCGGGCACGGTTCATGGTGCGCAGGGCACTTATTTTTATCTTATTGAGTACACGCATATTTTTTGGATCTCCTTTTCTTTTTGAAAACAATAAAAGCTACAGTTGCGCCCAGCCCCACAATAAGGGCGGGCAGGGGGAAATAATTTTTTCATGTGAATCTCCTTCTGGTTGCCTGTTTACGGGTTGCTCTGTAGGCTGCAGCAGAAACTGCAGAGGGAAAAAAAGTTACATAGGCACCACCTCCTTCCTGCCAGGTACGGGCTTAAAAGAAAGCGCCCAGGGAGCTGATGACTTCCACGGACAGGACTACCACATAGATCAGCAGGATGCAGAAGAGCATCATCATGGAATATTTCTGCATCTGCTTGGGACGTTTCCCCGCTTCTTTTTTCAGGTTGTTCTGCTCAATCTGGCGCATGTCGAATACCAGCATCTTAAAATACATCTGCTGGTCATCGCCCCGGAGGGTGCCGATGAGCCCGCGGACGATATCAGACAGCATAGTGCTCCCTACCCGGTTCTGGAAATGGAGCAGGGCATTTTCATAGTTGCCGGTCTTCATGTCTGCCACGGTGGTATCCAGCTCCTGTCCGAGATGGGGGCCGGCAATGCGCCGGTAGGAGACTAAAAGCTTTAAGACATCCCGGTCTGTGGCGAGCCCCTGCTGGATGCTGACGGCAAACCGTGGCAGTTCTGCTTCGATCAGTTTTTTGCGCTTTTTTACCAGGTCAAATGCTTTATAATAGGAAGCAAACCACATCATAACAGCAAGGCCGATGGCCAGAAAGCCGGCGAGGGGCATCACCGGGAAAAAGGGGATCCCGGCAAGCCCGGTGAGCAGGGCAGTCAGGAATGCCTTCAGGGTATAGCATTCCGGTGTCAGTGGGATGCCTGCGATAGCCAGCGTGGAAAGGAGCCTGTTTCTCCGGATCGGGTCCAGGCGCAGCAGGAAGGAAAATTTATCTGCCACTTTTGTCAGGTAGACATCAAACAGGTTCTCTTCGCCGGTTCCGGTCTGCTTTTTGGCTAACATCATCATGCGCGAGGTCCTGGCAGTGGGCACGTCCACGAAGGCGCAGGACAGGTGATAGAAAGCAATACCGGTCAATACACAGGCTGAGAGGATCAGTAATCCGGTCATATCATTACCTCATTTCTGCACTACGGTCTGGTTCCCGGAATGCCGGTGCGTAGTGCGCCACCGGCTCCGGCTGGGATTCCCTCCACGGCTATGCCTTGTATTCAATAGGCTTTGAAAGCTGCATGATCCGCGTAAAGGAAAACAGGACAATGGCAGCACAGATGGCGAGGGTGATCTTGCCGGGCAAGGAGAACATCAGCGTCTCGAACCAGGAACGGTTGAGTACATATAAGAGCGGGATGTTGCCCGCCACCAGGAACATCATGGTGATGGCCTCTTTCTTCGGCTCATTGATGATGGCTTCCAGCTCTGACTGGATGATCCGCATGTCGGAGAACTTCTGTACCGTAAAGGTCAGTGTATTTTTCATGCTCCGGTCGCTCTGGCACTGGATCAGGGTATTGCACCATTCATGGAAGATCCGGTTGGGCACCTTCATCTTCAGGGTGTTGATGGTAGAGGTCATATTGGCATTGAGCATCTCCGATTCTGTAATGAACGCCTCAAAATGGGACTTTACAGGAGGGTTCAGGTAAGGGATGTTTTCACGCACTGCCTTTAACAGGTCTCCGCTTCTTAAGTAGGAGGTGGTGATGACGGATATGGCCGTCTCCAGCTCCTCATTCAGGTGCTTTTTATAGGCAGCTGCCGTAGAGCGCAGATACCATACTGGAGCAAAAGCAAACCCTGCGCCCAGGATCGGGATCAAAAACGGGTTATTCAAAAGCAGGGAAGTCACAGCTCCCAGGGCAAACAAAAGGATGGATACCCTTTTGACAAGCGTGAACCGCCCCTGCCGCCCGGTGGCCGCAAGAAGCTGCTCCACCTCCAGTGTTTCACGGTTGAAGAAGCCTTTCGCGGGTTTTCCCAGAAGCGCATCCACGTCGTCCTGCAGCGTGGTTTTCTGCGACTGGGAGAGTACATGGAAAAAGTCATTGAACCGGACGGCAAACAGGGTAAAAAGCCCATTAACAATCAGCAGGAACAGGATGATCTGTATCCACTGCATGTGCTGCACCTCCTTTCCTGGTTTTTCTGGCGGCGGGTTTTGTAAGGAACGGGGCAAGTTTCCCTGCAGGGATGCCGTTATCCAGCATCCGTCTCTTCAGGGTATCTGAGATACCGCCCAGCTTCCGGTGCTTTCCTACCACAGTGATATTCCCATCCGCCCCGGTACAGTTATCCGTCACATCATACTGGTAAAGGGGGCGGTAGAGGAGCTGCCCGTCCCGGAAATCCTCCCCCTCGATGATCTGCATGATCTTCCGGCTCCCATCCTCCAGCTGTTTCGTGAATACCACGATGGGATAGGCTTCCACCATGATCTGCATCAGGATCTCATCTGCCATGTTGTATTTCCGTTTAGCCAGAGTCATCATCCTGCGGTAGGTGGATTCCGAGGAGTTGGAGTGGATGGTGGTCACCACGGTATGCCCGGTACGGGAGCTTTCCGCTACGGACAATGCTTCCTTTGCGGAACGCATCTCACCTACGCCGATGACATCCGGGTGCTTGCGCAGGACACGCTCTAAAAGAAGGTCCTGGTCGATGTCAAGGGACGGGTTCTCATGGGGCCTGGTGAGCAGGTGGACCACACTGTTTAAGGCATGCCCCTCCCCATCCCGCCTGATCAGGTCAAATTCACGGCTCCCCTCCTCAATGGTGATGAGCCTGCGGTTATCCGGAACCATGGACAGAAGCCAGCTCATGATCGTGGTCTTCCCGGAACCGGTGCTTCCTGCGATACAGACAGACACGCCGTACCGGATACAGCAGGTCAGAAGGTCCAGCATCTCATCGGTAGCAGAGCCGGAGGCGGTGAGCTTCTCCCTGGAGACCGTCTGCTGGTTGACGATACGGATGGAGGCATTGATGCCCACTTCCGCATCCACAATGGGCGTCTTGTCCACAGAGATACGGATATTTTTATCCAGGAAGCCGATGACGGAGGGCATGGTGTCGTCGATGACCATGCCGCAGGTATTGAGAAGCCGCCTGGTCACGTCAATGGCGTGCTGGGGGGACTGGAACCGGTCCGGGATCTTCATGGAGCGTCCGCCGCTCATGATCACTTCAATATCATCATAGGCATTGACATTGACCTCCTCCACGCCGGGGCGGTAGATCCATTTCTTTAAAAAAGAGATCCCGGCCATATCCTCATAGAGGGTGTCGCACAGCTCTTCTGTGGTCATGCCTTCCATATGGTAGGAGCGGCTGAGGATATACTGGCAGATGAATTCCCGCAAAAGCTTCCTTGCCTCTTCCTGGTTGCCTTCTGTGGTCAGCTTGTCCGCGTGCCTGGAGGTGCAGTATTTCTGCACATCATCCAGGATCTGGTCGTAAGACAGGGTTTCCTGCTTTGCGGCGGTAAAAAACATATCATTTAAAGATTCCACGGCGTCTTCGCTCCTTTCCGGCAGTTTTCGCCTGCCTGTATTTTTTGGATGTCCTGCCTGCATCCGGTTCTTCCCATTCAGCCTCCTCTTCCTCTTCATAAGGCTCCTGGAATTCTCCCTCTTCGGTTTCATAAGGTTCCCCGGTATTCTCGTCCTCCGGCTCCGGTTCCTCCAGGCGCCCTTTCACAAGCTTCAGGGAATTGATATAGCGCTGGTTGCAGTAGGCCAGTGTCTTGAACATCTGTCCGCTGGTACCGCAGCGCTCGATCTCCTTTGCATAGGGGAGCAGCCCGTCAAAGCCGCCGATCAGGTGGTCCATCTCATCGATGGCATGGAAGGGGCGGGCAAGGCCGGCAAGCGTCAGGTGGTCGCGGTAATGGAATTTCTCATCCGTCAGAAGCGGTTTGTGGGCGCGCAGGTAGTTAAGGCCCCGCAGGTCGGGGGTGATGATGCGCACAACAAGGTCTGCCGCTTCGATGGCAGTGGGCGTAAAAAAGTTCAGCATATTGGAGCTGCAGTCCAGGATGATGAAATCCACAAGCTTGGATGCCTCAGAGATGAAGGTCCTGATCTTTTCGTATTTCAGCTCCGGGTAGGAGAAGGGGTTCTCACCGGCTGCATAGCCCATGACGCCAATGAACGGGTACTCCTTTAAGAGGACGACGCGCTCTGCCACCAGTGCGGTATTGATCTCCAGGCCTGTGAGCACATTTCCGATGGAAGCGGAAGCTTCCAGGATGCGCTCCGGCATCCAGACCGGCAGCATGGGAGTGCTGGAGTCTGCATTGATGATGAGGGCTTTTTCCTTGCCTGCCGTAAGTACCTTTGCCAGGTTGCAGCAGAACATGGATTTCCCGCAGCCTGGGTTTCCCCAGATAGTGATGATTTTAGACATATGCGTTCCCTCCCTTATTCCTCTTTGGTGTCTTCTGTACTGTTTTCATCCTCAGCCGTCTGTGCATCCTTTGACTCTGTGCCGGCATCCGCATCTGTATCTGCAGTTTCGGAAGGCTTGTCTTTGGCATCCATGGAAGGCTCCAGAGCTTCCTCTTCCGTTCCGTCCCCATAAAGGGTGAGCAGGATCTCGCTCTGACGGCCCAGCAGCTCCTCTGCCAGTTTTTCGTTCCCCCTTGTGATCAGTGCCACATGCAGCCTTCCCTCATTTTCATATCTGGTCAGGAGCAGGGCCTGCTCCGGCGTGGCGAGGACCGTGATCGTGGCGGTCTGCTGGCGCTCCTCATCCTCTTCCGGAGGTGTGGTGTAATCTACATCAAGCCCCTTGGAGTCTGTGACGGACAGGACTTTGACAAAACGCAGCTCCGGGATGTCTGTGACAGGCTCCAGCTCATTATCGTCGTCGTAATGGTACAGGCGGATGATATCCCCTCCCTGGAGCTTGTCCGAGAGGGCGGTGGCAAGTGTCTGGGTAGTAATGGAGATGGCCACCATGCCGTCCGGGATCCCGTTGAGGGAAAGGTCGGAGGACAGGGGGACGCTGCTGACCTTCTCCGGAAGGATATAGTCTCCGGGAAACAGGTCCGTGGCTGCATAGGTCCCGATGACGTCCTGTGTCTGCCGGGCCACGCTGTCCGGCAGGTTGAATCCCCCGACCTCTGCCAGCTCCACGTCATCTGCGGTGATGAGGGTTCCGCGGGGGACTGCATTTTTCATGCGGGCGATCCCGCAGGTGCTGCTGGTTTTGCTGGTGACGGCAGGTATGGCGATAAAAGCGATAACGGCAGCAAGGACAATGCTTAAGATGCCGTAGATAAAACGGTTGTTCATTTTCATGGGATGATATCTCCTTATCGGTTATTGTCTAAAAAATGGTAAATATCCCGCATAAGCAGGGTTACGGTGGCGCTGAGGCCGCATAAAACAGCCAGTATGCCGGCTGAAAGCAACAGGATCAGTTTCATAAAGTTCCTCCTTTTTGTATCAGGCGGGCAGCAACAGCAGGGTGTATAAAAAGCTGCCCCAGAAAATGTAAGGAGCAAACGGGATATGTTCATGTCTTTCCCTGCGGAACAGGGACTGCAGCCCCATATGCAGAAGGACAAGGATGCAGGATAAAGCCAGGACAGCCATCAGCCCTGATGCACCGAAGGGGATGCCAAGGAGGGCTGCCAGCTTGATGTCCCCACCCCCGATGCCGCCTCCGGTCGCAAGGGAGACGGTGAGCAGGAGCAGGAAGCCGCAGAGAGCTCCGAGGAAGCAGCGCAGGAGGACCAGACAGGCAGGCATCTCCTGGAGGGCAGCCGGGATGTATAAAAGGCACCATGGGAGGAACGCAAGCAGGGCGGCATTGCGGATCCGGTGGTGCCTGTGGTCATAGACCGCAAACCCCAGAAGGAATACCAGGGTGATGGCGTGGTAGTAAAAAAGCATCCTACTCACGTTTGCTGTACCAGTCATCGAAAAGGCTACCCTGGATCTGTACGGAGTCATTCACATTGACGGAGAGCATCCCGGAGGGCGTCCACGCATCTATGATATAGGTGTATACGGTGTAGGAGGTGCCATCCGGGAACCATACCGGTGTGAAATGCACGTTCCGGTTATAGGTGGAAAATTCATTGGCTTTAAAGGCAAACACTGCATTCATCCCTCCGCTACAAGACAAAAGCCTCCAGTAATCCTTATAGGAGAATTCCGGGAAATACGATACGCCTGTCTGGGCGGGAGCGTAATGGCTCAAGGGGGCATTTGCCAAGAACCGCTCTGTGGCGGCCTCTTTGATGCCATAACCGCTTTTCATGTTGTCGCCCTGGGCGGTCGGTACAATATCATCCGGGTGGATCTCCATGGAGCCGCTTAAGGAAGCGGAATATCCCGTGGAGGTGAAGACATAATAGCCGTGGTCTTCATAATGCCCGTGGTTTTTGCCGCATCCGGCCGAGCAGCTGGACTTATGCCCTGTGCTTACCCATACCCATACGGGCTTCCACCTTGCGCTCCACACGCTCCAGGAGGCGGATGTCTTCTGGGGATTGGAAGGCAGGGAGGGCAGGGAAAAATGAGGGTTGACATCCGTTGCCATGGGATCCGGGGGCAGGTTTTCTTCCAGGGAGACGATCCGCGCGGTAAAGCTGGTCTTTGCAGTGGATGCCCCGCTTACGGATGCCTGGATCGTCAGGACAGTCGGTTCCATTGGAGTATGCCATTTGGCCCATACGACCTGGGAGCCTCCTGCAGGCATGACGATGTTGTTCACAGTATAGCTCCTGCCATTTATATGGAAGGTAACACTGGCAGGGTTGTCAGGGTTGACCTCCCGGCTGCTGGTCAGGGTAATGCTGGTGATGACATCTGTATCCACGCGGTAGGTATAGTCCGTGGCCTCCAGTTCAGCGGCCGGGACTTCCTTATAAGTCACGATGCCGATACCGAGGGCGGACAGGATCTCCGCATCAGATACCTTTCCGCTGGTCGTCCCGCCCCATGCAGGGTAGCCCAGGTCAGGGGTTTCCAGGAAAATGGAAAGGGGCAGGTTCTGGTGTGTAAGGCTGGGCAGTTTGCTGCGCAGGATTCCCCCGGACATCTGGTTATACAGGGCTGCTTCCGTAGCAGTCATGGCATAATTGCGGCCGCCGTGGGTAAAGTAGGCGATGGGCTCTATGACCAGCTTGTAGGAGCCGGAGACCAGCTCCTCAAATGCAATCCCTGCTTTGGAGGCAACGAGCTGTGCCGTGTACTCAGAACAGAAATAGCGCCGGATCGCCTCGATGCTTGCTTTGGAAGAGGTGCCGCTGATGATGCGGGGCAGCGGCGTCGCCGGCCGGGAGCAGGTATAGGAGCCTCCCGGCGAGAGGGAAGCGCCGGAGGTATACTGGAGCTTGCATACATGCCCGAAGTTGATGGTGGCATTGGGGATGCTGGAGCTGGTCAGGTCAAAGGGGGTGGAGACCACGCTCCCGCTGGTGGTGACTACGGTGACGCGTACCCCATCCTGGCTGTGCCAGACATCTGTTTTGGTGCCGCTGCCCATCCCGCCGCCACCGCCGTCGATGTTCCCTTCCCCGGTAGCCAGTACGGTCATGCCGGTGGATAACACCAGGATGAGCGCCAGGATAAGTGGAAAAATGGTTTTCTTAAGTTGCTTCATGTGAATTATGTTCCTCCTTCAGGCAAAAGAAAAAGACATGGGGGATTCCATGCCTTTTCCGGTGCCGGTATGATGTTTGGTAAAAGGGATGCAGCCATGCTGTTTCTCAGCTGCCGCCCATGGTGCCGATCTGTTTGTTGATGTCGCCGCTGCTGTCAACGATATCCTGCTGGGTATCGCCTACAGGGATCCATCCAAAGACGGGATCATATACCTGCCCTGCATGTTCCGCTTCCACAACAGGTGTGGATGGAACAGGCGTTTTTTCTGCAGGTGTGGTATCCGGGGCTTTGGGCTTTGTGGTGTCTGCTGTATCCTGGGGTTCCAGTTCCTCTTCATCGTCAAAGACGGCGCCTTCCGGTGCCTGCTCCGGTTTTTCCTCCTCCGCATTGGTCCGGGCGCTGCTGTCGGAAAGGATAGCTGTGGAACCGGAATCATCATCGCTGATGAGCACCTGCGTCTGGTCGTCTGCGGTCCCCTCCACCTGGATGGGGCCGTCCGGAAGATTTTCCGGGCGTTCCACGTCCGTTCCGGCATTTTCCTTCCAGGTATCTGTGGCCGTGTCTGTCTGGACAGAAGAGGGGATAAACTCTGCTTCAGGCTCTCTGGTTAAAAAATAGGCGCCTGCAAGGACGGCAAGGCTCAGTGCGGACAGGCCGCATATGGAAGCGATTTTTCTGGTATCTGTTTTTTTGTCTGTAGGTTTCATGGAAAGCTCCTTTCTTCTATTTGCCTGCTTTTCAAGGCATTTTGGTACACCCTTGCGGTGTTTCTTCTGTCTGCCTGTTTTTCAAGGCATCCTGAGTTTCAATAAGGCAGGTCCGGATCTGGATTCTCCGGCTGTCGGGTTTTTATTATATACGCCGGCCAGTCCCAAATGGCAACAGCTTCCTTTAATATTTTGTGTTATGCGAGCCGGTCAGCATAATATGCTGTGTAATGGGCAGGAAGAGGTTCCCGAACATCCGGACCCGGAAGGTTGCATCGCAGGTCACTACATATTCGATCTTGTCAGAATACTGGTTGAACTGCAGGTGGATGTTGTCTACGGTGTAATCGTCACTGGTCAGCTGTATCCGTTCCTCCATGCCCAGGATAAAGCCGGCCCGCAGTGCTTCCTGATAGGCGGAGCTTAAATGCAGGTCTGCCATGTAGGAATCCAGGTTGGCTTCCCTCTGGGAGTGGAAGGTGTCCGCATAGATCCGGGCACTGACGTTGTTCAGTTCCATCTTGGCTGCATTCCGGATATTGATGCAGTTGATCTTGACGGAAGCGAACAGGAGCACGAAGGCCAGGAGCATGTTGATGGCCAGGATGACGAAAACAGTGAAAAAGGAAAGGTCCCCACGCTCATCCCGGATGATTTTTTTGTGCATAGGCTCCTCCTTTACTTCCAGTAGTGCTCGCTGACACCGGCACCCTGGGCGCGTATGTTGATGGGCACAAGGTTGAAGTGCCAGAAACCGCCCAGATAGCAGCGCCCTGTCACCGTGACATAGAAGGGGGATCCGATCTGGATGCGGCTGGAGCTGCCGGAGCAGGAAACCTGGTAGGTCAGTCCTTCCACTTCGCTCATCTCACCGGAGAGATAGGAGAAGAGGGAATCCGTCTCCCCACTGGTTCCGCCATTTAACTGGATCTGCTTTACGATCTGGTCTGCCATATGGTCCATTTCCTGCTTGATGGAAATGATATGGAAGACATTGATGATGAAAGCGATCAGGATGACGGCTACAAGGATGTAGATGAAGCTGCTGATATAAGAGGAGTCTCCTCTCTCGGACAGCAGGAGCCGTTTCAGTTTTTTTCTCAAGATGTCACCTCCTGGGCAACAAAAAGCAGGCGGGATCCGGGGTGGACATCCTGCCTGCGTTCAGTTGCAGTATATGATTTTTCACAATACCTATTTTAGCATATGGGATTTACCCTGTAAATCGCAATGCTGTGCCAAGTTGGGATAGTTTTGTGCCAATGTAGTGCCAGTGAGAAAATATTGTTTACATGATAACAGAAATGATTTATAGAATGACTTTTAATATTAGGATTCAATATAAAATGGCATAAAACATTGCGTTTTGCGAATAAAATTATATAAAATGAGAAAAAATTAAAATAAAATGAAAAAAAGTATTGCATTTTTTTTGAGAGGTGGTATTATGTTGATAAATAATAGAAAGGGTAGACTACCTATGAAAATACAAAGAATTGCATTAGACGGTTTCAAAAATTTAAATAATGTTAATATTGCATTTAGCAAGATTACTTCATTGGTTGCATTGAATAATTTTGGTAAGTCTAATGTGTTATCTGGCATTGATTTTGGTATTGACTTTATGAAGTACAATGAGGAGCAGAGACAAAGTCTCATGAGCTCAGATAATGTCATGCCAATCAATAAGGCTTCTCTGGATAAGGACTTTCGATTTGAAATTGAAATGACCACTATAATTGGAGCTGTTAAATATCGTATTATTTACGGATTTACTTTTGGATGGCTACGAACCAGAGAAGATGAAGCAAATATTAAAAATGAATATCTTAAAGTGAAGATTGATGAAAAAGGGAAGAAATATAATCAACTTATCAACAGACAGGGACAGGAAGCTTTCTATAAGAGTTCAGAAACCGGAAGATGTACTACGCCTACCCAAATAGGAAATGTGGAATTGGTTGTTAATAAGTTAAGAGCATTCGATCAGCTATACTATATAGAAATCGTTAAAAGATTGAACACTTTGAAGTTGTATATGGAAAATAATCTTGATCCGAAAGAGTTTTATATGCCAAATCCTATTATAAGCAAGGGGAGCTCGGAATATTTTATTGATTCACATAGTTTACCAAGAGTGATTGCAAAATTGAAACAAATCAATCCGGGGAAATTTGATCTGTTATTAGATGCTTATAAAAGTTTGTTTCCTGATATAGAGGACGTAATTGTCAGGGAAATCCAGGTTTCCAGTGAAGGTACTATCGTTGTACCTGATGATGCGCCATTTATAGTTTCTGACAGCATATATTTACTGTTTGTTCGCTATAAAAATTTATGTAGGCTTATTGACTTTGAAGCAATGTCTGATGGGGCGAAAAGGGTATTTATGATTTTGACCAAAATCATAATGGCAAGTTTAGAGGAGAGAAATATATCGTTAATTGCCATTGAAGAGCCTGAAAACTCCATTCATCCCTCTTTATTCCGGACATACTTACAGATTATTTCCGATTTGCTGGATGATTGTAAAGTAATAATTACAAGCCATTCTCCATATATAATCAGTTTTATGGAGTTAGACAGCATTTATGTAGGCATACACCGAGACGGTGGAATGGCCGAATTCCATGGATTTAAAAAGAACAAAGAGAAGATGCTTGAGGATGATGCAGATTCTCTTGACATGGGTATGGGAGATTATATTTTCTCTGTGCTGGCCGATAACGAAAGCGGAATTGAAGGATATCTGGAGTGTGATACAGTTGAATAAGTGTTTGGTATTGTTTGTTGAGGGGCAAACAGAGGTGGAGTTTTATAAGGCTCTCATAAAATACATAAGAGAATGTCATGTAGATAAAAAGCTTGAACATAAAGTGATTTATAGAAGTATAGATGGAATAGGCGGATACAAAAAAGAAGTAAATCGTATTTTTTTGAAAGAGGTTTTGCCTAAAGTAGAGGGATACCAAATAACAGTTGCGTTATGTTATGATACAGATGTATTTGGTTATGTACAAAGGCCCAAAATTAACTGGAAGGAAGTAGAAAAGCTTCTAAAAAATGATGGGGCACATAAAGTGCTCCACATCAAGGCCGAAAAGTCAATAGAAGATTGGTTCTTGATTGACAAGGAGGGTATAAGACGTTTTTTAAAGCTAAGCTCCGATATAGAACCTCAAGGCTCCAATGGATATGAGAAATTGAAGTATTTATTTAAAAAAGCAAATAAGATATATGCCAAAAAGGGGCGCGAAGTCAACGGACTTGTCCAAGCTCTGGACATTGGTCTGATTAGCAGAGGGGTAACAAAGGGCCTGGATTTACTGTATAAAGAGCTGGGAGTGCGAGGAGGTGGTATAAGCAAAAAATGATGAAAGATTGGAAAGAGAGAATATGGCAATTAAAATAGCTGAAGCGGCCAACTTCAGCTAGAGAATTGTTAATGACCATGGATGATGATCACTAAATGTACAAAAGTTATTTTATCATCTATTATTCTTGATTTCAATCCGAAACAGAGGTTCGACTAATTCCCAGGCAGGTCATTGTTGGTTTTTATAAATTTTGCAAATGCAGTAAAAAGGACTGCTTTATTAAGTGCAGCCCAAATCAGGAGGAAATGATGAAGTTAAAAGTATCGAAGGAATCAAAAACAGGATTAAACACGGAATTTGTGAACATTGAATCAGGAAGAAAGATAAAGCTTGAACAGGCTATTCAGCAGGTGGAGAAAAGAAACCCCAGCTATCAGAATTATGT
The DNA here is from genome assembly GCA_910575725.1 of Clostridia bacterium. Lineage (GTDB taxonomy): Bacteria > Bacillota > Clostridia > Lachnospirales > Lachnospiraceae > Laedolimicola. The sequence continues at coordinate 18,855 of CAJTFE010000030.1, read as the reverse complement.
GGCAGTCAAGAATCCTAATGGAACCACGTACCTGCGGTCAAAGCCGAACGGAAGTCTGAGAGATAATATAGAATAGGATATTTATTGTTATGGAAAAGGGGGAATGAAGTTGAGCAATGCTGTTGCAGCAAGAGATTTTGGGGATATATATCAAGCGATGGTGTTCTGGAAATATGCGGTTCAGATGCTTGGCATTTCTGATATTAAAGAAATTGGATATGAATATGGAGAGGTAAAATCATTTGATGATATTGTGATATATTATAGCAATGAACAACGTTTTCGGGATACCTACATAGATGCTGATTATTTCCAAATAAAATTTCATATGAAGCAGTTAGAGGAATTTACAATGGATAATCTATTAGATCCTGCATTTATCAATGCAAAAAAGAATTCTTTTCTACAAAACGTTGTAAATGCTTTTAGGAATGAAAAAATAGATTTTTCCAGAAGCCGTTTTACAATGTATTCAGTATGGAGAATTAAGTCAGGAGATATTCTAAACAAGTTAATCAGTAATGTAGATAAAACATTCGATCTTAATAAGCTGCAAGAAGGAAAAACTTCAAATTCTGAGATGGGGGCGCTAAGGCAAAGACTGTGTAAAGAATTATCTGTGACTGAAAACGAACTGCTGAATATTTTAAGGCAAGTCCGCATAAAAGATGGGCAAGAATGTTTTGACAGTTTAAAAGAGCAATTAAATCAGGATTTTTCCTACTATAAACTGCAACCATGGACAAATAGCAAAGATACACTTCCATATTGTGATTTAGTTCATGCTTGGAATAGAAACGGGATCCATATTGTAAAGAAAGATGATATAAAAAAGAGTTTGGAAAAAGAAAATCTCTTTCATACGACAAAGGATGCCGCATCTATTGCCATAAAAAGTTTTACAAGATATACGGAATGGCTGGATGGCTGGGCAAGTGATATCTTAGATTTGACAAATATTTTGGATAAAAGAGAATTGCAGCCGGGATATTCGTGGGGAAATATTTTTCAAGCTATTGAGAAGTTTGTTTGCAATAGACTTGATAACACTATAGAATATCATGTTGCCTTGGAAACTTTGTTATCTGTTTCTTTTACGGCAGGGCGTATATTAAATTCCAAATCTGGAATAAAAGTGATTCCAGTTCAAAAGACATTAGATGGTCGTGTTGATTGGAAAAGGGATACTATCGATGAGGCGGTGTATAGCAGGTTTATAGTATCTGATAAGATGCTATGTGCCGGAGCAAGCGAAGTGGCAATATCTATTGGAGTTACGCACGATATCAACAAAGCTGTGCAAAACTTCATAGAAAATAGTCAGCTTAAAATAGGTTTGCATAAGACCTTCTTGTTGGAGGACTTTGGAAACGATGCAGTAAAAGATGGAACACATGCATGGCAGCTTGCGAAACAGATAAGTAGAGAAATTAACAAACATGCAGATATTATAAAAAAAGGAAGATTGCATTTATTTATAGCAGGTCCTAACTCGTTAATGTTTTATTTGGGAATGCAATCTATGATGTACGGAAAGATTCAGCTCTATGAATTTGATCCAAAAGAAAATACATATTATTCAACAATTTTATTTCCACAGGAAGGAGAATTATAATGGCACAGACGATGGTAACTTATTTTAATGATTTTTTGAAGAATATCAGATTAACTGAGAATCAGGTAAACGAATTGAAGACTGCACATACAACATTAAGGGACAGGCTGATGGCGTATGATGATCTTAAAGACATTATTGTAACAACTTTCTTACAGGGAAGTTATAAACGCGCTACAGCAGTAAGGCCCAACAATGGAAAAAGATCGGATGTAGATATTGTAGTGGTAACAAGATTGGACAAAGAAGAAGTAACTCCGGAGCAAGCATTAGATGCCTTTGAACCGTTTTTAAAGGAATACTATGATGGGAAGTATCGAAAACAGGGGCGGTCTTGGGGAATTGAGATGACGCATGTAGATTTGGATATTGTGCCAACTTCTGCACCTTCATTGGCAGAGCAGGGGCTGTTAGAGAATATGGCTGTTTTGTCAAATGATGATGTGGAAGAGATGTATCAACAATTTACAAAGATGTCTAAAAGTTCTTATGGTTTATGGGGAACTGCAGTTACAGCGTTTCTGGAAGCCGCTGCTGATGAAGACTGGAGAAAAGAACCATTATTTATTCCAGATCGGGAGGCAGACTTTTGGGATAAAACACATCCATTGGAGCAGATAAGATGGACTCATGAAAAAAATGCAAAATGCAATGGAAATTATGTTAATGTGGTAAAATGCATTAAATGGTGGAGAAAAGAGAAATTTCCCAATATAAAACACCCCAAAAGTTATCCTTTGGAGCATTTTGTTGGTGATTGCTGTCCTGATGGAATAAAATCAGTGGCTGAAGGGGTTGTATTAACGCTTGAAAAAATAGTGACTGACTATCCGAAAAAACCTGTATTAAATGATAGAGGAGTTCCTGAGCATGATGTGTTTGGACGATTATCAGAGGCGGATTATGATGCATTTTATAAATCGGTATGTGGAGCTGCTGTTATAGCAAGAGATGCGTATGATGCAGAAACCGTACAGGAAAGCGCAGATCTATGGAGAGAGTTGTTTGGAAATAAGTTTCCGGAGGCACCAAAGCAGCAACAGGCGGTATTTTCAAAAAGAGAGGAGCCTAGTGTTAATTTGACTGGAGGAAGATTTGCTTGAAAAATCCATCTAAGATATTACTGGAAAGCAGGCGTTGCATAGATGAATTCAGTCAGGTGGAACTGCTAACGGATTTGACATGGGATGAAGAAGATGCTGTATGGTATTTCAGCATTCAAGTGCATCAGAATTTTGAAGGGAAAAATATTCCGATGGAGACAGTCTGGTATGTAACGGTCCAAGATATTTTTCCCAATGGCAAGGTGAAGATTTTTCCAGCTGTGAATGGCGGAATTACAGATACATTTTATCATCAATCCAACAATGGCATAATTGCAAAAAACGGTTTGTGGAGAGAGGGTGATATTTGTCTTAAAGATCCATTAGAATCAGTGGCTGATATCAATAGCGAGCCAGTTCATGCTATGGAAAGAATGCGGTGGAATATTATACGGCTTCTGGAATGGATTGACAAAGCAGAAAATGATGCCTTAGTGTCTATGCATGATAATTTTGAACTTCCAGATGTGGTCGAGTTACAAAATAAGTACATTATTTTCAATGAAGACTGTGTTTCCTTTATGCAGTGGGAGGATGCTGGAGCAAAGTTAGGAACCTTTAAAATGTATCATCAAGGAAATAATCAGTATTTTATTGACTCATTTTGGGATATGAGGGGAACTTTGTGTGTTCAGAATGAGTGGGGCGGTTATGTTGATAAAAATGATAAATATATGCAAGAGGGTATATGGATTATTCTTGATCAAATACCTGTAATTAACAGATGGCAGGCACCAAATACGATAGCAGAATTAAAAGAAGTACTGGGAATACTGTGGGATTCAGATATCGTTCGTCTTTTGGACAAAATACGGGATGGAAAACGGCATTTGTTTTTAATAGGGTTTCCCATTCCAAAACTGTTTGGAGGGGAAACAGAGAACTATCATTGGTGGTCATGGATGCTGCCTGTACTTTCGCATCATAACAAGACACAGAAAGGATTCCGACCAAATAAGATAGGGTGGTATTGGAGGGACTGTTTAAGTATCTTAAAAGATGATCAGCCAATAGACTGGTGTTTTTCTGAAAACTGGAATCAGAGACAGATTTTGAACAGAGGAATGTTTGATAGGGAGGTAACGAAAAAAAGTTATGCAATAATTGGAGCGGGTTCTCTGGGATCAGCGATTGCGGAATTATTGGTTCGATCAGGAGTTTGGAGAATTTTACTTATTGATGGGGATACTTTATCTGTAGGAAACCTTGCAAGGCATACTTTGGGTATTAAGAATCTGAATCATTATAAAGCTCACGAATTACAGAAACATTTAGAGGAGATAAACGGCCATGTACGTGCAAAAGCAGTTCCAGAGTATTTATCCGGAACTACTTTGAACCTCTTAAATCCATATGATGTGATTATCGACTGCACTGCAAAGGACTCTGTAATAAACCTGTTATCACAGATTAAATCAGAAAAAATTTTTCTTTCTGTATCTGTAGGCTATAAAGCGGAAAGAGCGTATTTTTCATATCATAAGGGAAGACATTTTAACAGTTCAATGTTTGATAGCCGTTTAGAAGATATGACAAAAAAAGACAAAGAGCAAATGAAAAAAGATGGATTGCCTTGGGACGGTGTTGGATGTTGGAATCCGGTTTTCCCTGCTCTTGCTTGCGATATGCATTTGGCAGCGACATCAGCGGTGGAAATGTTTGTTCAGCTTATAGCTAAAAAGAGGAATGAAACATTTAACTGCATTTTTCAGAAAAAATATGGGATGGATGGTTTGTTTGCTGGATATGAAAGAATTTGAAAATACAGAATTACAATCAAAGATTTTTATAGAGGATGGGGCATACCATAAACTATTATCAATTATAGAAGAAAGCCTGAGAAAGGTTGAAACAGGCGGTATCATCATTGGGCATTATGATTCTGCTTTTCAAAATGCTATTATAACAGAATTTACAGGTCCTCCAGAAGATTCTAAAGCCGGCAGGTTTCGCTTCTATAGGGGAATTAAAGGTTTAAGAAATCTTTTGCAACAATATTGGAAAGAGCGAAATGAATATTATTTAGGTGAGTGGCATCTGCATCCTGGTTCCAGCCCTAATCCCAGCCATACAGATATTGAGCAGATGAAGAAAATATCTAAAGATAAAAACTTTAACTGTAAAGAACCAATTTTATTGATTTTTGGAGAAATCGCCAAAAAGCAGGTTACATGTTTAATGATGTTTAAGGATGGAAAAATGTATTCTTATAAAGAGAAGGATTTTGAACGAAAATAAGTTTTTGAAATTTTATAAATAATATACAGAAAGAAGGAGTACATATGAGTAAATCACCACTTGAAAGAGCTATGGAAAAACAGAGAAAAGAAGAACAGGAAGCCGCTCGTGCAGCACAGTTACGTGATAGGGCATCGGCTATTGTTGCAGGAGCTGAATTTGTAAGTGGATTCCGTGTAATGGATAGGGAATCAGAAAATATGTTGCAAGCCATTTTGGGGCAGTATGATGGGAATGATAATAATTATGTAAACTTTAACATAGAAGATTTACCCCAATATTTGCAAGATTCGTTTTCATTAGAATGTGAAACACTCCAAATGTATGGAATGCTGTCTTCAGTAATGAATTATGTGACAGGTTCAATGATTACACTATCTGAAAGTGGAAAAAAATATTTCTCTGATAAAGAGAGTGCGTATAAACGTGCCGATGAGCAACAAAAGAAAAATGAAGCGGCGATGAAGAAGAAATCTGTAATACGAAAGCAGTACGATGTTTTTATCTCTCATGCAAGTAAGGATAAGAGTGAATATGTTGATCTTCTTAATATGGCGGTAAAACGATTAGGCATCAATGTATTTTATGATACGGATGTTTTGTCGTGGGGAGATAACTGGAAACAAGTTATTTTGGATGGGACGGCAAATTCTGAATTTGCTATAATTGTGATTTCCAAAAACTTTTTTGATAGGGAATGGACTGAAAAGGAGCTTGGTGAATTTTTAAATCAGCAAAATGAAAGCGGTCAAAAAATTGTTTTACCATTGTTGCATAATATTACTCTTAATGAACTAAAAGAACATTATCCTGAACTAGAGGATATTCAGTGTATTAGTTCAAATGATTGTAGTAGGGAAGAGATCGTCATACTTTTGGCAAAAGAATTGATTAAACGTTATAAATAAAAGGAGAAAAAATATGTCAATGTCACCTCATCATTATAGATTAGTGAAAAAGAAGGCTGAAGATCTCATTGAAAGAGCAACTGAATTGGCAACAGGAAAAAGAAAAGATGGTACGATTTATCCCATCTATTTTAAAGCTGAGCTTAATGATATGATTATGAAACTTAGTAGAAGCTTAGGTTCTTTAGATATTTACATAGAAGGATTACTAAAAACATCGAATAAGAGAGAAGAGTATAATGCATTAGTTGATGAAATGGAACGGTTATCAGATGCACTTCAATCTAAATGCGAAGAAATTGAACAGTGGGCAAAGAAGTAAGGCGTTCTTATGATGTTGTGGCATTTGAATTTAATGTTTAGAGGCCAAATTAACACTTAGTGAAGTAAGGGCTGAAATATTTTTTATTTCAACCCTTTTGGAGTTAATTTATTTTAGATATTCTGCCTTATAATCCGTGAAATCAACCCCACCGCCACATTCCGATCTTCATCGATCCGCGTGACCACGAAACTGACGTCATCCTTCTTGCCAGGCATCCGGTTGTCGTAGCAGCTATGGGCGATAGCATTGACGCCGATCTGGAGCCGGACGAATACAGTGCCCTTATGAATGTCCGTGACTGTTCCGGCATATTTGCCCTGGATCTTGCACTTGCCGAGGTTGGCCTTGCTGGTATTGCCATTCACGCTTTTTACATCGGCGCGGACAGAGATGTCCTCCAGGGAGCGGATCTTGACGCTTAAGATGCGTACCAGGATCTGGTCGCCCACATGGAAGCTTTCCGTGGCGTCCCCCAGCCAGTCCCAGGATAAATCGTGGGCGAGGATGGAGCATTCCGTTCCAAAAATCTCTACCCGGACGACCTTTTCCGCAACAGCAATAACGCGGGCCTGCACGATACGGTCTTCACAAACGCGGGAGTTCCCGGATGCATCCGGAAGATAGAAGATCTGCCGTTTTTTGTACATGGCATCCTTCCGGCTTGCCACTACGCTGCGGCTGCTGTTATCCAGTCCCTTGACAATAAAGTCAATCTCACAGCCCAGCATATTTCCGAGGATCTTGTTCTGGCGCAGGACCAGCTCTCCGTAATCATGGGATTCGTCTTCCACTAGGTTGATCATCATCTCCGCCAGGGGAATCACCACACGCATTTCCTTATAATAGATGACAGCGATGGTACCGCCGCCTTCCATCCGCTCGATGCCGCCCAGGTTCCCGGTCAGGATCTTCCTGGTCCGGTAGGCATTCTGCAGCTCATGCCAGATGATATCCTCACGGCTTTCCTGTGTCTCCACTTCAGAGTCCGTGCTCAGGGTGAGAATAGAAGAGGGGGCCTGCCTTCTGGGAGGCGCAGGGGATGCCGGGCGGTTCCGGGGAGATGCCTGCCGCTGGACGTTTTCTTCTGTCTGCTCAGGGGCAGCTGCTTTGGGAGGAGATGTAGGTTTCTCTTCTTCGGGGATAAAGTCCTGACCAGCGGCGGGAGTCATGCCAGAATCCGGATTATTTTCTTCCACAGCGCCTGCATCCGGGATTTTCATAGCAGGAACACCATCCATATCATCCGTGTTCTCCGGCTTTTCAGTGTTTTCTTCTATTTCCAAAGCTGCTTCCTTTGGCGCACCATCCGCAGGTTCCAGTGTATCCGGCATCTGTACCTGTTCTTCCTTCGGTTCCATGTTTTCCGTTACGATTGTTTCTGTTTTTGCTTTTCTGGGCATAGTTGTTCTCCTTTTCTTTTTTGTGTCCATGTTTTCATACCTTAAGGGACCGCCGAAGGCGTGTCATAATGGGGTACCCGGAGGGTATGACATAATGGATTTTTTGTCTGTCAGAATGATTCTGCAGCTTTCCTGATCGGGAGCCGGTTCTGGTACTGCTTCCGGGGTGGTCTTGGCAGATGCCGGTGCAGCTGGCTTCAGAGGCGTTGCTGCAGGAGCAGGCCTCTTTCCGGCTTTAGGTTTCCTGGGAGAGGCTTCCGGCCTGGTGAGTCCAGAGAAATCCGGTTCCTCCTCTTCCGGTTTCTGCCGCCACGCCGGTGTATGCTCAATGGCCCGGCATGGCTTCAGTCGGCTGCTTTCCGGATGGAGGGTATAATCGTATTTTTCCACCTTCAGCACCTTCTGTCCCCGCAGGATGATGAGTGCCTGATCCAAAGGGAGGCGCAGCACTTCGTCCGGAGTCAGGAGCTTCCGCTTCCCGACAGAGTGGGTTTCCCGGTATTCCGGCGTATAGTCGGAAACCCGCCAGGTATTTAACTGTTTTGCCTGGCTGGAGACTGCCACACTCACTTCCCCGGTACGGTTACTGATAAATTCGGCAGTCATTTCATCTGTGCATCCCAGGAAAAGCTGGGTGTCGCAGTTGCCGATGATCTCCTGCCACTGGTTTAACGGATAACGGTTCTGCATCTGGGGCAGGTTCTGGAAGATACAGCTGATGGACAGCCTCCGGGAGCGTATGGTGCTGATCTTCTTTGTCAGGTCTGCAATGGTGCAGCCGCCGTTGGCAAGTTCGTCTGCCAGAATATGTACCGGGACAGGGAGCATCCCGTCCTCCCCGTATTTGTCCGCATAGCGTACCAGCTTGATAAAGACGAAGGACATGAACAGGGAGGAGAGGAAATCGAAAGCCGAATCCTGGTCTGAGGTAATACAGAAGTAGGCGCATTTCTCCCGTCCTGGCTGGGTAAGGCTGATCTCATTGTGGCTGGTGATCTGGCGGATCATCCGGTTCTGGAACACCTGCAGCCTGGTCCCCAGCCCGATGATGACGCCACTGCGCACGGTATCGGATGCCTGTTTGAAAATGTTATAGGGCGCCTTTGCCGGGTGGGTGACAGGGAGCAGGTCGAAAAGATTATTAAGCTCCTTTTCGGAACTCATAGTCAGAAGCCGGTAGACCTGACCAATATTGCGCCCTTCCGGTGGGAAGCCCTGGTCCACGTACAGCACCAGCGCCTTTAACAGGTTCATCTCCGAATTATCCCAGAAGTGGTCTGCCTTCAGGGAGCCTGTATTTTTGATAATGACATCACAGAAGAGCTGTGCCATCAGCTCCTGCCCTTCGATCTCGGCCAGGCAGTTCCAGCTGTCAGAGTTTTCCGGGCTGATCAGGTTGAATACCTTTACGGTATATCCGTTATCCTTAAGGTAGAGACACAGATCCGCGTAAAGCTCGGATTTGGGATCGGTGATGATGAGGCTTTCCCCGCGCTTCACGCACTGGAATACCACATTCCTGGCATAGGCGCGGCTCTTCATGCTGCCGCTGGCACCGAAGACTGCCACGTTCCGGTTCATCCGTGTCTTTTCCGGGAGGCAGACTGCCTTCCCATGGAGTTTCCCCAGAATAACACCGCGGCTTTTTGAAATGTCGGGAACCAGTTCCAGCACCTGGCGCATTTCAGCGTCCGTCATAAATCCGGAAGTCCCGTAGGTCCCTTTGTCCGAGTAGGTAAAGTTCCGGTCACGGTCATGGGTACCCCGGCTCCCGTATCCCATCCGCATCACAAGGAAGACCAGCAGGGCGAAGATGCCCACGCACAGGAAGATCCCGTACAGGCTGTAGGGGAACACGGCCAGTGCCTGGAAGCATGCGGAAGGCGAGCCGGAAGGGAACCGGGGTGCGGTGCCGTTTCCCGGAGTCTCGCCCGCGGCAGTCCATACTTTATAGTTGATGATGAACTGGGAAATGTAACCGCCTGCATAGGCAAGGGTAGTGAGCAGGATGGGCAGGACCAGGAATATCCCGATCCGTTTTCCGGCATTGTCAGACAGTTTCAATGTAAAAACCTCCTTTCAAATTTTTTCAGGTCAATCGTCTCGATGGATGCTGTTTCCCGGAAATACTGCTCCAGCACTGTTTTCTGGAAATCAAAGCAGATCAGGTGCCCTGTCATCCCTCTGAGGGAAAGGGCAGTCCGGAACCGGGAGAGGCGGAGCATGTCAAAATCGTAGGACAGCAGGACAGGGTATCCGTCCCGCAGGGCGTTATGCTCCAGACTGTAATCGCTGCATGGCGGCTGCAGGTCAGAAAGGAGCAGGCCATTCAGCGCTTTTTGCAGAGCCGGGGAGCAGAGCAGGCGGATCATGGTCTCTCCTGTGGAGTCATCCGGTATATAGTGGAAAAAATCAAAGCTGGAATCCAGATAGAAATAGCTTTTCCGGAACCCGCCTGTGCTTTCCATGAGCTTCAGCGCCGTGTCCATGCCCTCCCCGATAATGAGCGCCCTGACCGGCGTATCCGGATGGTAACGGGGGCCGCCGCGGGAGCCGGAGAGGATTCCCTGGCTGGCATGGTAGGAGAGCAACGCCTTTACCTTCAGTTCCGTCCGGTATTCCCATTTCATTAGTGCGCTGCCTGTGCAGAATACGGCGTAGATATACTCTGGGGCAAGCAGGATACCGATGGTCCTGGAATTGTTGATCTTTATTGCTTCCGCCCCAAGCTCCTTGACCTTGTGGGAATGGTAAAAGGCCGGCAGAGCCGTATGGTAAGGCGTCTCTTGGCCGGTTCCCGGCTGGAACAATGGAGCTTTTCGGTCACGGAATATTTCCACACCGGCACACTGGAGCATGGCATAGGCAATGGATGCCTGCTGGAGCCTAAGCCTTCGCGGGTACTCGCTTCGCGGCTGGTTGGTGTCGGAGCTGCCTGTCAGGTAGAAACGGAAGCGCTCCGGATTCTCTGCCAGCAGGAGCTGTTTTCCCTTCCCGGTCAGGCGGTAGCCCCGGAGCCGGTCCCGGTAGTGTGTCTTTAATAACCCCTCCTCCTTCAGTTTGGTCAGGAGCTTTTCCCGGTAACTTTTGCTGATATTGGTATGGAATAAAGCGTCCGGGCTCAGTTCTCCGGATATGGCAGTAAGGGCCAGTATCCGGTATGTGCTGGATGATGAATCCATAGGAATGCCTCCTTTCCGGTTGGATATTTCCCCTGCAGAGAGGTGTCTGTAGGAATATGGATGGACGGATTTTTACCGTACCCGGCTGAAACTCCGGTAAAAAGCAGCGCCCTGGAAGCATAAAAAAATCTTGTATTTCCGGGGCAGATGAGTCCTTTTACCGTAGTCGGAAAAATTTTTTCAAAATCCGTCAGAAATCCGATATGCTTTTTTCCCGTTCCTGATGGGAGGAGAGCCATGCGGGAAAGCTGCTCTTCTCCATCACGGTTAGGATGGTGCAGTCCCTGTCGCCAAATTCCGTAGTATGGTAGGCGTCACAGTAGAGGCCGCTGTCATCCGTCATCAGGAAGGCAGCCACCGTGTCCAGGATCTGTTTGCATTCCAGGTTGTCGTAGTCCCTGACCCGTCTGCGGGGAAGGCTTTCATGGAATACATGGGAGAAGCAGACTACGCATTCCGTAAAATGCGGGAGCTTCTGTTCTCTGGTATAAACGGCAAGGCTCTCATAGAGGGGATCGGTGATAAAGGTAGTATTCATCCGTTTGTTCCGCTTGGGCATCAAACCGGGGAGTGTGATCTCTACCCGGTCTTCCTGATGGCAGATGGAGATGCCGTGCGCCTGTGCTGCCGTTTCCATGAGGAGTGGCTTGGGGACCAGGTTTGCGTCATAGATGACGTTGCGCAGGGAGCAGGCGATCCGTTCTGCACGGAAAGCGGCGTCCCGGCTTAATTCTTCATAAATTTTCCCGTAGGCAGCCGTGTCTGCAATCTTCATGGCATTGATGGTACTGGTGAGTTTGGAAATCTCATCCCCAATCCTGGAAAGGCGGGATGATAAGGTAAATCTGTCCATTATATACTGGTCGCTCCTTGTTTCTTAAAATACTGGATCTCTCCGCCCGGCATGACAGTGCAGAAAGCAGTTATACCGGGAAATGTAAGATGCGGGATCTGTTCCGTCCGGTCAACAATGATAAGACGGCGGGGTACGTTTTCCTTATGGGCGGAGAGCACATGGTTCATGAGTGTCTCTTTTTCCAGCGGCACATGGATGATGTCGTAAGCATCCCCGCTGGTATAGAAGGTCAGCGCCACAGGGAAGTCGCTGGCCGTATGGTAGGTAACTTCCGGGAGGAAATCAAGGAGTACCCAGAAGGCGGCGATCCGGCCGGGATCCGGCGTACAGCCGGCAGCATAAAGGAGGAGGTCCTGCTCCTGGCGGAAGATAATCCGCCCGCTTTTTACGAGGCGCCGGATAATGGAAAGCAGTTTTTCTTCCGGAAGCTCCGGGAATGCCCGCATCAGCTGCTGAAACTGCAGCGCCTGGTACATGGACAGGAGACGGATGATCCCTGCCATATGGTTTTCATGTGGTCCGTTTTTCAACTTCATGGTATCTCCTTTATATATGGAAGAAACATTTACGGAAACAATACTTAAACTTTACATACAGATAGGAAAGTCGCCTGCAAAGGAAAGCATTATACTTAAACTGTATGTAAAGTTTCCGTATTATCCCGCCTGCGCCATCTGCTGGCGCTGTTTCTCTTTCTCTAAGAGCTTCTTGAGCTCCTGGCGGTCCGTGGTAATCAGTTCTTTTTCCAGTTCGGAAGCCTTGAACTCCACGGTGACGTTATTGTTGTTGGTGGAGATCAGGCCGTTGCCCCGCTCAAAATGGGTGATAGCCATGGTCTCCGCTTCGGAAAGGTGCAGGATGGACTGCACGCGCATCGCCTCCTCATCCTCCAGGTTCAGGACGATCTTGGTCTTTGAGTTGTTGATGATGCCTTTCCCGTATTTCCCGTCCTCCAGCGCAAAGAAGTCATTTAAGTCCTGGGTAGCGCAGATGGCAGAACCGCCGTACCCGCGGATGATCTTGAAGATCTCCAGCACAAACTCTGCCGCAAGGCGGTTGGATGCCGCGCCGATCAGCTGCCAGGTCTCATCAATAAAGATGGCTTTTTCCACGGTGCGGTCTTCCTTTGCCTTATCCCATACATAATCCAGCGCCACGAACATGCCCACGGTCAGCAGGTCGCCGGTCAGCTCCGAAATATCCAGCACCGTATATTTATTGTCCAGGTTCACGTTGGTCTGCTGGTTGAAGGTGGAGGCGGAACCGTGCACCAGACGGTTCATAATATTAGCCAGTCTTTTGGTATCCGGGTTTTTCTTCAGGATATTGAAGACGTCCTCCAGCACCGGCATTTCCCGGTAACGCTGTGGGTTCTCCGGATCAGCCAGGCTTTCATTGTTATGGGTGATGCCCTTCTGTTTATAGGTCTGTATCAGCGCCTCATCCAGAAGCTGGCGCTCCTCATGGTTCATGTCCGGCACCAGCAGGGAGAAGAAGATATGGAGGCGTTGTATCTTTGCCGCCAGCTCCGATTTTTCCGTCTGCGGGCCGTCTAACAGGTCGTTGGCGGAGGAATCCACCTTACGGATTTCCATGATGTTGATGCAGTTTCTGGAGGCGGGGGATATCTGGATAAACTCCCCGCCGATATTGCTGCAGGCCCGATGGAATTCATGCCCTTTTAAGGGGGCGATGATGAATACCTGTACATTCCTGCGCCGCATCCGCAGCGCCATGAGCTGCATCGTGAAGGTCTTGCCTGCACCGGAGGTTCCCAGGATCGCCATGTTCGCATTCTTGTAGACACGGGAATTAAAAATATCCACGATGATCAGCGAGTTGTTGTGCTTGTTCACGCCCAAGAGGATGCCGTTGTCATCGCACATCTCAAAGGACGTGAAAGGATAGCAGCTGGCCACGCTGGTCGTTAGGATATTCCGCCTGGAACGCTCAAAAAGCTTCTTTTCCAGGGATACCAGGGGCAGGGCGGATAGCAGTGCCTGCTCTTCCCGGAAGTGGCAGGAGACGGCCTCCATATCCTGGGAGAGCAGGAGCTTTTTCATCTCATTCGTGCGCCATTCCAGCTCCTCCAGGCTGTCTGCCGTGATGGTGATCAGGATGTTCATGTAATAGAAGTCCTCATTGGCGGTAAGCCCATCCTTCAGGAAATACCCGGAGCGGATAGCGCTGTCCAGGTCATCAAAATCCGAGTTGGTGTCAGAGGTATCTTTGATCTTGGAGCGGTTGATCCGAAGCTGCTGGCCCAGTTTCTGCTGGATGCGGTCCTTTGGCTGGCGGTCAAAGAAGATATCCACGTCAATCCCTTCCCCCGCATTGACAAGGAGTGAGATCCATCCGGCACATACCTGGGAGCGGTAGCCCCTGGAGGGGATGAGCAGGTAGGTATGGTAGATGCCGTCCATGACCACGTAATTGCTGTGGGTATAGTCGATGGACTCCGGCGCCAAAAACTCCATGGCCGGAATATGCCCGATGTCATCCCGCCTGCCGGCATTGATGTACTGTCCGATCACTTCGTTGACGCGGACACTTAAAGGCTTTGCCACGCTGGTCTTCCGGTTCAGGAGATTGTACAGGACTTCCGTTGCCATCTCATCCTCATTGTCCGGGACCATCAGCTCATTCCCGCACTGCTGGAGATAGGTTTTTGCGGTGCGCACGGCAGTGGTGAGGGCGGAGATGGCGTCATTCTCTTCATTCCCGCCCCGGTTCGTGCTGAAAGGTTCATATTCAAAGACAATGAAAAAGCGCCTGGTGATGGCTTCTCTGGAACCAATGCGGCGGATCAGCATCTCATAATCCTTCTGGAGTGCCAGGCACCGCTCATCGGTTTCCGTTTTCATTTCTTCCCGTATGGTCTCCAGATGGCGGTTGATGTCCGCCCGCCTGGTAAGGACTTTGAACTGCAGTTTTACCGGACTGATCTTTAGATAACTGACAAAGGAATAGATGATGTTCCGCTGTTCCCTTGCGCTGCGGAGCAGGAAGTTGATGGGGACGACTTCAATGACCTTTACATAACGGTGGTCTTTCGTGTAGATGATGCCGTTTTCAATCTTCCGGATAGGGAGGTAGGATGCTGCAGGGTTCAGTAAGGACGGCTCCTGTTCTTCTGTGGCATGGTTCCGCCCTTTTGCTGCCCGCCTGTCCTTATGGGAGGAAGCCCCTTCCGTCTGTTTTGCCTGCCTGCGTTCTTTCCGCTGCCCGAATTCTTCCGCAAAATCTTCTTTTCTGGGCTTTACCTTTTTCTCAGATGTTTTCTTTTTCTTTTGCTTTCTGGGAGCCTTTGGGGTGTCCGCCTCCTCCGTATCCGTCTGCAGGCCTACAATACGGCAATTTCTCCGGTAGATAAAAAAGTTGACTGCAAAAGAGGACAGGCTTTCCCCATCAATGCCGATGATGGCGAACAGGGAGAGCGGCAGGACAGTCAGACAGCAGATGATGATCTTTGTGGTCAGGGTAGCCGGAAGATGGAACACCGGAAATCCGATCAGCAGGGAAAGGAACAGTGCCTCTGCGGCATTCCGCAGCTTTATGGTCCCGCCGAAGATGGTCCCTGTTTCAATAAAATTTGGCGGGATGATGTAGATGTCGTTTTCTTCTTGTCTTGTGGACATTTCTGATATACCTCCTAAGATTTTGGCAGCTTTTCTGGCTGCATATATGGGCAGTTTCCCCGGCAGGATCAGCCGCCATAGGGCCTTCCGCAGAGGACGATATTGCCGGTGCTGTAAATCGGACGGTAGACGACTTTCTTTTTACTGGAGGAAGCATCCACCACATAGCCGTCCCCGGCGTAGATTGCCACATGCCCGATGTTCAGGTAACGCTTGTTTACCCCGAAAGAGTAAAAGATTAAGTCTCCGGGGGCAAGGGATTCATAGGCGACTGCCAGGTTGTTTTCCGCAATGTACCTGCCCTGGGCGGCTGCCGTATTGGAACCGTCAAAGGCAAGGGTTACTCCCAGCTGGCGGTAAACCCAGTAGGTGAAGGAACTGCAGTCAAAATAGCCCTCCTTGTCCCGGTTGGCCTGGCTGTAGGGTGTTCCCAGCTTTGTGAGGGCAAGGTCCACGGCAGTATTGCCGGTCTCGCCGGGAACCAGGTCCGGGTTGACTTCCACATGGTAAACCGTGTCAAAGAGGAACAGGTGCAGGTTGGATGCGTACTGTGCGGCTGTCTCTGCCTGTTCTTCAGACAGGAAGAATACATTCCCGGCAAAATAGGCATCCCCGGCATAGGAGACGATATATTCATAGTGGTAGATGGTATGGGTTTCCCCGGTCTCCTCGTCCTCCTCTTCCCGGCTGGTCACCTCTGTTGTATAGGAAAAGATGCCGTCCGTATTGCGCCGCAGTATCCCTTCCAGGGCAGCAAGCTTCACTTCCCGGAAATCATCCTGGGATGCGCAGAACTGGGAAATGATCAGGGCGCTTTCGTAGATGATCTGGTCTGCAAATTCATCCGTGATGCTGTATTCACAGTCAGAGCCAAGGGCATCTGCTTCGGCCTGTATCCTGTCCAGCACCGCATCATGCTTTTCCCGCAGGATGGCTTCTATGCTGGTTTCCGCTTCCGCGATGTTCTCCATGATGACCTCATTGTCGTTCAGGACGTTCTCCGGGACATCATCAAGGCCGCCGTTCCCGAAGATCAGGGAGGGCAGCATCAGGATGAACAGGACAGGGAGCATCAGAAGGAACAGCAGGGCGCAGAGGATGGCAAAGACGGTCTTGCGGTTTTCCCACGCACTGACCGCCAGTGTCCCATATGGCCCGGCAGCCTTGCCAAGAAGCGCCTTCCCAGCCTTTGAAGCACCTGCGCTTTTTACCATGGAAGAGACGGTATCTGCAGCGGTGCTGTTGTTATTTCCGGTGTTTTCTGCCATTTATACACGGTCCTTTCTTTTGGGCATGTTTGGAAGTTTCTGCACAAGGTTTTCATGGTAGGCGATCTTCCCTTCCCCGGTCATGTAGGGCGTGCGCTCCACGGTATCCGTGGCATACTGCCTGTACCAGGTGGAATTATCCGCCATGGTGACGGTCTCATAACTGCCTTCCGGGGCCATATACTGGTCAGCATGGTACATGCCGAAGGCAGTTCCGTTGGGATGCTCCACGGACGTTTCCGTGCCCAGGATGCGCCCTCCCCCGATCTCTACCCCGGAATAGCTGGGGGCGTCCGGGATACCGGCCTGCCCCATATAGGAGGTCAGTGCCTGGGCCGCCTGCCGTCCGGTCATGGAGCCTGTATAGTTGATATTACCCTGGGCAACGGCCCCGGTCACGCTGTTGGCAAAATCGCCGCCCTTTTTGACAGAGGATTCAAATGCCCGCCGGCTGATGGGATTGCTGGACTGCCCGGTCATGGTCTGCATGGCGCTCTGGGCAAACTGGCGCCCCACAACACCAGCCAGGCCTCCGGATAGAAAGGAAGCATTGCTTATGCTGCTGGTGCTTCCGCCCCCGTGGAAGGAACCTCCATGGAAACTTCCGCCCCCAGAAATGTTTTTAACAGTGGTAATCCCTCTGGCTGCAACCATCATTTCTGCGAGCATGGAACCGCCCGTATGCCCTACGTTGATGCCGAGGCTTCCCATGAAGCTGTCGATCTTCTGGCTTACCTTCAGAAAGGCGATGGCGCATAAGAACCAGATGAGCAGGTTCCCGGAAGCGGTTTCCTTCCCTACAGCCTCCACGTCTGCCTCGGAAACGGCGAGGACGGTCATGGAGCGGGAGAGGAGCAGCATGGATGCTGCAGTACAGACAAAAAATTTATTTTTCCAGTTTTTCATTGATACCTCCTAAAGTGACAGCGGGTTGGAAAGGAAAGTGCCCACCATGGATGTGAACAGCCGCAGGCACCACGCATTCATGACCAGTAAAAAGAGCTGGCCCCCGAACATCCGGCACCAGGATTTGAAGATGTTGGATGTGGACTGGGAGGAGCCGGTGGCAAAGGCCATAGGCGCTGTGTAGATGATCACGCCCAGCAGGATGTACCTTTCCGCTGCTTCAAACAGCAGCTTGATGTAATTCCAGGCAAGGATCAGTATCAGGATGAGGGCGATCAGTGCCACGGAGCCATTGGCGCAGACGCCGAGGATCGTCAGCAGGACAGAATTGAAATCCGCAAAGTTTAAGGGCGGCAGGTCCGAGGACAGGATCCAGGAGTAGGGCGTGCCTCCGATGGCGAGCACCATATCCGTGATCTGGTCACAGTAATAGATCAGGCCGATGAAAAGCACGGAACGGATGCTCAGTTTGATGGGATCTTCTGCTTCCACACCGGCGATGACGCCGAAATTCTTAAAAAGCTGCCAAACCCAGTTCAAGAGGACAAGCCCTATGCCAGTGGCTACGAAAATATGGTACATGGTCTCTGCCGCAGGAAAATACCGCAGGAATGTGCCCATGTCACATCCCAGGGCGCCCAGCACGGAGACAGAGATCAGGTCAAGCCCGTTCATTACCTGCTCGGCAATCCATTCCACGATGCCGTCAAGAATTCCCATGGTTCATCCCTCCTTCCGCTCATCCGTTCCATTTGCCGTCTGCGAAAAACGGGCTGACGTAGGCGAGGATGAAGCCAAGCCCATTTAAGATGATCCAGGAAATGGCAATGCGCTTGAGCCATGCGCGGGATTCATCCACGGTCTTCCCGGATTTGGAAAAATTCATCAGGAGCAGGGCGACAGATGCGGTCACAATGGCGGCAATGGTGGAGATACCCACGATCTTCCCGTAGACATCCTTCATAATGGTATCCGCTTTGGTCCACATATCTGTGGCATAGGCATGGTTTGTGCACAGGGCGAAGAAATAGAGGAAAGCGGCGGCTCCCGTCAGGAGTTTCTGGCGGGGGATGCGGAATTTCTTTCCGGACCCCGGTTTTGCGGTGGGCTTACGATTTTCTTTGTTTTTCAATGATTTACCTCCTGTATGTTGGATTGAAAAAGCCGGCAGCCCCTTTGAAAGGCTCCCGGCTCCTGCCATGCAGTGCTGCATGGGTGAAAAGGTTTTGGGTAAAAAAAGAACACCTGTTTTGTGCCAATTTGGTAAATGCTGGTTGAAATGTGGGATGGGGGAGGATATAATAAAGACGAACCCAATTCGTAATTTTGGTTTTTTTTTTAAAATCCCTGTCGCTATTTTTAGATTAATTATTACGTGCAATACATTTTTGAATTGTTTCTTTTATTTTGAAAGGA
>CAJTFE010000029.1 GCA_910575725.1 Clostridia bacterium | reverse complement strand
CTGGTAAAGATGGTATTGCGGAACCCCGCCTTAGGCGGAACCAGTACTATACCCCGGAGGGGTTAAAACTAAACCCCCATTTGAAATGGGGGTTGCTAACTTTAGGGTACGATATGAAAAAATCCTGGAAACGGTTAAAGAAAATATTACTGAAATATTGAGAAAAATAGTTTGATTTTCGGGGCGGTCATGCTATACTGTGTGTAGTATGTTCCGCCCTTTCAGGAAGGATTATTTCAGTGGGGAGCTGACAGCAGCAGTATTAAATGCGCTGTTAGAGAAGATGGAAGTACACAATTCAGTTATGGTCAACAGAGTGAAAGAGCAGAAGTTGACTGTCTATTACAAATTCGTAGGTCAAATCGACGAAAGCACCTATAAATAAAACGCAATAGATTTTGATCCGGCAGTCTCTAACCTGTATGAGGTTCTGTCAGATAAGGAAATGGGAAAAGAACATTTAGAAAAAATATCTCAACTGCCGTATGATGAAAGGCTGTCCAAAATGGCCCGTAAATACCAAAGAAGGATAAGGACGAATCCGCAACAGGTATAGGAACGTTTGTATCTTAATATTCCAGATGAAAGGGGGGATGAAGTAATGAAGAAAGAAGCGGACAAAGTACCGGTTTGGGAGAAATACACGCTCACTATTGCCGAGGCTTCTGATTATTTCAATATAGGAGAGAACAAGCTCCGGAGGTTCCTGTCGGAGCATAAAGGTGAAAGTTACATACTGATGAATGGAACGAAAGTTCTGATAAAGAGAAAACAGTTTGAGAAAATAATTGACGAATTAGGAGCAATTTAAAATACATTTTTTGATAAAGAAAGTGCTTGCACTATCGGTAATTCAGCGTTATCATAAGCCCCCGTGGAAGAGGGGAAGTAAAAAATTGGGAATCTGGAGGCTCAAGAATTTGAGTAAGAATAATAAGAGACGAGACAGAAAAGGCAGGGTATTAAGAACAGGTGAACAGCAGAGGAAGGATGGCCGGTTTATGTATACTTATCGTGGCAGAGACAATAAGATGCACTATGTTTATAGCTGGAAACTGGAGCCGACTGATAAACTGCCAGCCGGTAAAAGGCAATGCAAAGCCTTGCGGCAGCTGGAAAAGGAGATTGAAAAATCTCTCAATGAAGAACTGGCATACCATGGCGGGGATGTCACGGTGCTGGAACTGGTGGAAAGATATATAGCAACTAAAACAGTGGTAAGGCATAACACCCTTGCCGGATATAAAACGGTTGTCAATATGCTGAAGCAGGAGGAGTTTGGAAGCAGGCGGATTGACCTGGTAAAACCATCAGACGCTAAACTCTGGCTGATAAAGTTACAGTCAGAGGATAAGAGAAGTTATAGCAGTATACAGAGTATCAGAGGCGTTTTGCGTCCTGCATTTTGCATGGCTGTTGAGGATGACTTGATTAGGAAGAACCCTTTCGACTGGGAACTTGCCACAGTACTGAAAAATGACAGCGTATCGAGGGAGGCGGTCACACCGAGACAGGAAAGACTGTTCCTTGATTTTGTAAAAGGGGATAAGCATTATTCACAATATTATGAGGGGATGTATATATTATTCAAGACTGGCATGAGGATCTCAGAGTTTTGTGGTCTGACGCTGTCAGATGTGGATATGAAAAAACGGAAGATACATATAGATAAACAGTTACAGCGTACAAGAGAGGGAAAATACATAATTGCAGAGACCAAGACTACATACGGCGAACGTTGTCTCCCAATGACGGAAGATGTTTACCAGTGTTTTAAAAAGCTGATCGCCAAACGGAGAAAAATAAAGGTGGAGCCAATGGTGGACGGCGTGGGGGGCTTTCTGGTTCTGGATAAAAACGGCATGCCGTACCTTGCGAATCATTGGGAGAAGCGGTTCCAGTATGCTTTAGGCAAGTATAAAAGGACATTCAAGGAAGAACTGCCAAAGATAACGCCGCATGTATGCAGGCATACCTATTGCAGTAACATGGCAAAGACAGGAATAAGCGTAAAGACTTTGCAATACCTCATGGGCCATGCCGACATTGCCACAACATTAAATGTGTATACCCATTTGAAATATGATGATGTGGAAAAGGAAGTGAAGGAAATGGAAGAAAGGCTTAGAAAGGAAGGGTAGGCGTGTAGGAATTTACCTCTTTTTCGGGGTAGTAGAAGGCACCATGCAGCTATGCAGGTGCCTTTTTTAGAATAAATGCGGTGCATTATTCCGCTATTCGGGTGAATGTTGTTCCGATATTATTTATATTGTTCCGTTAAAGTGATATACTATATCTCAGATTGGAGAGATAATCTATGTTTATGACAGTAAAACAGGCTTCTGAAAAATGAGGCATTTCTGATAGAAGAATCAGAGTTCTTTGCTCTGAGGGGAAATTACACAGTAAAGGAATGATAATATTGTCAAGTTATATTTGGATAGAGATAAAAATATGATTTTAGTACCAGTTAAAATGACCGAGGCAGGATATGGTTTATCTGTAGAACCATATAAAAGGATAGCTCATACAGATTGGGACAATGTGTCAAAATATATTGTTGAGATGGTGCAAGAAGTTTCTAGAGATCCAATAACTAAGGCTGCGGAATCCAATGTCATTAATCAAATATGTGGAAATATAGGATATAAACAATTTACAAAAAAACACATATGTATAGGGGTTGAATATAATTTAGATAAAAAAACTATTTCAATATCCAATTGTCCTAGATTATCGAATGGCGGTTATGGAGTAAGAAAAGAAACTTTGAGTGAGAAATATAGTATTAAGTATGTTAGTGTGTGTGATATGATTTTGATTCAAGCTAATTTTCTAAAAGCTTATAAAGATGCGGAAGTGTATTTAAAAGAGATAGGAGGCAGCTTATAATGGCACAAATTAACTCCTCATTCGGTTACAAAATTACATGGTTTGCATTAAAAGATGTGATGATAGATACAATTTTAGTACATAATCCTAATTTTACAAATGCAGCCGAAACAACCTGGGAAAAAGGGTTAATGGCAGCGGAGCGTTCCATTGATAAAGTTTTTTTATCCGGATCTTATGACGGATGGGCCTTTTTAGTTGGGGTAGGTCTGCCGGATCCCTCACAAATGGAGAGCCTTATGCCGTTGCTGCAGAAGCTGGGAGAGCTGGCAAAAGAGGTATGTTATTTTTCATCCCGTAGAATTGTAAGTTCATATGGGTTTGCCAGAGTTGTACAGGGATGCTTAACCAGACTATATGGTTATTCGGGTGAGCAGGGACATGTTTATGCAAACATAGGAGAAAGAACAGAAGCTGAGAAAAACTTATCATTAAATTTTTCCACGAACGACAGCGAACTTTTTGCAGAAGGATTTGATGAAATAGATGAGGAACATATTATACAATTAGCTGAACAATGGTCTTTAGATCCGGACAATTTGTTTGGTATGGAAGAACAGGAGTGTGTAATTGCGGATATTAATTAAGTAAAGATATTACAGACTTATCAAATTATTTTGTGACAAGTGATGGGAATGATTTTATTACTATTTTTTTCATGCGTTAGAATAGGGATAAAGAAGCCTGGGGATAGCTCACTGAAAATCCATTGACAAATCGTGAAATGATTATTACAATTTAAATAAAATTCGGCAAAATAGTAAAGTGCCGAAAAAAATTAAATAATTATAACGAATTTGGATATACTGGAATTGAGGTGAGAAAGATGACAAAGACAGCACAGATTTCCAATGACCAAATGATTTTTTCAGTTCAAGAGTTGAAAGATAGAGGTTTTTCATATTATAAAATCAATCAGATGGTTACTCAGGGGAGCCTGATAAAACTGAATAAAAAATATTATGAAAATGCAAATTTTGATGGTGAGGGATCAGATTTCTATTATGCCTATGCATTTGTACCAGACGGAGTGGTTTGTCTGCTAAGTGCAGCCGTGTATTATAATCTGTCTACTTATCGCCCAGATGCCATTGATGTAGCAATTCCAAGAAAAGCAAAGGTATCAACACGACCAGATTGGCCAGAACTGAATGTATACTATTTTACAGATGACCGATTTAATGTTGGTATCGAAACCGTAAAGGATGGGAATAACAGATTTCGCATTTATGATATCGAGAAAACTGTTGTTGATATCGTTTTCTATAGGGAAAAAATAGGAATTGAAGAAACAAAAGAAGTTCTTACAACCTATCTGCATCGGAGTGACCGTAACCTAAACAGGCTAATCAGATATGCGGAGATGCTCAAATGTGGGGATGTAATGAAAAAGTATCTGGAGGTGCTGGTATGACAAGCGCTATATCCGTAAAAGACAGAGTAGAATTTAATGGCGCGGAATTAAAGAATGCGATTGTAGAGACCTTTACCCATCGTGGATTCAATTCATAACAATAATTCCTTTGAGCAGACATGGGGTAAAGAAATTTGTCATTGACAGCTTTCCCCTTCCAGTATACAAGTTTGGATGTATGAGAGAAGCAATATAAAAATTAAGGAGAAAAATTAAGTGAAAAGAGAACTTGGAATTGCAAGATGTGGATTAGCCTGTTGTTTATGTCATGAAAATATTACTTGTAATGGTTGCAACTCTGATGAGTGCAAAGATAAAGAATGGTGTGAAAATAGAAAATGTTCTATTGAAAAAGAAATATCAAACTGTTTTTTATGTGAAAATGACTGCCATAAAGGGCTATTATCAAAAATAAAGCCATACGGATTCACAGTATTTGCTAAAAGGTATGGGCTTGAAGCATTACTTGATTGCCTTGAAAGGAATGAGAAAAATGGAGTTATTTATCACCGGGAAGGATTGATTGGAGATTATGATAATTTTGATGATTTAGAAAAATTGATTGAGTTTATAAAAAGCGGCGTATGATAATTCGTATTTGCCTGACTGGAAAATCAAGCATGAAGGAGATGGCATACCATGCAGGAATATATAAAGAACAGAGTACATGAATTGTACTGGAATGATGATATAAACTGCGCAAGGACAGCAATCATTTGTCTGAGTGAATTATTTGAAACCATGATTGAACCACAGGTAATTTGGTCTGCAGTTGGATTGCATGGCGCAGGCGGGTATAGGGCGCAATGTGGTTTAGTTGAAGGAACGCTAATGTTTATAGGAATTTATCTTCATGGACTGGGAAAAACAGAAACTGAAATTGTATCTGTCTGTTATGATTTTGCGTCTGCTTTTGACAGTACATTTGGCTCATTAAGATGTTTTGAATTACGCCCTGCAGGTTTTTCAGAAGACGACCCGCCCCATATGTGTGAAAATCTGACTTGTAAGGGTATCGAATTTTCATACCAGTATATTTTAAAAATCACTAAGAAAACATGAGGAAAACCAATGATTAATATTCGTAAATTAGAAGCAGAATTATGGGAATCAGCTGACCTGCTTCGTGCAGGTTCAAAGCTAACATCCAACCAGTACTGTATGCCGGTACTTGGCTTGATTTTTCTGCGTTATGCATATAGCCGATTTAAAATGGTAGAGGCGGAAATTCTCAAAAATCGTCCGTCTCGTCGCGGCAGAGTAATGCCGGTAGAAGCAAGTGACTTTGCAGCTAAAAGTGCACTGTTTCTTCCAAAAGAAGCACAGTACGATTATTTATTAAATCTTCCGGACGATATTGCGTCTGCAGGGTTAGTGAATCGAGACGGACAGACAATGACCAGCCTTGGTGAAGTAGTTAATAACGCAATGGCACTGATAGAAGAACAAAGCGACCAGCTTACAGGTGTATTGCCTAAAAGTTATACTGATTTTTCGGACGAGCTTTTATCAGAGCTTCTTCGTATTTTTAATAACAGTGCACTTGATGAAGTAGGCGGAGATATTATTGGGCGTATCTATGAATACTTTCTCAATAAATTTGCTAAAAATATTGCATCTGATGATGGTGTCTTCTTTACACCGAAATCTTTGGTAAAAATGATTGTAAATATTATCGAACCAAAAAGCGGTATTTTGCTTGATCCTGCTTGTGGTTCAGGCGGTATGTTCATTCAGTCCGGCGACTTCGTGAATCAGTCCGGTATGAATGCAAATAGTGCAATGACATTTTATGGACAGGAAAAAGTGGAATATAATGCGCAGCTGTGCTTGATGAATATGGCTGTTCACGGTCTTACCGGAGTTATTAAATCGGGAGATGAAGCGAACAGTTTCTATCACGATGCTCACAACCTTGACGGCTGCTGTGACTATGTAATGGCAAATCCGCCCTTTAATGTGGACAAAGTGAAAGCAGAGTCTTGCGAAAGTGCAAAACGTCTGCCCTTTGGTATGCCAAGTGTTAATAAAAATAAAGAAGTGGGAAACGGAAACTATTTGTGGATTTCTTACTTCTACAGCTATTTGAACGAAAAAGGACGTGCCGGTTTTGTTATGGCTTCGTCTGCAACGGACGGGCAGGGCAAAGACAAAGATATTCGTCGGGAATTAGTAGAAACAGGCCATGTAGATGTAATGATTAGCGTGGGAAATAACTTCTTCTACACAAAATCTCTGCCTTGCTCTCTGTGGTTCTTTGATAAAAATAAAAACGAAGCAATCAAGGATAAAGCTCTGTTTATTGACGCCAGAAACTATTACACAGTCGTTGACCGTACCTTGAATGAATGGTCAGAATGGCAGCTTAAAAATTTAAATGCTATTGTATGGCTTTATCGTGGTGAAACTGAAAAATACACAGCATTACTGGATGAATATAGAACTATCTTAGGAAACGGCGATTTTGAAGATATTCTTCATCAGTTGAAAGATGAGCTGAAAGACTTGCAGAAGCGCGCAAAAATTGAAGTGGAACACGCAGGGCGAGGCGATAAAAAACGTATTCAGGCTGAATATGACGAAATGATTGCCAGTAAGAATGAAGAAGTCACTGTTGCAAAGGAAGCAAACTGGCTGTATGAAAAATTTGGCGATGGTGAATATAAAAATATTCTTGGTCTTTGCAAGGTGGCTTATACAACAGATGCTGCTAAGGGTGAAGATAAAGATGGAATTAGCATTGAAGAAAAAGGCTGGTCTCTGACACCGGGAGCCTATGTTGGCGTTGCACCTGTAGAAGATGATGGAGTGAATTTTGAAGAACGTATGGCAGAGATTCATCGAGAACTTTTATCTCTGCAGGCGGAATCTAATGAGTTGATGGATACCATCTCTAAGAATATGAAGGAGATGGGGGTATGAGCTGGGATAAGGTAAAATTAGGTAATGTTGCAGAATTTAGTAATGGAATAAATTTTGGTAAAGAGGCTTATGCAAAAGGGATAAAACTTATAAGTGTTTCTAATTTTGGAAACAGATTTTCTCCTGAATATGATTCACTTGAAGAAATTAAAGACGATGTAGTTAGAGAAAGTGATTTACTGCATAACGGAGATATTATATTTGTTCGTTCTAATGGAAATAAAGAGTTGATTGGTCGATGCATGCTTATAAAAGATCTTCCAGACAAAGTTACATATTCAGGCTTTTGCATAAGAGCACGATTGAAGGATACTACAAAAAATGATCCAGTTTTTTGGACGTATCATTTTAAAAATCAAGCATTTCGTAAAGCAATGTCAGGTACTGCTATAGGTGCCAATATTCAAAATCTTAGCCAAGGTAGATTATCTGCCTATGAGGCAGTGATTCCTGATATTGATAGTCAAAGGAGAATAGCAGAAATTTTGTCAACGTATGACAATTTAATTGAAAACAATCAAAAGCAAATCAAACTCCTTGAAGAAGCCGCACAGCGTCTTTATAAAGAATGGTTCGTAGATTTGCGTTTTCCGGGATATGAAGATGTGGAGATTGTTGATGGTGTGCCGGAGGGGTGGAAGAAAGAACTCATTGGTGATTTGCTTAGAAAAGTTGTCCGTTCAAAACAAGTAAAAACAGCAGAGTACTTGCAGGAAGGTACGATCCCAATCATTGACCAAAGTCGTGATTTTATTGCAGGATATACAAATGATCCTGAGGCTATAGTTGACATGGGATATCCGATAATTGTGTTTGGTGATCATACTCGTATTTTAAAATATATACAGTTTCCTTTCGCAAAAGGAGCTGATGGAACTCAATTGATTATTAGTAATAATGAGAATATGCCACAGTCATTATTGTATTATAGTCTGGTAGCTGTTGATCTTTCAAATTATCATTATGCCCGACACTTCAAATATTTGAAATCGGAAAACATATTAGTTCCTACAAAAAAAATAGCGGAAAAGTTTGATCGATATGTATCAGCAATATTGATTCAAATACAGAAATTGAGAGATATATCAGATAGGTCAGCGGAATCCCGTGACCGCATACTGCCAAAACTGATGAACGGAGAAATAGAGGTATAGGCTTAATTTTACAAAAGAAACCTAGCATGTAGAGGAGGAACTGCATGAGCTACGATTATTCCGAAAATATACTCGTTCAAGAAAGCGCCGGTAATCTGCTCCGTGATGAGCTGGGCTGGGATGTCCGGTTCGCTTACAATACGGAAGTTTTAGGGAAAAACGGTACTTTCGGTAGAGAAAGCTATAAAGAAATATTGTTACTTCGTTATTTCCATGAGGCACTGAAGACGCTGAATCCATGGATGAATGAAAGCCAGATTTCCGAAGCGCAGAAAGCATTGGAAAACAGACTTTCTACAGCCTCTCCTTTACAGGTGAATGAAGAAAAATATTTCCTTATTCGTGACGGCATACCGGTTACGGTAAAAAAGCCTAATGGACAGACAGAAACGAAGAAAGCGGCTGTAATTGACTTCCAAAATCCGGATAACAACTATTTCCTTGCTGTGAAAGAATTGAAAATTCACGGTGCTTTATATCGACGCAGAACAGATATTGTGGGTTTTGTGAATGGCATTCCATTGCTTTTTGTGGAACTGAAAAAGAATACGGTTGATGTCCGGAACGCATATGATGATAACTATACGGATTATCAGGATACCATCCCTCATCTGTTCTATTATAATGCGTTTCTTATGTTGTCTAACGGTACGGAGGCAAAGATTGGTACTCTTGGCAGTAAATATGAGTTTTTCCATGAGTGGAAGCGTCTTGCGGAAAAGGAACAGGGGAGTGTAGCTCTTGAAACAATGCTTCGTGGTATTTGCAAGAAAGAGAACTTCCTTGATTTGTTTGAAAATTTCATTCTATATGACCATTCCGGCGGACATATAGCTAAAATTCTTGCCCGTAACCACCAGTATCTCGGTGTAAATGAGGCAATAAAAGCGTATGCCGCAAGGAAGCTGAATGATGGTAAGCTGGGGGTATTTTGGCATACACAAGGCTCAGGAAAGAGTTATTCTATGGTATTCCTTGCGCAGAAAGTGCGTAGAAAATTTGAAGGTTCTCCGACGTTTGTGATTCTTACTGACCGTGAAGAATTGAATTCCCAGATTAGTGATACATTTGAAAACTGCGGCTTGCTTGGTAAAACAAAAGCGGCAAAGTTTATTGCCACAAGCGGGGATGACCTTGTGCAGAAACTGAAAGGCAACCCAAGCTTTATCTTTACGCTTATTCAGAAGTTTAACAAACCAAGTGCAGAGCCGCTCTATCCGGATCACGATATTATCATTATGTCTGACGAAGCTCACCGCAGCCAGTATGGCATCTTTGCAGATAATATGATGAAATTACTGCCGACTGCAGCACGTATCGGATTTACCGGAACGCCGCTTCTGTCCAGTGACAATATTACCGCTCGTACATTTGGCGGCTATGTATCTGTTTATGATTTTAAAAGAGCGGTAGAAGATGGTGCAACGGTTCCGTTGTATTATGAAAATCGCGGCGAAAAGATTGCGGACTTACATAACCCGAAAATTACAGAACAGATTCTGGAGGCCATTGAAAATGCGGATCTTGATGTAGATCAGCAGGACAAATTGGAAGCAGAATTTGCGAAAGAGCTCCATCTTTTGACAGCAGAGCCGAGATTAAAATCTATTGCCCGTGATTTTGTAAATCATTATTCTGATTTGTGGACGAGCGGAAAGGCTATGTTTGTCTGCCTGAATAAGGTTACCTGTGTCCGTATGTACAATTATGTGCAGGAATACTGGAAAGAAGAAATAGGGAAGCTGAAAGCGAAAATAAAAACAGCCGCCAGGCAGGAAACACAGGAACTGGAACGTAGGTTGAAGTGGATGCAGGAAACAGAAATGGCTGTAGTTATCAGCCAGGAGCAGAATGAAATCCAAACTTTTAAAAAGTGGGATTTAGATATTAAATATCACAGAGCAAAGATGGAAAAGCGTGAACTGGATAAGGAATTTAAAGACTCCCAAAATCCACTTCGTGTGGTTTTCGTCTGCGCCATGTGGCTTACTGGATTCGACGTAAAGTGTTTGGCCTGCTTATATCTGGACAAGCCTTTGAAGGCACATACACTGATGCAGACAATCGCTCGTGCAAATCGTGTCAGTGAAGGCAAGAGCAACGGTTTGATCATTGACTATATAGGTATCGTAAAGGCACTCAGAAAAGCATTAGCGGACTATACAGCCAATATTGGCGGAAATGGCGGAACAGATCCTACCGTAGACAAAGATGAACTGATAACTCGTATTATGGAAACTATCACAAAAGCAAAAGTATTTTTGTCAGAAAATGATTTTGATCTGCAGATGTTGATTGATGCTTATGATTTCAAGAAGTTGTCTTATCTGCAGGAAGCTGCGAATGCTGTTTGTGGAACGATTGAAGATAAGAAAACTTTTACTACCTATGCGTCAGAGTTGAAGCGACTTATGAAATATATTGACCGTGATGATATTACGGACTATACCCACAAGGAATATGAAGCAATAGCAGCTATTTATGCCGAACTGCAGAAAAAGCGTAAGCATGTTAATACAACGGATTTGAGGGTGCAGATCAATGCAATTATCAGTTCATATGTTGAAATCCAGCATACGCCGACGATGATACGTGAAGAACCACGCCGTTTTGATATCAGCGCTATTGACTTTGATTTGCTTCGCAGAGAGTTTGCAAAGGTTAAGAAAAAGAATCTGGTATTAAAGGATTTGGAAGAACTTATCCGGATGAAATTGGATAAGATGCTGTTCGCCAATCCGGAGCGTATCAATTATTATGAACGATACCAGCAGATTATTGATGATTACAACAGTGAACAGGACAGGGCAACTATCGAAAAGACCTTCATGGATTTGATGGATCTGGCAAACAGTATGAACCAGGAAGAACAGCGTTATGTTCGTGAAGGTTTTGCAAGCGATGAGGAACTTTCACTCTACGATATGCTGTTCCGAGAGGATTTGAGCAAGAACGATATCAAGAAATTGAAAGAGATTGCAGCTGCATTGCTTCAGAAAATCAAAGCAAAGATTTCGGAATTGGATCATTGGACAGATAAGCAGGAGACGAAAGCGGCCGTAGATAATCTGATTCGCGATACTCTCTGGGCACAGCTGCCGGAATGTTATGACGAAGTAAGTATTTCGGTGTACCGCCAGCAGATTTATGAGTATGTTTATACACGATATAAAGAGGCTGCGTAGAAGGATTTATCAGTCGGGTTTTTATATGATTTGAGTGCTTTTCGTTTGCCGCCGGGACATGCCGACATTGCCACGACATTAAATGTGTATACCCATTTGAAATATGATGATGTGGAAAAGGAAGTGAGGGGAATGGAAGAAAGGCTTAGAAAGGAAGGGTAGGCGTGTAGGAATTTACCTTTGGAATAGGTAAAAAAAGAGGTAATTTACTTCTTTTTTTACCCATTTAACCTGTATTGAGAGAACTCGTATATAGATAATATTTGACCGGACTTCGTTTCTTATGGAGTCCGGTCTTTTAATGCGTTTGAAAAAACAAGAAAACAACTTCCCGTGTCGGCAAAAATAAGATAATAAATGCGGAAGCGGTTGATATTTTTGCCGATGATGTGATATACTATACAGTAGATTAGGGCAGTTTTTGATTTGATTTATGATGGAGGATAGCAGATGCGATACCTTTCAGTTACTGAAATAGCAAAAAAGTGGAATGTGTCTGAACGTAGTGTTAGAAATTACTGCGCCCAGGGCCGTGTGAATGGTGCGTTCCTTACCGGCAAGACTTGGAACATTCCCGAAAATGCAGAAAAACCGGAGCGTACCAACAAGAGAAAAGAAGAGCCCGTTACTCTGTTGGATATTCTGAAAGAGCAGAAAGCAAGCAAATACTCCGGCGGTATTTACCATAAGACACAGATTGATTTGACATACAACTCAAACCACATCGAAGGCAGCCGTCTGACTCACGATCAGACCAGATATATTTTTGAAACAAATACGATCGGCGTGGAAAATGAAGTTCTCAATGTTGATGATGTGATTGAAACGGCAAATCATTTCCGCTGTATCGATATGATTATTGAGAACGCAAAAACGGCATTGACCGAGAAGTTCATTAAGGAACTTCATTTGATACTGAAGAACGGTACAAGTGATTCCAGAAAAGATTGGTTTGCAGTTGGCGGCTATAAGAAGCTTCCGAATGAGGTTGGCGGCATGGATACTGCCCTTCCGGAAGAAGTTGCCGATAAAATGAAAGCGTTGCTGACAGAATACAATGCCAAGGAAGAAAAGACCTTTGAAGATATTTTGGACTTCCATGTGAGGTTTGAGAGAATCCATCCTTTTCAAGATGGTAATGGTCGTGTAGGCAGATTGATTATGTTCAAGGAGTGTCTGAAACATAATATCGTTCCGTTCATCATCGAGGATAATCTGAAGATGTTCTATTACCGAGGATTGAAAGAATGGAACAACGAAAAAGGCTGTCTGAGAGATACCTGTTTGAACGCACAGGACAAATATAAAGTGTATTTGGACTATTTCAGAATTGCATATTAAGCGAGGAAACGAGGTACAGCTATGTCAGCGGATAAGAACTGGCAATTTGAGCTTGAAGAATATATCAAACAAGGTGAGCCCGGACAAATTGAAAAGAGCGAGGCTTGGCAGACTGCGATTGGTTTGCAGGCGGTAGATGGATTGAAAACTTCTGCCTATCTGTTGGATACTGCCAAAGATCACATTGAAGGTAAGATAAGTATTGATGAAGCGCAGAAGCGTATTCAGAGCTATTATGAACAGCGTACTGATTGTACAGAAATTGAGGATGATACAAAAGAAGCGGATATTGTATCGGCAAGAATTGCAAAACTGTTGGGGGAAAAAGCATTCCAGTTTTCTCCTGCTGAATGGCTGACTATTCATCGCAGACTGTTTGAAGGGGTGTTTGCCCATGCCGGTCAAATCAGACAATACAACATCACAAAAAAAGAATGGGTGTTGAAAGGTGATACCGTAACCTATGCAGCATGGAACAGTATTAAAGACACCCTTGATTATGATTTTGCAATGGAGAAACAGTTTTCTTATGAAGGATTGTCTGTAGAACGCTGCGTGAAGCATCTTGCCAAGTTTGTTTCAGATATTTGGCAGATCCATCCATTCTGTGAGGGCAATACCAGAGCTGCGGCTGTTTTTATGATTAAGTACATGAAAACATTTGGTTTCAAAGTAAATAACGATGCCTTTGAAAAGAACTCTTGGTATTTCCGCAATGCTTTGGTAAGAGCAAATTATAACGATCTGCAAAACGGCGTTCATGCCACAACAAAGTTCTTGGAAATGTTCTTCAGCAATTTGATTCTGGGAACGGAATATGAGCTAAAAAACAGATATATGCACGTTGACTGTGTAGATGATAATCCCCAAAGTGTCACTCCAAAAGTTCCAAAGTCTCAATTTGATACTTTGGAATGTACTTTAGAGGAACTGGCGGTTCTGGAGCTGATTTACAAGAACCCGTCAATTAAGCAAAAAGAACTTGTGGCAGAGACCGGAAAATCTCTCAGTACTGTAAAGCGTATCATGGAATCCTTGCAGAAAAAGGAATATATCCGCAGAGTGGATGGGAAGCGATACGGAAAATGGGAAGTTTTAGTTTGAAATATTTTTTTGAAATACAAGTTCCGATAATTTTCTATTATGAGAAGATCGAGTCTGTTATCCGGTGCATTAATTCGGAAATTCCTTTCAAAATACCGGACGGTTGGGCATACGAACGACTTGGAAATATTTGTTCTGTTGCAAGAGGAGGATCTCCGAGACCTATCGAGAACTATCTCACCGATGATGAAAATGGACTAAACTGGATTAAAATCGGAGATACAGAGCAAGGCGGCAAATATATATTCTCTACAAAGGAAAAAATCCGACCAGATGGATTGAACAAAACAAGATATGTTCATTGCGGTGATTTTTTGCTAACAAATTCAATGAGCTTTGGTCGTCCATATATTTTAAAAATAGATGGGTGTATCCACGATGGCTGGCTTGTAATTGGAGATGTAGAAACTGTATTTAATCAGGATTTTCTCTATTATATGTTAAGTTCATCGGCTATGTATAATGCATTAAGCATACTGGCAGCTGGATCAACAGTAAAAAATCTAAAATCCGATAGTGTTAAATCGCTCATTGTGCCAATCCCGCCGCTTGAAGAGCAAAAGGCTATTGCAACCCAAGTAGAAACACTTTTGGCAATTATAGCCCAAGTAGAAAAGAGCCTCAGCTGAGACTCTTTTCTACACTCTCGATCAATGCAAATACCGTTTACCTTCTACCTATTTTGAGAGGCAAAATATAAAGAAATGTGTTAGGTGATTGTTAGAAAAAGTCGTTCTGCATTGGCTGGAATGAGAAATGTATCTACTTTTTTCTATGAAATTCTAACCCTTTTGAGATCTGGTATTCAAGCAGATGCAGTTATAAATGAGATAAGAAAAAAATCTGAATTTGCATATTTACCAGAAATTAACCATGAGTGGACATTGTTTGAGGAGATACCTGCTGATTTCTCTAATAATCAAAAAAGTGAAATATTTATTACAGAAGCACTTTCAAAAGCACCTTGTTGTAAGATTTGCGGTGGGTTACTACATAGAAATGCAATAAGTGTTGATCATATAGAAAGAAAACAAGATGGCGGAAAGGCAACAATAGAGAATGCACAGCTTACGCACCCTTATTGTAATACCGGAGTTAAAAACTGAGTGTTAATCAACATGAGCTAAGAAATGGAAGAGAGGAAAACAATTGATTTCCAGGTATCGGAATTGTTAGAAATGGCAGTTCCAATACCTGGATTTTTTGCAGTTTAACTTTATTGAAGAACTGAGTCAAATTGAAATAGGAATAAAATCGGGGAAATACCCATAGTTGCAAGGGAACATCGCAACACCGAAATTGATACAATGCAAAATTGCTGAAATGCCTGAAAATAAGCCTTTTCACGGATTCCGCCATTTTGCTTTTTCGGTTTTTGAGCCTTTTTTCCGTTTCGGAAGCTGTTTCGCCCTCCAATTTTGCACCTCCTTTTAACGATAGCAGGCAATCGTTAAAAGGTTTAAATGGGGCAGAGTCTTGTGCAGGAAGCGATAAAAAATATCTAACAGCCGCCCAGGCGGCTATAAAAAAATAATGCCATAGGATTTGGGGTACTCGTAGGCAAAAGTATACTTTCACGCAAAAGTCAGGGGTTTCCGTGATAGTATAAAACGGAAAGGTAAAAAGGAGTAGGATATTGGCGGTTTTGGCTGAAAGATGTATTAGCTTGACGGAAAATGCTGTTGAAAAACGGGGGATATGATACAAACACGGAAAAGGCTCAGAGTTTTCGTGATAGTTTTGAGTTTCGCCTATTTGTTTAAAGAATTTGTAGTTTTTTCGTCCAACAAATTGAATTTTCGTCCAAAAAGATTTATAATTGGATGAAAAAGAATAACATTGGACGAAGGGAGATAATTATGAGAACATTTGATTATATTCGCCTTGCAGATAAAATGTGGGATATGGATATACTTAATCTTGTCGCAAAGATACATGAATATAAGGGACGTCAGGACTTATATATCAGGCAGAAGCCTGTTGAACTTGAACGTCTGGTTGAGATCGCAAAAATCCAAAGTACAGAGGCATCCAATAAAATAGAAGGGATTGTTACGACAAGTACCCGGATGAAGCAGTTGTTTGAAGAAAAAACAACACCTCGCAACAGGGAAGAAGATGAGATTATGGGATACAGAGATGTGCTTAACACAATTCACGAAAGTAATGAGTACATTCCAATCAGACCATCATATATACTACAGTTACACAGGGACCTTTTGAAAAGATCTGGATTTTCTTACGGTGGGAGCTTTAAGAGCGTACAGAACTATATTAATGAAACAAAGCCGGATGGAACAGTGGTCACAAGGTTTACGCCAATCGCCCCATACGATACACCAGATGCAGTGGAGCGGTTATGTACGGCTTATGAGCAGGCAATTGCGAGTGAGAAGGTGGATTCCCTCATATTGATTCCTGCTTTTATATGTGATTTTTTGTGTATTCACCCTTTTAATGACGGAAATGGAAGAATGAGCCGGTTGCTTACTCTGCTTCTTTTATATAAGAACGGGTATAGTGTTGGTAAATATATAAGTATTGAGAGGCAAATTGAGAAAACAAAAGACAGGTATTATGATGTCCTTGAAACCTCAGATATAGGGTGGCAT
This sequence comes from Clostridia bacterium, assembly GCA_910575725.1. Classification (GTDB taxonomy): domain Bacteria; phylum Bacillota; class Clostridia; order Lachnospirales; family Lachnospiraceae; genus Laedolimicola. Next base: position 45,497 of record CAJTFE010000029.1, on the reverse strand, counting down.
GAGGAAAAAAACGATCCAACACCATTTATACGTTATATGCTAACGGTCATATTGGCTTGTTATACTAGATTTGAGGAACGTGTAGGAATCATAGCGGGAAATGGAGATACCAGTAATGCTTATAATATTGTAAAAAAATATATAGAAGAAAAAGTCGGGAAATTTACAGGTGCAGAAGTTGTTGCACACTGTCCAAGCATAGGGAGATCATCAGTTCTGGCGTCATTAAGGAAACTGGTGGATGAAGGAAGTATTATTCGGTATGGGAGCGGCAGAAGCACCTATTATGTAAAGGCTGATAGACAGTAAGTTAAATTCGGAAAGGGAATATGCAGAGTGATTCAAGTAGATTTGGTAGATTATAGCAGGCTAACAGCCCTTGGAATGCAAATAACGAAATACGTCAATAGAAATTTAAAGGATATAACTCAAACTTCGCACATAGATTTTAGCTATGCACCTTGAAAATTCAATATCTGGCAATGATTCAATTATCAAAGAACAGCCTTTTGGAACACTATGCTGCTACTAATTGGGTTTGTAACAGGGATGGTAAGGTGCTGATGAAAGTGTCTACCAGTTCATCTATCTTTTCATCAACAAGATCACAGTGTTCCTCTAAAAGTTTCCGGAACATTTGAAGCAACATTTGAAATGCCTGCATCCATGTGATATCAGACATTTCATCAGCAAAGTACAGTTTTAAAAGTTATGAAGTTGTTTGGTGTGGCAACTTAACAATACATCATAAATTTAAAAACTGCTATTTTTTATGGCAGAAAATTGAAACTAAAATGTACTTAGGGCTAGCCGTCGCGCTAGCGACTTGGTACAATATAAAGCATATAGAGTTTTAGAGGACATAGAGAAAACCTTGAAAACATAAGGAAAAATGAGGATCGGACAAAAAATAAGGAGATATGTAACCATGATAAAAATATTATTTGTCTGCCACGGCAACATCTGCCGAAGTCCCATGGCACAATACGTTATGCAGGATCTTGTAAACAAGAAGTCCCTTACCGACTGCTTCTACATCGATTCCGCCGCCACCAGTACCGAAGAGATCGGCAGCGGCGTCCACTACGGAACGAGAGGAAAGCTGCATGAGATGGGCATCCCGCTGGGAAACCACCGGGCAGTGCAGCTTAAGCGCTCCGATTACGACGAGTATGATTACATTATCGGCATGGATCAGTGGAACAGGAAGAACATGCTGCGGATTCTTGGGAAGGATCCCGGGAACAAAGTATCCCTGCTTCTGGATTTTGCAGAGCAGCCCCGTGATATTGCAGATCCATGGTATACCGGGAACTTTGACATTACATTTGACGATATACTGGAAGGCTGCGAAGCGCTCCTTGCCCATATAGTAAGCGAGGACAGAGACAGGCTTTATAGCTAGCATGTCGTTCCTATATATAATGAAGGGATACCTTATTGGACAAAGTCCATCGACCCCAAAGGGCGCATTACTCAATACAAAAAGGCTGTCGGAAAACCAGGTGGTTTATCCAGGCAGCCTTATCTGTCTATATTCCGACACAATCATTTTCCGAAAGCATTTATTAAGAGTTACTGTTCGCTTCGTGCTCAGTAATTATTAAGATTCTATGAATACTATTGACAACACTATATTATACATTGTATAGTATAAACATCCCATAATACTATATGACATATAATATTATATTTCATTTTATGAAAACATTGTATGCGTCTCTAAGGACAGACTGATTTCTTATCACAGGGTATCTGATATTAGAAGGAAGCAGCCTAAGGAGACAGGTATAAAAATCAGGATAAGGAGAGAGCTACATGGTATTTAATACAGGAGCGGCCCTCCTGGACGCAATCGTGCTGGCCGTAGTATCCAACGACGCAGAGGGAACCTACGGCTACAAGATCACCCAGGATGTACGCCAGGCCATCGAGATATCCGAGTCCACCTTATATCCGGTACTGCGCCGACTCCAAAAGGACGGCTGCTTGGAAACTTACGATATGGAATACGGAGGCAGAAACCGCAGATACTACCGGATCACAGAGGCAGGAACGGCACAGCTAAATCTGTACAAGACAGAGTGGAAGCAGTATTCCACCAAAATTTCGAAACTATTTGCGGGGAGAGGTGTGTAATGAATCGGAAGGAATTTATGGAAAGGCTTGAACGTATGCTGTGGAATATCTCAGACAGCGAACGGGAGGAAGCCTTACAGTACTACAACGATTACTTCGATGATGCGGGAGAGGAAAATGAGGAAAAGGTCATCGAAGAGCTGGGAAGTCCCAGCCAGGTAGCCCAGAAAATCAAAGCCGGATGCTCCGACCAGACGTCCGAATACTCGGAACAGGGCTATGAAGACACCCGTTTCCGGGCGTCCCAGGAGGTAATATCCAAGGAGGAAGCCGAGCGGGAGAGGGCGGACAGCAGCAATGGAGCCTGCAGAAGCCCAGGAAGGAATTCCGAAGCAAATACCTGGAAGATAATAGCTATTATTCTGCTGTGCGTATTGGCCGCCCCAATTATTATTCCTGTAGGCGGAGCCATATTTGCAGCCATAGCCGCCGTAATTTTCGGCATTGGAGGCGTATGCATCGGAATTGCTGCAGCTGGGTTTGCAATTCTGATTGCCGGTATTGTTCTGATAGGAGCCGGAATAGCAGAAATCTTTGTGACGCCGGCTGTAGGTCTTGCGCTGGCCGGTGTAGGGTGCCTCATCTTTGCACTGGGAATTCTGCTGTCGCTTTTCACCATCTGGTGCGGCATAAAAATATTACCATGGCTGGTTCGGGGAATCGTAGGTCTCGTCAGCTATCCATTTCGAAAGGCAGGTGCAGATAAATGAAATCATTAACAAAATTTTGCCTGATTGTGGCATCCATATTTGTAGTGCTAGGGCTTGTAGGTGTAGTGGCAGGTGTAAGCTTAGGCGCAAGGCCTGACCAGTTTCTGCGGATGGTAAATTACCATAATGACATACTGCCCTGGGGCTGGGGGCATAATTACTGGGGATTCTGGAACGATTGGGATCTGGCAGACGACATAGACGATCTGCATGAAGATCTGCAGGACGAGCTGGACGACTTGAGAGACGATATGGACGACTGGCAGGAAGACGTGGAAGATTGGAACGATGACTGGCAGGAGGATGTCGAGGATTGGGAAAATGAAATGGACGAGTGGGGCAATGTGCCGGGCATTACTGAGAAAGAGGAGGCAGCTGGAGAAGGCATGTATGTAGACCAAGGCGTTTTTGGAGGAGCACACACAGAAAAGCTAAAGCTGGATTTGGATCGGAGCTCTGTAAAAATCTACACCCACGACGGAGAAGGTATCCAGATAAAAGCCCAGAATACCAAAGATTATTTCAAGATCATAGAAAACGGCGACACATTGCTTTTGGAAGATCACCGGGGCAACCACCGCAGAAATGCACTCCTTCTGGAGCTTTATCTTCCGGAGCGCTCTCTGGAAAAGATAGAACTAGAGCTGGGAGCCAGCAAGCTTCAGATAGAATCCCTCCTGGCGGAAAAGCTGGAACTGGATATGGGAGCCGGCGAGGCAAAGATCAATACCATAGAAGCAGAAAAAGCCGACATAGGACTGGGAGCCGGTGAGCTTAAGCTGGACAGTCTCACAGCAGAAAAAGCATATTTACAGGTTGGAACGGGCATTCTGGGCGTAAAACGGTTCGCAGGCGGAGATTTGGCCCTGGAATGCGGAATCGGATCCCTGGATATCAATGTACAAGGTAAAGAGAGCGATTACAATTACGCCATGAGCTGCGGAATCGGAGAAATCGATCTGAACGGCCGCCAATATTCCGGCCTGGGCCGGGAAAAAGTCCTCAGCAACAACGCATCCAAAAAGATAAGCATGGAATGCGGAATCGGCAGCATCAACCTGAAAATGATAGAAGAGTAGAAAAGAATAAAGGATGCAAAATATTAATTTTACGGTACTGGAAAACAGTAAAATTAATATTTTGCATAGAAGGATTTACGGACACATGCACTTGTGGCCGGAAATGCTTCTGGATAAAGATGCAAAATATTAATTTTACGGTACTGGAAAACAGTAAAATTAATATTTTGCATAGAAGGATTTACGGACACATGCATTTGTGGCCGGAAATGCTTCTGGATAAAGATGCAAAATATTAATTTTACGGTACTGGAATGGAGAATAAAAAATGGAAGAAAAAAGATTAATCAGATCAAGAACCAACAAAATGATTTGCGGCGTATGTGGAGGAATCGGCGAATACTTTCACATTGACCCCACCATCATCCGCCTTATATGGGTCATCCTGACCATCGGCGGCTTCGGAAGCGGACTCTTAGCCTACATTGTAGCAGCCGTCATCATACCAGAAGAATTTTAAAAGTACTGGTCGCAGAGAGAACAGCAGCTTTTAAAGACCTTGCGTCATAAGCACAAGTTTGTTATACTGAATAATCATGGCACCGGCCGGCAGGAAAGGGAAGCAAAATGCATCAAATGCATAAGCCTCCGAATCCCGGCCGGTATCCAGATAATCCTAAAATGAAAGAGGTGGTAAAATGGTAGAGTTAGATCAGTTTAAGTATACCTTAAACAACTATCAGGGACCATTAGTAGAATTGAGGGATTCACTTTGACCTGGCTGACAAGGCAAAGCGAATCGAAGAACTAGAACGGGAAATGGAAGCCCCCGGCTACTGGGATAACACCGAGAAATCCCAGGAAGGCATGAAAGAGCTTAAAAACTTAAAAGACGAGGCCCAGGACTACGAAAGCCTCCGTCAGCAGTACGAGGACATCGAGACCCTCATAGAGATGGGCTACGAAGAAGGCGATGCCTCCCTTATTCCAGAGATACAGGCCGAGCTGGATGCCTTCGTGGGCAAACTGGAGTCCATGAAAATCAAAACTCTCCTCTCCGGAGAATACGACGGCAATAACGCCATCTTAAAGCTAAACGCAGGAGCCGGCGGAACCGAAAGCTGCGACTGGGCCGGCATGCTCTACCGCATGTACACCCGATGGGCCGAGCGCAAAGGCTTTACCGTAGAAGTCCTGGACTATCTGGACGGCGACGAAGCAGGCATCAAGTCCGTAACCTTCCAGGTCAACGGCGAAAACGCCTACGGCTACTTAAAGTCCGAAAAAGGCGTCCACCGCCTGGTACGCATCTCCCCCTTCAACGCCCAGGGTAAGCGCCAGACTTCCTTCGTATCCCTAGATGTCATGCCAGACATTGAGGATGAAATAGATCTGGATATCAAGGACGAAGATCTGCGCATCGACACCTACCGCTCCAGCGGCGCCGGAGGCCAGCACATCAACAAAACTTCATCCGCCATCCGGATCACCCATCTGCCCACCGGAATCGTAGTCCAGTGCCAGAACGAACGATCCCAGTTCCAGAACAAAGACAAAGCCATGCAAATGCTCAAAGCCAAGCTCTATCTCCTGGAACAGCAGAAAAACGCCGAAAAACTCTCCGGCATCCGCGGCGAGGTCAAAGAAATAGGCTGGGGCAATCAAATCCGCTCCTACGTCATGCAGCCCTACACCATGGTCAAAGATCACCGCACCAACACCGAGATCAGCAACACCAGCGCCGTCCTGGACGGCAGCCTAGACCCCTTCATCAACGCCTACCTAAAATGGCTGACCACAGCCCCCGAAGAAAACTAAAAACAGAACAAACAACAAAACAAACAACAAAACACCCCCACCCCCAAAACAAACAACAAAACACCCACCCACATCCAAAACCAGGGAACGGGGCAAAAGGAGCCGGCAGGCTTTTCCAATATCAAGTGTCCGCCTGTTCGCGCACAGCCCGTCTGAGCTGGGCGAACATTGCCATCATAAACGAAAAGCAATAAACAACCAAGAAAGCAATGTACGCCCAGAGCAGACGGGCTGTACGAGAACCGCGCGGACACAGATATGGAAAAGCCTGCCGGCTCCTTTTGCCCCGTTCCCGTCCGCCCTCAAAAAACAAAAAAATCCCATCATTTCCACTTGCAATCCTCCCCGAATTATGATAATATACCCCTTGTTGAATCCATCACAGAAAAACAAATGTTTTCAACACACGCACACGGAGGGGAAAGACATGTCAGAGAAAACAAAATATTTCGTAGTAAGCCAAAAAGCCGTACCAGAAGTATTGTTAAAGGTAGTAGAAGCCAAACGCCTCCTGGATTCATCAAAAGCCATCACTATCCAGGAAGCCACCGAGCGCGTAGGCATCAGCCGCAGCTCCTTCTACAAATACAAGGACGACATCTCCCCCTTCCACGACAATTCCAAGGGAAAAAGCATCACCTTCGTTCTTCAGATGGAAGATCAGCCGGGCCTGTTATCCTTAGTCCTGAAAACCATAGCCGACTACAAGGGCAACGTCCTCACTATCCATCAGACCATCCCTATCAACGGAGTAGCATCTTTGACCCTCACCGTAGATCTGCTGCCCATCACCAAGGACGTATCCGCCATGATAGAGCAGATAGAGAGCCAGGAGGGCATACATTATCTGAAAATACTGGCAAAGGAAAAGGAGTAGACAAAAATGGTACAAATAGCAGTTATGGGCTACGGAACCGTAGGATCCGGAGTCGTAGAAGTATTGAACACCAACCAGGCCAGCATCAACCGCAGAGCCGGGGACGAGATCAACATCAAATACGTCCTGGATCTGAGGGAATTTCCCGGCAGCCCGGTAGAATCCAAATTAATACATGACTTTGAAACCATTGTAAACGATCCCGAGATCCGCATTGTGGTAGAGGTTATGGGCGGGGTAGAGCCGGCATACACCTTCACCAAGCGCTGCTTAGAAGCGGGAAAAAGCGTCTGTACTTCCAACAAAGAGTTGGTTGCCAGACATGGAGCCGAGCTTCTTGAGATTGCCAGAGAACGGGAGCTTAACTACTTATTCGAGGCCAGTGTAGGCGGCGGAATTCCCATTATCCGCCCTTTGAACTCTTCTCTGACCGCAGACGAGATCATTGAGATAACAGGAATTCTCAACGGAACCACCAACTACATCTTAAGCCAGATGACCCACGAGGGCATTGACTTTGAGACTGCCTTAAAGGAGGCTCAGGAAAAAGGCTACGCAGAGCGCAGCCCCGAAGCCGATGTGGAAGGCTATGATGCCTGCCGGAAGATTGCCATTCTCACCTCCTTAGCCAGCGGCTGCCAGGCAGACTACGAGGATATTTATACAGAGGGCATCACAAAGATAACGGCCGAGGACATCAAATACGCCCGGAAGATGGGCCGGGCCATTAAGCTGTTAGCCACCAGTAAAAAGGAAAACGGCCGCTTCTTTGCAATGGTAGCCCCTTTCCTCATTAATGAGATGCATCCCCTGTACAGCGTCAACGACGTATTCAACGCCATTTTCGCCAAGGGAAATGTACTGGGCGACGTGATGTTTTACGGGAGCGGTGCAGGGAAGCTGCCGACTGCCAGCGCCGTAGTGGCCGACGTGGTAGACGCGGCCAAGCATTTGCACCGGAACATTATGACCTTCTGGAGCAGCCGGAAGCTGGAACTGACCGATCTAAGCGACGCCAAACGCCGCTTCTTCGTCCGGGTTAAGGGAAATAAAAAGACAGACGCAATCAAAATGGCCGAGATCTTCGGGCCCATCGAGGTAGTGACTGCAGAACTGGCCGGTGAATTCGGCTTTATCACAGGAGAATATACAGAAGCGGAGTACAAGGAACGCGCCGCCAGAACAGACGCCGTTATCCATATGATCCGCGTGGAAGGATAGAAGGCTATGAAATACGTAATCATTCTGGGAGACGGCATGGCAGACGAGCCCATAGAAGAGCTGGGGGGAAAAACGCCCCTGGAATATGCCAGGACTCCCGTGATGGACGACCTGGCCGGCCGATCTGAGGTGGGCCTGGCCTGCACCATTCCTCAGGGAATGAAGCCCGGAAGCGATACCGCCAACCTTGCGGTTCTGGGCTGCAATCCAAGACAGTACTACACAGGCCGCTCTCCGCTGGAGGCTTTGAGCATAGGCGTGGATATGAAGGAGGGCGATATTGCCATCCGAACCAACCTTGTCACCTTATCTGAGGAGGAAGAGGCTTATGAGGACAAGCGGATTCTTGATCACAGCTCCGACGAGATAAGCACCGAGGATGCGGCAGTCCTTCTGGAAGCCGTCCGCAAGGAGCTGGAGGAGGATGCTTACCATTTCTATGTGGGAACAAGCTACCGCCATCTGCTCATCTGGTCAAAGGGAAGCGTCACAGAGCTGACGCCGCCCCACGACGTGCTGGGACAACGGGCAGGCGATCACCTTCCGGCGGAGGAGAAGCTTCGGGCCATGCAGAAAAAAAGCTATGAGATCCTCTCAAAGCATCCAATCAATCTGGAGCGGAAGGCAAAGGGCCTCAATCCCGCCAACTCCTGCTGGTTCTGGGGGGCCGGGACACGTCCCTCACTGCCCTCCTTTGAGGGGAAATACCATAAAAAAGGTGCGATGATATCTGCCGTGGATTTGCTCAAGGGAATCGCCGTGGGAACAGGAATGGCCAATATCCATGTAGAGGGAGCCAACGGCGGACTTCATACCAATTATGAAGGAAAGGCTCAGGCAGCCGCAGATGCCCTTTTAAAGGACGGGTTTGATTTTGTATATGTTCATGTGGAGGCGCCGGACGAGATGGGGCACCAAGGCAGCGTGGAAAAGAAGGTACAAGCCATCGAGTATCTGGATGAGAGAGTGATATGTCCCATCCGGGAAGCCCTTGATAAGGCGAAAGAGCCTTACCGGCTTCTGGTTCTGCCGGATCATCCCACGCCCATCCGGGTGCGGACTCATACAAGCGATCCCATTCCGTATCTTCTGTATGACAGTGAAAAAGAACTTCGCAGGATTGGCGCATATAATGAAAGAGAAGCAAGGATAAGCGGCATCCTTGTGGAGCAGGGGTATGAGCTGATTCGGAAATTATTTGAGAACTGATATCCGCCCGGCAGTCATTTCGGCATACACAGCCGGTAAACTGATAAATAGATAACGAGGAGAAAAAGCAATGCTGATAGTGAAAAAATTTGGAGGCACCTCCGTAGGCGACAAAGAAAGAATATTCAACGTAGCCAGACGGTGTGCCGAGGAGTACAGAAAGGGAAATGACATCATCGTAGTTCTTTCCGCTATGGGCAAATCCACCGACGATCTGATTGCCCTGGCACAGACCATCAATCCCAATCCCCCCAAGCGGGAGCTTGACATGCTGCTGACTACAGGAGAGCAGGTGTCCACGGCGCTGATGGCCATGGCCTTTGACACCATGGACGTGCCTGCAGTATCCTTAAATGCCTTCCAGGTAGCCATGCATACCACCCGTGTCCACGGAAACGCCAGATTAAAACGCATCGACACCGACCGCATTATGCATGAGCTGGAGCACCGGAGAATCGTCATTGTCACAGGCTTTCAGGGCGTGAACAAATACGACAACTACACTACCCTGGGCCGGGGAGGCTCCGACACCACAGCCGTAGCCCTGGCAGCGGCCCTTCATGCAGACGCCTGCGAAATCTACACGGATGTGGACGGCGTATACACAGCCGATCCCCGTTACGTGCCCAAGGCAAGGAAGCTTGAGGAGATCACCTACGACGAGATGCTGGATCTGGCGACTCTGGGCGCAGGAGTGCTTCACAACCGCTCGGTGGAAATGGCAAAAAAATACGGCGTACAGCTTGTGGTACGCTCCAGTCTGAATGATCACGAAGGGACAATTGTTAAGGAGGAAACAAACGTGGAGAGAATGTTAATCAGTGGAGTGGCACTGGATAGAAATACAGCCAGAATTTCCGTAATCGGATTAAAGGATCAGCCGGGAATGGCATTTAAGCTGTTCAATATGCTTGCAAAGGAGAACATCAACGTGGACGTGATTCTGCAGTCCATCGGCAGGGAGAACAGCAAGGATATTTCCTTTACCGTATCCAGGGACGAGGCAGATGAGGCAGTAAAGATTCTGGAGGGCAACTTAAGCCGCGTGGGAGGAAAGAGCATTTCCTGCAACAAGGAAGTGGCCAAGGTTTCCATCGTAGGAGCCGGCATGATGTCCAACCCCGGCGTGGCGGCCAAGATGTTCGAGGCTCTCTATAACCAGAACATCAACATCAACATGATCTCCACTTCCGAGATCCGCGTTACCGTACTTATCCATGAGAGAGACGCAGAGCGCGCAGCCAATGCGGTACATGACGCATTCGGCCTGGAAGAGTAGAGTCTTTGAAAAACAGTTAACCAATCCATATAAAAAAGACAGCCGGGAAATGGTTTTTATACATGCTCCCAGCTGTCTTTTTTTGTTTTCTAATGCCTTAAGCTGCTTAGGAAGCTTAAGAATCACACAAGGATCGAAATCTGCGGTTCTTCCGGAAGCTCCTGATGGCTGACCTCCATATAAAACTGGCTCATCGTCGTATGGAAATACGGCTTCACCCAGAGAAGCGCAACGCCGGAGGTTCCTCCGATGAGCAGCACATAGGGAAGAAAGCTGAGCCACAGCTTAAATAAGCGCAGGTAATTTCCTTTCAAAAGACGGCGGCTGGTTCCAAGAGCCTCGTGAGCGGAAAGGTACGGCTGATCCAGAAGCACGTAGCAGGCCAGTCCATAAGGAAGGGATGCAAGAAGAGCCGGAAGAATCCCGGCCAGAACCAGCAGGCAGATGGGCAAAGAGGCCTTTATCAGATCAAGAGGCTCCAGGTTGACCGGAAGCTTCTGAATCTCCAGTATAGCGGGAATAAACCATACCAGAGCCAGAAGATAGCGGAATGCATAGACCAGAATAAAGGTATCCGGCTGGTTTTTATAGGCATAAAAAAGCACGGGAACCACAGGCTCCTTTTTCTTGCGGCTTAAGAGATAGACATAGCGAATCAGGCCCACTTCAAAAAGAGAGCCCAAAAGCGCCGTGATCAGCCATAAGATATAATAAAAAGCAATGCCCACCGGCTTTTCCGAAGTTCCAAGCCCTGTATACTGCAAAATGATGGCGGCAGTAAAGGAATACAGCATCAAGGAGCAGGCCGCATTGGAGGCAAAGAAATATTTTCCCTCTAATACGCAGCGGGCCCTGCGCTTCAATTCTCTGGACGGGGTAGTCATAATCCGTTACCTCCTGTCCGCAGGCTGTTCATATAACTATCTGCAAGCTCGTTTAACAGCTGCTGCACCTTCACCGGGTCGTTCAGGACATCCGCTCCGAACCTCTGTTTCAGAAATTGTTCTACATACAGAACCGCAATGGAAAGCAGCACTGCAATCACAATGGCAAAAGAGGAAGCGATAAAGCCGGCGATGGCCTTATCCGGCATCCGAAAGCCGCTTCCCCGGGAGAGGATGGCAAAGAGAATGCTTAAGCAGCCGCAAAAAAGGGCATAAAGCGGCCATGTAAAGGAAAGTCCAATGGCAATTACGCCAAATGTAAGGGATGAGGTAGCCATTGGATTTGTTTTCGTCCGTTGTAATGGTTCCATAAATAAACCTCCTATTTGTAGTCGCTGCGCGACAGCACTAAAGGGTAAAGCTGCTTCGACACACCGGTAATGAGAGAAACTTTTATTCGAAAAAGCCCTCATAAAAGTTCCTCTCGTGCGCCTTTGCAGCTTTACCGTCCAGCAGATATTTTTTTATAAATAGTTGACATTTCTTAGCTGGACTGTATTTCTGCCTTTATCATAGCACAGCTTTTGGCGAAAAACAAATGCTTCTTGCGAAGGCGCCTGGTTTTGTTTATAATAGGAATATTGAGAAAACAACTTGAAGGGCCATACATAGAGAACAAAGGAGTTAATACATGGATATTCTGAAAAAACTAACCGAAGAGCTTAGCATACAGCGCTGGCAGACCGAGGCGGCCGTGAAGCTCATTGACGAGGGCAATACGATTCCCTTTATTTCCCGATACCGGAAGGAAGCCACCGGCTCCTTGAACGATGAGGTTCTGCGCAATCTCAACGAGCGTCTTTCCTATCTGCGCAATCTGGAGGAGAAAAAGGAGCAGGTTCTGGGCAGCATCCGGGAGCAGGGGAAGCTGACGGAGGAGCTGGAACAGCAGATTCTGGCGGCAGAGACCCTGGTTGTGGTGGACGACCTGTACCGCCCCTACCGCCCCAAACGCCGCACCCGCGCCACCATCGCCAAGGAAAAGGGCCTGGAGGGACTGGCCGATGTGATCCGCCTTCAGATGACAAACCGTCCCCTTGCCGAGGAAGCGGCTGCCTATGTGTCAGAGGAAAAGGGCGTGCTTACCCCGGAGGAAGCCATAGAGGGGGCCGGAGACATTCTTGCAGAGTCCGTCTCCGACGAGGCCGATTACCGGATCTATATCAGGAAGCTCACCTTTGACGAGGGAAAAGTAATCTCCGCAGCCAAGGACGAAAAGGCTGAGAGCGTCTACGAGATGTACTATAACTTCGAGGAGCCGGTAAAGAAGCTTGCCGGGCACCGGATCCTGGCGCTGAACCGGGGAGAGGCGGAAAAGGTTCTCACCGTCAAGATTGAGGCGCCGGAGGAGCGCATTCTGCGTTATCTGGAGAAAAAAGTGATTGTAAGAGATAATCCCCGCACAACCCCGGTTCTAAAGGCAGTGATAGAGGACAGCTATAAGCGCCTTATCGCTCCGGCCATCGAGCGGGAGCTGCGCAGCGCCCTCACGGAAAAGGCGGAGGACGGAGCCATCAAGGTATTTGGAAAGAACCTGGAGCAGCTTCTTATGCAGCCTCCCATCGTGGGTCAGGTGGTTCTTGGCTGGGATCCGGCTTTCCGCACCGGCTGTAAGCTGGCGGTGGTAGATGCTACAGGCAAGGTTCTGGATACGGTTGTGATATATCCCACGGCGCCCCAGAACAAGATAGCAGAGGCAAAGGCAGTCTTAAAGAAGCTGATTTCCAAGTACCACATTACCTTGATTTCCGTAGGAAACGGCACGGCGTCCAGAGAATCGGAGATGGTGATTGTAGAGCTTTTAAAGGAACTGCCCGTAAAGGTTCAGTATGTCATTGTCAATGAGGCCGGGGCTTCTGTCTACTCTGCAAGCAAGCTGGCCACAGAGGAGTTTCCGAATTTTGATGTGGGACAGCGCAGCGCAGCCTCCATTGCAAGGCGTCTCCAGGATCCTCTGGCGGAGCTGGTAAAGATTGATCCAAAATCCATCGGGGTCGGCCAGTATCAGCACGACATGAATCAGAAGAAGCTCAGCGAGGCTCTGGCCGGGGTGGTGGAGGACTGCGTCAATAAGGTGGGCGTGGATCTGAACACGGCTTCCGCTTCCCTGCTGGAATACATTTCCGGCATCAGCAAGACCCTGGCAAAAAACATCGTCCTCTACCGGGAGGCCAACGGCCGTTTTACGAACCGCCGCCAGCTTCTAAAGGTGGCCAAGCTAGGTCCCAAAGCTTATGAGCAGTGTGCAGGTTTTATGCGCATTGCCGGAGGGGACAATCCCTTAGACGCAACCAGCGTGCACCCGGAATCCTACGAGGCGGCCGGGAAGCTGCTTGCTTCCATGGGCTACAGCGGCGAGGATCTGCGAAAGGGCGGGCTTACAGGGCTCTCACGCCAGGTAAAGGATGTGAAAAGGCTTTCCGGCAGCCTGGGAATCGGGGAGATCACCCTTCAGGATATTGTAAAAGAGCTGGAGAAGCCGGCAAGAGACCCAAGAGACGAGATGCCAAAGCCGATTCTGCGCACGGATGTGCTTGAGATGAAAGATCTGACACCTGGCATGAAGCTTAAGGGAACGGTCCGCAACGTCATTGATTTCGGTGTCTTTGTGGACATCGGCGTACACCAGGACGGCCTGGTGCACATTTCCCAGATTACCGATAAGAAGTTTATCAAGCATCCCCTGGAGGTGCTGAGCGTGGGGGATGTGGTGGAAGTGAAGGTGCTAAGCGTGGATCTGCAGAAGAAGCGGATTGGGCTGACGATGAAAGGTCTTGGACAGTAGGCATTGACAGGAACAGAACCTTTCCCGTCAAGTCGCTTTTTGACTCCTCCGGGCCTTCTGCTTCTCCTTCCGGTACTGCTTCTCGGCCATGTAGATCTCCTCATGCAGCCGGGGATTCGTTATTTTAATGTATTTTCCCTTTACCCCTTTTGACTTTGTACTGATGACGCCGGCGGCCTCCAGCTTTTTGAGGGCGCCGGACACTGTGGAATGGGTGGAGTAGCTCTTCTGGGCCACGGCGTTTAGGAAAATATCGCCCTCAGTGCCGCCCATGGCATCCAGAACCGCAGACACAGAGCGCAGCTCGCTGAAGGTTAAGGAATTGACAGCCAGCTTTGCAGCGGCAATCTCCAGGGACTGCTGCTGGATGCGCGTCTGTGCCTGGCGCAGCATTTCCAGTGAGATAATGGCGCTTGTATATTCGCAGAGTATATTGTCCATCTGGGAGAAATGATTCCCGTACCGGATGAGCAGCATACCAGCCGTCTTTTGAAAATTGGAATAAATCGGATACAGAGAAAAATAGCGGTCGTCAAATTCACAGATTTTCACATCTCGATAAGTACAGACAGGAAGCTGCTCGTACTGGTCAATCACAGCCTTATCCGCAGACAGAAAAATTTCATAGTAATAAGCCGGAAGCTGTTCTTCCTTTAAGGAACATTTCGTGTAGGGACACTCAAAGGCATCGGCAATGGAGTAGGCGAAAATGCGGCCCTCCCGGCTGAATACATAGATGTTGCAGCCGATGATATTGCAGAGCTGATCACACAGTGCGCTCAAGGGAGTGAGAGTGGTTGCAGATTTGCTGAAAATGGAATTCAGCTGTTGGATTTTTCCTAAAAGAGCATCCATTGTTTGATCTCCTTTCTGAGAGCCGAAGGGGTGAAAAGAATTCTGAATTCTTGATTTCCAGTATAAGGAAGGAAACCGGGGGCAAAAGACTTCACCTTTGGTAAAATCACATAAAAATCAAGAATTCCGTTTGTGCAGTTTGCTTAGTATCTTGAAAAAAACCGAAAATCCTAAAATAAGATATCACGTTAAAGTGTAAAAGGATTCTGAATTCTCGCAATTTTCATTTTATCTTTGTTTCTATGATATACTTTTAACAACCTAAATTCAACAGATTTCTACATTTCCCAAAGCAGGAAAATTACAGATGCAAAGTTTGGAGGCTTAAAAAAAGCCTTGGGAGAAAAACAGTGACAGACAGTAAAATTTTTTCTATTACGAATAAAATATATGACTGCTGCCAGAGCGAAAGAGCCTTTCGCATGGTAAAAGAGATTGCGCAATATCACCGGATTCAGGCATCTCAGGGCTACCGGGAGGCAGCCAAAGCCTCCTGCAGGCTTTTGAGAGACGCAGGTCTTGAAGCCCGGATTTTGAGCTATCCGGCGGATCTTAAGAAGGTATGCTTTACCCAGCGCATGTTCCGGGAGTGGAGGTGTGAGGAAGCGTGGCTTGAGCTTACATTTCCCTGGAAGGAGCGCATGGCATGCTTTTCCGGGGAGGAAATGTCTCTGATTCAGCGGAGCGCCCCTGCGGATTACTCCGGCCGGGAGACGCCGATTGTATACGTGCCGGATGATGCGGATCCGGAGAGATTTGAAGGCGATCTGGAAGGAAAGATCCTCTTTGTGGAAAACGGCTTTGAGCGCTGGATACAAAAGGTGAAGGACTGCCGGGGAGCAGCCATTCTCACGGTATCCATGCCGGAGATAAAACCAGTCCGGGTAAATATGAGCGAGGATGAAGAACTGAAAGAAGCCCATGCAAACTTAAGCTTCCATCACTATACAGAGGAGTCGGAAGCCGCCCTTCGGGGGTTCGCCCTCACTCCGCGCATGGGGAAGGAGCTTCGTACCGCCTGCCTCTCCCTTGGGAAGGAGGGAAAATACCCCAGAGCCCGCTTCAAGATAGACGCCTCCTTTGAAAATGGCTTTCTGGAGAATGTGGAGGCCGTCATTCCCGGCGAGAGCCAGGAGGAGGTGCTGCTTACGGCCCATCTGTGCCATCCTCGTTCCAGCGTCAACGACAATGCCTCCGGGGCGGCCTGTGCGGCGGAAGCTATGATTGCCCTTCACCAGCTGATTAAGGAGGGCGGCCTGCCAAAGCCAAGGCGGACCATACGGCTTCTCTTGATACCGGAATTTACGGGCGCTTACGCCTACCTTGAGGAGCATGAGGGAGAGCTTGAAAGGATCGTAGGCGGCTTTAATGTTGATATGACAGCCGGCAGGCAGGACGGGAATGCAGGCCCTATGATCCTGGTGGACACTCCGGATTGTGCGCATTCCTTTTCCGGGGATTTGGGAGAGGCAGTTTTCGAGGCCCTTTTGGCAGAGTGCACCTTTGGAGGCGTCACGTCAGTTCCTCTCTTCTCCTTTGTGAGAGTGCCTTTTGTGTTCGGCAGCGATCATTACATACTTTCCGATCCCACGGTGGATATCCCGACGGTGGCTCTGACCCAGTGGCCGGATAAAACGTATCATACCAGCGCCGATTCGGCGGAACATCTGGATCCGGGGCTTCTGCGCCGCGGTGCAGCAGCGGCGGCATCCTACTGCTATCTATACAGCTCTCTGACAGGAGAGCTGCTTAAGGAGCTGCTTCCTGTTACGGCGCGCCGGTTTTTCGCAAGGATTGATAAGCTGCGAAGAAGCGCTTCCGGGGACAGAGATGAAAAGGCACGCCATCTAAGGCAAGTGATAGAGACAACCCTTCTGCGGTACGCCTCCCTCTTTTGTGGGGAGGAGAAAAGAGAAGCAGAGGAGCTTCTGGAACAGGAGAGGCGTCTTTACGAAGCTCTGCTGTCAGGCTTTGGAGAGGCTGTGGGAAGGAAAAGCCGGGGCCCTGTTCCAAAACGTCTTTTTAGGGGACCGGCGGCTATGCGCTGCCTTTTGGCAGAGATGACAGAGGGACAGAGAAGGCGGTGGAAGGAGCTTACGAATCACTATCCGCAGCTTTCCTTTGGCATGGATTATATTTTTTATGAGACAGACGGCGTCCGGACGATCGAAGAAGTGGCGGACTGTGTGCGCTGCCAGACAGATACGGACTGCCTGGAAGGGCTGCCGGCATTCTATGAATTTTTCCGGGAGCTCGGGCTGATTGAGCTGGTAGAGGGAGAAAAGCTTTGAGAGTGAAGATGGAAAGGGAGAAAAACTATGATAACTGAAAAGATGATTCCGGCTTTTCAAAAGGCGGAGGGCGGACTTTTTTCCTCAGTGGAAAAGGCGGATGTAGGCGATGCTGTGGTAAAGCTGAAAGAGCGGGGAGTGGCGCTGATGTCCTGGGCCGATCCCTTTTACCCGGATCCGTCCATGCCGCCCCATGTGGCGGAGGCAATGATCGAATCCATTCGAAGCGGATTCGCCAGTCATTACACGATGCCCATTGGAAGCGGAGAGCTGAAAGCAGAGATTGCAGAGAAACTGAAAAAAGTGAACGGCCTTACGGTAGTTCCCGACAGGAATATCATCATTACCCCAGGCTCCGATTCAGGTCTCTTTTTTGCAATGCTGCCCTTCATCCATGAGGGCGACGAGGTGATGATCGTAGATCCCAGCTATCCCAATAATTTTCAGAACACGGAGATTATGGGCGGCGTCATAGTTCGGATTCCGGTCTATGCGGAAAATGGCTATCAGTTTAACATTTCCGATTTTGAAGAGAGACTCACGAAGAAGACGAAAATGATTGTCCTCACCAATCCCAACAATCCTACCACGACGGTTTACCGAAGGGAGAAGCTTCTTGAGCTGGCTGATTTTGCGGTGAAAAACGATTTGGTGGTCGTTGTGGATCAGGCCTTTGAGCAGCCTGTATTTGACGGCATTGAGATGGTGACAATAGCGGCTCTGCCAGGCATGTGGGAGCGGACGGTTTCCGTATTCTCCTTTTCCAAGGGAATGGGCTTAAGCGGGCTTCGGGTGGGCTATCTGGTGGCCGACGATCCGATTATGGACAAGCTGTACGGCGCGGCAGTGTCGGTAGTGGGGGCGACCAATACCTCCGCCCAGGTAGGCGCCATAGCGGCGCTTAGGGACGACAGCTTTATGGGAAAGTACTTCGAATGCTTTGACAGGCGAAGAAGGATCGTCTACGACAGTCTCCATGATATTCCGGGGGTGTCCATGCAGCTTTCCGAATCCGGCTTCCTTTCCTGGGTGGACGTCTCGGGACTTGGGACGGAGAGCGAGGTGCTGGCTTATCTGGGGGAGCATGCCCTTGTCTCCATCAATTCCGGCGCGCCTTACGGGGAGGAGGGAAAAGGCCATATCCGTATTGTGCACGGCGTATTTTCGGATAACCAGGTACTTGAGGAAGCAGTGGGAAAAATGAGAAAGGCGCTTTTCCGGCTTGCCAAAGAAAAGGGCCTGTGTGAATAAAAAATAAAAAAGAAGGAGCGAAAAAAAGTGTCCAAATACATTGGAAAGAGACTTTTGATGATGATTCCGGTTCTGCTGGGCGTTATGATCATCGTGTTCACCATTAACTTTCTGACACCGGGCGATCCGGCGCGGATGATCTTAGGCGACGGCGCGACCCCGGAGGCTCTTGCCCAGGTTACGGAGGAACTGGGGCTCAATGATCCCTATCTGGTCCAGCTGGGAAGGTATATCGGAAATGTGGTGTTCAAACTGAACCTGGGCGAGTCCTATATGACAGGCAAGCCCGTATTTGAGGAGATTGCCTCCCGTTTTCCCACAACCGTGAAGCTGGCTGTATTCAGCGTGTCCATCTCCGTGCTTGTGGGTGTTTTTGCAGGAATTATTTCCGCTACAAAACAGTACTCCGTATTCGACAGGATAGCCACCTCCTTTTCCCTTCTTGGCGTATCCATGCCGACCTTCTGGGCGGGACTGATGGCAGTGCTGATCTTCTCCGTAAAGCTGGGCTGGCTTCCGGCCTCCGGTTCCTACGGGCCGGAATACTGGGTGCTTCCCTCCTTTACCCTGGGGCTTCACTCCTCGGCCACGGTTATGCGTATGACCCGTTCCAGTATGCTTGAGGTAATCCGGGCAGACTACATCCGCACCGCCCGGGCCAAGGGACAGAAGGAAAAATGGGTGATCATTTCCCATGCGCTGAAAAACGCCATGATTCCCGTTGTAACGGTTATCGGTATGCAGTTCGGCGGACTTTTGGGAGGCTCTCTTTTGATAGAGACGGTATTTGCCATTCCGGGATTGGGCAAATACATCATCGACAGCATCAGCACCCGGGATTACCCGGTGGTACAAGGAGGCGTGCTCCTGCTTGCGATTTCCTTCAGCCTGGTAAACCTCCTGGTAGATATTCTGTATGCTTACCTGGATCCCAGAATCAAATCCCAGTACAAGACTGTAAAACGAAAGAAGGGAGGTGCAGACAATGCAAAAAGTACAAACTGAAACAGGAAAAACCGTAAAAACAGGCTTCTGGCGCGACGCATGGCACCGGCTCTGTAAAAACAAGGGCGCTATGCTGGGACTCTTCCTTCTGCTGGCTCTCATCCTGTGCGCCTTGTTTGCCGGCGTGCTTGCGCCTTACCCTTATGACCTGCAGGATTACTCCCACATCTTTGAGGGGCCAAGCGCGCTCCACCTTCTGGGCACCGATAACTTTGGACGGGATATTTTAAGCCGTATTATCTACGGAGCACGTATCTCCCTCCTGGTGGGTTTTTCCTCCATTATCACAGCGATTATTGTTGGAGGGCTTTTGGGAGCTGTCGCCGGCTTCTACGGCGGAAGAGTGGACAACTCCCTGATGCGCGCCATGGATATTCTGATGTCCATTCCCGGTATGCTCATGGCAATCTCTCTGGCGGCGGCTATGGGGCCGGGCCTGGCCAATATGGTAATAGCCATAGCCATTGCGGATATTCCCGGCTATGCCCGTGTGGTCCGCTCCTCCGTGCTCACCATCAAGGATCAGGAATACATAGAGGCTGCACAGTGTATCGGCGCATCCGATTCGCGCATTATTCTGCGCCATATTATACCGAACTGTATCGCGCCCATTATCGTACAGGCAACCCTGGGCATGGCCGGAGCCATTCTTTCTGCTTCCTCCTTGAGCTTTTTGGGGCTGGGGATTCAGCCGCCCACGCCAGAGTGGGGGTCGATGCTTTCCTCTGCAAGACAGTACATTATGAATTATCCTCACATGTGCATCTTTCCGGGCGTGGCCATTATGATTACGATTTTTGCTCTGAATATGCTGGGCGACGGTCTTCGGGATGCCCTTGACCCGCGTTTGAAAAACTAAGGAGGCGCTGACTGAATATGGAAAACATACTTGAAATCAAAGACCTCACAATTCAATATCGTGCGGATAACCGGGTTGTGGAGGCGGTAAATAAACTGAATCTTACCCTTGGAAAGGGCGAAAGCTTAGGCCTGGTGGGAGAGACCGGAGCTGGCAAGACGACGACGGCTCTTGGCATCATGGGATTGATTCCGGATCCGCCCGGAATTGTGACCGGAGGCGAGATTCTCTTTGAGGGCGAGGATCTGCTAAAGCAGAACAAGAAAAAGATGCGCTCTATCCGCGGAAAGAAGATCTCCATGATCTTCCAGGATCCCATGACCTCCTTAAATCCCGTAATGACCGTGGGCAGTCAGATTGCCGAGAGTATCCGGATTCACGAAAAATGCTCCAAGGCGGATGCTGCCGTGAAGGCCGTAAGGATGCTGGAGCTGGTAGGTATTCCGGGAGAACGCTACGGAGAGTATCCCCACCAGTTTTCCGGCGGCATGAAGCAGAGGGTGGTGATTGCCATTGCCCTTTCCTGCAATCCGGAGCTTTTGCTGGCGGACGAGCCGACCACGGCCCTTGACGTTACCATCCAGGCCCAGGTGCTGGATCTGATTGTAAAGCTTAAGAAGGAAAATCAGACCTCCATGATTCTGATAACCCACGATCTGGGCATTGTGGCTGAGGTCTGCGACAAGGTAGCAATCATGTATGCCGGAGAGATTGTGGAGTATGGAAATCTGGAGCAGATATACAATCACACCTGCCATCCGTATACCAAGGGGCTGTTTGGCTCCATTCCGGATCTGGACTCCCATGTGAAGCGGTTAAACCCCATTCCGGGGCTGATGCCGGATCCGGCAGATCTGCCTGCAGGGTGCAGCTTCTGTCCCCGGTGTGCCTGTACCTGCAGCCGCTGCCAGAGTGAGAACCCGGATATGACAGAGGTGGAGCCGGGACATTTTGTAAAATGCTTTCAGATTGGAAAGGAGGAGGAACATGTCTGAGCTTTTGAGAGTGGAAGGACTGAAAAAATATTTTAAAACCCCAAAAGGACAGCTCCATGCGGTAGACGGCGTTTCCTTTTCCATTGAGAAGGGAAAAACCTTAGGCGTAGTAGGAGAGTCCGGCTGCGGCAAGTCTACCCTGGGGCGCTGTATCATTCATCTTCTGGACACCACGGACGGGAAGATATTCTTTGAAGGAAAGGATATTACCAATATCAAGAAAGAGGATTTGAAGGAATCACGCAAAGATATGCAGATGATCTTCCAAGACCCCTTTTCCTCCATCAATCCCCGGATGACCGTGAAAAGCATCATTATAGAACCCATGGTAATCCACAATATGTACAACGGCGACAAAGCCATGCAGGAAGAAAAGGTGCTGGAGATTATGGACACCGTCGGCCTTGCAAGACGCCTTGCGGATTCCTACCCTCATGAGCTGGACGGCGGACGCCGGCAGCGCATCGGTATCGCCCGGGCCCTGGCTCTGGAGCCCAAGTTTATCGTCTGTGATGAGCCTGTTTCCGCACTGGACGTATCCATCCAGGCGCAGATCTTGAATCTGATGCAGGATCTGCAGGAGGAGAGGGGACTGACTTACATCTTTATCACACACGATATGTCTGTGGTAAAGCATATCTCGGACGACATCTGCGTTATGTATCTGGGGACTTTGGTGGAGAAGTGTCCGGCGGACAAGCTTTTTGAGAAACAGTACCACCCCTATACGCAGGCCCTGCTGTCCGCAATTCCCATAGCAAAGGCGGGGGCCAGGAGGGAGCGGATTCTGCTTAAAGGCGAGATTACCTCTCCCATTAATCCGGAGCCGGGCTGCCGTTTTGCGCCACGGTGCCTCTATGCAAAGCCCGAATGCTTCAAGGAACAGCCAAAGCTTAAGGAGCTGGAGCCGGAACATTTTGCAGCATGCCATCTGTATTAAACAGTTGACATAAAATGGTTCATAAAATAGTTTCATTTGGAAGCTGTTTTTTGATAAATGCAGGAATGCAGATTAAAAACAGCGCCTTTTGGGCAGTATCTGGCAAAGGGTGCAAAACTGGAGTGAGAAAGGAGAAAAAACATGAAAAAGTTCAACCGTGTACTGGCGCTTCTTCTTGTATTGGCCATGCTGGCGGCAGCAGGATGCGGCGGCAAGGGCAAGACGGAGGAAGGCCAGACAGGAACAGGAACAGAGACGGGATCCGGAGCGGAGGGAGGCACAAAGGATACCCTCACAATCGCACAGGGGGCTGATCCCGTATCTTTAGACCCCTATGGAACAACGGATACGCCGGCTATCCGGGTGGCAAGCTGTATTTTTGAGACCCTTGTAACGAGGGACGACAACGGAGAGATTGCTCCGGGTCTTGCAGAGTCCTGGGAGATCGTAGACGACACCACTTATGTGTTCCATTTAAGACAAGGGGTGAAATTCCACAACGGCGAGGAGCTGAAGGCAAGCGACGTGGCGTTTTCCTTCTCTAAGATTGCGGAATCTCCCCATGCAAGCTCTATCCGTGCGACCATTGACTTTGAGAATTCCAAGGCTGTTGACGATTATACCTTTGAAATGAAGATGACTGAGCCCTTCGGCCCGATCCTGAACCATCTGGGACATGCGGTTATGGCTATCGTGAATGAGAAGGCTTACACGGAAGCAGGGGATGCAGTCGGCCAGAATCCGGTGGGAACCGGCCCTTACAAGTTTGTGAGCTGGGCGGCAAGCGACCGCATCGTTCTGGAGGCAAACCAGGAGTACTGGGGAACTGCTCCGGTTATTCCCAATGTTATCTGGAGAACTATTCCCGAGGTTGCCACCCGTTCCATAGAGGTTGAGGCAGGCGGTGTTGATGTGGCTGTAGATATTCAGGCGTCGGATGTAGAGCGTCTGGAGAGCAAGGAAGGCGTTGAGGTATTCCGGGAGGTAGCTTCCTCCATCAACTTTATCGGCCTTAACACGACCAAAGCGCCTTTTGACAATGTAAAGGTACGCCAGGCAATTGATCTTGCCACCGACAAGGAAGCCATTTACAATGTGGTTTACCAGGGAACCGGCACGATTGCAGAGGCTCCTATGAGTTCTGTGGTATGGGCCTATAACGATCAGCTTCCCAAGCATGAGTACAATGTGGAGAAGGCAAAGGAGCTTCTGGCAGAGGCAGGCTACGCAGACGGCTTTAAGATGACGATGACAACAGACGAGAGCCAGGCGCGCCAGGATACGGCGGAGATTGTCCAGTCTCAGCTGGCTGCTATCGGTATCCAGGTAGAGATTCAGTCTCTGGAGCGTACTACTTACATCGGCGAGGTATGTGCCGGTACACTGGAGGCCTTCTCTCTTGGCTGGTCATCCGATACAGGAGATCCGGACTATGCTTTGTATGCAAGCTTCCATTCTTCTCAGCACGGCGAGGGCGGCAATATGTCCTTCTACACCAACGAGGAGGTTGACCGGCTGCTTCAGCTTGGGCGTACTTCTACGGATCAGGAAGAGAGAAAAGAGGCTTACCTTGAGGCCCAGGCAATTGTATGGGAAGAGGTTCCGTGTATCTTCCTTCAGTGCCCGGAGGATTTGTATGCTTATAATTCCAATCTGAAGAATTTCAGCGTATACTCCAACGGACAGATGAAGATTCCGGAGTTTTCCTTCTAAGGAGTGAGGTTAGGGAGCTGTCGGAACAGAGCGGCAGCTCCTTTTTGGGTTTTTGTGAACCAGGCAGAAAGATTAAGGAGATATTTGACATGAATGGTGATAAGGGGCGGATACTGCGGATCCGGGAGTTCCTTCGGGAGAAGGAGCTGGATGCGGCTCTGATTTTCAGTCCTTCCAACAGGCGTTATATGTGCGGATTTACGGGAAGCACCGGCTATGTGGTAATCACAGAGACGAAATGCTGCTTTCTTGTGGACTTCCGTTACCAGGAGCAGGCGCTCAAGGAGTGCCCGGACTGGGAGGCGGTAAAGATTGCCGGGGAGGCGGATGTGTGTTCCTGGCTTTGTGAGCAGGGCTTTTTGCGTCTGGGCGTGGAGCATGACTTTGCGACGCTGCGGTTTTCGCACCTGCTGGCCCAAAAGGGGCTGAATGCTGCGGGGGATATCAGTGATGTGCTGCTTGAGCTTCGCATGGTAAAGGATGAGGAGGAGCAATGCAGGATACAAAGGGCCTGTGAGATTACAGACCTTGCCTTTGAGCATGTGCTTGCAAGGCTTACTGAGGGGATGACTGAGGCGGAGATTGACGGTATCCTACAGAGCTATATGCGCGCTTACCCAGGGGTGGAGCGCATGGCAGACCGGTTTATTGTGGCGTCGGGAGAGCACGGAGCGCTGCCGCACGGCATTGCCGGGGAACGGCGTGTACGGCGGGGGGATTTGATTACCATGGATTTCGGCTGCTGCTTTCGGGGCTACTGGTCCGACGTGACCAGAACCGTATGCTTAGGAAGAGCAGGAGAGAGGCAGAGGGAGATTTATGAAGTCACGCTTGCGGCTCAGGAGGCAGCCATTCAAGGAGTGATGCCGGGAAAAACCGGACGGGAGATCGATGGGATTGCCAGGAAGGTCATAGAGGAGGCCGGGTACGGGGAATATTTCGGCCACGGCCTTGGGCACAGCTTTGGGCTTGATATCCATGAGAGCCCTCGCTTTGCGCAGAATGAGGCAGGCGATATTCCCTTGAAACCAGGGATGATAATGACCGTGGAGCCGGGGATTTATCTTCCGGGCTTTGGCGGCGTCCGCATCGAGGATGATATCCTCCTCACAGAGAACGGCTGCAGGAATTTGACGAAAGCGGCAAAGCAGTTGATAGAATTATAAAAATGGTGCATTCTTTAGGGAATGCGGAACTGGGAAGGATATTACGGAACTGGAATAGGAGAAAAGGAATGTATGAACAAACAATTGAGAAGATGAAGCAAAAGCTTGAGGCCGCAGGCCTTTACCCATTGAAGGCCCAGGCGGAGCTGAGCACCCGTATCTTGAAGGAACGTCTTGACGTAATTCTGCCCTGGGCCATGGAAAAGTCCGGGATGGACATGTGGGTGGTGCTCTCCCGGGAAAACTGTGAGGATCCCATCATCCATACGCTTTTTACATGGGATATGCCGGAGGCCAGAAGAATCAGTATTTTACTCTTTCACCGGAATGAAGAGACCGGCGCGATCCGCAGGATGGCAGTAGGCATGCACTCCCCAGAGATGAGCAGTATTTACGAAAATGTGCAGGAAAAGGAAGAAACCGTCTGGCAGGCGGCAGCCCGTATCGTGGCGGAGCTGGCACCAAAGAAAATAGCGGTAAACAGAAGCTTTCTGTACGGTTTTTGCGACGGACTGTCCTCTACACTCTATGAGAATCTTAAGGAGGCAGTGGGAGAGCTCTATGCATCACGCATCTGTGATGGAGAAGAACTGACAGTGCGCTGGCTTCAGAGGGTGTCTCCGCTGGAAAAGGAGGCCATGAAGGTTTTGACCAGCGTAACCCATGATATTGTAGATTATACCTTTAGCAAAGCTTTTGTGAAGCCTGGAACGACCACCACCACAGACATTGAATGGTGTATGCGCGAGATGATTACAGCCCTTGGTTATTCCTACTGGTTTGGAGCAGATGTAGATTTGCAGAGAAAGGGAAGCAGTGTATCCAGAATGTTTCACGAGGTAATTCAGCCGGGAGATCTGCTGCACTGTGACATCGGGCTCAACGGACGCTATGTACATCTGCACACGGACATGCAGTGGGCAGCGTATATTTTAAAGGAGGGGGAAACCGGGGCGCCGGAGGAATTCCAGGTGCTTCTTGACAAGGGAAACCGCTTCCGGGAGATTGTAATGGAGGAGCTTAAGGAGGGCGTCACAGGCAATGATGTTTTTGCCTGCTCAGTAAAGAGGGCAAAGGACGAGAGCATCCGCCCCATGCTTTATACCCATCCCCTTGGAACCTTCGGCCACGGCGCCGGCCCAAGCATCGGACAATACGGCAATCAAGGCTTCCTGCCCGGCCACGGCCAGCGGCCTGTGGAGGATAAAACCTGCTATGCCCTGGAGCTGAATGTGTATGATGACGCAAAGATCTGGGACGGGCAGCAGGTGTTCATGTATCTGGAGGAGGATATCTGCAAGGACGGGGCTGTTGAATATCTGGACGGACATCAAGAAAGACTGCTGCTGATCTGAGGATCAGCGGCAGTTTTTTTTGTGTGCCCGGCAAGAGAGGCTGAGCGGCGGAAGTCTTGTTTCCCACCAATGAGTTGAGAAGGGACAAGCTTTTAAAAAACAGAATTGAATTACATAACAAATTTGATATAATAAAGAGAAATCGGGAAAGGAAGAGGAACTGCTATGAGCTTTCTACAAGTTGTATCTGCAAATATTTTAAGTATGGCCGTCACTTTACTCTTCTTCCTCTGGATGTCCGGCATTCTCCTGGGCCGTATTCCAAATCGGGGGATCCGGCATAGGAGTGCATATATCCTGGCTGCTCTGTTCGGGGTGCTGCTGCTTTCAACTGTTGGGGCTGTCTGTTACCGGACTGGCTTCTGGCGTCTTCCCTATAGCATAGGCACTATTGCCTGGCAGTACTTTAATCTTGTATGCTGGGCTCTGATTCTGCGCATTGCGTATAAGGTTTCCTTCCGAGATTGCTGCCTTAGCGTACTGATGATCGAGATTTTGGGCTCCTATGGCGATCTGCTTTCCCAATTATATCTGTACGGGAGATTTTTTGATCTTAGGATTGCCTCACAGCGTTGGGAATATCTCTTCTGGATGTTTGGAATAAGGCCGTGCTGCTTTCTACTCTGCGGCCTGGTCATTGTAAAATCCGGCATTGCAAAGATATACCGCCAATGGCTGCAGCAGGAAAAAATACACAAGGGGATTCTGCTCCTTCTGGGACTTTATCCGGTTTACGGCGAGGCTTTAGACCATGTGATAAACGATCCGGAAAAAAACCGGGCATACCTTCTTCTTCCTTTTGTTATGCTTCTGGTGATTCATATGATTTTCGTTTATGTGGGACGGGACTGGCAGCAGAAGCAGTATATTCTGGCTCAGCAGGCCAACTTAAGACAGCAGGCTATTTACATAGAAAAAATGGAGCAGATCCAGGAGGAGCTCCGCCGGTTCCGCCATGATTTTAGAAATATGACAGCCGGCATGTATCTCCAGGTAAAGGAAGGAGATATGGATGCAGTCCAATCCTTTATCCAGGAAATGACAGAGGATTTTGACCGGCAGGCAGGCGACCAGATCCGTCTCCTAAATCAGCTGGCCAATGTACATATGGTAGAGATCAAGGGTCTCCTTCTGGAAAAGCTGGCCCGGATGCAAAAAGAAGAAATACATTGTGAGCTGGAGGTGCTGCGGCCCTTTGAGAGAACCCGGATGCGGAGTACAGATCTGTGCCGGTGTCTTGGCATCCTTATGGACAATGCTGTGGACGAGGTCCGGGGGAAAGAGAATGCAAAAATTCATCTGATGATCAGCAGTCAGGACGGCTGTACCACCTTTCGGATCAAAAATACCATGTATCATGGGGTAGACTTTCAGAAGCTTGGAACAGCCGGCTACACCACAAAGGGAGAAGGCCGCGGGATTGGACTGGAAAGCTATCAGAGGATACTGGGAAGGTATGATTTTGTCTTCCCCTTCACAGCCATACAGGACGGCTGCTTTGTGCAGGAGCTGAAAATCCAGGAGGTTTAACATATGCTGCCAATCTATATATGCGAGGACGAAGAGGCCATCCGGAATGCGGAACGCGCCTGGCTGGAAAAGAAGATTCTCATAGAGGGTCTGGATATGGAAATAGCCCTGTGTACAGAAAGCCCCAAGGAGCTTCTAAAGCATCTGTCCGGGGAACAGAAACGGGGAATCTATTTTCTGGATGTGGAGCTTAAGGGCTCCTCCATGGACGGCTTCCAGCTTGGACAGGAAATACGGAAAATAGATGCCAGAGGCTTTCTCGTCTATGTCACGGCCTTCCAGGATCTGGCCTTTGAGACCTTCCGCTACCATCTGGAAGCCCTGGATTACATCTGCAAGAAAAATCCGGAGAAAATGTACGAAGGACTTTCCCGCTGTCTGAAGGTAATAGAAGAACGCGTGAGCCGGGAACAGGGAGAGCAGCAGGAATACTTTACCGTCAAGACCCTGGATGTAGTCCGTCATATTCCGCTTAAAGAGATCCTTTACTTTGCCACAGCCGGACGCACCCACCGGATTGAACTTCACGCCCGGCAGGAGCGCCTGGACTTTATCGGCAGCATCCAGGAGCTGGAGGAAAAGCTGGGACAACAGTTTATCCGGATTCACAGAGCTTACCTGGTGCGCACAGACGAGATTGCCCAGGTGAATCTGAAAACAAAAGAGGTTGTTTTAAAAAACAAAGAGCGCTGCCCCTTTTCCAGAAATATGAAGCAGAAGCTTCTTGAGCGTATGGCCGGGCAGCCTTTATGAGAAGCTGCTTCTGTTCAGGCAGTAAAAAAACCATCTGGGCATTTTTCATCCATCTGAAACGGCTGTGTGATAAAATAAGCCATGTGTCCGGTGAGCAGGGCATTCGTCCCTTGTTCGCTGAAGGCGGCAAAAGAATCATAACAGAAAGAAGTGGTATGAAATGACAGAAACAGCAAAAACAAAGAAGCAGTTCCTTATCTTTCTCCTAATCGCTTACGGGGTAACATATGTGATGGGAATTCTCACCTGGTATGGAAGCACCATACCGGTGGAAATGAGCATATTTCCCAGTGCTCAGATGTTCTATCCGGCCGCCGGCGTCATGCTGGCGTATATGCTCACGGAAGAAAAGGACAGTCTTGTTCCCAAATGGTTTTATGCCTGCTTTTTACTGGTGACGGCTGCTATGATAGCCTTGTGCATATTGTCTGTGGCAATGCCGCAGCAAACCGTCACTATGATGGAGCAGAGCGTTTCTCTGTGGGCCGTGCTCAGCCAGTACGTGATCATAGGCGGAAGCATCCTCTGCTGGATTCCCCTTCTTCTGTCGGGAAAGAAGCGAAGAGCCGCCTACGGCCTTGGGTGGAAGAAATGGAAAGCCTCCTTTTTCTGCATCCTGGTATTTTTA
The DNA here is from genome assembly GCA_910575725.1 of Clostridia bacterium. Taxonomy (GTDB): domain Bacteria; phylum Bacillota; class Clostridia; order Lachnospirales; family Lachnospiraceae; genus Laedolimicola. Next base: position 16,155 of record CAJTFE010000029.1, on the reverse strand, counting down.
CTGCTCTATTTTGGCCGCGCCGCCGCTGCTTACGCAATGGAGGGCGAACCGGGGGCTGTCCTGGAGATTCTGGCAGATCCCAGCGCGTGGATTTATATGCTTTTTCTGGTGGTGAATTTCTTCCTTGCCTTTGCGCCGTTTCTTGGAGAAGAATACGGGTGGCGTTATTACCTGCAGCCCCTGCTTCAGAAACGCTTCGGCATGCGCGCCGGTGTGCTGGTTCTGGGCGTAGTATGGGGTGTGTGGCATGTGTTCCTGGACTTTTTTTACTACACGACCCCAGACCGGGGATTGGTTATGCTGATCTCCCAGATGATCACCTGCGTGGCCTTAGGTATCTTTTTTGCCTGGACTTATCTGAAGACAGACAATATCTGGGTTCCGGTGATCCTGCATTTTCTGAATAATAATCTGACGCTGGTGATTGCCAATGATTATTCTGTGGAAGTGCTTGAAAATCAGCAGGTAACATGGGCTATGATCCCTTCGGCTCTCATCTTGAACGGGATTTTCTTCGGGCTGTTTCTATTATCGAAAGAGTTTCGGAGATCCCATGATAAAAAGCTATAGATCTTTTTCCCGCACTATGCTATAATACCCTCAGCCGGCAGAGAAAGGCAGCCGGCTGAGGGTAATTTATTAACATTTAGAATAATATGCAAAATAGGTTTTCATGCGTCAAGTGTTCAGCGGATGGGGAGTTGCCGCCGAAACGAAAAGCAGGCAGGGAATGTCAGTCTTACGATATGATTACCGCACCCGTTGCAGCAATATAAGATCGCATCTCATATTGTGGAGGGATATTTCGTCATATGTTCTGTCACATTATGGAGATGCTTTTTTGATCCGCAGATTGTGGCCGGATGCAAAAAGAGCAGTCTCCAGGAATTATGTTCCGCAATACTTTACAGGCACATGTCTTTAGGCTGAAATGTATGGCGGCTCAGAGAAAGGGGGCTCTTTTTTGATGATGGATTACGAGAAGATAAAAGCCGGTGTCAGGCTGATGCTTGAGGGAATCGGCGAGGATGTGGAACGTGAGGGTCTGCTGGAAACACCAGACCGGATCGCCCGGATGTGTGCGGAGATTTACGGAGGCCTTTATGAGGATGCGGCTGTGCATCTCAAGAAACAGTTTACGGCCGGGCGCAATGATATGGTGGTGGAAAAGGATATCACTTTTTATTCTACCTGTGAACACCATCTGCTTCCTTTTTATGGAAAGGCTCATATTGGCTACCTGCCGAATGGAAAGGTTGTGGGCTTAAGCAAGCTGGCCAGAACCGTGGATGTCTTTGCCAGAAGGCCCCAGATCCAGGAGAAGATGACGGCCCAGATAGCGGAGGCCCTGGATGAGAGCCTCAACCCCCAGGGGGTCATCGTGATGATTGAGGCAGAGCACACCTGTATGACTATGCGCGGAATCAAGAAGCCGGGAAGTAAGACCGTGACCCTGGTAACTACCGGAGTGTTCCAGGACAATGCAGAGCTTCAGAACCGGTTTCTGGCACTGGTGCGCCAGCCATGAACCGTGTAAATGCCGTCTGGCAGCATGAAACCTATCAGAGCTGCCTTTCGAAGCTGAAAGCCTGGGAGGAAAAACGGGAATTCTGCCGCCACACGCCGGAGCATTTTCTGGATGTGGCCCGGCTTACCTGGATTCTGGCCTTAGAGCAGGGGATTCCGGCCAAAAAAGAGATTGTCTATGCAGCGGGACTGCTCCATGATATCGGCCGTTTCCGCCAGTATGAGGAGGGGATCCCCCATGAGCAGGCAAGCGCAGAGCTGGCGGAGCAGATATTGAGGGACTGCGGATTTGACGAGGAGGAGCGGGAGCAGATACTGGAGCTGATACGGGAGCATCGGACAAAGGGACAGGAGGAAACCCTGGCAAGCCTCTTTTACCGGGCCGATAAGCTGTCCCGAAGCTGCTATTCCTGCCCGGCAAGAGAGAAATGCGACTGGCCAAAGGAGAAGAAGAACCTGGAGATTCGCATCTAAAGGAGATTGATATGAGAATTGGAGACAGAAGCTTTGACACCACAGAACATACCTATATTATGGGCATCCTCAATATAACTCCGGATTCCTTTTCTGACGGCGGCAAATGGAACACCCTGGACGAAGCCCTGGGCCATGCAGAGCAGATGGTTAAGGACGGGGCCGATATTGTGGACATCGGCGGCGAATCCACACGGCCCGGCCACGAGCAGATTACCGAGGAGGAAGAAATTGAACGGGTAGTCCCGGTGATAGAGGCAGTGAGAGCGCGGATAGACGTTCCCATTTCCATTGACACCTACAAGGCTAAAGTGGCAGAGGCGGCTGTAAAAGCCGGGGCGGATCTGGTGAACGATATCTGGGGCCTTAAGTACGATCCCAAGATGGCCGGACTGATAGCAGAGACAGGAGCTGCCTGCTGCCTGATGCACAACAAGGAGAAGGCAGAATACGAGAACTTTTACCAGGACATGCTGCGTGAAACCCGGCAGTGCGTTGAGATAGCGAGGGCGGCGGGCATTGCCAGCGATAAAATCATCCTGGATCCGGGAATCGGTTTTGGAAAAACCTATGAGATGAACCTGGAAACCCTTCACTATATGGAGCGTTTCCATTCCCTTGGTTATCCAATGCTCCTTGGAACCTCAAGAAAATCCGTCATAGGCCTGACCCTTGACCTGCCGGCGGATCAGAGAGAGGAAGGGACGCTGGCGACGACAGTGATAGCGGTAATGAAAAAGTACGCCTTTGTACGGGTTCACGACGTAAAGGCTAATAAACGCGCCATTCAGATGACAAAGGCAATTTTAGCGGCAGGGCCGGAGGAATCCTAAACAGAAGCGCGTCGATATGGAGGAACATATGGATCGGATACACATAAGAAATCTGGAGGTTTTTGCAAAGCACGGCGTATTTCCGGAAGAAAACGTTCTGGGACAGAAGTTTGTAATCTCGGCCGTTCTTTACACTTCCACCCGTGAGGCCGGACAAAAAGACGATCTCACAAAATCCATTCACTACGGGGAGGTCAGCCACTTTATCCGCCGTTTTCTTGAGGAGCATACCTTCTTGCTTCTGGAAACAGCAGTGGAAAGGCTGGCAGAGGAGCTGCTGCTTAAGACCGAGCGTCTGGAAGGCGTGAGACTGGAGCTCAAAAAGCCCTGGGCGCCCATCGGCCTGCCCCTGGAGGATGTTTCCGTAGAAATTGAGCGGAGCTGGCATACGGCTTATATTGCCTTAGGCTCCAACATGGGAGATAAGAAGGCATATCTGGATCTGGGAGTGGAGGGCCTTAGGCAGACAAAGGGCTGCCGTGTTTTGGCCGTATCCGATTATCTGGCCACAGAGCCCTACGGCGTGAAGGAGCAGGACGAGTTCTTGAACGGAGCCATGAAGATACGCACAATTCTTCCGCCCCATGAGCTCCTTGACCGCCTTCACGAGATAGAACAGGAGGCCGGAAGGGAGCGGATTGTCCGCTGGGGGCCCAGGACGCTGGATCTGGACATTTTGCTTTACGATGATTTGATTCTGGATGATGAAGAGCTTCACATTCCGCATATTGAGATGTACAAGAGGGATTTCGTGCTGGAGCCTCTCTGCCAGATTGCTCCTTATGTGCGCCACCCCGTATACAACCGGACGGCATTGGAGCTTTTGGAGGCTTTAAAGAGCAAAGCACAGCAATAAAAACAGAAGCAGGAAATAGATATCAGAAACAGGAGTTTTGCATGACAGGAAGCATGCAGGGCTCCTGTTTTTTCGGCTCTTCCTACCCTCCGTGTTTCCGTTAATGTCTCTTTGTGAACTAAATGTACATATAAATCAAAAATATATGGACAAATAAAAGGAATGATGTTATGATTGAACTACAAAGCACAGGAAACAGAGTGTAAGCAAGGGCCCGCAAATACTCAAATCCTTGGAGATGGAATAATGAATTTATTTTTACGAAGGAGGTATTTATGAGTTTTTCAACAATTTTTATTATCAGCTTTCTTACAGGCCTGACCTATTTTCTGAGAAGATTCATGGGAGACTGTCAGCTGGAAAGGCCTCTGGTTCTGGGGCCTGTTGTGGGCTTGGTATTGGGGGATTTTCGGACAGGCCTGGAGGTGGGAGCCTCCCTGGAGCTGGTATTTATGGGGGCGCAGGCTATCGGCGGAAGCGTTCCCTCCAATGTGGCCATCGGAAGCGCCCTGGGAACAGCCATTGCCATTACATCTAAGACCGGACTGGAGGGAGCTATGATGGTGGCGGTTCCGGTTGCAGTTGTGGCAAGTACCTTTGAGATGTTTGCAAAGACCTTCTGCGCTTTTTCGGTTCACCTGGCGGACAAGTACGCAGAAAAAGGCGACTGGAAGGGAATCAGCTTAATGGTTCATGCAGGAAACGCCTTTCACTTTCTGGCGTATTTTATTCCTACGCTTTTGGCCTTGTACCTGGGGGCGCAGTATGTAACCGATCTGATGAATGCAGTCCCGGCGAACATCATGTCCGGAATCAAGGCTGTAGGCAGTCTTTTGCCGGCCCTGGGCTTTGGGCTTCTGCTGAATAACTTAAGCACAAAAGAATTTATGCCCTACTTTTTTATCGGTTTTGCCATTGCGGCTTACATACCAAGCTTTGGAGTTATGGGCATCGCATTTTTGGGAACCGCCTATGTGGCGCTGTATGCATTCCGCAGATTAAATCAAGAGGAGGAGGCTTAATATGGGGGAGAAGATTTTAACCAAAAAGGATTTGACGAGATTGTTTGTCCGTTCCAATGCCGTTCAGTCTGCGTTCAATTTTGAGCGTCAGCAGGCCCTTGGCTTTGAGTGGGGCATGATACCGCTGATCAATAAGCTGTACCCAAACCGGGATGACCGCATAGCGGCCTACAAGCGTCATCTGGGATATTTCAATTCCCATCCCTGGACCTGCGGCCCGATTTACGGCATGGTTGCCTCCATGGAGGAGCGGAAAGCCCTGGGCGAGGATGTTCCCGAGGAAAATATTACAGCCGTAAAGAGCGCATTGATGGGCCCCCTGGCAGGTATCGGAGACTCCCTTTTCTGGGGGACCCTGCGGCCCATCGCCGCCGGTATCTGCGCCTCCCTGGCACTGAGCGGAAACGGGATTGCGCCCCTTATCTTTGTTCTGCTTGTCAACGCCATTCATTTTGGTGTACAATACTGGGGCGTTATGGCAGGATACAATTTTGCGGATCAGTTTATGGAGAAGATGCAGAGCTTCCAGATCAAGGCCTGGATGGAGGCCGCAACGATTCTGGGACTGATTGTAGTAGGAGGGCTGGCCGCCACCTGGCTGAATGTGACCACGCCCCTTACCTACACTACAGGAGAGGCAAGCGTTGCGCTCCAGGCAACACTGGACAATATTTTCCCCAAGCTTCTGCCGTTAATCTGCACCCTTGGCGTTTACGGCGTGCTGAGAAAAGGAAAGAGCACCATGTGGGCCATGTGCGCCATCATCATCATCGGCTTTGTCCTGGGCTTTATCGGGGTTCTCTGATTGAAACAGGCCCATCAAAAAGATACAGCTTTGAAGCTGCCGGGCGCAGATCCAGCCGATTTGCCTCTGGCAGCTGCCCTTTCGAATAAAAGTTTCTCTCAGAACCAGTGTGTCGAAGCGGCTTTACCCTTTAGTGCTGTCGCGCAGCGACTTCAAATAGTTTAGCTAAGAAATGCAATGGTAAAGCCGCAAAGGCGCACGAGAGAAACTTTTATGAGTGCCCTTTCGAATAAAAGTTTCTCTCATAACCGGTGTGTCGAAGCGGCTTTACCCTTTAGAGCTGTCGCGCAGCGACTTAGAATAGGAGAATTGTATGGGATTACAACTAATAAGAGTAGACGATCGGCTGATTCACGGGCAGGTTGCCCTGGGATGGAGCCGGGCAAGAGGTATTGATACCATTATAGCAGTGGACGATAAAGTGGCAAAGGACAGCTTTCAGTGCTCCCTTTTGAAAATGGCCACCCCCGCAGGCGTGAAATCCTTTATTCTGGATGAGGATCATGCGGAAGAGAATATCAAATCCGGAAAGTACGACAGAAAGAAAGTCATGCTTCTGGTAAAGGGTCCCCGGACTCTTCTGGACTTGCTGAACCGGGGAATTGAAATCAAGGAAGTCAATATAGGCAATCTGTGTTCTGCAGCCGGAAAGGAAAAGCTTCTGAGCCACGTATATGCAGATGAGGAGGAGCTGAAGCTCTGGAAGGAGATTTCCGAGAGAGGCGTCAAAATGTATGCTCAGACCGTTCCGGATTCCTCCAGTGCGGATTTCAATGAGGTTTTAAGAAAACTGTAACAGTCGGATATTCTTGAGAAAGGAAAAAATAAAAATCACATTATGAATTTTGACGCAATACATCAGCCTTATCAATTAAGCCGGTACAGTGTGGCTGCCGGAAACGGAATGGTCTGCAGCAGCAGCGCCCTTGCCTCGTCAGCCGGCCTGGAGATGTTGAAAAAGGGAGGAAACGCAGTGGATGCGGCGATTGCAGCCGCAGCCGTCCTGTGCGTGGCAGAGCCGGTCAGCAATGGATTGGGCGGCGATGCCTTTGCTATCGTATGGATGAAGGACCAGATGTATGGATTGAACGCATCGGGATGCAGTCCGGAAGGCATTTCCGTTGAAGAAGTTCAAAAGAGAGGTTATCAAAAGATTCCCAAGAGAGGATGGCTGCCTGTGACTGTGCCGGGACAGCCGAAAGCCTGGGCCGCGCTTTCCGGGCGGTTTGGAAGGCTTAAGCTTTCCGAAGTTTTAGAGCCAGCGATCACATACGCCCAGCAGGGATTTCCGGTTTCGGCCGCAGTCGCCTTTCTCTGGGATAAGTATGTAAAGAAAGATTCCCGGGAGTTCGGGAAGGACAAGTCTTTTGACGAGTGGTACCGTATGTTTACAAAGGACGGAAAGCCCTATGAGTTTGGAGAAATAGTCAGATTCCCCGCCCTGGCAAGATCCCTGCGCTTAATCGGGGAGACAAAGGGAGACGCTTTTTACCACGGGGAGATAGCGGATAAAATAGATGCCCAGAGCAGACGCGACGGCGGATTTTTACGAAAATCAGATCTGGAAAAGTACGAGGCGGAATGGGTGGAGCCTATCTCTGTCAATTACCGGGGAGTGGACGTCTGGGAAATTCCCCCCAACGGGCAGGGCATCGTCACCCTTATGGCCTTGAACATCCTTAAAAATTTTGATATAGCAGCCATGAAGCCGGAGGAGATTTCACATCTGCAGTTTGAAGCCATCAAAATGGCGTTTGCAGACGCTTTGGCAACCGTTACGGATTTGGCGGATATGCGCACGGATTACCATGCATATCTCAGTGATGCCTATGGAAAAAGGCGTTTTGCGGAGATTGGAGAAAAGGCCGGGCTTCCAAAGACCGGAAAACTGCCTAAGAGCGGAACGGTGTATCTGTGCACTGCGGACAAGGAAGGAAATATGGTATCCTACATCCAGAGCAACTATATGGATTTCGGCAGCGGAATCGTGATTGAGGATTACGGTGTTTCCCTGCAGAACCGCGGTTACGATTTTTCTCTTGATCCGGAAAATATTAATGTTCTCATTCCGGGGAAAAAGTGTTATCATACAATTATCCCCGGTTTTCTGACACAGAACGGCCGTCCCATAGGGCCCTTTGGCGTTATGGGCGGTTATATGCAGCCTCAGGGCCATCTGCAGGTTGTTATGAATCTGCTCGACTTTCACCTGAATCCCCAGATGTGTCTGGATGCTCCCAGGTGGCAGTGGAAGGAAGGACTAAGCTTTAAGGTTGAGCCTGGCTTTGAGCCGGAATGGATGGAGTCTATGAGCCGCCGGGGACATCAGATTGAGGTGGCGGAGAACCGTTTTTCCTTCGGCCGCGCAGAGATGATTGTGCGCATGGAAAACGGGATTTACGTGGGAGCGACAGAATCCCGTACCGACGGATGCTGCGCCGCATATTGAGAAAATGGGTGTGTTGAAGCGGCTTTACCCTTTAGTGCTGTCGCGCAGCGACTTCAAATAGTTTAACTAAGAAATGCTATGGTAAAGTCGCAAAGACGCACGAGAGAAACTTTTATGAGAGCCCTTCCGAATAAAAGTTTCTCTCATTACCGGTGTGTCGAAGCGACTTTACCCTTTAGTGTTGTCGCGCAGCGACTTTAAAACAGTAATATCCCTCACAGTGCACAAATCAATTTACAGACGCATGTTTTCTGCGGCAGGAAATTGATTTCATACAAGTGTACTGGGAGGGATATTACGGAACTCAAAATAGGAGGCTTGTTGTAATGAAAGTGTTATTGCAGTTGTATACGGCATGGTTTAAAATGGGACTTTTCACCTTTGGCGGCGGCTACGCCATGCTTCCCATGATTCAGAGGGAGGTTATTGAGAAATACCACTGGGCCACAGAGGACGAGATCATGGATTACTATGCCATCGGACAATGCACGCCCGGAATTATCGCAGTAAATACGGCTACCTTTGTAGGCTATTATCAAAAGGGAGTGCTGGGCGGAATTGCAGCCACTCTCGGCGTTGTGAGCCCTTCCGTTATTATCATCGGGCTCATTGCTTCTCTTATTTCCAATTTTGCGGAGCTGGCAGTGGTGCAGCATGCCCTTCTGGGCATCAATGTAGCTGTGTGTGTGCTTATGATTGAGGCGATTACGAATCTGTGGAAGAAAAGCATCAAAAATATTGCGGCCTTCTGCGTATTTGCCATGGCACTGCTTCTGTCTGCACTTACAAGCGTTTCTACCGTATGGCTTGTGATTCTGTCGGGAGCTCTTGGAATCTTAATGAGTAAGGCGGGGTGGTTGAAGCATGAATAATCTGGGACTGCTGATCTGGGAATTTTTAAAAACGGGACTCTTTGCCGTGGGAGGAGGCCTTGCGACCATACCCTTTTTGAATGAAATGGGAGTGCGGTACGGGTGGTTTACCATGGAAACGCTGTCAACGATGATTGCGGTTTCCGAGTCTACGCCTGGCCCCATCGGCATTAATATGGCTACCTACGTGGGATATTCCGTGGCGGGAGCCGGAGGAGCCGTAGCGGCGACCTTAAGCATTGTTACCCCCAGCATTATTGTAATCTGTATTATTGCCAATTATTTCCAAAAATTTAAGAATGCAAAGCTGGTGAAGATGATTTTTGCAGGCCTGAAGCCGGCGGTCGTAGGCTTTATCGTCTCTGCCTGTCTGAATCTCTTTGTCTCTACCCTGCTGCATGCGGAAAAGGGGCTGGACGCCGGAATCGGGCAGCTGTTTAACTGGAAATGCATCTGCCTTTTTGCGGTGCTTTACGCTGCGAAAAAGAAGTTTTCCAAGCTGCATCCAATCGTGATCATTGCTGCGGCTGCTGCGGCAGGCATTATATTTTCCTTTTAAGGCAGAGAGGCATCCTGCGCCCAAAGGGCGTGGAAGGCTTTTATCCAAAGAAAATGGGAAAGTTAAGGATTCTACAGCAATAAACAAAAAGAGGGTCTGTCGGGAAGTGCAGCATCAGACATTTCTGATGTCATATTTCCCGACAGACCTCTGTCTTTTTATTGACTGAAAGACGAAAAAGTATATTCATAGAGATCGGATCGGTAAAAGGATGAAGTGTAATGAACCGGAGTGTTCTTATCCGAATAGCGGATGGAAACACTGTTTAAGAGAGCGCGGCTTGTGGACTGGAGAATCCGGATCTGTTCGTCGCTCCCCTCAATAGCGCGCAGTCTTGTTACAAAACCATTTACCTCGATGCCGCATTCCTTTGTATAGGCGTCGATGGAAGAAACCATGGAATTCAGATCAGGGTTTGGAAGGTAGTGGGTAGGAATATATGTGTACTGGAGGGCAATGGGAGTTCCGTTCCCCGTGCGCAGCCGGGAAATGAGATAAAGGGTCTCTTTTGGGGAAATCTTCAATTCCTCCGCCACGTTGGGAAATTCCTCCCCCGTGACAACCCTGAATTCCAGAAGCTGGCTTGCGGCAGTCATTCCGATATTCTGCATATCTTCCGTGAAGCTCATTTTCTTTTGTATATTTCTGTTTACCGGCCTGGAGGAAACAAAAGAACCTTTGCCGGGAATGCGCTCTATAATACCACGGACAGCCAGCTCGGCCAATGTGTTGTGAACCGTCTGCCGTCCAAAATGAAACATGTCTACCAATTCGGCTTCCGAAGGAATTTTATCGCCTACTTTCAAATTGCCTTTGCTGATTTCGGAAATCAGATAATTCTCCAGAGTCTGCTTTTTGGATGCGCTTCGTTTGTTACCGTTCGTCATAGCTGTCTCCTTTCTCGTAGATATTAACACATTTTCCCATATAAGACAAATGCAAAATCGTGTTCCCATGGCGTATTGCAAAACAGGTATGATTATGTTATAACTTTTACAGACTACTACATTTGAAACATGCAAGGATACAGGGCCCGGGCGGCGCCTGGCATAAAAGGATAAGGAAGATACCCTATGATCATAGAGACATTTTCAGAACAGGAAACAAGAGCCTTCGGAGAGCGCTTAGGCGTCCGGGCAGAGCCGGGAAGCATCTATACGCTGACCGGTGATCTCGGTGTGGGAAAAACCGTATTCACCCAGGGCTTTGCCAGAGGGCTGGGAGTGGAAGAGCCTGTGAACAGCCCGACCTTCACCATTGTCCAGGAGTACGGGGAAGGCCGCCTTCCTTTCTATCATTTCGATGTATACCGCATTGGAAATGTGGACGAGATGGATGAGATAGGCTGCGAAGATTATTTTTACGGCGGAGGCGTCTGCCTGATTGAGTGGGCGAATCTTATAGAAGAGATTCTGCCAGAAGAACGAGTTGCCATAACCATAGAGAAAGACTTAAACAAAGGCTTTGACTACCGGAAAATCACCGTCGAAGGCGGCCGGGAGCAGACGGGGTAAGAGACCCGGATAAAATATTGAGGTACTGGAATAGAGGTATAATATGAAGGTTTTAGCATTAGACAGCTCCGGGCTCGCGGCCTCTGTGGCTGTCGTGGAAGATGACGGAGTAAACAGCAATCTGCTGGCAGAATACACAGTCAATTACAAAAAGACGCATTCCCAGACCCTGCTCCCCATGCTGGATGAAATAGCGTCCATGATAGAGCTGGATCTGAATACCCTGGACGCCATCGCGGCGGCAGCCGGCCCAGGCTCCTTCACAGGCCTGCGGATTGGATCGGCCACGGCAAAGGGTCTGGGACTTGCCCTTGACAAGCCCCTGGTGCACATCCCTACCGTAGATGCCCTGGCTTACAATCTCTATGGAACAGACCGGATCATCTGCCCTCTGATGGATGCCAGAAGAAACCAGGTGTATACGGGAATCTATGAATTTCAAAATAACTGCCTTCATGTGCTGGAGCCTCAGATGGCAGTCAGTATCCAGGAGATAGCGGAAAAACTCTGTGCGCTGGGCCGGGAGGTTATTTTTCTGGGAGACGGGGTGCCCGTATACCGAAGCCCTCTGACAGAAGTCCTGATGGCGGGGCAGCAGTTCTCCTTTGCGCCGGCTCACATAAGCCGCCAGCGTGCGGGAGCCGTAGGAATGCTGGCCCTGCAGTATATCCGGGAAGGAAGGATCGAGACGGCTATGGAGCACAGGCCCGACTACCTGCGTCTGCCCCAGGCGGAACGGGAACGGGCGGAAAAGGAAGCAAAGAACCATGAGTGAGCTGATAATAAGGCGGATGAAGGAAGAGGATCTTGCCCAGGTATGCGCCATAGAGGAAGAAACCTTTTCTATGCCCTGGTCCAGGAGCTCCTTCCAGGAAACCCTTTCCTATTACCATACCCTGTTTCTGACAGCGGAGCTTGAGGGGGAGATTGCAGGCTACTGCGGCTGCTATCAAAGCCTGGAGGAAGCGGAGATCACCAATATTGCAGTAAAGCGCCAGCTTCGGGGCCATGGAATCGGCCGGAGGCTTCTGGAGGAGCTGATGCGCATTGGGAAAGAGCAGGGGGCTTTCGCCTACACCCTGGAGGTACGGGTAAGCAACCAGGCGGCCATTCATTTGTACGAAAGCCTTGGCTTTGTGTCCTTTGGCATCCGCAAAAATTTTTACGAAAAGCCAAAAGAAGATGCCATGATTATGTGGCGGCATTGGGAAGTATAGGATACGTGTAGGAAATTCGTTACTGGGCGGAGTGAACAGTAACGGAAATTCGTGGTTGTAAGCAATTCCCACTATCTGTACATGAAATTCTTATGTAAAATAGAACTGCAGCAGACAGAATCTACACTTGAAACCACATATGTATCCGGCATGGAAGCCGCAGGATAGGGCCGGGTACAGAGTGTTTTGGGCAGTATGCAGAGCAGATAGGGAGGACAGGCAGTATGCGCGAGTACAAAAAGGAAGAAACAAAGGTTTTGGAGCGGATCGTTTGCAACGGATGCGGCAAGGTCATTGCCGTAAAGCACGGAATGCCCATGGAAGGGGTACTGGAGGTGCGCCAGGTATGGGAATATATGTCCGGCAAGGACGGCCGCATGGACAGCTTTGATCTGTGCGAGGAGTGCTACGACCGGTTGACAGAGCAGTTTCAGATTCCGCCCGCCACAACGGAAGTGGTGGAACTGATATAAGCAGAGAGGGCTGTCAAAAGCGGCCCTGTACATAGAGAATACCCTGTCGATTACGCCCAGAGAGACGAAGGAATTCAAGTGTTTACAATAAGGAAAGTATGGAGAGTTGGAAATGTTAGATGTATGTTTGCTGGGAAGCGGCGGAATGATGCCTCTTCCGTATCGCTGGCTCACAGCGCTGATGACCAGATACAATGGAAGCAGCCTGCTCATTGACTGCGGCGAAGGAACACAGATTGCGATTAAAGAAAAGGGATGGAGCTTTAAGCCCATTGATATCATCTGCTTCACCCATTTTCACGGGGATCATATCAGCGGCCTTCCGGGCCTTCTTTTGACCATGGGAAATGCAGAGCGCACAGAACCCTTGACCTTGATTGGTCCCAAGGGCCTGGAGCGTGTAGTAAATGCCCTGCGTGTGATTGCGCCGGAGCTGCCGTTTCCCATAGTGTTTATGGAATTGACCCGGGCAGAGGAAGAGCTGTGCCTGGGGGGCTATCGAATCAAAGCCTTTCGGGTGAACCACAATATTACCTGCTACGGTTATTCCCTGGAGATCGACCGGGCCGGAAAGTTCCAGGTGGAGGAGGCCGTAAAGCGTCAGATTCCCAAGCATTACTGGAGTAAGCTTCAAAAGGGCGAGACCATTGCCACAGAGGAGGGAATTACCTACACGCCGGACATGGTTATGGGTGCTCCGAGAAAAGGAATCAAGGTCGTATACTGTACCGACACACGGCCCACAGCCTCCATTGGAGAAAATGCAAAGAATGCGGATCTTTTTATCTGCGAGGGCATGTACGGAGAGAAGGGAAAGGAAGCGAAGGCGGCGTCCTATAAGCATATGACCTTTTATGAGGCGGCGAAGCTGGCAAAGGATGCGGATGTAAAGGCCCTCTGGCTGACCCATTACAGCCCCTCCCTCAACCGGCCGGAGGAGTACATGGACGAGGTGCGCCGGATCTTTCCCAGGGCCGAGGCAGGGAAGGATCGGAAGTCCATAGAATTGGACTTTGAGGAAGCGTAAAAAACGGCGATGATTCATATCCCTTTTGCACAAGCATCCGGGATCCGGAAAACGGAGGCTTTCAGAGGGTGGAATGGAGACTGATATGAGCGAACAAAAAGATATTTATATTCTGGCAATTGAAAGCTCCTGCGACGAGACGGCCGCTTCCGTGGTGAAGAACGGCCGCTGTGTGCTGTCCAATGTGATTTCCTCCCAGATTGAGCTTCATAAGCTTTATGGAGGAGTGGTGCCGGAGATTGCTTCCAGAAAGCACATTGAGAAAATTAACCAGGTGATTGAGGAGGCCCTTGCCCAGGCGCAGGTTACTTTGGATGATCTGGATGCCATTGGCGTGACCTACGGCCCGGGACTGGTGGGAGCCCTTCTTGTGGGCGTGGCGGAGGCTAAGGCCATCAGCTATGCCAAAAAGCTGCCCCTGGTGGGCGTCCATCACATTGAAGGCCATATTTCTGCTAACTATATTGAAAATCCCGATCTGGAGCCGCCCTTTATCTGTCTGGTGGTATCCGGGGGGCACACCCATCTGGTAAGGGTGAAGGATTACGGTGTCTACGAGATTCTGGGACGCACCAGGGATGACGCGGCCGGGGAGGCCTTTGACAAGGTGGCCAGGGCGATCGGCCTTGGTTATCCCGGCGGCCCGAAGATTGACAAGCTCTCCAAAGAGGGAAATCCCGAGGCCATTGCATTTCCCAGGGCTAAAATTGCGGATTCCCCCTATGATTTCAGCTTCAGCGGCGTGAAATCGGCGGTTCTCAATTATCTGAACAGCTGCCAGATGAAGGGGGAGGCGGTGAACCGGGCGGATGTGGCGGCTTCCTTTCAAAAAGCGGTCTGTGATGTTCTGGTGGAGCATGCCATGGGAGCCATGAAAGAGCTTGGAGGAGATAAACTGGCCATTGCCGGCGGAGTGGCTTCTAATTCTACGCTGCGCGCCGCCTTTGCAGCGGCCTGCGGGAAGGAAGGGATTCGCTTTTACCACCCTTCGCCGATTCTCTGTACGGATAACGCGGCTATGATCGGGGCGGCGGCCTACTATGAATATCAGAAAGGTGTGCGGCACGGGCTGGATCTCAATGCGGTGCCGAATCTGAAATTGGGGGAACGGCAATGAGGGAAGAGGAAAATAAGGATAAGCTAAGAAGGCGCTGCACGGCTGTTGTTTTGGCGGCGGGACAGGGAAAGCGCATGGGAGGGAAGGTGCAGAAGCAGTATCTGGAGCTTCATGGAAAGCCGATTCTATATTATTCTCTGGCGGCTTTTCAAAATTCTCCTCTGATTGACAGTATCATTCTGGTAACAGGCCCGGAGCAGATGGCCTGGTGCAAGGAGGAGCTGGTACATAAATACAATCTGACCAAGGTGGACACCATCACCACTGGCGGAGCGGAGCGTTATACCTCTGTGTGGAACGGGCTGCAGGTGATTGAGGAGGATATGACCCAGGCAGACCGGGAGGGGATCGTATTTATCCACGACGGGGTGCGTCCTTTTATAGATGAGGGGATCTTAGCGAGAACCCTGGAGGCGGCTTCCGAGTACAAAGCCTGTGTTGCGGCTATGCCTGTAAAGGAAACCATCAAGCTGGCGGATGAAAATGATTTTGTTGAAAGCACCCCGGCCCGGAACCGGCTCTGGGGAATTCAGACGCCCCAGGTATTTGACTTTCCGCTGGTTTTTGAGGCTTACCGGGCAGCCATAGAGAGCGGCCGCACAGACATGACGGATGATGCTATGATCGTGGAGAATTTTACGGATGTAAAGGTGAAGCTGGTGGAGGGCTCCTATGAGAATATTAAGATTACAACACCCGGGGATTTGGGGATTGCGGAGGCATTTTTAGAAAAGCAAAAAAATCTTAAAAAAGCTGTTGACATGGAAAAATAAAGGTGTTACAATACTAATCGTCGCCACGCAAAGGCGGTATAAAAGTCAGAGTGTGGAGAGGTATCGAAGTGGTCATAACGAGGCGGTCTTGAAAACCGTTTGTCCGAAAGGGCGCATGGGTTCGAATCCCATCCTCTCCGTTTATTACCACAAAAGGTATCATTCGATTTTAGAAATCGAGCATCTTGGAGAAGTACCCAAGCTGGCCGAAGGGGCTCCCCTGGAAAGGGAGTAGGTCGTTAATAGCGGCGCGAGGGTTCAAATCCCTCCTTCTCCGTTAAGCTTAAAATTTATTGTTGACAAGCTTCGGCAAATGTGATAATATGTTTAAGCTGACCTGTTGGACAAACAGGAGCAAGCGAACCTTGATAACTAAACAGTGTAAAACCTTGAAAATTCTGAAAGAGAATCATGGATAATGGTTCGGGTTTCGAAAGGAACCGGGACGGTTATCATTCAAGAACAGCTTAGAGATAAGCGACCTAAAAACAGTAAGAACGGGAAGAATAGCTAGTAGTTGTTCTGACCAAAGATTAAACACTTAAACATGAGAGTTTGATCCTGGCTCAGGATGAACGCTGGCGGCGTGCTTAACACATGCAAGTCGAACGAAGCACTGAAAGCAGATTACTTCGGT
>CAJTFE010000028.1 GCA_910575725.1 Clostridia bacterium | reverse complement strand
GCCCCCCAAAAACACTCCGCAAGCCCCAACTCCCACCACCCAAAAACGCTCCGCAAGCCCCAACTCCCACCCCCAAAAACCAGAGCAGCCGCCGAAAAGCCCTCCGCTATTTCCAATATCCAGTGTCCGGCTGTTCGCGCACAGGCTGTCTGATATGGACGAACATTGACCCCAAAAACACAAAAACCCAGCAAATCAAAAAAGGGGGGCAATGTCCGTACAGAGCAGACAGCCTGTACGAGAACCGTCCGGACACAGGATATGGAAATAGCGGAGGGCTTTTCGGCGGCTGCTCGTCCGTCCCTCACCTACTTCTTCTTATACTTCTCCTCACAATACTTACACCGATAAATCTCCTTCTCCTCATTCGTCAAAAGAAACACCTGCTCCAGCTCCTGCTCAATCGAAGTAATACACCTAGGATTCCTGCACCGTATAATATTACGAATCTCCTTCGGAAGCGTCAGAGCCATCTTCTCCACAATTTCCTCATCCTTCACAATATTCACCGTAATATTATGATCAATAAACCCCAGAACCTCCAGATCTATGTAATCAATGGGACACTCAATCTTCATAATGTCCTTCTTCCCCATCTTAGCGCTCCTGGCATTCTTAATAATCGCCACCGTACAATCCAGCTTGCCAAGATTCAGGTACTTATAGATCTCCATACTCTTCCCGGCCTGAATATGATCCAGCACAAACCCTTCCGCAATCCGCCCCACATTCAAAATACTAGCCATTACACATTCACCTCCAACAGCGTAAGAATCAAAGCCATTCTCACATAAACCCCAAACTGCACCTGCTTAAAATAAGCCGCCCTTGGATCACTGTCCACCTCCACAGAAATCTCATTTACCCTGGGCAGGGGATGCAGAACCAGCATATCCGGCCCGGCCAGATCCATCTTCGCCTTATCCAGAATATAAAAATCCTTAAGCCTTACATAATCCTCTTCATTAAAAAACCGTTCCCTCTGAACACGGGTCATATACAGAAGGTCAAGGCCGCCAATCACATCCTCCAGGCGCTCCACCTCCTTATAAGGCACGCCCTTCTCATCCAGCACATCCTCCCGGATATATCCCGGAATCCGCAGCTCCTCCGGTGAAATAAACACAAAGGAAATATCCTCATACCGCACCAGCGCATTAATCAGAGAATGCACCGTCCGCCCAAACTTCAGATCTCCGCACAGGCCAATCGTCAAGCGGTCCAAACGCCCCTTGAGAGATCGAATCGTCATCAAATCGGTAAGTGTCTGAGTGGGATGCTGATGTCCGCCGTCGCCGGCGTTAATCACAGGAATCGAAGAAACCGCTGTCGCTACCATGGGAGCTCCCTCCTTGGGATGCCGCATAGCGCAGATATCAGCGTAACAGGAAATCATACGAATTGTGTCGGAAACACTTTCTCCCTTTGCCGCCGAGCTGGACGCCGCACTGGAGAAGCCAAGAACCTGGCCGCCTAAATGAATCATCGCCGATTCAAAACTCAGCCTCGTCCTGGTACTCGGTTCATAAAACAGAGTCGCCAGAACCTTTCCGTCACAGGCATGTGCATATTTTGCCGGATTTTTCTCAATGTCTCTGGCTAGGTCAAGAAGCCTGCCAAGCTCCTCCACGGAAAAATCCAAGGGGCTAATCAAATGTCTCATAATACCTCCATCATTTTCCGGAAAACCTTCAAAAGTCCTATAGACATGAAGGGCTCCCACTAGGTGAAAACACATCTGTCAAGTACCATCCCGCGCAAAAGCAGGGACGTACCGGTTGCTAAAGGGGCTGACGGCTTATCTGCAGCAGCCCCCTGTAAATATTCTTGTACTATGTTACATCAAACCCGGGTGGATTTCAACAAAATTATTTTGCAAAAAAGAAATTTTTCATTTATAGTAATAGGAAGAGAAACCAATGTGCCAAAAAAGGAGATATACGTATGGAATTTAAAGAGAAAAAAAGATGGGTTTTCTTTGGATTACCCCTGACCTTCACCACCTATACAGTCAGACCGGAAGTCCTGACCATCAACGAAGGTTTTCTGAATCATCGGGAAAACGACTGCTACATGTACAAGATCCAGGATGTCACCCTCAATTCCAGTCTGTTTGAGCGGATCTTCGGCCTGGGAACCGTCGTGTGCAGCACCGGCGACATTACCCATCCAAGGCTTGAGCTTCAGCATATCAAAAACGCCCGGGCCGTAAAAGACTTTATCCTGGAGCAGTCAGAGGAACAGCGCCTGAAACGCCGGACACTGAACACCCAGAATATCGGAGCCATGCCGGAATTTGATCCGGATGACAGCGACGACGAATAGCGCGGATACTAAAAAAATCCTTCCAAACCGGAAAGGAATGCAAAGCCTTTCTGCTTGGAAGGAATTTTTCTGCCGCAAATGATATCTTTCGCAGGATACACAAAATTATTTTGATGTAAGCAAGGCGATAAGCCGGGTTATGTCGTGAATGTTCATCTATCTAGCTCTGCCGTTGCCGGCAGAGTCAAGCGACCCACCTGAAACAGCCGGGCCGGCTTACGTTTCGTTTCGGTCTTGCTCCGGATGGGGTTTACATGTGCCCTGTCTGTTACCAGACAGGCGGTAGTCTCTTACACTGCCCTTCCACCCTTACCAGCTGCCTGGCGGTACATTTCTGTTGCACTATCCTTGGAGTCGCCTCCACCGGACGTTATCCGGCATCCTGCCCTATGGAGCCCGGACTTTCCTCACCTGACGCCTTTCGGCATGTCAGCCGCGAACATTTACCTTACTTACGGTTATTCATTCTAGCACAATCCGCTTCTTCTTGCAATACCTCCCCCTAAGATATCGGCTTCCGGAGCGGACAGTCTGACATGCTGATCTTATTCTTCAATGCATTCAGCCCGCAGTCAACCAAATAATCCTGCAGGATTGGGATCGATTGAGAGGATGCCGGGCCGATAATGATCTCTCCAAACAATTCCGACATATGGAGTCCCAGCCTTCCGCACATTCTATTCAAATCAAGGGGATAATACTTCTTAATCCTCCCGGCTGACACATGGTATCTCGGCTCCACGGCAAATTCATTTAATATAAAGGGGGAGATAACTAACCGGCGTTCTTTCTCCCTTGTAAATGACGGGTGCTTAAAAGCTGCCGACTGTATCCATGCATCATTCATAAGCTCCCGCAGCTCCTGCTGTATCTCTGAAAACTTCCTTTTTTCCATCATCAGCTGATAAAACTCTTCCACAAGCCGGTGCTCACGCATATCCTTCTGATAATACACCGTCTGCAGCGATACGGCTCCGCCTGTCATTTTCTGCATCAGGTTCTCGTGAAAAGCGATACAGATGCCTTGCCCCAGATGTCCGTACCTCTCCCACTGCGCCGCATCGTCTCTATACTTGGAAAAACAGGCGGCATAGGCAGAATAACGGAACTCTTCTTCCAGCTCTCCCCGAAAAAAATCCTCTATGACACGGCTCTTCTCTTCCTCTCCGCCTGACTGTAATCGTTCCATAACTGCCCGGCATAAACCATTCATAAAAAATCTCATTTCCGAAGCGTCGTTCATATTCAGAATATTATTCAGCCTCAATTCCGCACACCGGATAATACCGTCAAAGGCTGCAAAGTCCGTGTAATGATACAGCATAATTTATAACCCCGTAACTTTTCGTTCATTTTCTTAAAATGAAGTATAGCATATTCCAATCCGTTAAGAAAGGCATTTTTATTCTCAATGCCCACGATATCTCCAGTCAGCTTTCCCTTCCGGTTCATCTTTCTTCTGCTTGCATCCCGCCTTCCTCTTGTATTATACTGAGACTGGCAGTCCTACTGAACATGCGCAGAACCATGCACAAGAATCTCCGCTACAGGCTGCCAGTACATCCCCAGCCATACAAAGAAAGGAATCCCTATGACAAAAAAAGAATTTAGGCAGCGAATCGCCCAGGGGCCTCTGATTTTGGACGGGGCCACCGGCTCCAACCTCTTGAAGTCAGGCATGCCCCGGGGAATATGCTCCGAGAAATGGATTGCAGAACACCCAAAGCCTCTGATTCAATTGCAGAAGGCCTACATCGAAGCCGGTTCCCACATTGTTTATGCCCCCACCTTCCTGGCCAATCCCATCAGCCTGAAAAGCCATGGCCTTGCCCATGAGACAAAGCAGCTGAACCATGAGCTGGTGCGCATTTCAAAGGAAGCGGCGGCAGGAAAAGCGCTGGTAGCCGGCGATATCAGTACTACCGGAAAGCTGATGGAGCCTATGGGCGAAATGCCTTATGATACACTCTTTGAAGCCTATAAAGAACAGATCACTTATCTTTCCGAAGCTGGCGTGGATCTTCTTGTGGCAGAAACCATGATGGCCCCCGATGAAACCATGGTTATCTTAGACGCAGCCGCAGAAGTCTGCGAGCTTCCCGTCCTCTGCAGCCTGACCATAGAATCGGACGGAAGCCTGTTCTTCGGCGGCAATATCTACGACGCGGCAGAAGCACTGGAGGCCGTAGGCGCAGACGCCGTAGGCTGCAACTGCTCCGTAGGGCCGGAGCAGCTGGAAGCCGTGATTGCCGGGATCCGAAAGCGTGTGTCTATTCCCGTAATCGCCAAGCCCAATGCCGGAATGCCCAAGATTACGGACACAGGAGAGGCTGTATATCATATGGAGCCGGAGGAATTCGCCCTTCACATGGAAGCCCTGTACAAAGCCGGAGCCTCTGTGCTGGGAGGCTGCTGTGGGACAGATCCGGAGTATATCCGGGCGCTCTGCGGGAAAATCTCTGCTTCTTAAGATTCAAAAAACATGCTTCTATATGAAAAAACGGCTGCCGTCTTATACCGCGGCAGCCGCTTTTATATGTAACTCAATGGCGTTCTTTTCTGTATACTTCAACCCGTTCGTTCTCTTCCATAAACCGCACAATTTCTCTGAAATTCTCCATCCCTGTAGTAGCCCCTACCTTCTGGATAACCTGTGCGGAGCAGGCCGTGGCAAACAGCATACACTCCTCATGGGAAAACCCCTTTCCCAGAGCTGTGAGGAAGCCTGACACGAATGCATCTCCGGCCTCTTCTGTCCATGAAAACATCCATGGAAATCCGTATCCCTTTTTCCTTTGCCAGCTTCAGGAGCCTTTCCGTCCGTGTGCATAAAAATAAGGAGTTCTCCCAAAAGAACTCCTCTTTTCCTTACCTATCCTGCTACTGCGCCTTCTTCTCAATCCGTCCGAATACCAGATCATACCCGTCATTTCCATAATTCAGCGAACGGTTTACCCGGCTGATGGTGGCTGTGGAGGCGCCTGTCTTTTCCGCAATTTCCAGATATGTTTTCTGCTCCCTAAGCATCTTGGCTACCTCAAAGCGCTGGGACAATGACAACAGCTCATTGATGGTACAGACATCCTCAAAGAAGGTGTAGCATTCCTCTTTATTCTCCAGGCTTAGTATGGCTTCAAACAAAAAATCTACGGCTTCGGTCTTTATCTTCTTATTCACGGCTCTCTCCTTCTATAACAAAACAAAGATATTTGCAACGATTCATTCTCATATTCGTCACAAAATTTTACATAAATATTTTAGCACAGTAAAATCTTGAAGTCCACTGTTTTGCCTGTTATTTTTGACCGCAGTTTACGTATTTTTTCAATTCCTCCACCGAACGGTTGACTACCAGGCGCTCCGGAAAATTCATTTCCTCCAGAAGCTGTAATGCTTCGTCGTGGCGTCCCACGTCCGTATCTACATGGGCGTCGCTTCCCATGACAATGGGGACCTCGTATTCCATACAGAGCTTCAGCATTTCCATATCAAGGAGCCTGGAATCCTTTCTGGAACCGCCCGGACGCAGGGAGCTGTTGTTGAGCTCTAAAAGCACGCCGTATTCCTTTGCCGCCTGGACCAGGGCACGGTGGTCTACCGGATACCGGGAGTCGTCCGGGTGGCCTAAGATGTTGACCAAGGGGTTTTTCATGGCATTGATGCAGGCCTGGGTATTGAATTCTCTGCTTCCGGGACTGATGCAGGGGATATGGAGGCTTGCGATGGCAATGTCCATCTGCTTTAAAGCCCGAAGCTCTAAGTCCACGGTTCCCCGTTCGTCCAGAATATTCAATTCCACTCCCATCAGCAGCTCTACCTCGTATGCCCTGCGGTCTACCACCCTCAGATTCTGGAAATAAATGGTCTGGCAGCTTCCCCACAGTCTGGGAGCATGCTCGGTGATCGCCAGAAGCTCCAGGCCTTTTTCGGCAGCAGCCCGGGCATTTTCCCGGATGGTGCTGTAGGCGTGGCCGCTGGCCAAGGTATGTGTATGTGTGTCTAAGATGTCTCTGATCATTTCGTAGTCTCCTATTTTGAGTTCCGTAATATCCCTCAAAGTACATGGATATGAAATCAGCCGGACGCAGGCAGGCCGCTGCCGGACTTTGTTACCACTCTTTCTTCAATTCCATGTTCCAGTCTGCGGAGAATACGCCGTTGGTCTGAGCCGTCAGATTATCCAAAATACCGACTCTCTCTGCCGCACTGCTTTCCGGATCCTCAAGGTTCTCGCCCATCCAGTAAGCATAACCATAAAGATAGCTCTGGTTGAAATCCTCCCAGGAACCGAAGGATTCCTGCGCCTTCTTGGCTGCCTCTAAGCTTTTGTCCATGGCTTCCTCATAAGTACAGTAACCAGCGGCATATCCAAAGCCCATGATCGTGCACAGCCGGCTCAGATCCCATGCGCTGATGGCGGCGTCCCCGTAAGCCGTCCATGCGTCATAAGCCATCAGCACGCTGTACCGGGTTTCATCGTCCTCCCCTTCCAGGCTTGCTTCCAGCGCCGCCCGATCTGCCGCATTTGTTCCGCCGAACTCATTTAAGTAATCCAAGGCATCCTTGTTGTGCCCCTCGTTCATCAGCCAGTCAGCCATCTCCATCAGGCCGGCAGCGTCTTCCACACCCCAGCTGTCTGCCAGCGTCTGAACCGCCTGACTGCTGATAACAGCCAGATCGCTTTCTGCTCCTCCCATATCCTCCAGGGTCTTAACCGTCTCAATCACACTGGCTCCGTTTACCGTATCCAGAACGGCTGTCATGCCTTTAAAGAATGCCTTGGTGCCCGAAGCTGCCGCACCTCCTTCGAGAAGCTCCAGTTTCATAACCTTTCTTGCATCCTCCACATCTCCGTCATTGCCCACCAGCATTACAGCGTAATAGCTGTCGCCGGTCTCTATATAGTACCCGTAAGCCTTACCCGAAGCTGCGCCGCTTCTGGCTGTGCCCTCCCGGGCCAGACACTTCTGTGCGCCTTCGTAGGCCTCTGCCTCCGTATCCGTCCAGTCCACGCTTATGCCGGTACCGTCCAGAGCCAGAGCCGCCACATGGTCTGCATAGTCCTCCAGGCTCTCCATCTGAGCCGGATTCCCCGGTACGCTTGTCTTTGGACTTCCAAGGCAGACAGCGGAAAATCCCTGTCGGTCTGTTCCGGCATCCAGGCCCATCATACTGGAATTGGACTGGAACTGCAGATCCGTCTGCTCAAGTCCCTCCAGCAGGGTTACCTTATACATGCCGTCCGCAGAGGTATACTCTGCCGCCGCCGGAAGCTCCTCCTGGGGTTCGCTCTCTGCGGCCTCTTCTATCTCTGACGGCTTCGCAGTTTCTGCCTCTTCAGCCTCCTTGGAGCTGCCGCAGGCTGTAAGAAGGCCCAGGGCTGCCATAGCCGCAAGAAACGCTGTCAGCTTCTTCACAACTCTCCTCATCTTCCTATCCTCTCCTTAAGTGATAATTTTGCGAGCGCCGCGGCTGACGGCAATTCATCCTCATCCGCCTGCATCTCTGATTTTTTGATTATATCACGTATACGGAAGGAAATCCATAGAAATCGAAATGTACAAATAGTAACGTACGTTACCTGTTACCTTCCGTTAACATTAGATTTATTTTCGGAAATCTGCGGAATGTTCGCCAAAATTGACAAATTGCCAGCCTAAATTGGTTGAATTCGGCTTCATTTTATTGTAGGCTGAAAAAAAAGGAGGAGCTATGAAATGAAATTTAATGAAAAGCTTTTAAAGCTAAGAAAAGAAAAGGGACTTTCCCAAGAAGAGCTTGGAATGGAAATGCAGGTATCAAGGCAGACTATTTCAAAATGGGAGGCAGCACAATCGTACCCGGATTTCACCAGATTGGTTATGCTGAGTGATTTTTTCGACATGACCTTGGATGAACTTGTAAAGGACATTGATGTGCAGGAAGTGAGAGAAAACTCCCTTACAAATGAAAAAATAGATTCCATCTATCGTGTTTCCCAGGAAGTAGATTCGATTTTCCACAGCCGGACACTGATTGGGGCTGTTAAAGGGATAAAATGGTTTTTAGCAGGCTGCTGCATACTCTTCTGCCTGATTGCTGCAGTTTCTTTGATACTTCATTTTATTTATCCGGAATCTTATATGTTCTGGCATACCTATTAATTGGGGCAGAACCTTTGCTGTGCCTGTCCAAAAGACTTGACGATAAAATATCTGCCTGCCATGCTGCTTTTTATTTATCTGATTCTCCTGCTATCACATTTTTCCAATCTTATCATATGGTATACCATTAGGAAAAAGGAGGATATCATATGAAAAAGAAACTGCCTGCCATGCTGGCCGCTGCAGCACTGGCACTGATTACCATTGGAATCGCCGCCTGCAGCGGCAAAGACACGCCTGCCGCCTCTGGCGATCTGACAAAAGTTACCCTTAACGAGGTTGCTCACTCTATCTTCTATGCGCCGCAGTATGTTGCGATTGAGGAAGGGTATTTTGCGGAGGAAGGGATTGATTTGGAGCTTGTTACTGGATTTGGAGTTATATAATTAATACAAGGCAATTTGATGACGAGTATCTATTTATTACCATACTAAAACAATATCAATTTTAAATATTTTGGAAGTATTTGTAATAACAATTGAAATTATGCAGTTAAGATGATATACTTTTTATATTAAATACCAAAAGATTAAAATAAAGGGAGTGAAAAACTTGATTCATAACAATAAGTTTGAATATAAAGTTTTGATTTGTGATGATAATGAATACTATATTCAAAGACTAAGTAATGCAATCAGCAGAATAAACTACAAGAACAAAAGCTATTCATTATCAATTACCCTATCCGTTTCTCCTGAAGATTTTATAAAAAATATACAAAATTATACTTTTGACATAATTATTTTAGATGTTTGCCTTAGAGATACTGTTGATCAGGCAACTTATTCCGATTATCTAAGGAGCCATTTAATAACACATTATTACGGAAATGATCTTTATCATTATGTACAAAAACACTGTCCTGAAGCTTTTGTGTTTGCTTTATCTAATCTGCCAATCAACGTTATTAGAGCTGAATTTAATAATTCTGATTTACAATATTTTTGCAAAACAGACACGTCTCCAGAAAAAATTTCTAGTTATATAAAAAATTATTTTGATACAAAAAGAAAAAGTATTTTAAATAATATTTTTGTTGTTTATGGGCATAATAAAAATATGTTGGATAATGTAAATAAATTTATCAAACAACTAGGATTAAATTCTGTTGATCTTATGGAATATTCCCCTGGTGGAATCCGGACAATCTTTGATGCACTAAATACTTGCGCAAATTCTATTGAATGTGCTATTGTTTTGTTATCTGGCGATGACATTGTATGCAATACACATACAATGACTATGACCTATCGGGCCAGACAAAATGTAATTTTTGAAATGGGACTTTTCTCTGGATTTTTAGGACGTGATAAAGTAATTGTATTATATGAACCACATGAAAAGTTTGAATTTCCATCAGATATTGTAGGTATCTTTTACCATAAATATGATAACAATAATGAATGGAAAAAATCTGTAAAATCAGATTTGAAGAAAGTGGGATTTAATATTAACTAATATTTTTTATACCACACCAGTCTCCCTTATTTTAGGCGGTCAATTTTTAAGGTCCTCGGATCACTCCGAGGACCGATTGTTAATTATAGCGGAGCACGTACACCGTCATGGTTCCAACAATGCCGTCTACAGAGATGCCGTAATGCGCCTGTGCTGCCATGACCGCCGCTTTTGTGACCGAACCGAATACCTTATCAATATTACTCTTCCCTTTCTTATTTTTGTCTGGCAGAAATCCGAGACGAATCAAATGATACTGCACCCAGCCTACGTCATCACCACGCATTCGGATAGGCTTAAGCTTTAGGATTTTATCCGGAGCTGAATAGGGATTATTTTTTGGTACTTCTGGTGTACTCATAATCTCCCCATACCAAAGGTTCATGTCCACGTTTCCGGAAATTCCTGGAACTTTGCCCTTGCCGCTATACTGCCACCCCTCCAGGTTGTGCTTGATTACTGGCTGCTTAATGACAGACGGAAGCTTATCCACCGGCATAGCTGCACTTGAAGGATACCGGGCAATCCAAAACCTGCAGGTCAGATAACCGGCCCAGGGCTTTATGTAGCTGTTGTAAAATGACAGGCCGGTATAAACGCCAAACTCCAAGCCGGCCTTCTCAATGATCTCCTGGTAGGCTTGGATGATACGGATTAGAGTAATTCCCAGCCCCTTCTGGCAAGTATCCTCCACATCCAGCCAAACCTTCGCCCTGCGGCCGGCCAGGATAGACAATACCTTTTTCGCATCCGCTCTGGCTTTATCCAGGGTGGTTGCATAGGAGTAGTTGTACACTCCGACAATTGGCACTCCGGCATTTTCGCATCCTTTCCAGTTATTCTCAAACTGCTTGTCTGGGTTCAGATCCTTGCGGATCACCTTAAGGATTGCGCCCTCGATGCCGGAAGCCTTTACCTTATACCAGTTAACCACTCCCTGGTAACTCGATACGTCAATTACTTTCTTACTCATAATCTTCCTCCTCTCCTGCTCCGTCAGCCTTTTCCTGCAATACTTCCAAAGCTCGTTTTAATACTTTCGGCATAGGGCCGCCCATAATTCCATAATTTTCAACAATGGAGATTCCCTCATTTGCAATAAAGGCCATAATTACCGCTGTTTTAATATAAGACACTCCCAATGTCACATCCAGACGATAAGCCACCATGACCACCAGCAAAGAGCATCCTTTCCGGATCAGCCCTTTCCATGCCGAAATACTGTTAAGTGTTCCGCTGTCTGACTTGCCGCTTTTCTTCCAGACTGCGGCAATCAGCAGGCCCATCACAAAGTCAACTCCCATGAGGATAATCAATGTCAGCAAATCTTCTGTCCACCCTCCCAGCAGCACATTAATAATAAAACTTCCTGCTGCTCCGAATGCAGTCAATACAATTGCTTTTACACTACCAAAATTCATTTTATTTCTCCTTTTCTGCATAAAAATAGAACCTGCACAGGTTCTGGTTGACGGGTTACTATATAATTTTCTCTTATCTTTCCATCACCTCCTTAACAGGCTAAATGCAAATTTACGTCCATACAGAAAATCTGCTTAAATCCGCATTTGGATTAAAAGCCCATAATCCACTCGCAGGAACGTATTTGTAACTTACAAACACATCTGGAGAAAGGTATACCCTTCCAGCGGTGTTTGTAACGCCAACTCCCGTGAGAAAAGTACTCGCTCCATATACGCCAAAAAAATAAATAACGTTATTAGGAATTTTATCACTTGTGATTTCGGTTAATGTATTGGCTTTTAGATTTAAATTTTCGATAAAAGGCGTTGGTGTCATCTTTACCTTTAAATCCCCTATCTCATCCGCCACAGTCCTCCCAGCCAGTTTGTTATACCACACAGCCGCAGCATGAGTTCTGAAAAAAGCAAGCTTGTCCAATATCCCATTGATGATCGGGTGGACATTTAGGATTTTATAAGTCGCTGTCTGTTCGCCCCCCCCCCCGATGGGGCATAGGTCTCGGTGATTGTTTCAATATTCTCCGGCCGGATGTCCGGCACCAGACGGTTTTCGTTTATTTTTACGTTTTCCATAACTTTTCCTCCTAGTATTATTTAATCTCCCATCCAATCCAGGTCACTCCACCATCAGAGGTAGAATTTATAGCCATTTTCCTGTTAAGACGCCCAAAGAGGACAATGCCGCCATTTGAATTATCCCGTTTTGTAACAAATCCAGAACAATATTTCCATTCCGTTGATATATCAGGCAAATTTTGAGAATTTACATACGTGTGAACTGGTGACATACCAACAGGTGCGGATTGAAATGTAGATTCTAAATCTAAAACAGTGGAACTGCTTGTTTTATTTTTTAAGTCTTCCATCTCTGCATCCATCTCATTAAGCTTGGCGAGCAAGGTTTTGTGCTCCTGCAAGTTGTACCAGACCGCTCCCACATGGGTTGTAAAAAACGCCTTTATATCCCGGATGCCGTTTAAGATAGGGTGGTCTGCAACTCGCTTATACTCTACAGTCTGCTCCCCACCTCCATCCGGCGTGTAAGTCTCTGTAAATGTTTCTATGGCTCCTGGGCGTATATCCGGCGCCCAGGTTGTGCCGGTTTTTGTGTTTGGCATGTTAACCCTCCTTTATTTTGCTCCCCAAGCACTCCAACCTCCTCCATCATAATAGCGCACGCGCATAGTGCCGCTTGGGCCTATTGCTAATTGCGCCACACGTATTTTACCAAGTCCAAATACGATAACGGCGCATCCGCCAGAGATGGGGCAGTTTTTGGTTGCACCTCCGGCAAAATACATGCCAAAGGTTTTATAATCATTAAGGTCAAAATCACTATTTGATACATTTGCTCCTTCAAATATATCTATCATAGTTTTCAGCAATGCTTTAATCTCTTGGTTTTCTTTCTTTAACTGTTTGATTTCTTCCAATATTGCCAGGGCGGAATTACCCCCCCCCTAATACATTCCCTATATATTGCATGGTTTAATCCTCCTTGATTCCTTGTTTTTTATGTGACAGCAGTCCCAGTAAGTTTCTGCCATGTTTTAGAGCTGCCGTATTGATATCCGATATAGAGTGCCCGTCTCATCGGATGGAATAAGGCACAGAATCTCTGGTCGCTGCCCATACTTGCACCTCTAAGGAGATACACCCGGCTATCGTTTTTAACTTCAGCCGGTATCCCCTCCAAATTCAAAAGAGCACTTCCGGAAATTGCATAAAATCCAGACGGAGCATCCCAAATATTGGGATATTCTTTGATCGGATAATTCTTCGCAAATATTCCGTCTATCTGTTTTTTTAAATTCTCAATATCTGCAAGTAACGTAAGGGCGGATACCCCCCCCGAACAAATTGTTCATATCCATTCTTCCTTTCTCAGCTTAATTCATACGTGGGGGCATTCCCCTGGATCATTAACACAGAGCAAGCCCATCCGGACGTGTTGGGGAAATTAAATGTGATTTTTTCTTCGTTCGGATCTTTTTCGAAACTTGCGCCGTTTCCGTTTTGCAGAGCGACGATATGCATTCTCGGGCCGCCATATCCGTAGCCTTGGGCTAAAAATGTAGCATATGCATCACTATTTACCCCATTAATAGTAACTAATGCAGTAAACATTCCTGCAAAAGTCAATCCTATTTTGGTTTTTCCGGATCCTGCGGTTACATCCAGCCACTTTTTGTCTAAATTTTCTTTATGCCGCTCCAGTACCTCAATTCTTTGCAGTATATTTAAGCTGCCGGTTCCCGGGCTTGTTATGTTTGGCATGTTAATCACCTCCTAAATTATTTAACTTGTATGAACATACAAAACTCTGATCGTATACTCTCCTGCGTTTACTCCATAAACATACAATGATCCACTATTAACATTAAGCGTCACGGAACCATAAAAATTCGATCCTCCGATTATTTGTGCTGAAACAGGTGTCGCCGAAGCAACGGAAACATTCATAACTCCATACGCACTAAAAACGGAAACGTCGGAATTTGCTGTTATTGTTAATTTATAATCAACATAAAACAATGAGCCTTTTTCTAGCTCCTCCACCCTATCAAACCACCCCTGCATCCCGGCCAGAAGCGTAGTCCCCTCGGTGGCCTGTGTAAACGTCCCATATAAAGCAAGCATGTACTGCTGTCCCGGCGGCTCCAGGCACACAATCTTAATAGCACCATCCAGACGTATAATATCCGTAATACTGGCAACAATCTTGGATTCCTCCAGGGTTAGCACGGGCCCGGAACGGACGATATCAAACAATCCGCCCATACCCGGGGTCATGCCCTCAACAGCAATAGTCTGCTCATACCGCCCTAAATCCTCATTTAGCTCAAAACCATCTGCCGGCACAACCACCACAACCGTGTTGTCTGCATACTCCAGCTGCTGCGCCGGGATGCCTTTGAGGGTGATGTCAATGTCTGCCTCCGGCAAGTCTGCGGCGTAAAATATCATTTCCGCATATCCTGCCTCATAGCCTGTGATAAGGCTATAGGCGTATTGGGCGTCGTCACCTGCGCCGGCAAAATAGAGCAATGGTGTCATGCTCTCACGTATCTGGGGGACGGTTACAGTCTGGGAGTATGGGGCAGCTTCACCTGTCCAGCCTTCCGCAGGTAACGTTACTGGTATGTCTATGCTGCTGCCGTCTGCCCCTCCTGCGCCGCCTGCCAGAATATACTTAGCGGTTTCACTGTCCCAGTTATAAAGCAGCCGGGGATCTGCCGAGGTATCCACATAAAGCACTTTCGGTTCTCCCGGTATCGGAAAATCCGCAAATGTTCCAAAATGTACCTCTTCCGGCCCTACTTCCCCCTGCGGCCCCGTTTCTCCGCGCGGTATCACAAAATCAAATACCGCATCCTGTTCTGTGCCGGAATTTGTTACAACCGGCATACTTCCCGGTTCCGATGCCGTTACGGTTCCGACCGAAATAGTAGCAGCATCCCCGGGATCCCCTTTCAGACCATTCTTTTTTAACTCCTCAACCTCCTGCAGCGCTTTTATCAATGCGGTAAATTCGTTTTTGCTCTCTACCGCAGAGCTGTCTATATTGGAAGGATAAACCTCTACTGTAAAGATAGGGGTTGTAATATTGTTCTCACCATCAATCATCTGCAGCTCCACCTGGACGGAACCGGCTATGGCTAACATCTGGTTTGTAAAATCCGCTTTAATTTGCCCCTCTGCTACCGTACACGGCAGATAGGACACTTTGCCGTCTGGCTTTTTAGCCCATAATGAGATTGTTTCTTCGGTCGGAGCAATCACCATTCCAGCTGCTGTTAATGTAACCATGGCGCCGCGTCCGGTATTATCCTGCTGCGCATTCATTTTCTTAAGCGGATAAAGATTGTATAAATCTACTGTTATTGGATAATATAGTTTCATACTTTCCTCCTACCTAACACTCTTAATAATTCCGCCCGCAATCGAAAATGTTTTCCCATCCACTGCAACAGTTCCTGTATAAGCAGAGCCGTCCCTCAATCCTGTATCAGACACATAGTTGTCAATAGAAAATCTCGTGGGAGCATCAATGCTTCCGGTAAATGTTCCAATACCTATGGTAGATGAATTAATCACTGCACATTTTTTTGATCCATCTGTATCCTGCATTAATACCTTAATTTCTCTGGGGCTTACAGCCGTTCTGTAGTATTGTGTACCGCTCGGATAAGTATGTTGCCAGTGTAAGTCAATATAGTTTTCATTGGCGTCATCGGATCTTATATCCATTTTTCCTTTTTTGAGCAAAATACCGGCATTAGATATACTTGCTATAAGACTGCCTGTTATATCATACGCCACGCACATCCCACTACCATTCCCAGGGCCGCCAAGGGTCAAGGTTCCGCCTTTAATCCGATTTGCCAGCATAGTGCCGGCCGTAACAAAGTCGGCCACAATACCGCCGTCAATTGTGGCCGCCATGGTATACGGCCCATGATAACCGCCCTTACTGTGCCCCCATCCATTCTGATTCCAGCGCCACACATTTTTAGCTGTCTCAATATTATCTGTATCCATTATCAAAATTTCATAAGGCTGGCCATCGGCATTTTTATGGAATACCACATACCCCCCATTTACGCCTGTCAGCCAGTTTGTAGCATTTTTCACCGCCTCATCCAAGAAACCTTTTGACGGCTTGTCCTCAATCTGCTGAGCCTGCCCTGCAATGGTAGATGCAAGCGTTGTACGGGCATCCCCGACTTCCAGGCTCTGATACCTGCCCTTCAGCACATCATAGACAGTACGTACAATCTTAGCTTTCGCTTTTATCCCAAGCTTCTCATAGTCAACTGTAATCACATCACAGAGTTTCACACTCTCCAGCAGAGCCAGATCCTTATATTCCTCTGTCTGCCACAAAGGAATAAAAGATACACTGATCCCCACAGAGGGAATACCTATATCATTTGATTTCATATAGGCTTCACTCGCACTTCGCAGTTCCGCTTCTGTAGGCCTCTCTTGAAACTTAGAAGAAAAATCAACCGGAATTGTCCTTGGATATGGAAAATTAGCGGCCTTTTCCGAAGAAATAACCTTTTCCGGAAGTTCCGCCATGTTTCCGTCACTGTCCGTCCAATATGGATAAATACCCGTAATCGTATTTGAGATATTCTCTTCCTGCTTCAAATCTGTTATATTCTTTCCATAACGAAGCACCACTCCATTATCTGTCCCCCGGTTGTCCCAAAGCCGCACTGTATAGCGGTCAAATTCAAATTCCCCACCATACACATCCAATATAGAGCCTTTTACACCCCCGAGCCGGGAACGGATGCTTGCTGGTACAGAAACAGCAAAATCTCCGGAAGCAGTCTTATCTGTCCAGAATGCGTAGGGACATTCCTCAGCTGCATGCTGCTCAAATCCTGCCAATGCTCCTGCTGCCGTCTTGGACGTAAAGGGCGCACACGGAATATAAGACAATTGATAACTGATATGCTCCGCATAAATCGTGATAATCCCTTTCAAAGGCTTTGATATCTTATATACAGAAAACGGCTGAAGCTCCCGTCCCTCCCCTGGTTCCGCCAAGATAACAGATGCCATTTTGATATCCTCACACAAAATACCATCAATAGGATACTGCATCTCTAATTCATATGCCCCATTCCTCTCTTCAATCACAAGACAGGACGCCGCATCCATCAGCCTGCCTAATCCATTGGAGTTAAAATTGTTTGTTTTTGGTTCAAATAAAATCGGAATCATATTGTCCACCACCTTGGTTTTATCTGCACATGATCAATATCCCCTTCATAAGCTACCCCCGTTTGTCCGGACAGAAGTGTCGGAAACTTTTGTGCATTGATCTTTGAATTACAATTCATAGTCCCCTTGCAGGCGTTCATAAGCTCACAATCAATATCCAGATATCCCGGGATATCAGATATCTGGACAATCACCTCACCAACCATCAATGTACCGGATGAGCCATAGACACGAATAAGCGGCAGCGCCGGAAAAGGGGTAGGATTAAACATCTGTATACTGCCTGCTACATCAACTATAAAATCTCCATCGGCCAGATACCTCTGAGGCTTGCAGTCAAAGAACAGGTTGCACTCCCCGGCGCGATTCAGTACTTTGGTATCAAAATCTAACGGACCGCCAAACCGGGCAAGCCGGTAATACTCCGGGTTATAACTGTCCTCCAGCCGCACATAACCGGAGGCATGCAGCAGCCACTCTCTGGCTGCTCCGGACAGGCTCTTGAACTTATGACGGATAAATGCCGGGTAGGTAACTGCAATATTCTTAAACCGGCCATTATCTAAAACCAGGCTTCCATTCTTTCCCGGAACTTCCACCAGTTCCACATCTCGCTCCGGAGCATTAAAGGCGCCGCTCCCAGATATATAAAGACCATAATCCTTACTGCATTTTCCGCCAAAAACAAAATAACCCATCATGCATAGACCGCCTCCTGCCTCTGTACCTCTGCCTGTACCTTATCCGCCACCAATTCTGCCAATTCTTCCACATCCTGCCCGGGAGCACCATAAACATGGACTGTTAATCCGCCTAAGTAACTGGTATTGCTGTTCTGATTCGTCAGCGGCTGCACTATGGCACGACTGCCATTCATCGTGAGCAGCTCCGGCCCAGCTTCTCCTACAACTGCAGAGCCTTGGAAAAGGACTCCGCCTTTGGCCAGATATGGTACTTTTCCTATTTCTCCAAAATTGAATCCCACATTCTTACCTGTAAACGGATTTGTAAATGACAGACCATTTACTTTCCGAATCACCCAGTTAATTCCGTCTATCATGCCATTAATCAGTGAAATCACACTGTTCAAAGGTGATTTCGCTAATGAAACCAACATCTGGAACATACCGCCAAATATTTCTTTTACTCCGTTCCAGGCTCGTTCCCAATCTCCGGTGAAAACCCCACGGATAAAATCTATAATCCCATTCAGCATCACCTTTGCCGAATCCCATATGTTTTTCAAATTAGCAAAGAAACCATTAAGTGCATTACCCAGAACAGGCCCGAAAACTTCCGTCCAGTCTTTCGCAAAGATATTCTGCATAAAATCATCTACTTTTTGCAAAACATCTTGTATTTCATCACCTTTTACTGCAATCAAAGCTACAAGTGCGATAATAGCAGCTATCAAAGCCACAATTGGATTTGCAGCCAAAAACGATATGGCATCCGACACGCCTCCAATTGCACCTGTTAAGGGTCCAAGAGCTGCAACCAGGGCTATAGTAAGCAAAATAATATTTTGAGTATCCTCATCCAATCCATTAAACCATTCCAGCAGCTCTGCTACCTTTTCAATAACAGATGTCACTATTGGCATAACCTTTTCTCCAAGCTCCGCCATCTGTTCCTGCAGTTCTGCATTAGCCTGGTTATTCTCTACCAGACTTTTATTATTTTCCTTCCATGCTTTCCCAGCTTCAGTTAAGCCCTGATCTGCCAGCATCTGCATGACGAGATTGGCTCTTTCTGCCTCTGTAGATGCATCCTGGAGGGCCAAGTTAAAATAATCTTCTGCAGTTTCCGCTTCGCTGACTGCCTTATTCCACTCTTCATTTGCCTTTGTATTTTCTTTCAGACTTACTCCAAAGGTTTCATTTTCCAATGCAGCCCAATTCAGAACATCCGCAAATGTTCCAGTGACTGTGCCTGCTTTGATAGTTTCATTAATTGATTCCGCTAAGCCGTCAATCGGTATGCTGTCACCATATGAAGCCCAGGCGCCAATAGCTGCATTTGTCATCTCCTTTAATCGTTCTTGTGATAAACCCAGGGCCTGCAGGTTAGCTGTTGTTGTGGCTGCTGTCTGATCATCCCCTAAAACTCCATATAGCTCTTTAAAGACTTCTCCCGTTTGTTCTGCACTGTATCCGGCCCTTTCACTGGATACTTCAAGAGAGCCCATTATCTTCTTGTATTCTTTGGTTTCTTCTGCCACATCTTTTAAAGCTCCAATAATACTTTTTGCTCCCTCGACAACAACCTCAGCTTTCAAAAGCTCCTTAAAATTAGACGCTTCTTTTCCTGCACCCTCAATGGACTTTTCTGCTTCTTTTGCAGCCTTTGCCACTTCTTCAACTGGTTTTTCATCTACACCATTTATAGCGTCTTCTGTTTTTTTTGCTTCATCTTTCAAATTATCAAGGCTCATTTCTGCAGCAACAATTTCTCGTCTGAGTGCATTATATTGATCCTGTGATATTTTTCCTTCCTTAAACTGTTCTTGTACCAGTTTTTCAGCGTTTTCTAGTTTTTTAAGCTTCTCTTCGGTTTCTCCTATAGCCCTTGTAAGAAGCTCCTGTTTCTGCCTAAGCAGTTCCGTATTTTTAGGATCTAATTTTAAAAGGCGCTCAATATCTTTTAATTGTGATTGTGTATTCGATATTTGACTGTTCATTCCTGATAGTGCTTTAACTACCCCACTGGTATCACCATCAATCTTGAGAGTCATTCCTCTTATTTTAGTACCGCCTGATTTACCTGCCATTTACTCAACCCTTTCCGAAAAATGAATAAATGTCTTCTTGTGTTGCTTTGTACGGATACTCCTCATTATCATTCCCACGCTCAATCAACATATCGTAAACCATCCCCATGGTCATGCCATCAAGAGCTTCGTCTGAAAGCCCCAGTTCCGCACATCTTAGCATAAACAAAGCCCCTGTACTCTCACGCACAGTGGCTCTCATTTTTTTTTAGGCTTTGCAGTTGTTTTCTGATTCAGCTCCCACAGGGTCAGAATATCCGGAAATATCTCATAAATACTAAAAGTTTTAAATTCATCCAGCCACTTATCCGGCTCTTCTCCTGCTGCCTCTTTATCATATTGCCAGGCCATAACCCAGGCCACATTTTCAAAGATTTCCAGATCAAGCGCAGAAAGCTGCGCTTCCTGTTGCTCCTCTTCCGTTGCATCCTCTGGCAATTCTGCTGCCTTCCTATATGCTTTCTTCAATTTGACCATATCGCTAATCATATCCCGGCCAAAAAAATGACGATAAAGACGCAGGGTTAAGGCAGTAGCCTTAAACCCTATTTCTCTATCATCAACTTTAATTACCTTTTTCATATATACCTCCTAGTTCTCACATCTTTAAGCCGCCGCTTCTCCCTCATATACCTTTGTGTACCATGCCTTGCGTACTTCATCCGGCGTTTTCGACGTAGTTCTTGCAAGCACTCTGCCATCTTCAAGCGCTGCGGCAGAAATGTTACTGGATTGTGTCTGAGGCTCCTTTGTATTGGTATTTGTAGTTCCTCCAATTCCAGGTCTGGTTCCAGTACAATTGTAAAGGCAATACAACTGATTATCAGTATCGCCATCAATCTGATATAACAGCGCAAACGGCTTGGGTTCCGCATTTGCATTTTCTGTAATTACATGATCCGTCTCGTTTTCGATGTAACCCCAGATGTCTTTCAGCATCCGCTCCGGATATCTGGCCATCTCCAGGCTTCCGGAATAGCCGCTATTGGCAACAGACTGATAATATACAATTCCATCCGCATAAAAAGGCGTTACATCCCCTTGCGGATCCATAGTAAGAGTTACGGCTCCGGGAATCATTACCGGAACACCCCAGTTAACAGCCCCATTTTCCTGTGTCAAAAGAGCATATGCCACATTATTCAAATTAAACTGTACTTTGTTTTCATTTTTTGACATTCTCTAAACCTCCATTTCATACAAGGATTCCCACATGTTTTCAGATTCCAGCCAGTCGGAAGCCGTCTGCTGCCATGCAATGCCGTGAGAATCCAAAATATCTTCCAACTTTTCTTCCCAGGCCCAGTCCTTTTCATCTGTGTAAAGTTCTATATCCAGATTCTTAATTTTACTGTAAACCTGCCCGTCTGCAAAAAAATTGTCCGTTCCAGGAATATTCCAGACGATAATAGGAAGAGGTATATCTTTCATTTCTTTTTGTGTAAAATGATGATACCGGAAAGTTATACCTGTTTCCTTCAGCATTTCTTCAATCTCTGCCGGTGTCATAAAACCTCCTTTATTCCCTTTTCTACATCAATTTCTAATTTTTCTTGAACCGGGGCTACATGCTCCATCGGCTTCACTTCTCCAATCGAACGCCCTCCTTTTCTAAGCTGATGCCCTTTTTCCAACAAATGAACCAGCGAATATCGTTTATCATAAATGACAACTTCCACCGACATACTATTTTCTTTGGTCACTTTCATACTCCATTTTTTTGCATAATCACCGCTTCTTTTTGGAGATGTCCGTTTCAGCTCGGTTCTAGCTTTTTTTGCCGCCTCCTTTATAACGTCCTTCACTTCCTCTGAGCATGCCTTGCTATATTCCGTCATTTGTTTTATCAGCTCACTTGCGAAGTTGTCAGCTGTCACCTTGTCAGCCACTATCACCCCTCCTGTCTTTATACGGATGCATTAGATTTTCAAGTGACAAGTACAGTGCAGGGGGACTGGAATCATATTTTGGCTGTATCTGTAAAATACGATACTGGCCGGAATTTCCTTCTGATTCTGTTCTGGTCTCCAAGACAACGATATCCCCAGCATAAATTGAAACTGCCGACAACAGCTCTAAAGGAACGCTTACCATATATGCGATCTCGTTTCCTGCTGTTTTTGCCTCCCAGTAACGCTTAACTCCCACTGTCCGGCTGCCAAACCGTATATGGCTCGCTTTTGTGCCTGTCAAACATCGTTCATCCGCCTCAAAGATAGATAGAAGTCCATCTCCAAATGTCTCAAACTGTCCCTTCCCCATTCTCGACATACGCATCCACCTTCCTACTGACTTGAAGAGATATGATTTCCGGCTTATAATTGTCCCAAAAATCTGCTATTTCCCCAGCCCTGGCATACATAACATAATCAAAGAGAAGTGCTTTTTCCTGGGTTTCCCCATAGAAATCGCACTCCCCAATTTTTCCTTTTATGGCAGCTATCCCTCTTTGAACCATCCCCATAAGCTTCTGTTCTCCCAGAGCATCATCCCAGGTTATATCCAGATAATTTTTCACTTCGGCAAGCAGGGCTTTATCTTTATCGTCTGCCATAAGCCTCTTACCCCTTTGTCACCGTCACAGTATAGTTCTTTTCTTTATCTCCATCTGTCACTTTGACTTTTACTGTATTATCCCCTGCCTCCCAGGCTGCCGCTGCTCCATTAATCACTGCTTTGTTACCAACAGTGATTGTCACCTCAGCAGAACCGCTGGCAGGTATCGCTGTTATGGTGTTCGTAGCATTCGTAGTTTCTGCAGTATAGGATTCTGTGTTTGTTGCAAATGCAGGCGACAGCTCCAGACTTCCGATCTTTAAATCAGCCAAGTCCGCACTATGAGACTTTTCTTCTGTAGTGGTAATAACTTTAAAACGTACCGGCAGCAGCTCCGTAATATCGAGTACCATAAAAGCATTGTTATCCTTCGCAAAGCCGTGCGCATACAGTTTAATGAGGTAAACCCTCTCATCCTCCAGGAATCTGTATTCATCTGAATACTCGATCCGGCCGTTTCTCGCCATACCCACACCCAGAAAATACTTGGGTGCCATACCATAGACTGCTTTGCCCTCCGGCACCGCCGCACTCTGAATAATCTCTGCGTCCACAGGCAGTACGGAAGTGTAATTGCCATCGGGAGTCAGCATTCTCGTTGCCGGCAGCACTCTCCGGAAATAATCTACCGGATTGACCAGCAGAATCAGTCCGGAAACCGTTCTGGCCTGTCCCTTTTCATTTCTGGCCATGATCGCCGTCACGTTGCACATCTGCTCCATATCCAGAGCTGTCATCTTAATTGACTCCTTCAGCGGATACTCGCCGCCTGTAACCACAACTCCCTCACCTACCTGGCGCATCATGCCAATCGGCATATCTTTACCGGTGCCGCATACAATTCCATACTCCAAGCCGCTTGCCAGAGCCTCATCAAGTACCTGGCGTACATAATTATCCAACCAGGAGGGCCCCAAATCCAGCATAGCCTTAGAAACCGGAATGAAAGCGCTAAGTTTATCCTGGGTCACATCCACTTCTTTGAATCCGGAAGTAAGTTCTTCGACAATCTTTGCTGTCAGTTTACCCCAGGCCGCTTTCTGTTCGCCATTGGTATTCATCATCATTCTTGTCAAACCTGTCACCGTTGTAGCTGACAGTTTAGCCAGCAGCGGATGGTTTGTCTGCAGATCCTCAAATACGGAATTGATGATCGTCTCCGGCATAACCACGTCTACATCATTCATCGCCTGTTTTGGATCCTTAGACCTCATAGCCTCGATGACTTTCTCATAGTATTCTTTTTCTTTTGATGTAAGCTGGCGCACACCTCTCTGGGCCAGAATCGTCACATCCTGCTCTGTCAGCAGTTCCCTGGCCTGCTCCAGAACATTTTCCTCAATCTTCAGACAGAGTTCCGTGAATGCCTCGCTGAATGCCTTGGTATCATCATCCTTGATGGCCTGATTCATCTTTTCTACGATTTTCGCCTTCTCCATTGCTAAAATGTCTTTGTTTCTCATATCTCTTCTCCTTTACATATTTTTAAAAAAATTTGTCAATTGATTTGCAAGCTTCTTTTCGTGTTGAGTTTTTGGCGTTGGTGTCAGGGGCGCTTCAACTGACTGATGGAAAGCCGCCATCTGTTCCCGGAATGATTTTTGCTGTGTTATTATGTGGCTAAGCTGTTGTACCTGCCGCATCAGTTTTTCATGGATGTCCTTTTCATCCGCCTGGTAAGTGCCAACCTTATCAATAAAGCCATATTCCAGGCACTGATCCGGAGTAA
Source organism: Clostridia bacterium (assembly GCA_910575725.1). Lineage (GTDB taxonomy): Bacteria > Bacillota > Clostridia > Lachnospirales > Lachnospiraceae > Laedolimicola. The sequence continues at coordinate 38,654 of CAJTFE010000028.1, read as the reverse complement.
GGAAGGTTTCTGCATCCATCATCTCAATAAGCCTCTGCTCATCTAAATTGGATCTCGCCAGGAATACCTGCCTGTTTGACTCCATTAACACGTCCAGATCATCTGCCGCTTTCCTAAGCTCTTTTGCATTTCCGGCCACGCTCATCCACATATTATGTATCAGAGCTGATGTTCCAAGACCCATCACCCTCTCATCACATGCCTGTAGAATCAAAAAGGCCACACTGTATGCCACACCATCCACATAGCCGACCTTTTTACATGCCTTCTGTTTCAGCTGCGTATAAATTGCCACTCCTTCTTTCACGGAACCGCCGTTAGAATTAATGTGCAGTTCAATAGTGTCTGTGTCCGGAATTGCTTCTAACTGATCCCTAAAATACTTGGCTGACGTCTCACTTTCTTCGTATTCCCAGGTTGACCAGTTAAACGTTCCATATTGTGTTACATCATCATAAATATATAATTTATGTACATTTTCCTCACTTTTCTGAAAACAATAGGATATTCCTTTCTGCCTGCTTTCATTGGGTTTGCCCACTTTTTTCTCCTCCTTTCTTACTCTGCTCCTCCAGAATTTCCTGGATCGTAGAATAATTTTTTGTTATAAAATGCTGATCTGCCCATTCTTCGTCTATCTTCGGTTCTTCCAGTGCACGTAAAATCATATTAACCGTATAAATACCGGAACTGATCAGTTTATCCGCAGATGCAGCTATGTCAAACATATCTATATGCTTCACACGCATAGTATTAATCTGCAGCCGGGTTCCTTTCCGCAATCCTCCTTTTCCGTTCCTCTTGCGGTTGATTTCCTGCTGGAGCATACAAACTAATGGATCCAGGCAGAATGTCAGCATCTCTTCTACCGCTTTACTAGTATCCTGTACATCCCCCTTAGCAAGGGAGGGCGGCATAGAAAAACCTCTGGCCGTAAAATCAAAAATGTCATCATACTGGTTCTTGATATCCCGGCTGGTTCCTTCACTGTATGTTTTAGAGCCTAAATCTGTATATTTGTATCCCTCAAACAAGGGCAGAACAGCATTGGAACTGCTGAAAAATGACTTAAAATATTCATTCATTAGTTTTTTCAGCTTTTCCTCAAAAAGTTTGTCTGACTGCGCCATCGCAGAGATATCTAAAATACCTCTGCTTCCTCTGCTTTTCAGATAGGACTTTGCTGAGTAATCTATTAATTTGCTATAGGAATCATACAGGCCCCGTATAATCTGATTGACATTTTTATTGTTAAGCTTCCAGTGGAGCACATCGGTGCTTGAAAAGTTCCTGGAAAACTGGTAATCATCTACCAGTACATTACTGTAGGTATCCCCATACAGGGTGTTGTGTGTAACCGTAAAGCTGTCTGCCACCAGGAGCTGGCCATCATAGCTTTCTACAATCAGCAGTTCATTTTCCCGAAACAATTTTTCCATGGCTTTATTGAGAAATTCCGCCTTATTCTGATTCCTGTTCGGCTCATAATTCCAGAGATAATATTCATCTTCAAAAATCTCTTTCCCTTCATAGAAGGTACGGAACTCGCATTTTGTAAAAGCGTTCGCAATCTTTCCCACACAAGTCCAGAACGCAAGCTCCCGTAAACAGATCTCTGTAACCGCCTCATAGACCTGCTGATCGGTAATCTCCACAGATGCCACTCTCTCCATTTCGGGTGTTTCTCTGCTCCGAAACATGCGCTTTATACTGAATCCCATTTCTATCCCCTTTCTGCGTTAATATGTGAATACACCCAAATCCGGCATATTCATAGACTGAATATACGGCAGAGCGTCCTCTACCGTCATAGATGCCGCCAAAGCCAGAAAGGGATCTGTCTTTCTGGACTTTGCCTCAATCTTGGCATATACAAAATTGCCTATATCTGCATCATCCTCTTTTCCCAGTTTCCGGCCATATCGAACCATCTTTGTGTTATTGACTGCCCATCTCAAAACAGGGTTATCTCCCCAGATGAAATAGTCGTTGGCAAAGCAGCTGTCTATTACTGTAGCAACCTTCATAATGTCAGACGGCCGTACCAGTTTCAAATTCTTGTATACTTTTGCATCAAAACCTATGGTTTTCAGATACTGTGATAACAGTGCGTAACGAAAGTCGTCAATTGCCATCATTTTAATAGAATAGTACTCCATCTGCATTGAGATGTATTCCACAATTACCTCTGGATGTATCTCTACATCATCTATCAAATCAATAAGCCCCCTTTTAGCCCATTCCTTCCATGGAGCCTTGATTCTGGGTAAATCCTTTGATTTCAGACAGAGCCAGGAATGGTTAAGGTCGTAACGGATATTTCCATCACGAAAATGCAGATTCACAGATACAAGATCGGTGATTTTCGAAAAGTCAATGCCGCAGGTACAACTTCGTCCTTGCAGATCCTCTACCGGAACCAGGCGGTTTGTAGCCTTAATCCTCTCATAACTGCACACTTTGATTTCGCTGGAGCCATCTGGCAGATTCATGCGCTTTGTCATAAACGCTGTGAATTTTTCCGGACGCTTTACCCAGTCTCTGTATTCTTTCCGGATTTCCTCCATGAGATCCGGAAGGTATGGCAAAGACGGGTTGGCCTTCTCCCAGTTTTTTTCATCATGCACTTCATCCTTGCTGTCCAGACGGCAAATAAAAGGCAGCAATCCATTATCCGGATCACCGCCAAACAAAATGCCTTCGGATGTCTCTAACAAATCGTCCAGAGGCCCTTCTCTCTCATCTCCCTGAGTGGAATAATAAGACCGGCGTGGATGCTTCTTTTTCCCCAAGCCGGTTGTAAAAACATTGATATTCTTATAATCTTGATACTGGTGAATTTCATTCAGTATCACAATCCCAGAGCGAAGACCATCCTTGCCTCCCGGATTGTTTGTATGGCCTTTAATGGTTGACTTAGTTTTTAAGCTGACTACCTTTTCTGTCGTCCACTTAAAAAAGCGCTGCAGTTTCTTGATAAATTGCGGCTGCTCAAAGGCTCCTACAATATCCTGAACCGGACGGAGCGCCTGTGTCTCATTATTTGCACAGATATCTACATCATATTCACGAATATTGTTATACTCAGAGGACAATGCCACGGCTTCCAGAGCAATTGTTCCATCTTTTCCAGCTCCACGCCCAATCAGACAGAAGAGATCCGGCCAGCGCGGCATCCCGCTTTCTCTCCAGTATGTGCAGTCATGCAGACCTATTACAAATATCTGCCATGGAAAAATCTTATCATAAGGAAAATACCGTGAAAGTCCCAGATAGTCCGTCAGCTGCTGTTGATCCACATAGATATCCTCTGTCTCAAAGCAATGCCGCACATGAACCATTAGGGCTTTGACTTCTTTGGATGATCTTACTGCTCCGGAAACCACAGCCTCCATATAGGCCTCTATCCGTGGATCACAGTTTTTCATCTTCATCATCCTTTATAGTCTTTTCGGTTGTCAGCCCAAGTTTATCCAGAATCATAAGCATCTGCTTATTGACTGCTACCAAGTCCTTGACTGACTGATTTTGTTTGACTATGGTGGCCTTGCCGGATGCAGAAGTAGCAACATAGGATACTCCTCTCGTTTTAATATCTGTTTTTAGCTTCTTTTTGATGTCATAAAGGGCCATATAATCATCTAACAAGTCCAAAAAACAAGAAATATCTGCCTCTTTTCTTTCTAGCTGCGAAATTAAACTTCCTAATATATCCCTCCTTTTTTGAGCCACATTTTCACCCCCTATTTTTTTATTTTTTATCATGTGCGAGCTTTCCCGGTGCAGTCGAGGCCACCCACCGGTCTCCGGTATGCAAATTAAAACGTGATTTTTTCAGACCGGGGGGATGCTTTTCTCGGTATGGTTTGTCAGTCCCATCTTTCTTCTGTCAGAAGCTTCTTTTCTATTGGCTTTCTGTAACCGTGAACAGCCTCATGGCAGTCATGGCATAGGCTGATGAGGTTCCTTCTCTTTACTCCCTGCCATTCGTACCATATCTCTAAGGCAAGCTCGGGATGTTTTTTTACATAGTTTACATGGTGGACTGTGGTTGCTTTTGTATATAGCTTTTTTGCCTTGCATCTCTGGCACTCGCCGTGATCCATTTGCAGGACTTCCCTGCGGAGTTTCTTCCATAGCCCCCATATATAGAATCTGTGAATGTCTTCCTTGATGCATTGCTTTACATATGCAATCTGTTCTTGTGTCATGTTTTCCTTATTGTTTTTGGCAGCGGACGCTTAGAGTCCTGCTGCCAATATCAATTCTCAAAATAAAAAGAGATGCCCGAAAACATCTCTTTCATAAACTTAAACCCTTTTTTCTATTCGCTTTATGCTGTCATAAAATATCAAAACTGTCTGATCCCACTCGTTTTCATGGTCTTCCACATAAGGCTCCTTTGGTTTTCCATGTTTATCTAAAAAATATTTGTAGTATGCATTTAAGCAAATATATTTTCTTCTGTCTTCCTCCAACTCTTTATATCCTAGAGAACCCTCATAGACTACTTCATCATCTTTCAAGTAAACGCAAAGCCATGCTCCCTTGTCAAAGTCGGCCAATACTTCCATTTCATTGTCGTAAAAGGTTGTATTAATTTTTAATTTACCTAGAATCCAATTTAATCTCTTTGAAATGGCAAGCCTATAGGCAACATAAGCAAATGTTATAGATACTAACAACAAGCTAGCATTCAATTTAATCTCATATGATGCCCTTGAAAAAATCCGGTTCACAACAGCAGAAATCCATGAAATATTTCCCAACCACTCTATTAGAATAATATAAAGATAGCTGATTGCTATTGCTTTTATCAAAATATAATTACTATCCTTTAGTGTCTTCCCCCTAAGAAAGTAATAGGCATACACTGTTAAATATCCTGGATATATGTATTTGATGTATTCTGGTATTCCCTGGATAATTTTCAAAATGTCATCTGCACTCATATTTCACCTACTTTTTGTGTCCTGGAGAACCTGCAGAGCTTGTAGTGGTTGTCCTTCCGCTAGAATTAGAATACTGGTGACTCCCATTCTTTCCGCTTTTTGAAACAGAATTTCCTTTTGTTCCATGCGAACTCGATCCCAGACTGCTCTTTCCCTTATTTGACATTTTCTTTTCCTCCCATAAATACATTTTTCCAAATTATACCACGTTTCGACAAAGAAAAACACCCTGTATTTCTACAGGATGCCTTCTAAAAAATGTATTTGGGAGATCTTGCAGTTCGTTTTTGACCTGCTTCGACTTAATAGCATTATAATACATTCAAAACGAGAATTGTGAGAAACTTTCATTTTTTTCTATTTTTCTTTTCCGGATGCTCCTTTAAATACTTGGTGAGTAACTTTTCTGGATATGTCCGATCACAATTCATGTTGTCTGCCACTTTGCTCCAGGATAACCCCTCTTCATACTTCAAACTTATAATTCTACGGATCCTGCTGTCATTTATACTCTTTATGTACTGAGAAATTCTATATTCAGTCTCTACCGCCTGCTTTCTTCTCTTTAACAAGAGCCGCTCACTTTCTGTTAATACTCTTCGTTGCTTTTTTACTACTCTGTTATCTACCCCCATTATTGTCTTGGTTGTATATGCATATGGGAAATCAGGCATGGAAGTGTGCACTTTATCCATCACTTCTCCCCCTCTTTGATTTTGCATTTTCTCAACCTTAGCATCTAATTCCCGAATCTCTTTTCTTAGGTTTAATAACTGTCCTAATTCATTTTTTGTCACTTTTATCACCTACCCCTTAGTTAAATGGTAACTCCTCATCAATTCCATCCGGTATATCCATAAAGCCATCGCCCTCCGGAGCTTCCTGCCGTCCTCCATATTCAGCAGCCTCACGTTCTTCCACAGCTTTTTTACTCTCCACAAATTCTTGCGATTCAATTATGACATCCGTTGTATAAACTTTCTGTCCATCACGATTTGTATAGCTTCCAGTCTGAATCCGTCCTGTAATTGCAATCTTAATTCCCTGGCGCAAATACTTTTCCGCAAATTCACCCTGCTTTCCAAAAGCTACACAGCTGACAAAATCTGCCGCCTGCTCTCCATCCCTATGGAATCTGCGGTTAACCGCTAATGTATACCTTGCTACCGCCACAGACTCTTCTGCCTGCGAATACCGTACATCCGGATCTCTGGTTAATCTCCCTATCAATATTACCTTGTTCATTCTTATCCTCCTTTATGACAGATGAGTGACAGATTAATGACAGCTTTTTCTTTTTTTCTGTCACATCATAAATCCTTTATTTTCAAGCTTTTTTCTTCTTTTTTTCATATAAATGACAGAAATGACAGGTATTTTAAACTTCTGCGGAAATTTTAAAAATTATGTTTTACGTAAGAATTTAAAAAAGCTGTCATTTCTGTCATTACTGTCATTTTTCCCATAAAATCAGCATTTTTTAACATACGCATCTGTCACAAGACTGTCATTGACCTGTCACTGACTGGTATTTGTTCTAAAAGGAATTTCCTGCTGTTCATATTCATCCACTTCTTTAAAACCGTTGTCTTTAATCATTACCCCGACAAAATAACGTCCATCCCCTTTCCGCTTATCCCTGAATCCTCTCTCCGTAAGCATTTCATAAAAAACATTCCGGCTGTACTCCTTGCGTCCATACTCCATGCAATATTTTTTGTACTCCTCATACAATATGGTTCTGTTTAGCAATATATCTGTATCTGTACGGATCACACATTCATCTGTAAACGCTTTGACACTGTCTGCTTTCCGATAAAGTTCCTCCACCATTCTCTTGCTGTTATCACTTTCTGCGAAGTTCCCACTCTGATATAGCGTCCGCAGATTTACAAGTGCCATCCAGATAAGATACTGCACTTCCTGCACCAGTTTATCTTTCAAATCCGGATCAATGACCTTGGGCTTTACATTCATCTCCAGAATTAAAAGCCGTCGGTAAAATGCACTGGTCTTTTCATCCAGATTCAGCGGAATCTTATTTGCCGAAAACAACAATTTTGCATAACTGGCAAAAGTCTTTGGATCCCTGCCTTTCCGCTCATACATCAAAGTATCTTCCCCTGTCACCTTTTTAATCGTATCTACACTGTTTAAAGGTGCACTTTCTATATCAGCGCAGGCATTCAGAAGTTTTCCCATCAGCTCCGCAGGATAAAACCTTTGGTTAATATTCTCCAGGGATACAGTAGAATAATTCCTTTTTCCTATCAGATTTTGTACCAGAGAAACAATCACTGATTTCCCTGTTCCGCCGTCCCCTTTTAATATTAAGAACTTCTGGAATTTAGAATCCGTAGTCATACAATAACCTATGTACTGCATTAACATTGTCCGATCCTTTTCATCGGGTATCGCTTCCTGTAAATATGCTATCGTCTGGGATCCTGCTGCCTCCAGGTTTTTTCTTATATCCGGCTCCAGGACGTGAGGTATCTGATTAATGGAATAGTATTCCGGCTTATGCCTCCTCATTTTCCAGCCTATCGGGTCAAACATACAATTTTTAAAATTAATCCAGTATTTCGGGTAAGCATTCAGATCTTCCAATCGCTTTTGTACCTTTTTCTGCATCACCAAAAGCATATATATGGATTTTATAGTGTTGCTCTTTAACAAATATTTAGGTATCAGATCCTGGATAATATCTTTCAGGTATATCCCTCCCTCATCCATAATGTACACACCCTGTTCGTAAATATAAGGCTGCTCGTCCATTACAAAAAAGGGAACTGAATCTATGATATACTCCACAATTTCTGCATCATAAACCCCAATGACCTCCCCTGTTTTGCTATATCTCAGAAACCGTTCTTTATTTACCAGTTCTTCAGCATCTTCACCCTCAAAACGGCGGACATAATCAAAAAGGAGTTTTTCAAGTTCCGACTGTTTCTCATACTTCCCTAGATATTCCCTGTTACGAAATATCGGCCATCCCTGTTTGCAGTCATATCCTGCTGCTTTTATACCAAACCCAAGACGCTCATTGCTTTGTCTGGAAAGGCAGGCCAGGACAAAATGATATTTATGCAGGCATACCGGCATACCGATTTGTTCTCTTAAATAATCAATCAGTTCCTCAACCGAAAAAAGTACTTCGCTTCCATGCTCCACAAGTATGCAGCGCATATTAACTGATAAAATATTAAGGGCAATATCCGGGTTATCTACGATAAAGATATAACTTGCACTTACAGTTGGCGGATCATCCTTTATCCAAAATTTAAATGTTTTTTTATTCATGCTTATTCCCTACAGAAATTTTTGTAACAAGTCCCTGGAACTGCCTTTCTTTTTCTCCGGCTTTTTTACCTTTGCAAGCAAATCAAGCTCCTCACTCATCGGATTCATGCTGACTGCATTCAAACTGTTCACAATATCTTTTTGGTTCTCTATGGCTTTTTTCTTAATCTTTTCCATGCGTGAGAAAGGAAACCTCAAGCCGCTAAGGCAGCATATCGTCTGTTCAGCTTCGAACCCCTGGAAAATATCGTATGCTATACCGAACTCTGCCTGTAAAGCCTGCATGTTAATTGCCGCCTGGGATCCTGCTGCCAGCACGGCCATATACTTCACTGCCTTAACCTCATCCAAATCTGCAAATATCCCTCTGCGCAGCTGCTCAATCACTCTGGCCGTAGTAGTATCCTGCCTGGATGTCCGGCTGATAAGCGCCGCTCCCCTGGCGCTCAATACCTCTTTAATTTCTGCCCGGTCAATGTTCCCAAGGGCGCTTGCTTTTTTCTCCGGGATACTGACAAAATCATCCAGGAGTCTTACGAAAACCTCATTGAGCTTCATTCTGCCTCTCATGGTATTATTATCAATAAAAAAGCAGGCTCCTATTTCCTCTATATCTGCCAGTTCCCTCACGCAGTCCCAGGCATTGACATGGGCCTTCACAGATTCATCTCCGCCCGGAAGGATTGTGACTGCTCCTGCTGTTTTATCCAGCTCCTGACGCAATATATCCGTAAGCATCGGCCCAATCCCGGAGCCTGTGCCGCCGCCGGCTGAAAAAATAGTAAATACCATGTTCTGGGGAACCTTGCCGGATACTTCCTTGATAACTTTTTCGATGTTCCGGGCCAGAAGTTTCTTTGCCTTTGCCCGATCCTTATTGCATCCTTCACCGCCTTCCAGGTGATACTTATGGGCTGCATCTGGAAGGGTTCTCAAATCCTCTTCTGATGTATTTATGTACAGCACCGTATAACCTGTCTTCTCAAGCAGCTTCCCAATGTTCCCTCCTGCCTGTCCTACTGCAACAAATCCGATTTCCTTTTTCATTCTCCATCTTCCCCTTTCACAATCTCCAGTGCCTCTTTTCCTTTCCGGGTAATATAGTAGGTTTTGGAATTCCCTGCCGGAAGTCCTGCCGCTATGTATCCTGCTGCCAGTAACGCCTTTGTATGCTTATAAAAAGAATTGTAGGTGTATTCCAGGGAACGCAGGTTTTCAATGATTTCCTTTATCGACATTGCATTTACATTGTTGTCTGCGCTCTCGGACAGCAGACAGGACAGTATGATAAACTGTATCCGGTTCAACTGTTTTCCTCCTTCCTGCTTTTTTATTTTTTCTTATTCTCTCTTATTTCCTCTTAATTTCTGATATTACCTTTTACTTTCTCTTAATCACTCTTACGCACTCAATACATACTGTTCCCAGACAGCCTGTGTTCTCCTGCTGCTTTTCTCTATATAGTGCCTGCTCGTAGTTCCGGAATCCGAATGGCCCATCAGCTCCTGTATGACCTCTATCGGACAGTTCCGGTCTGCCAGCCTTGTAGCAAAAGTCCGGCGGAACACATGGACGGTTCCTTTTTCCCTTAGTATCCCGGCCTGCTCACAAACCCGGTGTGTAATGGCCTCATATCCTGCCTTGTGGATGCGCTTTGGCTGTCCGTTATATAATCTCTCTGTGACAAAGAGGGCCGGATGGGCGTCCTTTCTGCCTGCAAGATACTCGGCGAGGTATCTTCTTGCCCTGGTATCAAGGTACACGGTGCGGAATTTTCCTTTCCGGCTTTTCTCTCCACGGAATACAACTGTCCCTTTGAGCATATCCACATGAATCCGATCCATCTGGGACAGCTCCCCTACCCGTACCCCGGTAGAAAATAGAAATGCTATCACAGCCCGGTCACGCAGGCTGCACGGAACGTCTCTTATTGCAATCTCTTCCTCTACGGAAAAATACTTTATTTCCACATCCTCCCCCCTGATGCCTTTAACCGGCTTTACAGGGTTCTTTTCAATCATTCCCTCATCATGGAGCCAGGTGAACAGGCTGGACAGATTCCGTTTTTCATTATTCAATGTATTCGGCCTTACCTGCTGGGAGCGGAGCGCAAGATAATACTTGACATCATCTTTTGTGATATATTTATACCCCTTCCCTGCCTGTAAAAAGAACCTGCGCGCTGTCCTCAGATACTGGTCAAGGGTCAGCTCCGTACATCCTTCCAGTTTCTTATTGGCTGCGAAACATTCCAGGATATATCTTGTATCATCCATTTCTGTTGACAGCTCCGTGCATTCCTTGACCAGCTGCATTCCATGGAGGGCGCCTCTTACGGCTCCTTCCAGCATCTGCAGGCGCATGGTTTCCATTACCGGCGACATAGCGCATATAATATTGTTTATAACCTGCTCCTTCATATCTTTATCCGTCATATATTTTTACCTCCTTTTTCCCAAATCGTTTCATTATACAAATTTCATCTGTCCGAAATTTCCTTCTGATATCCGGATGTTCCCTGTCCTTTTAGCAACGCACAGCTCCGGAAGGTTTGCCCTTACCAAGGCGGCTGGTATCGGCGGACAAACGGCATTGCCGCAGCGTTTGACCTGTTCGGCCCGTGGATAGGATTTCCCTGTATAATCCCGGTCAATAATATAGTCTTCTGGGAACCCCTGGCATCTGTATAGTTCACACGGATCCAGCATCCGCAGGCCGATATCTGCTATGGCATAATCAACGCCCTGGACGGCCACAAGGCCAAACCTGTCATGTGTCGGTATGGTGTCTAACGGTTCTCCTGCATCCTGCCCTGTCCCCTGTCCGTAGTATTTAATCAAGAAAGCCCTTACTTCTCCGAAGTGTCCGCCTCCTGCCGTTATGGACGGAATCGGCTCTGCAATATCCTTTCCGTCACAGTTATGATTCATTTGTATCAGACAGGACGCGCTTACCAGGCCGTATCTGTTTGATCCGTCCACCGTCATAATTGGTTCTGCAATCTTCTGGCCCCGAGCCTCCCCTTCAGACGTTTCGGAATGGTACTGGATTAATGCCGGAGCCATTAGGAAGTTCCGGTTTGCTGTGGTGATAACAGGAAGACCGTCCTGTATATCTCCGCCTGTGTTATTTGCGTTATTGCACATAATATACGGTGTCAAGACGGGCTCCACCAGACAGTGCTCATTCTTGCCTGCTATTGTTGTTAAGGGCTCGTTTATGTCTCTGCTTCGATCCTTTTTAACCTGGATTAAAAAGGGTTCCGGATTCTCAAGGACAAACTTCTGCAGCCCTCTGGCAATCCTCCGCATGGTATTCTCTGCAAGCGGACGCTGCGCCCGGATTCCGTACTTCTCCCAGATTTCCTGCCTGGTATCAAAGATACTGGGACACGGCCGGGAAAAATCTATCTGGGTATAAGCTCCCATGTACGGCTTCATCATGCCTTCCTTAACCGCCCTGCTGCCCCTCGGGGCATGCGTGGGAGACGGCCAGATAATCGGCCGGCCGTCACACCTGGCAATCAGAAAAAACCTTTTACGCATGGTCGGCGCTCCGTAATCAGCAGCCACCAGCTCCCGTGTGCTGACCTCATATCCCAGATCTTCCAGCTGCTGCAGGAACTTCCGGTATGTCTGGCCGCTTTTGGCCTTAATCGGCCTGTGCGCCCGGTTCAGCGGCCCCCAGGTTTTAAATTCCTCCACATTTTCGAGCATAATCACCCTCGGGCGGACAAGTGCCGCCCACCGGAGAGCCACCCAGGCAAGCCCCCGGATATTTTTATCTTTGGGCTTCCCACCCTTCGCTCTGCTGAAATGCTTGCAGTCCGGGGAAAACCAGGCCAAGGCTACAGGATGGCCGTTACATACCTCAACCGGATCTATGTCCCAGACACTCTCACAATAATGCCTCGTGTCGGGGTGGTTCGTTTTATGCATCCGGATAGCATCCGGGTCGTGATTAACTGCAATATCCACACTGTATCCGGTTGCCATCTCTATTCCGGTAGATGCTCCGCCGCCACCGGCAAAATTATCTACTATTAATTCTCCGTTTATCATAATTGAAAGGAGCCAGGACGTCCTTTACGCTGGCCAGCGGCTCCAGCCTCCTTTCTTTTTAAATTTCAGTTTAGCAATTGTTTGATATCTCGAAATACATCATCTATTCCCACGGATTCAGCCGAATATGGAAGATCTGCCCTTAGATATTCCCATTTACTCTTTATGCACCTAACCTTTTCCCGCAACTCATTCAGTTTTATTGTATCTGTGTTAACATTGATTTCCTCATTTGGGAGTAAGAATGCTTTCAATTCTTCATATTCATCGTCCAATTTCTGCATCTTGTTCCAGTAACGGTCATGTCCAGTATCCTTATAATTTTTATCCGCTTCTGTGTATGCCTTCCTATTTTTTTCCATTGCCTGAGTAATTCGCAAAACAGCCTTTTCGATTTCTTTATGCATATCCGCCCTCCTAAATCCTAATACCATATTTCTGTTTTTCTTCCCTTAATCCTGCCCTTGCTTCCTTTGCGGATTCTCTGTATTCTCTTAATCTACATCCTTTGCAACAATACATCTGATCGCTTCTGCTGGGATAATATAGTCTTTCGCAACGGACGCATCTTTTCATTCCATTAAACATTTTCATCCTCCGCTAAATCCTAAAATTCATATTCGAATCCAGCCCTGCACTCTTCTACATCTCCATTCATCATTAGCTTTAATTTTTCCAGTCTCTCAATCAGTACATCAATACTTTCGGTTTTTGTAAAAGTAATCAGTGTATCTGATTCACTTTTTTCAAAATCTTTTGTCGGAGAATATTCACCTATTACTCTATTGCCTTTATTCTGCAATACAAGACATCCTTTAGTTAAATCTTCCTTTACAAGTGGAGTTATAAGTATATCTCCTGTCCCAAACTCTACTTTTGATTTTCCTTTAATCATAAAAACCTCCTAAATCCTAATTCAAATCAATTTGCGCCTTAGCAACCTCGACCACTGCCCTATAGACTAACGCATATTTATTATCCCCGTGAGTTTCCTGCACCTTTTCTATAAATCTATCAATCTTGCCAAAAAAGCATCCGCATTTAACAGAAATAGTTTTATCCTTATCTCTAAAAAATGTAGTAAAACTATTTCGGCTTCCTATTGGTCCAATTACAAGCAAATGATTTACCTGTAAAACCCAGGCATCACCGCAGACCCTGGCATCACCGCAGACCTTGGCATCACCGTAGACCCTGGCATCACCGTAAACCTCGGCATCACCGTAGACCCCGGCATTACCGTAGACCCTGGCATTACCGTAGACCCTGGCATTACCGTAGACCCTGGCATTACCGTAGACCCTGGCATCACCGTAGACCCAGGCATTACCGCAGACCCTGGCATTACCGCAGACCCAGGCATTACCGCAGACCCTGGCATCACCGTAGACCCTGGCATTACCGTAGACCCAGGCATTACCGTAGACCCAGGCATCACCTTCTTGTGAGAGATTTTCTTCTTTTTCTATCCATCCACCCAAATCCCCTGCTTTTACTACTCCAAACGCTATCGTTGCTCTTATCCTTCTGACAATAATATTTCCAAATAAACCTACCTTTTTCGTTTCCCCTGTAAATTCATATTTCATTTGATTTTCATCCTTTCCTAATATGGCAAATCCTAATCCCATTCGCACTTCATTTGTAAACAACCCCATACAGAGCACCAACGCTTTTTAAATTTACACCAAAACATTTCTATCCATCCTAAATCCTAATGTTGTGTAAGCTCTCCATAATCGTCCATTACTTTTTGTATAATGCAGTTATTGCAATCTCTTAGGCAGTCCCAGCCGCATGGCAGCTCAATTTCGTCAATCAGACTAACACCTCCGCTTGTCCTTGGGTTTGTCATGGTACAACAATCCAACGGGACATAGTGCCCGTCATCATTCTTAATCATTTCAACTGCTTTCCGCAAAGAATGATTCTTCTCAATAACTTCCATCTTGCTTACGTCTGAAATCCCATTTTCATCTACACAGGGTAGTAAATCATAGCCTTCCCAGCAAAAGAAAATACCTGTAATAGATACCTCCGTTGTCTCTGGTTCAAATTCTGGGAATGTTTTGATGGTGGTTCTCTTAACCGTCTTAAAGCAGACATCAAATACCCTTACTTCTCCATCATCTAAAACAAGTCTTGTCCTATCTCCAATATTGATAGGCGTTCCGTTTTTATCAAATAATCCTGTTTGCATATTCTGTCCTTTCTAGCCTAATCATTTAAATCCTAATAAGCTCTTTTGACACTTCCATTTCTTTTAACACATTTTCAAATTCCTCTTGCGTCATGTTGTTTGGTCTAAAATAATTTCTAAGCCATTCAAACGGTTTAAGATAATTTTCCAACACATCTCTTGCTTCTTCTCTTGCCTTTTCTGCACACATTTCTATGTATTCTTCATCTGTCATGTTGTAATGCGTAGGGCAATCCACAACGCTTGAAAACCTGCATAATAATCCGTTTGGCTGTCTTGTAACAAATGCTCCCATATATCGCCCTCCTATTGGCCTAAGCCCTAAGCATTACAAACCAACCTTTTCATGGCATGGTTATATGCAAGCATCCGTCTGTTCCTCTCCGCCTCAAAAATGTCTTTCTTTTTTTGAAATTCCACTTTTCCTGTCAAAGTAATTGTTTTCATCCTATTATCCATATTTCCACCTTTCTGGCCTAATAGCCTAGATCCTAATTTCCCCAAAATGCGTCATCATTTGTTGACAACATATGCAACTATATGTTAACATTTGGTTGTCGCTATTTGGTTGCAGAATGAACGTGACCTTGGTAGCTCCTTTATGATACCGGAAGGTTGTATACATAAAGGAGCTATCTATTTGTCCTAAAACAAGCTCAATTGCCTCTCTGGTTCAAAGTTCATCCACAATATTTCCCGTTTTTTTATACATATCTGCGAGTAACAAGTAGTCTCTTCCCGGTGCCAGCCCTGCAGGCGGTCATTGTACAACTCATTGTCATAACCAGATATCAGTAGCGGCCCTTTGTGTGCCAGCGCTGCATCCATCAGATCAATCTGCCCTTTATCGTCCAGCTCATATCTGTACTGTTTGCCATGTCTGGTGCTGAGCACATAAGGAGGATCTAGATAGACAAGCACATTGGAATAATTAAATCTTTCTATCAGCTCCACAGCTGGCCGATTCTCAATCTGCACTCCCCGGAGCCGTTCAGCGGCCTGCATAATCTTTTGCGGAAAATTACACCAGTCTTGTGATGCATAGGCACGCTCCCGGCCTTGTACGTCATTCTTCCAGCCTACTTTTTCGCCATTTGTGCGGAATCCATGACCCATATTTAACCGGATATAAAAATTGACCGCCCTCTCAAAACTGTCCTCCGGCACCATAGCAAAAGCATCCTCATAAACCTGCCGGGCATAAGGTGTATAATAAATCTCATGCGCCAGCTTCTCCGGATCCTTCTTAATCCACTCGAACAGATTCACCACATTGCCATCTAAATCATTTACAGTTTCTATACGGCTTCTCGGTTTATTAAAAAGGACGGCTCCGGAACCTAAGAAAGGTTCCAGGTATGAGTGATGCTCTGGAAAAAAATCTATGATCCATTTTGCAATGCTCCACTTACTGCCAGGGTATTTCATTATTGCTCTCATACATTCCTCTTAATTCTTTATTACTGTCTTCTTCCCTGCTCTTAATCAATCTTTTTTAACTTACACCCCGGTTCCAAAACAGTCCCTTCGAATGCCGGCCTTCTAAATTCCTCTCTTGCCCTCCGGGTCTTCCAGTCTCGTTTTCGGCCTAATATAATGAGCAGCCCCTTTCTCTGCTCTGCTTTCAGCTTAAATCCGTGCTTGTCCTTTTGCTCAATCCTTTCCATGCACCGTTCCTTCTTTCACAAAAAAATTCTTTGGTAAGATGCCTCTATTGACATTTTTGGCACACCAAACACATGATACAGGCTGCAAAACGATTCCCTGCCTCTGGCATGGGCCATAGTATGATGTTTCCGGCAAAGCGCAATAATCTCATTTTCACTGTCGTCATAGTTCATCCGGTCATGTCCCATGCCAATTGCATCCAAGTGGTGTATATCTGCCGGTCTGCCGCAAATACAACATTTTTTATGATAAATGCAGCTCACTAAGTAATTAAATATATCTCCTGTCCTCTCAATACCACTCTCCCGGAGAGGAATACTATTTTCCAGAGCAAAATCAATAATAATATCCAAAAACTGTCTGGCCGTATCAATAGAGCATGAGGCCAGGCTGAACATCTCTTTCCCTGTCTTTTCTATATACAAACACTTCATCCGTTCTTTCAGTTCATCCGGATAGTAACCCGTCCATGCAGAAATATCCCCTATCATGGCATAGATCTTTTTCCTCTGCTCTGAAGTTATAGAGCGCCCATCAAAAACTGTCAGCTCTGCTCTCCTGCTGCTCTTGCGTTCCAAAGCCTCCTTCAACCGGGTTCCTGCTGCCCTCGCCCGAATTTCTGTACTGCCGTTCCTCACCTCTGCCTGCATAATCTCCACTTCCATCTGATTCACCCCTCGCCTTCTGACAATCACATTTCTCATCCGGATCTAAATAAGCACCGCAGAAAGAGCACACCTTATAAAAAGACATTCACAATTCCCTCCTTTTCTGCTATAATTGGATTAAGTTTCAGATAGGCCCTTTCTGCTTCCAGGCATGGGGCTTATTTTATTACGTTAAAAATTTATTGCTTATCCTCCGGAGCCAGCTCTGTCATTATTGGTTGTTTACCCAACATTTCCGCAAATGTCATGGAGCCCTTCGGAACTGGGCAATCATGCGGAAGCCTCTCCTCCGCAAATATCTCCAGTTCTCTCACTACTCGCTTTGCCGCTTCCCCTGCTGCCACCGGCCAGGAAATTAGAGCAATGTCAGACTGCAGGTGTACCAGTGACTGACCATTTAGAACGTAATACTTGATAAATCCGGCCAAAATCCGCTCCTTCGGCAATAGGTCATATACTAAGCCATTCAAATAGCTCCTCTTTTCACCACACATTTCTCAGCTTGTCCTTTCCGGCCACTTATGCTGTGGCCTCTTGCTCCTCTTTCGGTTTCAGTATGATCTTAATATCATACCCCTCTTGTTCTCCCAGGAGCTCTGCGAGAAGATCTACTGCTTTCTGTATATCCAATCCTTCCATATTGCTGCCCCTTTCCTTTTTTATTTAATTATATGTATTACTGGTTGTACATCTTTACAGTTGCGCATCTGTAATGGAGCCACCGGGACTCGAACCCGGATTCAGTGATTTGGGGGAGGACTGATGCTCTGCCTGTTGAGCTATGACTCCAAAGCCCCGAAGGGCCTTTATGCTTTGACAGATAAAAAAACATTCTCTTCTTAGATGCTCTGTTTGAATCTGTCATAAAATGTAATCCTATATTTCTTCGCTTTATTCTTAAGTCATGCTATACTTTCCCTACAGGCTCCTGCCAGAGCCGAGTACATAGAAAGGAGGATGCCTTATGAAAATTCAAAAAATGGCTAACAAAGCATTAAAGTCAATGGTTACATCATATTCTGAATCTGATAAAGACTCTTTCGACTTTGACTATTTCAGAAACATTTTCCCCGATATTTCAGATGACACCATTACCAAATGCTTGTATCTGCTTAGTGATGACAACCTAGTTACCATTCAGCCTGCTGATGGCATTGCCTACATGACTTTTCTATCCGCAAAAGGGATACAAACATGTCAAGAGGATACCTTGTTTAAAAAGGGATATGACTGTATTAAAGAAGTAAAATCTCTAATCGGTTAATACCCAATCATCAGCCATGAGATCCTCCGCTGACGGATTCCAATTCTTGCAGTGGTGGATCTCATTTCCTTTCTCATCGAATGTATAAACAATACAAAAACCATAAGAATTTGTTGGCTTTATCTTTGTTGGATGAAAAGAAGAACCAATTGTTCCTTCTATGGTTTCCCTCTGAATATACTTGCCATTTTTCATGGCCAACTGCACAGCTTCAGATATCTTCATCTACTTCACCTCCTTCCTGCTAAATATCTTTCCTTGTTCTTCCTTTCTGTGGTATGATTCTTGTACAGGCTATTGCAGTAGCTGAGTACAAAAGAAAGGAGACAAAATATGTACGAAACTGACTTACCCAAGCAATATGACTTGCTTACCCTAGAGCAACAGTCCATACTCTGTGCTTGGATTAAAGAAAACTTCTTTCCTGTCAAATCATTTACATGTTCTTCTACTTCATATGGCTTAAAAGAAGCTTTTGAAAACAGTCCAAATGGTTTTTATATCTCAAATGGGATGTTTAAACAGGCTATGAAACTCTGCGGATTTGTTGCCAAAGATGAATCGCAGATTAATTGGACTTTTAATATATCTAAAAAGTCCCCAGGTATCTCTAATCTACTAAACAAGTAAAATCAGGAATTGGTTGCTGGAGTTCTTTATTGAGAACTACTTCAACACATTCACAAGGCTCCAGCACCCAATATCCATGCTTTCTCAGTATCCTTTTCAGTGCCGATTTTCCTGTCGGGCCCTGTCGGCCTGTTATTATGATCAAGCGGTTTTCTTTTTCCTGTTGTGTCATACTCAGAATTTCTTTTGCCTTTTCTTGCCCCACCATGGAAATTAAATAATTTGTAAAGGAAATGTTTCCCTTTTCCTCTGAAAGAGATATTTCATTTAATCTGTTAAAAATGTGATGAAGCAAAGCTGTTTGATACTTAATCTCTTTGGCAATATATGAATCTGCCTTTATGCATACTTCATTGCAAGAAATCTTTACTGTTCGATCTCTCTCTGCTCTCATTTCTTGAGTTTTAAACCAGGGATCTCCCACCTATACCACCTTCTTTCCCAATTCCCTCTGCTCTGTTTTATTACCATTGAATCCTATGAGGCCACATATCATGCCAAATACTCTGTTTTGTGCTGGTTCATCCAAATATGGGGCCATTAGGATAATGTTTTTTAATGGATCATCTGTTAAGTTAATATTGAGTTCTGCCACTTCTTTCACCTCCTTTCCAAATCCCTTACATCTACACTATAGTCCCTTTAATAGACTTTGTCAACACTTATTTGTTGACTTAAGGAACTACTTATGTTATTATTTGCTTACCTGGTAAGAAAGGAGAGACGCTTTGAAAGAAAGAATTAAAAAAATACGAACAAAATACCAGCTAAATCAAGAAGATTTTGGAAAGAAAATCGGAATCGGAAAGACATCCGTTTCTAAATTAGAAAGTGGGGAAAATAATCCTTCCGAGCAAACAATTCTTTTAATATGCAAAGAATTTGGTGTAAATGAGATATGGCTTCGAACCGGCGAAGGCAACGATGACAATATGTTCACCAAACTCTCTGAAGATGATCGATTTTCCATATCATTAGGAAAGCTTTCGAAGTCAGATAACAAATTTATACATAATGCATTAAATACTTTAGCGGAAACAGAACCAGAAAAACTTAAGGTGATAGAAGAATTTATGAGAAAATGTTTGGGAATATAAAAGGGCCAGTCATATGACTAACCCCCAATCATTGTTAATATCATTAGATATATCCGCCTTAATAATGCCTCATCCTGTAGCTGGTCAAGTAATTTTTTGATTGCTCTTTTGTAATCTTCTCCACTCATATGTACTTGCCTCCTAATACGATATTATTCTCATATCAAAAATACGAGCAAATACAATAAAATCGCAAGGTTTTCAGCATTTGTCCGGTATATCGGACACAAGAGTGAAGAGTTGATACGGCGATACTTTAAGCGCCAGGGAAAGAAGGCATATGGTCCACACTGTGGGATGTGTTTTCCCATTTTCAATATCATTTATCTGTGTTTTACTCACTCCCGACAGCTCACTAAGCTTGCGGACCGACATATTTTGATTTACTCGTAATTCATAGATATGATAAGTTATTTTCATCTTTTCACCTCGGTTTTATTGTTCCCAGGTAAAAAGAAAATATCAGAACATTTGTTCTCTTTCCATGATACTACATAACAGAAAATATTGCAATCGAAACTTTTCATGAAACATAGTAAGATATGCAAAGGAGATACATGTTATGAAATGCCCAAAATGTGGAGGTAACCTCCGTCAAAGCAAAAAAGATCCAAGTTATGGCTTATGCGACAACTGCAAAAAGAAATACAAATGGGTAGAGGAAGTTAAATCTGAAAAAAACAGCAACCTAAAAAAGAAATCCAATCCGAAAGCCATTGTAACAGTAATTATTGTGGGAATTATAGCTCTTTCTATAATATACGCTGTGACTCCTAAAAAGAAAAGTGATGAATATATACAGCAAGCCGATAGTTACTTCGAACAAATTAGTACTCTTGGAGAAAGCTATCAGGACATTTTACAAACTTGTATAGATGGAGAAATAACTACCGATGAATTTATGTCCCAGATGGGAGAGGCCAATAGCCAAATGATACAACTTACATCTGATGTTCTCGCTCTTGACGAAACAAAATATTCAAAAAAAATTGCTGAAATAGGAAATTCATATAACGATATGGCGCATGAAATTATGAATTATATAAATCTTGGAGATTCTTCTGCTATTGATGAAATTTCAAGTCTCGCTGCTGATATTGTTTCCGATATAGAAGAACTTGATACCCTTAGAGCGCAAATAAAAAAATAATGTAACCTTTCGGGGTATCTTGCTTTTCCTTTTTGGATATGCTATAATGCCGATAGACAAAAAAGAAATAGCAAGTCCATCCGGACAAAGAAGAATCCCCGAACCGTGTTACCGCACAGTCCGGGGATTCTTCTTTTCTTTTATAGTGGCAAAGCACCCACTAGGCTATTTGTTGTCCTTATGGTCGCCATCTAACCATTTAAAAACTACAGAAAGGAAATATTATAATGGCAAGAATTCTCACCAAAGACAAATTAAACCAACATAAAGATAAGGCATTACAGGAATTGAGCAAACTACTAGATGCTTTAATTTCAAACGACAATCCAAAAGTTTCCGCTAAAGCCGACATACTTAGTTTCTGGATTGAAACATATTGCAAGTACTTAAATACAGAGAAAACTTTTGTTCCCTCCTCGCTAAAACGCTATGAACGTGGTGATGTGATCCAGGTCAATTTTGGCTACCGTGTAGGAAGTGAACATGGAGGATTACATTACGCAGTCGTTTTAGATAAAGCTAATGCCTTAAATTCTCCAATTATAACTGTTATTCCTTTAGGCTCTCTCGAATCAAATGATGACATTACAAAATATGATGTCCCTCTAGGAAATGAAATTTACACTAAAATAAAGCTTAAAAATGATTCTCTATATCAAACAGCCAAGATAGCTTTTGAAGGATTAACCGAAAAGCAAAACACTATTAAGCTGCTTCAAAACTCTCTTATTGATGATGAAGCCGCTGAATTAAAGCTTACTGCAATTCTCGATCAATATGAAAAAGAAGTATCTCAGCTAGAATTAGATTTAAAATTACTGCAGAAAATGAAAAAGCAAATTCTAAAAATGAAAAATGGAAGCCTTGCCTTGGTTGGACAAATCACTACAATTAGCAAGCTTAGAATCTATAATCCCAAAGGCTATCATGACACCTTAAGCGGAATAAAGTTATCCCCCAAAGCCCTCGACAGCATTTCTGCCAAAATGAAAGAACTATACTTTTTTGAATAAAAAGCTTGACATTGCGAATAATAATCCCTATAATTATTAAATAGTGACGTAAGTCATTAAAACAACGCCGTTTAGCGGTATTAAAAAAGACAAGAATTATCAAAGGGAAAAGGTTCGCATACGTGCGAACCTTTTTTCGTCCAATAAATATTAAAAAACAATCTAAACAGCTATTAATTTATCCTGCTGCCATCCGTCAGCCATAATGCTCTACGTCGAGCATACACATGTTATAGGAGGATACCATCATGGAAAAGCTTTTACGTTGTGCAATCTATATCCGTGTCAGTACCTGGGAGCAGGCGATACACGGCAAATCTTTGACGGCACAAAAAGAATATCTTGAAAGCTACGCCGAAAGCCATAATATGACCGTAGTCGGTGTATATGCGGATGAGGGCCAGACTGCCAGAAAAGAACTTAAAAAGCGTAAGGCTATTCATGCTCTCCTGGCAGATGTGAAAGCCGATAAGATTGATGTGATCCTCTTCTGGCGGATGGATCGCTGGTTCCGGAACGTATCAGACTTTTACAAGGTGCAGGATATCCTTGACGCTCATGGAGCACGCTGGGTAGACGTGGGGGAACCAAATATCAACATGGAGACCAGAGACGGCCGCCTGAGCCTGAATCTTGCCCTTGCAATCGGCCAGAATGAGGTTGACACCACTTCGGAAAGAATCAAATTTACAGTAGACAATACCATCAAAAACGGGGGAATGGTCTGGGGCCAGGTTAACCTCCCTCTCGGTTATGCTATAGCTGTTGTAGACGGAAAAAAACGCATGGTAAAGGATGAAAAGACGGCTCCCATCGTGGAGGAATTCTTTTCTTACTTCCTGAAGCACCAGAAGAAACGCCAGACCGTGATACATATTCAGGATACCTTTGGAATTCCCTTTTCCTACTCCATGCTTAAAACCATGTTAAGCAGCGAATTTTACATTGGAAAATACCGGGACAACAGAAATTATTGCCCTGCCTATCTCACGCCGGAGCAGTGGGCGCAGCTCCAGGAGATATCCAAGCGTAATATAAAAAGTACTCCATCCGGAAGAGTCTATCTTTTTACAGGGCTTATGCATTGCCCTTTGTGCGGTCAGAAGCTCATTGGCACCGGATGCCAGTCTATCATCAACCGTAAGACCGGAGAAAAGCGCACATACTGTTATTACAGATGCAACCGTGCCAGCATAGATCATATATGTTCCTACACTCACAAAATCAGCCAGAATTTGATTGAAGAGTATCTGCTGCAGAATATCAAAGCGGAATACGAGAAATACCAGCAAAATTATATTATCAGCCAGAAGAAAAGAATTAAAAAAGGGAAAAATCCGGAAAGAATCAAAGAAGAGCTGGAACGTCTTAATATTCTTTTCCAGAAAGGCCGGGTTTCTTACGACTATTATGAAAAGGAATATGCCCGTCTGGAAAAAGAGATTTCCGAAGCAGCCATTATTGAATTCCAGCCATCCAGAATGAATCCTGAAACGCTCCGACAGATCTTAAATGGAGATTTCAGGCAGGCGTATGAAGCACTGTCCCAGGATAACCGGCAAGCCTATTGGCGTGGAATTATTAAAGAAATTGTGGTGACAGAAGAGCATCAGGTAGATCATGTGATATTTTTATGAATTGTCTTGTATTAACCGTATAACTCCTTTTGGAGCCGACAAAACAATGACCGCCGTCCTCTCCGGCGAAGCCGACATCGGCTTCATGGGCTCAGAAGCCTCCATCTATGTATACAGCCAGAACCCCGATGATTACATTGTAAATTTCGCCCAGCTTACCCAGCGGGCCGGCAATTTCCTCGTTGCCAGAGAACCTATGGAAAACTTCCAGTGGTCGGATCTGAAAGGAAAGGAAGTTCTCGGCGGACGCAAGGGCGGTATGCCCCAGATGGTCTTTGAATACATCCTAAAGAAAAACAACCTGGATCCTGCCGCAGATATGACCATCGACCAAAGCATCGACTTCGGAGCCACGGCAGCGGCATTTTCCGGCGGAAGCGGCGACTTTACCGTTGAATTCGAGCCCGGCGCCACCACCTTGGAGACAGAGGGCGCAGGCTATGTTGTCGCCTCCCTGGGCGTGGATTCCGGCTATGTTCCCTACACGGCCTACAGTGCGAAGCAGAGCTTCCTCAAGGAGCACCCGGAACTGGTACAGGGCTTCACCAACGCCCTGCAAAAAGGCATGGACTACGTGCAGAGCCACACACCGGAAGAGATCGCCAAGGTGATTGCTCCCCAGTTTAAGGAGACCGATCTGGAGGTTCTCACAACCATTGTCACCCGTTACTACGAGCAAGATACCTGGAAAGAGGATCTGATCTTTGAGGAATCCAGCTTCACCCTGCTGCAGGATATTCTGGACGAAGCCGGCGAACTGCAGGAACGTGTTCCTTACGCCGATCTGGTGACCACGGAATATGCCAAAAAAGCAGTGGAATAACAGACACACTTTATAAAATAAGGAATGGGGCTGCCCGAAAGCCGGCCCCATTCCGCTGTTACAGTTATAAAATACCTCAGTCTTTGTACTCCACCTTCCAAAGGCAAAGTCCCTGGGCCGGCGCCATCGGGCCGGCTTCCTTTCTGTCAAGAGACTCCAAAATCCGCATCATATCCTCGGGACTTCGCTTTCCCGTTCCGACCTCCAGAAGTGTTCCCGTCAAAATCCGTACCATATGGTGTAAAAATCCATTTCCGATAAAATTCAGAGACAGCTCCGCCCCTTTCTGCTCCAGCCGGATCTGCTCCAGTGTCCGGACTGTAGACTTTTTCATCCGCCCGTTAGCGCAAAAAGCGCGAAAATCATGGGTGCCCTCCAGCAAATCAGCCGCCTGTCTCATGGGTTCCGCCAAGAGCGGCTCCTTCACCTGGTACACATATTTCCGCTCAAAGACATTGGGCACGTCACTGTTCCAGATACGGTAAATGTAAGTTTTCCGAATCGCCCAGAACCGGCTGTGAAACCGCAGATCCGCCTCCCTTACCTCTGACACCGCTATATCCTCCGGAAGATACTGATTTACATAATCTAATATTTCTTTACAGGAAGCCCCGGCTCTTGTCTTGAAATTAGCCGTCTGGCCGGCCGCATGCACGCCTGCGTCTGTTCTGCCGGATCCCTGCAGATCTATCTCTTCTCCAAGCATACGTTCCAGCACCCGGGTCAGCTTCCCCTGGATAGTCTGCTCTGTATGCTCCTGGCTCTGCCAGCCCTTGTAGCGCGTTCCGTCATATTGAATCAAAAGTCTTATATTTCTCATAAAGCTCTTTTCCTTCCTGTCATTTTCGTGTATCATAAAAATATGTTATCTATAAAAATTCTGCGAGGTACATAAGATGCTGGAACTGATTGCTATTATTATCGTGATTGCTGTCATACAGAAAATGAAAGCCAACAAAACGGCGACCCGCCATACACCGCCCATTTTCCGCGACGTGCTGCCCCAAAAGCCTGCCCTTTCCCAAAAGGAAGTCACCCGGCAGGTAAATAAGCAGATCTACGGCACGGAGAATCCCCAGGACCGGGCGACTGTATACAATCGGCTGATTCTAACAGACCGCTATCAGAATATTGAAAAAATCGCCCATGAGCTGGGCATCAGCAAGTACCAGGCTCTCCGGGAAATCAAAAAGCTGAAGGAGGAGGGACATTATCTTCAGGTTGAGATCGACGAGCGCAATTACCGCCTGATTTATCCCTCTTCCAGGGAAGCGCCGGAGCGCATCTTTGTAAAGCCCTCCAAGTCCTACCGGCCCTCCTCCGATTCCGGAGAGCGCTATGAAGAATGGATGAGCGTCCCCCCTGGAAAAAGGGTTGTCCGCTGCAGCTACTGCGGAGCTGACAATCTGATCTCCGAGAAGCAGGATGCTCACAGCTGCTCCTGCTATTTTTGCCGGGAGGATCTGTGAACGTGCCCTTTAGCAGGCGCGCCGGCTCCTCTCTTTGATCCGGCTTTCCGCTTCCCTTAGCCGTTTCTTAAGGGCCGGCTCCTTCTCTGCTCCTACGGCCGTCTTCATCCACTCATATTCATCCAGAAGCCCCTGTCCGTGGGGCACCAGATAAGCGCCCGAATCACTGCCCAGGCCGATTGCCGCTCCCTTTTCAAACGCATAGCTGATACATTCCATCTGGCGTTCCAGAATACGCCGCACCTGCTCGTCCGGAAAACGGCCGCAGCCCAGCAGGTTTCCCACAGGCGCAAGAGTCGGAATCCAGATGGTTCTGCTTCCGGCCAGAAGATCAAGCGTACCCTGCTCCAGGTAATTTCCGTGCTCCAGCGTATCAAGCCCGGCCTCTATGGCCGCACGCACCGGCCTGTCCCCATTTCCGTGGGCCATCACGGCCATGCCCTCCTCATGGACAATCCGAATCATTTCGCAGATCTCATGTTCCGGCAGCCCTTCTTCCGTAAGCCGGCCAAAGCAGTCAAAAGACATAATGCCGCTTATCATAATCTTAATAAAGTCCGCCCCTTCCTCCTTTGCCCGGACAACCAGGGCATGGTACTCCTTCCAATCGGAAAAAGCATGTCCCACGATGCCTCCGTAATGTCCCCTTTTATGAATCGCAAAGATGGGCGTGCGGTAGTCGATCCCATACTCCGGTGCAAGGGCCTTTGCCCACCGGGAGACACCCAGGGCGTCTCCGCCGTCACGGACAAAGGTAATCCCCATTTCCTTCCATATCCGAAAATGCGCCCGGATCACTTCCTCTTTCACGCCGCTCTTATGTAAAGCAACTGCCGCTTTATAATTCTTCCCATCCATAATAATATGGGCGTGGCACTCTCCAAACATCTTTCCTCTTCCCCTTTTCCTCTGTCTGTCCGGCCTTTTATCCGCTCTTTTGTAAAATGCCGCTGCCTTCAGCCATTACTGGTAGTTTAATACATTCTATTTTTAAAATCAATTGCTTTGGGTTTTTATGAAGTACATCCCATTCACCTCAGATATTTTTTCAAAGGCCCCTCTGCTCTTTAGAATCGTCCGGCTCTCTCATATCATAAATCCTGTGCCACTCCTTGGTTGCATCGTTCCGGACACATGCGCTCCGGTTCCGGTAGAGAAACCGTACAATCTGATAGCAGTCAATCCAGATCTCCGAAGCCCCCTCCTTCTGTGATTCGTCAAAAATCAGCTGGATTCCGAAATGCAGATGGGTCTGGTCAATATTATTCACGTCCTCCTTGGTGCTGTAGCCGGTGTGGCCCATATACCCAATCACGTCCCCGGCCTGAACCCTGCTCCCCTCCTCCAGCTCCAGCGCATAGGGAAATCCCTGCCGGAGATGAGCATAATAATAGTACCGCTTCTTGTCAAAGCTGCGGATGCCGATGCGCCATCCCCCGTACTGGTTCCAGCCCAGGGCCTCAACAAAGCCCGACTCCACTGCAATAATCGGCGTACCAACCTGCCCCATCATATCATGCCCCAGATGCTTCCGCCTGTACCCATAACTCCGTGACACCCCGAAGTCATCGTAATCACTGTAGGGAAAGTCCTTTGCAATGGGAAGAAATGCCTTGAGGCCATACCGTTTCTCCCACACAAGAGGCCCGGCTGCATCCGCCTCTCCCTCCCCCTGGGTCTCTCCGGCTGATGCCTTGGCCGGAACCTGGATCTCATACTCTCCTACCATGCCTCCCAGAACGGCCGTGTATGCCTCCAGATAGTAGCCGTAATACTTCATGCCCTCAGTGAGTTCTTCTATGGTCTTTCCGCCGCTCAGCTCTGCGGCAGCCTCCTCCAGATAAGAATTCACCAGAGTCTCCTTCGAAAACTCTCCCCCAGTCCTGGCAGCCGTGTAAGCCAGAAGCTCTATCCAGTTTAAATGCACTTCCTGCCCATAAGTATCCCTGTCATATTCATAGGCCTTCTCAAGCGCTTCCGCTGTCACTTGAAAATCCACCCATTTGATAAATTCCCCCGCCTGCCCCCCTGCTTCCGCCGCCGTAGACGCCAGGCAATGTACCTCTTTGTTTTTATAAAAATAGACCACTGAAAGTCCTGTCAGAAACAATATCTCTAAAAGAATTAATCTTTTGAAAATACTTTCATTTTTCATAAAAAATTGTGCTCTTTTTCATTATTTCATTTTATTCAAACAAACACGAAAAAAGACCCCTGAAAGAAACAAATTTCGTTGACAGTATTTCCCGTTTATGATATTCTATATCTGTTGCCGCTGTGCAACAAGACACTTTTTTATATTTTCGGAGGTATTATCGCAATGCAAGGTACAGTTAAGTGGTTCAACAATCAAAAGGGTTACGGCTTCATTTCTGACGAGCAGGGAAACGATGTATTTGTACATTACTCCGGCATCACCATGGATGGTTTCAAGTCCCTGGAAGAGGGTCAGGCTGTTGAGTTTGATGTTGTAGACGGTGCAAAGGGACCGCAGGCTACGAATGTAACCAGAGTTTAATCAGCCTAATTATCCATGCGTCTTTTTTATAGATCGCATTCAAAAGAAGATAACAGCAACTGGTTAAAGCAAAATTTAAAAAAGCCGTTTTGACAGAAGGCATATCAAGTCTTTGTCAAAACGGCTTTTTTCTGTGACTTTGCAGCACTTCATCCAGGCGGCAGAGCGGACAGACAGACTTTTCCAATATCAAGTGTCCGGCTGTTCACGAACAGGGTGTCTGATATTGACGGACGCAGCGTCCGGCAAGAGCCGACTGGATGAAGTGATACGTGATTTTTGAAAAAATTTTGATAGGAGCTATAAAATTCTTTTCTTTTCGGTGGATTCTGTTATAATAGATTTCGTATTTTAAAAATACATGACCTGCAGAATATAAATATATCAGAGGAGATTTATGATGGAGCATTTATACATACCAAAAGACTACCAGTCTGAGCTGAGTCTGTATGATACACAGGCAGCTATCAAAACCGTAAAAGATTTCTTTCAGCAGAGCCTGGCTGAGCAGCTGTATCTTCTCCGGGTTTCCGCGCCTCTCTTTGTAACGCCGGAGTCCGGCCTCAACGACAATCTGAACGGTGTGGAGCGGCCCGTTACCTTCGGCATCAAGGAGCAGAACGAGCGGCCCGTAGAGATCGTCCACTCCCTTGCCAAGTGGAAGCGCAATGCCTTAAAGCAGTATGGCTTTCACATCGGAGAAGGACTGTATACGGATATGAGCGCCATCCGCCGGGATGAGGATACGGACAATGTACATTCCATCTATGTAGATCAGTGGGATTGGGAAAAAATTATTCTCAAAGAGGATCGGAATACGGATTATCTGAAAGAAACCGTCCGGAAGGTTTACAAGGCCCTTAAGAAAACGGAGAAATATATGTCCATCCGTTACGATTATATCGAGGAAATCCTGCCAAAGGATATCTTCTTTATCACCACCCAGGAATTGGCGGATCGGTATCCGGATAAGACGCCGAAAGAACGCGAGGATCTGATTGCCAAAGAAAAGGGCGCTGTTTTCCTTATGGAGATCGGCGACAAGTTAGCGGATGGAAAGCCCCACGACGGACGGGCGCCGGACTATGACGACTGGCATCTGAACGGCGATATCATCGTATGGTATCCTATTCTGGGGCATGCACTGGAGCTTTCCTCCATGGGCATCCGCGTGGACGAGGAAGCCCTTACCCGCCAGCTTGCCCTTGCCGGCTGTGAACAGCGCGCAGAGCTTCCCTTCCAGAAAGCAATCCTGGAGCAGAAGCTTCCCTACACGGTAGGCGGCGGAATCGGCCAGTCCCGTATCTGTATGTTCTATCTGCGCAAGGCCCATATCGGGGAGGTTCAGGCCTCCATCTGGCCGGAGGACGTGCGCAGGAAGGCACGGATGCACGGGGTAATACTGCTGTAGTTTTCTGTATCAGATGCTTTTGCGCAACCCCTTGGGATAATGATTCTTCACCATCCCGCCGGCCAGCTTTCCCCAGCCTATGGAGTAACCATCCGCAAGCATTAACTGCCACCCCTTTTCTCCCTTCCTTTCAAAGACTGCCCCCTTCAGGTAGTCCCCTGCTTCCTGCACGTCCAGGGAACAGCAGCGGACTGCCTCATGGGGCTTTAAGGCCAGCGCAAGGGCGTGGGCAGGCTCAAAGCGGTTCTTTTTTATCGTTCCCAGATGAAGCCCGGGGCGCAGTACCTTAAGGCCTTTCAGTGAAAATGCCTCCGGCAGAAGGTAAAGCTGCTCTCCAAACAGCACAAGAATTCCCGGAAGCTCGCAGCGCAGAGCCTCCTTCTCAAACTCCTGGTACAGCTTCCGGACGCTTCCATCCACTGACGGCATTTTCCAGGGGAATTCCCGGGGGGCAGCCTCTCCCTCTTTTTGAAGGACTGCCGCAAAATGCCCCTCCCCCTCCAGGCGGTGGGGCCAGAGGCGGAAGGTGTCCGCCGTCTCGGGCCGTGCGTCAATCCACTCCGGCCTTCCCGGGGCAAATCCCTCATAGGCCGCCGTCTTTTTCACAAAGAATTCCGGATGTTCTTCCAGAAAAACGCTGACACTTCCTTCATTTTCCTCCGGGGAAAAGGTACAGGTGGAATAAACCAGCACGCCTCCCGGACGAAGCATACAGGCCGCTGCCTGCAGAATCTCCTGCTGCCGCTGGGCGCACATAGACACATTCTCCAGGCTCCACTGCCGGGCCGCCTGCTCCTCTTTCCGGAACATTCCCTCCCCGGAACAGGGCGCATCCACCACGATCCGGTCAAAAAAGCCTGGAAAACGCTGGGCCAGACACTGAGGCCGCTCATTGGTCACCACGCAGTTTCGGATACCCATGCGCTCCACATTGGAGGAAAGGATCTTTGCCCGGGCCGGATGGATCTCGTTGGATACGAGAAGCCCTTCCCCTTCCATGGAAGCTGCCAGGTGGGTTGTCTTTCCCCCGGGCGCTGCACAGAGATCCAGAATGCGTTCTCCCGGACGGGCAGCCGCAAGGGTTCCCACCGCCATTGCGCTGGGCTCCTGGATGTAGTACAGGCCGGCCTCATGGTATGGATGCTTCCCCGGACGGTCCTCTTTTCCGTAGTAAAATCCGTCTTTTGCCCAGGGAACCGGGCGCAGGGAAAAAGGAGCAAGCCTTTCCAGCTCCTCCCATGTAATTTTCAGTGTATTCACCCGGAGCGCCTGGGCCGCTTCTCTCTCCTGGCTCTCTAAAAACGCCTCATATTCCGCTCCCAAAAGCCGCTCCATCCGCTCTTTGAATTCCTGTGGCAGTCCGTCCATATTCCGGCCCTTTCTTTCCCCTGTATCTGTTTTATTTCTCATCGCACACCTGGAAAATATAGAACTTCAGGTAATAAGACTCCTCCGCCGCCCACAATATGGGATGATCCGGCGCCTGGGTACGGTACTCCACCTGGCGCAGACGCTTATGCACACTTTTCGCCGCCTGGTGTATGGTCTGGGTAAACAGCTCATAGGTCATAAAATGGGAACAGGAGCAGGTGGCCAGAAAGCCGCCGTCCCTTACAAGCTTCATGCCGCGCATATTGATTTCCCGATAGCCCTTGACGGCATTTTTCACGGAATTCCTGGATTTGGTAAATGCCGGCGGATCCAGAATCACCACGTCAAACTGCTCTTTCTTCTCCTCAAGCTCCGGAAGGAGATCAAATACATCGGCGCAGAGGAACTTTACCCGATCCTCCAGGCCGTTGAGAGCCGCATTCCTGCGGGCCTGCTCCACGCCAGTCTCGGAAGCGTCCACGCCGAGAACCTCCCTGGCTCCGGCTATACCTGCATTGAGGGCAAAGGAACCCGTATGGGTAAAGCAGTCCAGCACTTTTGCATCCTTACATAGCTTTTGGATCGCCAGCCGGTTATACTTTTGATCCAGAAAAAATCCGGTCTTTTGGCCGTCCTTCACATCCACCAGATAACGGACGCCGTTTTCCTGAATCTCTACCTGGGTGTCAAAGGGTTCCCCGAGAAAGCCCTTCTGCCGTTCCATCCCTTCTTTTTCCCGTTCTTTGGCGTCGCTGCGCTCATAAACTCCTCTTATCTGAATTCCGTCCTCTGACAGAATTTCCTTCAAAAGCCGGATCAGCGTCTCCTTCATCCGGTCTATCCCAAGAGCCAGAGACTGGACTACCAGAATATCCGAGAACTTGTCTGCCACAAATCCCGGCAGGAAATCCGCTTCTCCAAAGACAAGGCGGCAGCTTTTTGTATCTACGGTGCGCTTGCGGTACTCCCACGCAGTCCGAAGGCGCATGCGAAGAAATTCCTCGTCTATCTCCTGATCCCGTTTCCTTGTCATCATGCGGATTCTGATTTTTGAATGGGTATTGATAAATCCCCGTCCCAGGCAGTAGCCGTCAAAATCACGTACCAGAACCAGATCCCCCTCTGCAAAGCTGCCCATCACAGAGGCAATTTCATTGTCATAGATCCACAAGCCGCCTGCTTTGAAAAAACGGCCCTCTCCCTTTTTCAGATTTACGACTGCGTGTTCCATCTATGTCTCCCTCTTCTGCCCCTTCGGGCTCTTATCCCTGTTTGTAATGATTGATTATCACTGCTTGGCAATTTGCTCTAATCCTCTACCCCGTTTCTGGCGCAGATATCCTTGACGCAGCATTTGCCGCAAAAAGGCTTTGTCCGGGCCGTGCATACATCTCTTCCGTGATACACCAGGCGGTGGCAGAAGTCGCTTCCTTCTTCCGGGGGAATCAGCTTCCAGAGGGCCATTTCTACCTTTTTGGGATCTTTACAGTTCTCCACCAGTCCCATGCGGTTGGACAGGCGGATACAGTGGGTGTCTGTGACTATGGCAGGCTTTCCAAATACATCCCCCATAATCAGATTGGCGCTTTTGCGGCCCACGCCCGGGAGCTTTAAAAGCTCCTCAAAGGTATCGGGAATATTTCCACCGTACTGCTCCACAAGGATCTTCATGCAGGCGCTGATATCCCTTGCCTTGCTGTGCCCCAGGCCGCAGGGCTTCACAATGGCCTCGATATCCTCCACCGGGGCCTCGGCCAGCGACTTGACGTCGGGGTATTTTTTATAGAGATCCTTTACCACTACATTCACCCGGGCGTCTGTACACTGGGCGGCCAGGCGCACGCTTACCAGAAGCTTCCATGCCTGGTTGTAGTCCAGCGTACAGTCTGCGTCGGGGTATTCCTTCTTTAATCTGGCAATCAGCTCCAATGCTAATTCTTCTTTTGTCATAGTGATTTCCTTCCTCTTGGTACGATTCTATCGTCTGCCTTGTACAGCCTTTGAACGGTAACTGGGTTATTTTCTGTGTATGATTGGTTTCTTTGTCAATTGGTTTCATTATATAATGTTACTGAGGGACTTTCCAGTATTTTTTATAGATTGTTTTAGAGCAAATTTCTTTAAATTCAATTTGAGCCAGTGTCCTCTCCCTCAGCATCTTTACGGCCATTTCCAGACTCCTTTTATAGCTCCAATATCCGTAGTTCCACTGACAATCACTTTATTATTTATATTTCTTTTTTCATTTATCAATATTCTCATCTTGGTATCCTCTGCAATTCATTCATTACAGGGCCTTCATAAATCATTTATATGCAGCCTAAAGTAATGCTTCTGCTTCCTCTATTTCTTCATTAAAAACTTTTATTTCCTCATCCATCAAACCAAATTCTTTTAGATCTAACATCTTTGCTTTAGAGACACTAATTTCCAGCCTTTTTTAAATGGTTCGGATATTGTTTTTCCAGATCTGGAATACCTGGTTGCAATCGTTACATTTTGTATAATTTCATCAATTTCTTTCAATCCATGATTGTAATAAATACTTTGTTCAACTGCAATATCATATTCACTCCCTTGATCGATCCACCCATAAAAGTTTTCCAATGCTTCGTATTTTTTTGGTAAAAATTTATTTCTTCCATTTTTATAATCTGCCTTTCTTTATCACTTTACTATAAATAACTTGATATACCCTTCCTATTCTATTCTGAAGATTATCGTATACTTGTTATTGTTGTTTATAAAAAGCAAACCCGACCCAATGATTATCTTCAACAATTTTCTTTATTTTTTCAGAAACATATATGGCTGCTGCACTCTTTAAACATCGAAAGATATCATATTTCGAACAGATACTTTTATTTAAATAGGTTTCTCTTGGCATAAAAGTATACCATGTGGGTACCCCATTAATACATGCCCCTTTGGGGCTGGCGGACTTCGTCCGTTAATGTATAATAATCATACTTCTCATTATATTTATTTTTACTTTTTTCCATATCAAATGCATCAATAAAATTTGTAATATACATTAAAACATAATTGGAATTAGTGTGTTTGACAAGGGCATAATAACACGATACCTAAAGAATGGAGCCAACCTACACCTGACCGCCGCTATTGGGGAAAACTCAAAGCGGCGGTTTCTGCGCGATATGGCCGGAGTCCACTGGGGGCCGCCCTGTTTTGGTTATCAAGGCAGCCCCCAGCAGACCCCGGCCATTCCACCCACAAAGTATAAATACCGGATAGCAACTTCGAGACAAAATGTCCCAAAGCAATCGTTGTCCCCGCGCATTTTTACATAGGGGCTCTGGTGGTATATCCTCCAGAGCCGCCCCCTTTCCCATGAATGGGAAAGGGCGGGGGGATTGGGTTGAACGCGCTGTAAAACCGCTTATTTTCCACGGCTGGACTGTTAGCATTTAGGCGTTTGAAAGCCGCTTGTATCAAGGGTTTCCGGGCGCGTTCGGCAGGGGGGGTGGTATGTTTATATGTCCTGCGCCCTATTCGTTCCACAAATGCTAACATGTGGCGAGGTGCACTTCGGGACATTTTGTCCCAAAGGTACAAGGCCAATCGTCTCCCTTAATAAGAAAAATCTTTGTAAAGGAACCTTGACAAAACCGCCCTATTCTGCTATAATGCAAATGTAAAGGAACCTTGTCAAAACGGGAGGTGACATTATTTGGAAAACAGGGTTGAAGAATTACGAAAAAGGTTAGGCATGAATCAAGAAGATTTTGCAAAAGCACTTAAAGTTTCAAGACAAACTGTCAGTTCAATAGAAACGGGGAAATATAATCCCTCTTTAGAATTAGCTTTTACAATATCAGATTTTTTCGGTAAGCAAATTGAAGATATTTTTATCCATGAAAGGAGTTGCAAAGATGAAAAAAGGTAATTTATTAGAGGGTATTTTGTTTGCTTTGACAGGCATTATTCTTTTGGCTGTAGCACTTCTGACTGATAGTGTGCTGGACAGTTTGCTTATTGGTTTTGCTGCCGTAACTATCTCTTCTGGTATTTTTATGACTTGTAAATACTTCTATTGGAGTACATCTAAAAACAAAGAGCGTTATCAAGAAAAAATAGAAAATGAAAAAATTGAACTTCACGATGAATTAAAATCAAAATTAAGAGATAAATCCGGTCGCTATGCATATGCCATCGGGCTTATGACAGTTAGTATTTCAATAATCATTTTCTCCATATTGGGAAAACTTGAAATCATTGATAATTCACGCTTAATAGTGCTATATCTGGGCGGCTATTTAATATTTCAAATTGTAATAGGTATCATAATATTTAAG
The DNA here is from genome assembly GCA_910575725.1 of Clostridia bacterium. Classification (GTDB taxonomy): domain Bacteria; phylum Bacillota; class Clostridia; order Lachnospirales; family Lachnospiraceae; genus Laedolimicola. Next base: position 3,100 of record CAJTFE010000028.1, on the reverse strand, counting down.
CAGTTGCTAAAAAAGTATGAATAGCAAACCCGACCGATCCAGTCAACGACAAGTAAATGGGTTTCACTTCTCCACCGTTGACAGCCCCGTTTGTCTTTGCTGTTCGGTAATCAATGGGCAACAGCCTAAAGTGTTGCTATCTTATTCATAAGGAACAGACGCGATAGCGGCGGTGACGCAGCCAACCTCTTTGGGACATTTTGTCCCAAAGAGCCGGGTTTGGGGAGGCTCCCCAACAAGCATTTTTGACGGCCCCCGGCCAGTCAAAAATAGCAAGTGTGGCCACACTTGCACTGCTTGCGAAGTTTGTGAAATTATATAAATTGCGCATTTTGAGGCATGGCGCGGATTTTATACCTTTGGGACAAAATGTCCCAAAGCCGGGGCGGTACTTTTCACAGTGCCGCCCCCTTTTCATGCCCGGCGTCCCCGGCTGGGTAGGCTGGCTGATATGAAAAGAATTTTGAAAAATTCCCGCCGACCAGTCCGAAAATCATCCAGAAATGTCCCGGTTAGTAAGAGGAGGTTTTTCAAAAAAATATGTGCTTGCCGTCTCCATTTGCTTTGCTTTTCTGGTGGTATATGAGGGGGCAACGCTGGGGCCGGAAACAACCGGGGCATATTTTCTGAATAATTCCCATCAAGTCACCCCTCTTTTCCGTCCGCTTTTCTGGTGGTATATGAGAGGGCAACACCGGGGCCGGAAATGGCCGGGACGCATTTCCTACATAATCCCCATGAAGTTTGGGACATTTTGTCCCAAAGTAGGGGCAGGCCAAAGGGCGACACTGTAAAAGGTGCCGCCCTTTTCTGCTGTCAAAAATTTTTGAAATGGGAGGGAGTTCATGCAAGCACAGCCAAAGTATCAAAGCGAAGTCACAACCGTTGTTATGGGAGAGCGGACAATCACCATCAAAAATCTCACCCCTATTCTCCCCCCAACAGAACGGGAAAAACGCAAACGCGAGGTAGAGCAAAAGCTGTTTGACGTGTTCAGTAAGTACGCCGGACAGCGCGTGTAACCCATCGACATCCTTGTGATATGGGGCCGCCCGAGGTATAATATAATTGTAGGTTGGCTCCCGTTTAACGGAAGGGAGCTAATTATGGATAGTAGAATAGATGCAATTTATGGGCGGCAGTCGATTGACAAAAAGGACAGCATCAGCATTGAAAGTCAATTTGAATTTTGCCGTTACGAGCTAAAAGGCGGTGAGGCGAAAGAATACAAGGACAAAGGGTACTCCGGCAAAAACATTGAACGGCCCGATTTCCAGCGGCTTTTGAAAGACATCAGAACCGGGCTTATCCGGCGGGTGATTGTCTACCGTCTGGACAGGATCAGCCGCTCCATCGTGGATTTCGCAAAGCTGATGGAGCTGTTCAAGCAGTTCAAGGTGGAATTTGTTTCCTGCACCGAAAAATTTGATACGTCAACCCCGATGGGCCGGGCGATGCTCAATATCTGCATCGTGTTCGCCCAACTGGAACGGGAAAGCATCCAGATGCGCGTAACGGACGCCTTTTACTCCCGGTGTGCCAAGGGCTACTATATGCGGGGCCGCGCTCCATACTGTTTTGATACGGAGCCCATCGTGATGGGCGGTATCAAAACAAAACGGCTGATTGAAACCGCCGAGATGGAATATGCCGAATTGATGTATGAAATGTACGCGGAGCCCGAAACCTCCTACGGCGATATTACCCGGTATTTCACCGAGAATGAAATTCAAGTGTACGGGAAAACGCTGAAACGGGGATTTGTGGCGCAGCTCCTGCGGAACCCGGTTTACGTCCAGGCCGACATGGATATTTACGAACACTTCAAGGCACAGGGCGCGAAAATCGAAAGCCCCCCGGAATTGTTCACGGGCGATTATAGCTGTTACTTATACCAGGGCCGAGAGGGGGAGGAAAACATTCTGGTGATTGCGCCCCACAAGGGCCGTATCCCCTCAGCGCTCTGGCTGAACGTCCAGCACAAGCTATCCCAAAACACCACGTTCCAGAATGGCCGAAAATGCCACAATACGTGGCTGGCCGGGGCCCGGAACGCTGACACGGCATGAACTGGAAAAATCGGTGTATGATGAAATGGTAAAAAAGATGTGGGAATTTCAGACGCTGAGGGGCGGCAAGGCGGAGGGGTATAATCCAAAGCTGACCGCCGCCCGCGCCAAACTTACCAAAATCGAAAGCGAGATTGAAAAGCTGATTGATACGCTGACCGGGGCAAACCCTCTCTTGTTGCAGTACGCCAACAGCCGGATTGAAGAATTGGACACGGAGCGGCAAAAGCAATTAAAGCTGGTGGCCGACCTCACCGCTAATTCTGTTTCAAGTTCTCAGATTGATAGTATAACGGGCTATCTCCAAAATTGGGATGAGGTTAGTTTTGACGACAAACGGCGCGTTGTGGATACGCTGATTTCTAAAATCGAGGCCACCAGCACCGAGCGCGTGATACACTGGAAAATCTAAAAATTTTTACTTCGCATTATACCATTGTCAAAGACGTTTTAACTTTTTGCGTAACAACATCAATTAATCTTATAGGAAAATACTGTATACCATTTATTCCCCTTTTATTAAACTCTTCCATAACTCTAATATGAACAATAGGCCATCTCTTTATATTCAACAAATAATCACTTTGTAAATCAGATACTTTAGAGCTATAATAAAACTCAACATTCGGCCAATTATTAATCAAATATGGAGCTAAAATAATATTATCGAAAGAACCTTTTTTCATATCAGAGTACTCAATTTCATCCATATTGGTAGTTTCTGCATAAATTGTGTTAGTTCCATTTTTAATAGATTCATCAATTCTAATCACCAACCCCCACTTCAAGTGGGGGTTTGAAAAACGCCCCCAAGGGCTCTGTTACTGCTCGCCTGAAAGGTGGGTATCGCAAGCTTATACTACTTGCCTCCGCTAAAAAGCGGCTCCCTCACTTTCTTCTTTTTGGGACTCTTCTGACTGATCCCGAATATATTTTTTTATGGCATCCTCTGTTACATTTCCTACCGTTGCTACATAATACCCTCTTGCCCAAAATGCTTTATTCCATTTGCTTTGTTGCTCCGGATGCCT
>CAJTFE010000027.1 GCA_910575725.1 Clostridia bacterium | reverse complement strand
ACCCCAAAGAAAGTACACAATAACACCCCACACCCCCAACCAACAGCAAAATAAGGCGGCAGGCTTTTCCGATATTCCAGTGTCCGGCTGTTCGCGCACACCGTGTCTGAGCTTGTCGGACGAACCCCAAAACCCTACAACAGGCAAAGCCTGTCATAGCCCCAAGCGTTCGTCCGCCAAGAGCAGACACGGTGTACGCGAACCGTCCGAACACGGAATACGGAAAAGCCTGCCGCCTTATTTTGCGTCCCTCCCCCCTCACACCGTATAAAACATCGGCAGCCCCGGCGGACTAAAAGTAAAAGAAAAAAAGCAAATCACCAGCAGCAGCAAAAGCGCATAATTCGCCAAAAGCGGCAGATGCATCCCCGGGCACTGCACCTCAAAATACCGCGAACACAAAAAAGTAACCAACACACTAAACACAAAGATCAAAATATCAGCCGCCAGAAAATCCTTCCCACTGATCCCCGTATAAGTAAAAAAAGCCGCCACAATAAAAAACATTCCCAAAAGCACCCCGGCAATCCGCGAAGTAAGAAACCTTCCCGAAGTCTTAAAAAGCACAATCACCTCAAAAAGCGTATATAGAAAAACCGGGAAAAACAGCATTTTCAGATGCTCCCACACCGATTCGTTCACCGGAGCAAACAGAGCCACAAAGGGGTTTTCCATACTCCATTCATAAGCAAAATGCAGAAGAACTCCGGCAACAATCGTAAAAAGAATTCCTAAAAGCAGATTCGTACCTTCTCTGATCTTCATGGTAATCTCCTTATATATTTCATAAATATTAAAAAAAACTAATATCAGTGTAACATATCCGCAATTATTATATGCAGCTTAGAACCGGAAAAACTTCTAATAATACGCAGACATTTATAAGAAAATTTGTCCACAATCACCGTAATAAACTCATAAATGGATAAAAATGTAATTAATTTACAAAAACAGTAATGAAATTATGGATGTACGGTTGACGGACAGGCGGAAGCTTTTTATAATATGGTATTATGAACAAGTTAAGAGATTGTGCAATTGTGCTGGGATTGGCGGGAGCCCTGCTTATGGTAACTGCCGATACGAAAGAAGTAGAAGCAATGAATAACATCTCTTACAAAAGCGAAACAGTCGCCTGCATCAGCTTTCAGGTAACAGGCGGTGAGTGGTTAGAAGCGGGAGAAAGCGAGCTTATAAGAATCCAAGAGGAACAGGAGATAGAAAAAGAGCTTGCAAGGCAGGCAGCCGAGCAGGCAGAAAAGGAGCGAAAGGAGGCAGAAGAGAGAGCAGCAGAAGAGGAGGAACAAAGAGCGATAGAGGAAGCTGCTAAGGAGGAAGAACGAAAGGCGGCAGAGAAAGAGGAAGCCGAAGCATTGAGTGCGGAAGCAGAAAATGCACTTGCAGAAGAGGTACAGCCCTTCGGAAACGAGGGATGGATCTATGAGGTATCGGAAGCCGACTATGCGGCCCTTTTAAAAATCGTGGAAGCAGAGGCCTCCGGCGAGGATGTAACCGGAAGGATGCTGGTAGCCAATGTGGTATTAAACCGAGTCAAAAGCGGCGCATTTCCCAGTACCATAGAAGGAGTCGTCTATCAGACAAAAGGCGGAAGAGCCCAGTTCTCCCCGGTAGCCACCGGAAAGATTGAACGGGTACGGGTATCCGATACCACCAGAGAGGCCGTGGAGCGCGCCCTCTGCGGCGAGGATCCCTCACAGGGCGCCCTGTACTTTGTGGCGCCGGCCTATGCAAATCCGGAAAATCTTCAATGGTTCCGCAACAGTCTGACGCTGTTGTTTGCCTACCATGGACATGAATTTTATGTTTGAATTTTCTAGTTGCCAAGAGGCATAGAATAGGGTATAATGACAAAAGATAAGAAAGTAAATCCTGGGGTGTTCGTTGAGCCGCTATTTTGAACCTACATTTACGTTCATGGGATTCCAAAATCGCAGTTCGGATGTCAGGCCTCCGTTTGCAGTGGAAGGCAGAAGGGCTGTTGAGGTTACCCACCTAGCTCTGCTAGGCGTCAAAATTGCGGAGACGGCATTTTGGGTTTACTTAAAGAAAAGCAGCCGTAATGCGGCTGCTTTTTTGCGGCATGACATTCCTGGAAAAGCTTCTAAATACAGCCCCTTGAGAATAAAGTAAAAGATAAGAATGATTTTTAAGGACAGGTTAAGATGAGAAAACAGATCGATCCCATGCTGAAAACAAAGCTGTACCTGTTAGCCATTGGAATACTGATCCTGGCCGTGCTTCTGGTCAAGACAAAAGAGGAACCCCAAAAGCAGCCAGAAAAAACAGAACCGCCCACGCAGGAGGAAGAGGCGCCCGAGACGGAGCCAGAGGAAGAGAAGGAGCCGGAGAGAAAGACGCCGGTTTACAACGGCAGCATCCGGGTGCTTTTAAAAACAGACGGTTTTGAAAGCGAAATCCATGAGACGGTAAAGCTGGTCTGCGGCCAGGAGCTTGTGGTTCTGGGGAAAGGAACGGATGAAAACGAAAGCCTGGAGACGGAGTACGGCAGCGGTGTGGAACTGACCTTTTCCAGAGAGGAGGAAAGCCTGTTTCTAAACGGCGAGCTTCTGGCAGAGGCTCCGGCCTGCTTTGTGATTCGAAACAGAGAAGAGGGGCAGGCAGAGCCTGTCTCGGTGGCCAGCATAAACCGGGGATACGGAGCGCCCTCCTACGAAGGAACCCTGGAGATCTGGCCGGTGGAAGGAGGCTTTGTGCTGGTCAATGAGCTGCCCCTGGAGACCTACCTCAACTATGTAGTGCCAAGCGAAATGCCTTCCCGTTATTCTCAGGAAGCGCTGAAGGCTCAGGCTGTCTGTGCCAGAACCTACGCCTACAAGCACCTGCAGTCCTATGGTTATCCCGACTACGAAGCCCATGTGGACGACAGCGTCCGCTACCAGGTATACAACAACACCAGCCCGGCAGAAAGCACCACTCAGGCCGTGGAGGAGACGGCAGATCTGATTTTGACAAGTCAGGGACAGCCCATTACGGCATATTACTTTTCCACCTCCTGCGGCTATACGGGAAACGAAGAGGTCTGGTGGGAGGGATCTTCGGAGATGACCCCCTACTTAAGAGGAAAGACCGTCAACGAGGCAGGCGAATGCCTGGATATGACAGATGAGGAAGTTTTCACAGCGTTTATTCTTGAAACAGACGACACCTGTTATGACCGCAAGGTAAGCTGGTATCGGTGGGAGACGGAAATTGACGTGGAAACCCTCTCTGATAACCTGAATGAAGTCCTTAAGAGCCGTTATGAAGCAAACCCAGAGGCCGTCCGGACAAAACGGGGGCGGAATTTTGTAAGCAGGCCCGTGGAGACCATCGGAACCATAAAGGAAATCGAGATTCTGGAGCGAAATGAGGGAGGAGCCGTCCAGCGCATGCGCATCAGCGGAAGCCGCCGGACTATCGAGATTGCCACGGAGTACAATGTGAGAGCCCTTTTAAATGTAAAGGGCGGCGTCATTGTCCGGCAGGACGGAACCACGGCAGAGGGAGGAACCCTGCTTCCCAGCGCTTATCTGATTGTCACCCCGGTATTCGACGAGGAAGGGATCTTGTCCGGTTTCCGCTTCCAGGGAGGCGGCTATGGGCACGGAGTAGGGATGAGCCAGAACGGCGCAAACGGAATGGCGGAACAGGGAAAAAGCTTTGAGGAAATACTCCGTTTCTTTTATACGGACGTGGAATTGACGGCGATTCATACTTTATGATAAGATATCCAGGATAGTTTTAAAAGACAGACATAGAGGGAATAGAATGAAACTGATTCAGAAAATCATAAAACTGGTAAGGGGCTTTTTAAAGGCCATGAATGAGGATCACGTAGGCGCTTATGCGGCACAGAGTGCCTACTTTATTATGCTTTCCTTTATCCCTTTTATCATTCTGCTGCTGACGCTGATTCAGTATACGACACTGACCCGGGCGGATATCTATGGGGCGGCGCAGGTGATTTTTCCCGACAGTATGAACGGGTTTGTGATAGATATTATCAACGAGGTCTACAGTAAGACAGCGGTAACCGTATCCCTTTCTGCGATTACGGCGGCCTGGTCTGCCGGAAAGGGATTTCTGGCTCTGATGCGGGGCATGAATTCCGTGTATGATGTGGAGGAATTGCGGAATTATATTGTTCTGCGGTTCCGCTCTGCCATTTACACCCTTATCTTTGTGATTTCCATTATTTTGTCCCTGGTGGTTCTGGTATTCGGAAATTCCATCCACCAGGCGGCTATGGTGCATATGCCTTTTCTGGCTGTGATTACGGGCATGATTCTGCGGTTAAAGGATGTGGTTTCCATTGCATTTCTGACGCTGGTGTTTATGCTCCTCTACAAATTTGTGCCCAATCGGAAGGCAAAGCTTTTGAGCCAGGCCCCGGGAGCTGTATTTTCCTCTGTCTGCTGGTATCTCTTTTCCATCGGATTTTCCCTTTACGTGACGTATACGCCGGGACTGAGCAATATGTACGGAAGCCTGACAACGATTATCCTGGCAATGCTGTGGCTGTATTTCTGTATGTACATCATACTTCTGGGAGCGGAGATCAATTCCTACTTTGAAGAACAGTTCCGTATGGTCAGCCGTTACCGGAGCCTGCTCCACGAAGAGAAAAAAAACAAAACGGAAAAATAAACGTGACACCGGATATTTGTCCGTGATAGAATAAATTATGCTTTCCGTTATAAGACAAAAGAGAGGGGGCTTGGCAGAATGTTTTATTCCATACATGAGAAGGAGATCCGGGAGGTCGCCTTGGAGCAGATTGACAGCCATGATATCTGCGTAGGCTATCTGACCCTGGAGGAGCTGCGCAAATGCTATGACAAGCTGGGCCTGTCTGAGGTAGCGGTGAAGGACTGCATGACCGATTTTACCCATTTTCGGACAAGCATCGATGTGTACGATGAATTCAGTTTCGGCATGATCAACATTGTGGATATTCTGAACTTAAGCAGCAAGCGGAACCGGATCGGTTTTTTTATTAAAAAAAATCTGTTTATTATAGTGAAAATCATTGATAAGGGCGACAGCATCCGCCAGATGTTTCAGGACGCCATCGGGCGTTTCCGTCAGAATGCTACTATGGAGAAAGTGATCTACGGCGTGCTGGAGCGGCTCTTATCCAGCGGCAACCGGGGACTCGTCATGACAGAGCGGCAGATCATTGCCATGGAGCGTGAGGTGGTCAACGGCAAGATCGACGAGGATCTGAACAAAGAGATTTTTGATCTTCGAAACCGCCTGTCTACCTTGAAGAATTATTACGATCAGCTGATTGACATCGGGGAGGCCCTCCAGGAAAATGAAAATGATCTATTTGAGGAAGAGGATCTGCGCTACTTTAAGATTTTCACGGACAAATCCGAGCGGCTGAGCAACAATACCCAGCTGCTCTGCGACAATCTGATTCACTTGAGAGAGGCTTTAGATGCCACCCTCAATTACAACCTCAATAATACCATGAAGCTGTTCACCATTGTGACTATTATTTTCCAGCCTCTGACGCTGATTGCAGGGTGGTACGGCATGAATTTTACCAATATGCCGGAGCTTGTCTGGAGGTTTGGCTATGTGTATGTGATTGTGCTCAGCATTACCGTGGTGGCAGGAATTCTATTCTACTTTAAAAAGAAAAAATATATGTAAGGAAGCGTTCCAATGAAAACGAGTGATTTTTATTATGATTTACCCCAGGAATTGATTGCACAGGATCCTTTGGAGGAGCGGAGCAGTTCCAGGCTTCTGGTTCTGGACCGCAAGACGGGAGAGAGGGAGCACCGAGTATTCCGGGAGATTGTTGATTTTCTGCATCCAGGGGACTGCCTGGTGGTAAATAATACCAAGGTGATCCCGGCCCGGCTTATGGGCGTAAAGGAAGGAACGGGGGCAGGCATCGAGGTTCTGCTTCTAAAGCGCTGTGAGGACAATGTATGGGAAACCTTGGTTAAGCCGGGAAAGAAGGCGCGGCCGGGAGTGCGAATTTCCTTCGGAGAAGGGCTTCTTACAGGGGAAGTGCTGGAGGTGGTGGAGGAAGGGAACCGCCGTATCCGCTTTACTTATGAGGGGATTTTTGAGGAAATCCTGGACAGGCTGGGACAGATGCCTCTGCCGCCCTATATCACCCATCAATTAAAGGATAAAAACCGGTATCAGACTGTTTATGCCAGGCATGAGGGATCGGCTGCGGCTCCTACGGCTGGGCTTCATTTTACGCCGGAGCTTCTGGAAGCGATTAAGGAAAAGGGCGTAAAGCTTGCCCATGTAACTCTTCATGTGGGGCTTGGCACCTTCCGTCCGGTGAAGGTGGAGGATGTAGCAAAGCACCATATGCATTCGGAATTTTATATGATAGAAGAGGAGCAGGCCCGGCTGATCAACGAGACAAAGGGAGCGGGAGGCCGGGTAATCTGCGTGGGAACCACAAGCTGCCGGACCCTGGAATCGGCGGCAGATGAGAAGGGAGTACTTCACGCAGGCAGCGGCTGGACAGATATTTTCATTTATCCAGGCTATGGATTTAAGCTGATGGATGCTCTGATCACCAACTTTCATCTGCCGGAATCCACCCTTTTGATGCTTGTGTCAGCCTTTTCCGGAAAGGAGCAGGTGATGGCGGCTTATGAGGAGGCGGTAAAGGAGCGGTACCGGTTCTTTTCTTTTGGGGATGCGATGTTTATCCAATGACATCCAAATCCCTATAAAACCCGGGATAAGAGATATTCACACACTCTGCGCCAAGAATCTTAGTTTCTCCGTCTGCATTCAGCCCTGCAATGGCAAAAGACATGGCAATCCGGTGATCCAGTCGGCTGTCAATGACAGCTCCATGCAAGGGATAGCCGCCCTCAATGATCATTCCGTCCTCTGTGGCTGTGATATGCGCGCCCATAGCGGACAGATTCTTTACCATAACGTCAATCCGGTTGGATTCTTTTACCTTCAGTTCCGCAGCATCCCGAATAACCGTTCTTCCTTCCGCAAAACAGGCCATCACCGCAATTACCGGAATCTCATCAATCAGGGCAGGAATCAGATCCCCTTCCAGAATACAGCCCTGTAAACGGGAGGTTTTGACCAGAAGATCCGCCACAGGCTCCCCGTCACTGTTGTCTGCTGGGAAAACAGCCACATCCGCCCCCATCCTTTTTAAAACACGCAGAATGCCGTCCCGGGTGGGATTGACGCCTACATTTTGAATCAAAAGCTCAGAACCGGGGGTGATACATCCGGCGGCAAGAAAATAGGCGGCGGAAGAAATATCGCCGGGCACACAAACCTTCTGCCCCGTAAGGCGCGGCTGAGGTTTTATGGAAGCCGTTGTTCCGTCCGTCTCAACACTGGCGCCAAAAGAGCGGAGCATCAGCTCCGTATGATTGCGGGAAAGGGCAGGCTCCGTGACACTTGTGGGGCCGTCCCCATACAAGCCGGCTAGGAGAATGGCAGATTTCACCTGGGCAGAGGCAACCTTTGTGGTATAGTGAATGCCGTGAAGAGGACGGCCTTGAATTCGCAGAGGTGCGCAGCCGTTTCCTTTCAGACTTTCTATGGAGGCTCCCATCAAAGTGAGGGGTTCTATAATGCGGCCCATGGGGCGTTTCTGAATGGAGGCATCTCCGGTAAGGGTGGTTTCAAAGTCCTGGCCGCTCAAGATGCCGGAGATCAGCCGTGTCGTAGTGCCGCTGTTGCCTGCATCCAGAATATCCTGGGGCTTTTTAAGCCCATGCAGTCCCCTTCCGTGAATCAGAAGCCTTTCCTTCCCTTGTTCTTCAACCAGAATGCCCATCCGGCGGAAGCAGTCGATGGTAGAAAGGCAGTCAGCGCCCGGAAGGAAGCCTTCGACTTCCGTAAGCCCTTCAGCCAGGGCGCCGAACATGACGGCCCGGTGGGAGATAGATTTGTCGCCGGGGACGGTGAGTTTACCTTTTAGATTCTTTTTACGCGTAAATATCATTTTCTGCTCCTATTTATAGTTCCGTAAGTGTCTTCCAGTACACGGGATATGAAATCAATTTCCAGCCGCAAAAAACATGCGTCTGTAAATCGATTTGTGCACTGGAAGGCACTTACTGATCCTAGTTCCGTAATATCCCTCAAAGTACACGAGTATGAAATCAATTTCCAGCCGCAAAAACATGCGTCTGAAAATTGATTTGTGCACTTTGAGGGATATTACTGTTTCAAGTTCCGTAAGATTCAGTTTCAACGCTCATATATGGTATACCGGTATTTCCGAAGGAGGGCAATCGCCTTTTCATAGGAAGCCTCGTCGTAAAGCTCTACCTTCAGCACGGCCTCTTCAAACTCCCGGTTGTGAATAATCCCGATATTTTTCAAACTGACGCCGCCTGCTGCCAGGATGGTTGAGAGAACTGCAACGCCGCCGGCCTCATCTACCATGTCGCAGTAAAAGGCGTACATTTTTTTGATCGGCCCGGCAGAGGAATCGGGAATGGAATTCCGGTAATTTCTGGAGGTTTCAAAAAAGCGGTAAAGTCCGTCGCTGTCCTGTTCCTCCAGCTGTTTTTTCACCGCGGCAAGCTGTGTGAGATAGCAGTCCAGAACCTGTATGAGATTTTCTTTATTTGTCGTACAGATTTGCTCCCACATTTCCGGCGAGGAGGAGGCGATACGGGTAATATCCTTGAATCCGCCTGCGGCAATGCGTTTCATTAAGGCGTCTGTGCTGTCAAGCTCCTGCACCAGATTCACCAGGGAAGAGGCGATCAGATGGGGCAGGTGGCTTACAGAGGCCGTAATAAAGTCGTGCCGCCGGTAATCAAGCACCAGGGGCAGAGCCTTCAAGGAGGCAATAAAAGGCACAAACACATCCACCGCTTCCTTAGGAACCCGGGCGGAGGGGGTAATAATATAGTAAGCATTCTCAATGAGATGGGGCTTGGCATTGGCATAGCCCGTTTTCTCCGACCCGGCCATGGGATGGCCGCCGATAAAATGCTCCTCCAAATCAAGCGCCGTCACGCGCTCATGGATGTCGGTCTTCGTGCTTCCCACATCCGTAAGAATACAATCTGTTTTGATCACAGGCTTTAGCCGTTCCAGATACATAGCATTGGTAGAAACAGGGGCGCAGAGGAAAATGCAGTCGCAGGCGGCAAACTGGCCGTCTACCCCAGTGCAGGCAATGTCCACGGTTCCTTCGTTGGCCGCCTCAATCAGCGTGTCCGTGGTCCGCATATAAGCCATGATCTGAATTTCCGGGTGGAAAGCCTTAATGGCTTTGGCGATGGAACCGCCGATCAGCCCAAGACCTACAAACCCTACGGTTTCTATCTTCATATTTTTGCTCTCCTATTCTAGTACCGTAACATCTCTTCCAATCCTCCCAAAAACTTAAAAGCTTCTGCCGGAAAGGGCTGCATAGGCCTTTAGTTCTTTTGCAAGCTCGTCAAACTGGGCAAAGGTCAGGGATTGGGGCCCGTCGGAGAGGGCGCAGGCCGGGTTGTTATGTACCTCGATCATCAGGCCGTCCGCTCCTGCGGCTACTGCGCATTTTGCAAGGGGCGCCACATAGGCCCGGACACCGGAAGCGTGGCTTGGGTCTACGATCACCGGCAGATGGGACTTGGATTTCAGCACCGGAACGGCGCTGATGTCCAGGGTATTGCGTGTGGCCGTCTCATAGGTGCGGATGCCGCGCTCGCACAGAACGACATTCCGGTTGCCCTCGGCAATGATGTACTCTGCCGCATTGAGCCATTCATCAATAGTAGAAGAGAGCCCGCGTTTTAAGAGAACCGGAAGCCCGGACTGCCCGGCTTCCCGGAGAAGCTGGAAGTTCTGCATATTCCGGGCGCCGATTTGGAGCATATCCACGTATTTGACAGCCGCCTCAATGGAGGATTCGCTGATAACCTCGCAGACAGTGGCAAGACCCGTTTCCTCCTGGGCCTTTTTCATATACCGCAGGCCTTCCTCCTCAAGGCCTTGAAAAGAATAAGGAGAGGTACGAGGCTTGTAGGCGCCGCCTCGCAGGAAGGAAGCGCCGGCTTTTTTGACAGATTTTGCAATCAGGAGCAGCTGCTCCTCCGATTCGATGGCGCAGGGGCCGGCCATGAGGGCCAGATGGCCCGGGCCGATAAAGGTATTCCCTACCTGGACGGAGGTGGGATCCGGGTGGAATTTGCGGTTGCTGAGTTTATAGCTTTCCGTAATGGGAACGATTTTATCTACATCCGGCGCAATTTCCAGATTGGAGAGGTTCAGACGGGTCTTGTCTCCCACGACACCAATAATCGTAACCTGCTTACCTTCTGACAGATGGGTTTCCAGGCCGTTTTCACGAATGATTTCCATTACATGTTCAATGGAAGCCTTGGGAGCCTTTGGTTTCATTACAATAATCATAAAAAATGCCTCATTTCTTTCAATTCTCTTTGCAGCACACAAACAAGTATCAGTTTACGATTTTTTTATGGGAATGTCAATACTCTTTTGCTTTAAAGTGATAAAATTAAAAAGTGAGAGTTACTGTTCGATCCGTACCAAGTAACAAATGAGGAATCATAGAACATTAACAGATATTCCAAAGAAAAATATATTTTTTTGGTAGGGCGATCCCCTTTACCAAATGGAGAAAGTAATATAAAATAACTGCATACTCTATTAAGAAGCATGAAGATGGAACAACTCTATGAAAGTAATAAAAAGAATCTTTAAAATCCTAATCATTCTAACCGTCACAGCCCTCCTTGTCCTGGGCGGCGCCGTAATTTACAAGGTCTACCCTTTGTATGAGGAATACAGCCTGGAGGCTGCGCGCGCTGTGGAGGAGTCAAACAGCAATACTTTTAAGCGGAACCTGACCAGTTATTTCTACGACGACGAGGGGGGTCTGCTCACTGAGCTGTCGGGAAATGGAAGCAAGATTTACTTGACCTTCGATGAGATCCCGGAAAATGTAGTGAATGCCTTTATTGCTGTGGAGGATCGGAGCTTTTGGGAGCATAAGGGCATTGATTTAAAGGGCATTGTCCGGGTTGGGATTGAGTTTGTCACCTCCGGAGGCGAGAGGGTTCACGGAGCCAGCACCATCACCCAGCAGCTTGTGCGGAACGTATTTATCACAAAGGAAGTTACCCTGGAGCGAAAAATCAAGGAGATCTGCTATGCCCTGGAGGTAGAAAAAAAGTATTCCAAGGAAGAAATTATAGAATTCTACATCAACAACATTTATTTTGCAAATAACTGCTACGGCATAGAGGCGGCGGCACAATTTTATTTCAACAAACCGGCCTGCGAGCTGTCTTTAAATGAGACAGCCTATTTGTGCGCCATTCCCAATTCGCCCTCCTACTACGATCCGCTGAAGAACAAAAGCAACGCAATTCCCAGACGGGATAAGGTTCTAAAGGACATGCAGGAATGTGAGATGATCACGGAGACCCAGCGCATCCAGGCCCTCCGGGAGGACCTGGTTCTCAATGAAAAGAAGCCGATTGAGATCAAAGATTATGAGACTACCTATGCCATTGACTGCGCCGTGCGCTACCTGATGAAGCTTGACGGCTTTTTGTTCCGCTATTCCTTTGCAGCCATGGAGGATTATAACTTCTATATGGAGACCTACAATCAAGCCTACGAGCGGCTTCGGGCAGAATTGTATACAGGAGGCTATGTAATAAAAACCACATTAAATAAGGAAAAGCAAGAGCTCCTTCAGATGAGTGTAGACAATGCCCTTGCCTTTGACGAGGAGAAAGCGGAAAACGGCCAGTTTGCCCTCCAGGGAGCCGCCACGGTGATCAATAATGAAACCGGCAAGGTAGAGGCGATTGTGGGAGGGAGAACCCAGGGTGGCGGCACTTATACCTTAAACAGGGCCTACCAGTCCTACCGTCAGCCGGGAAGCTCCATTAAACCGTTGATTGTCTATCTTCCGGCTTTGGAGCGGGGGTATACAGATCGTTCTGTTTTAACGGACATTGACGTGGAAAAGGCAAAGGAGGAGCCGGAGAAGGTTCTTGAAATGTACGGCGCCAAGATTACTTTGCGCGCCGCGGTGGAAAGCTCAAAAAACGGTGCGGCCTGGCGGCTTTTCTGTGAAATCACGCCTAAGGAAGGCTTGTCCTATCTCCAGAATATGAGCTTTAACCGGATTGTGCCGGATGACTATTACCCGGCTTCCTCTTTAGGCGGATTTACCTACGGGACTACGACCGTAGAGATGGCAAATGCCTACTCCTGTGTGGCAAATCACGGCCAGTTTCAGCAGACAGACTGTATTGTGTCTATTTTAGATAAATATGGGGAGGAGCTTTACGAGCCTTATGAGATCAGGCAGGTGTATGGGGCTGAGCAGGCAGATCTGATGATCGATATTTTAAAAGGCGTGATCAAAAAGGGCACTGCAAGAAAAATGGGCTGGAAGAGCACCGTGGAGGCCGCCGGAAAGACAGGCACTACCAACAACAGCAAGGACGGATGGTTTGTGGGAATCACCCCGGACTATGCCATGGCAGTCTGGGTGGGATACGATATGCCAAGGGAGCTTAGCAATCTCTACGGAGGAAGCTATCCGGCCCAGATTTGGAGGGATGCCATGGAGGCACTTGTGGAGGGGACAAAGCAGGAACGCTTTGAGACCACCACGGGGATTGTGAGCGGCGATGAGAAGTATTATCCGGGACGGGACGGATCAGAGGTTCTTTCGCCAGGCTATACGATACAGAATTACCGGGACGATCACGCCCTGGCAGACCGCATTGAAGCCTTGATCCAGCAGATTTCCCAGGAAGCCGACCGTGGACAGCAGGAGGCTTACTATGAGCAGGCCTTAACCCTGGCGGAGCAGATTTACGGCCAGACGCTCAAAGGAGCCCAGAGAAGGCGGCTGGAGGAAGTTTATCATATGTATTTCGATTGAGACAGAGATAATTTTCTGGCGAATAGTTGACATTATTTTTTGATAAGTGTAAAATGGTATCAAATGATACCGGAATAGAGGAGTACAGAGTTGGCAGATGGAAAGGAGAGAGTTGAGAGTGAACCAGAGGTTCGCGCTTATTTACAAAATTTGAAATATGCCCTGGAGCATGATGCCCAGATTGCATTTCAGGAGATGCGCCAGATTGATCAGAAGCGGGATATACGCTATACAAATGCATATACAGTTGCAGAATTATTTCCCGGTGAGAATCCGGTAGATGCATTGCGCAGAGAATTGCAGACTTTAACGGTAAAGGAATATATGCGCACTGTAAAAGATTTGCGGTTTCCAAAGAGAAGCGAAATGCGTGAATTCGGAAAAGTATACAATGGCACCAAGGATGTGTATATTAAGATAAGAGTAGAACTGCTGGCGGCATATGGCAGGCATACAACCTTTATTATGTCTTTTCATTTTGCGGCACAAGCTTTTACTCCAGAGATGTTTCCTTATGGAGATCATACCGGCAATATCTCTTCAACCGTTGAAGTGAATAATGAGCAGGAATAAGAAAGCGGTGAAATCATGAACAGGAAATTGCTGAATCGAAAAAAGATGCTTTGTTTAAGCTGCATGGAAGAGCATGAAGTAGAGATGGTAAGTTATATAGACAAAAACATTTTTAAAGGTGTTTCCGTAGAATTTCCGGCAGAGTATTATTATTGCAGCAGAACGGAAGAATATTATGCGGATGAAATACAGATGTGCGCCAATGATATTTCCATGAAAGATGCATACCGGCAAAAGCAGAGGCTTCTGACTTCAAAGGACATTTCAGCTATTCGTGAAAAATATGGGATTAGCCAGAGTGATCTCAGCCTTTTGCTTGGATGGGGCAAAAAGACAATTACCAGATATGAAGGGCATCAGGTACAGGATGCGGCCCATGATACGATCTTAAAAAAGCTTAGGGATGATCCGGAATGGTTTCTGGCCTTGCTGGATCTGGTGAAGGAGTCTTTTACGGAATCTTCTTATGCAAAATATAGGACTAAAGCGATACGCATTTTTGAGCAGGAACGGGATCAGTATCTTCGAAAGGCAATTTTTGCCCAATATGCAAGATTTTCCGATAATTTTGAATATAGTGGGAATGTGCGGCTTTCTCTTGATAAAGTAGTTGATGTTATCCGCTATTTTTCCAATGCGCCGCAGGTAATCAAGCTTTACAAGGTAAAGCTTATGAAGCTTTTGTGGTATTCGGATACACTTTCATTTAAGCGCAGAGGCCATGCGATAACAGGCCTTATCTACCAGGCCCTTCCAATGGGGGCAGTTCCCATTGCCCATGATTCCATCATTGATCTTTACGGTGTTGATTATGATGAGGTTGAACTGGGGGATGGCACAGGGTACTATTTTAAAAAATCAGTAAATGAACAATATCAGTCTCTTTCCAAAGAAGATATGGATATCCTTGATGAAATTATTCGTGTTTTTGGAAGCTGTACCAAGGATACGATTATTCATGCTATGCATATGGAAACAGCCTATGTAAAAACAGCTTCAAGAGCTGTTATTTCTTTTCAGTATGCAAAGGAATTGTCTATTCCATAAATAAGGCGCTTGCATCCCAGGCTTTCGTCTGTCGATTTGTATAAAACACTTGAACTTTCCTTTGATTTTTAGTAGAATATATACATGGCAGTCTCCGGGGTGGAAACGAGGCACGGAGGCGCAAAAAAATATTGGAGGATAAGGCATGAACATTTACACAACTGACAAGATTCGGAACGTAGTGCTTCTGGGACACGGCGGCTGCGGCAAAACCAGTCTGGTGGAAGCCATGGCGTATGTATCCGGGCTTACGACCCGAATCGGTAAGGTAACCGATGGGAATACCATCAGTGATTATGATAAGGAAGAGATTAAGAGAAAGTTCTCAATCAGCACTTCCGTGATTCCGCTGATTTGGCAGGACTGCAAAATAAATATTTTAGACGCGCCGGGATATTTTGACTTTGTGGGAGAGGCAGAGGAGGCAGTTGCAGCTGCGGACGCTGCGATCATCGTGGTATCCGGCAAGGCCGGCGTAGAAGTAGGAACGGAGAAGGCCTGGGAGATGTGTGAAAAGTACAAGCTGCCCCGGATGTTCTTTGTGACCGAGATGGACGTAGACCATGCATCCTTCCGTCAGGTTGTGGAGGACTTAACCGAGCGCTATGGTAAGAGGATTGCTCCCTTCTATCAGCCTATCCGTGAGGACGAGAAGTTTGTAGGTTATATCAATGTATGCAAGATGGAAGGCCGCCGGTTCACAGATATCGGAAAGCGCGAGCCCTGCGACATTCCGGAATACTCCAAGGAAAATCTTGCAATCTGCCGGGAGGCCCTTCTGGACGCAGTAGCGGAGACCTCCGATGAATTTATGGAGCGCTATTTCAACGGTGAGGAATTTACCGTCAGTGAGATTCGTGCAGCCATGAAGTTCAATGTGGGCGACGGCTCTGTGATTCCCGTTTCCATGGGATCCAGTGCGGAGCTTCGGAACATCCACAATCTGATGAACGACATTGTTGAGCTGTTCCCAAGCCCGGATAAGAAGGCCTGCAACGGCATCAACACCAAGACCAACGAGATTTTCGAGGCAAACTATGATTTCTCCAAGGCAAAATCCGCTTATGTATTTAAGACCATCGTGGATCCCTTTATTGGAAAATACTCTCTGATTAAGGTGTCCTCCGGTGTTATTAAGTCCGATGATACCCTCTACAACCAGGATAAGGAAGCAGAGGAGAAGCTGAGCAAGCTTTATGTGATGCAGGGCAGTAAGCCCATCGAGGTTACCGAGCTTCATGCGGGCGATATCGGCGCCATCGGAAAGCTGAACAGTACCAAGACGGGAGATACTCTTTCTACCAAGGCTGTGCCGGTGGCATTCGGAAGAACCGAGGTTTCCAAGCCCTATACATATATGTGCTATAAGGCAAAGAATAAGGGAGATGAGGATAAGATTTCCCAGGCTCTTACCAAGATGATGGAGGAGGATCTGACCCTTAAGGCAGTCAACGATTCCGAGAACCGCCAGACGCTGCTTTACGGCATGGGCGATCAGCACCTGGACGTAGTTGTGAGCAAGCTGGAGGAGAAGTTCAAGGTTGCCGTGGAACTGAGCCGTCCCAAGGTTGCCTTCCGTGAGACCATCCGTAAGAAATCCGATGTGGATTCTAAGTATAAGAAGCAGTCCGGCGGACACGGACAGTACGGCCATGTAAAGATGACCTTTGAGCCCTCCGGAGATCTGGAATCTGCTTATGTGTTTGACCAGATCGTAGTAGGCGGAGCAGTTCCCAAGAACTATTTCCCCGCAGTGGAAAAGGGCGTTCAGGAATCCGTTATCAAGGGACCCTTGGCCGGATATCCCGTTGTGGGCGTGAAGGCAGTGCTCTACGACGGATCCTACCATCCGGTAGACTCCTCCGAGATGGCGTTTAAGACGGCGACCATCCAGGCATTTAAGAAGGGCTTTATGGATGCCGGCCCGGTGCTTTTGGAGCCTATCTGCTCTATGACCGTAACAGTTCCCGACAAGTATACGGGCGACGTTATGGGTGATTTGAATAAGCGCCGCGGCCGCGTACTGGGCATGAACCCGGTAGCCGGCGGAAAGCAGGAGGTTGTGGCGGATGTGCCTATGACTGAGATCTTCGGATATTCTACAGACCTGCGTTCCATGACGGGAGGAAGCGGCGTCTATGCGTACGAGTTTGCGCGTTACGAGCAGGCTCCGTCTGATGTACAGGAGAGGGAAGTGGCAGCGAGAGCTGCAGAGGAATAAGATACATGCTGCAGAAAAGCTTTTGACAGCGGCAAAAAGTATGGAAAGGGCGGATTTTCTCACAGAGGAATCCGCTCTCATACTTTGAGCGGGGGGAGTTCCCCAGTCCATGGGACATGCATTGACGCGGCAGCCCAGGGCATAATACAAAGGTACAAGAAATGCAGTGCATCAAACAGTGAAAGGATAACAGGAATGGACAAAAATAAGATTCAGAAGGTATCGGATCCCATCATCCGCCTTGCGGATGTGCATTCTATGGGAGTGATTGGAGATCCGGGCTGCGAGGGCCTTGGAACCTACAATATGAAGGTATATGCAGGCGCTTTGGAGGAGACCGGCAGGGACGGCATCACGCTTGTTGTGGGAGATCTGGTGCCGGCGGGAACCCGGCATCATTATCAGACTATACAGGAGCTTACAGAGGTTCTGGCAGGAAATGAAGTCTACGCCCTTCGCGGAAATCACGATACGGGAGCTTACACAGACTACTTTGGGGAAAAGAATTATGCGCTTCTTATGGAGGAATTTGCAGTGGTTGTGCTGGACAATGCGCAGCGCAGCTTTGAAGAGGAAGGCATTGAACTTTTGTCCAGGGTGCTGGCTATGGAGGAAGTGGAGCAGGCAGTCATTGCGTTTCACATCCCGGTGCCCAATCATTTTATTCGAAACTGCGTGACTGAGGAGGAGTTTGCACGCCTTCAAAGGGCCTATGAGCCATGGAAGGAAAAGGTAAAATACCTTCTCTGCGGCCATGTTCATTCCGGATTTGAGGACTGTGTGGACGGGATTCCTCTGATCTGCACCGGCGGAGGCGGAGCTATGATTGAGGATGTGTCAGAGGATATCCGGGCCAGTGATGTGGAGCACCATGTGGTTCATTTCTATGTGAAGGATGGGGCATTGTGCCATTATACTGCGAACCTTTCCGAGGACTGCTATCGCCGTGAGCGTGAGGACGGAATTTTGAAGCAGAAGCTGAAAGAGAGCGTAGAGGGGGAGCTGATGGCCCATTTCAAATATATGATGTTTGCGGATCGGGCAGAGCGCAGAGGAATGAAGAGGATTGCCAATCTCTTTCGCGCCCTTGCGGCCTCTGAATATTATCATGCACGGAGTTTTTATTCCGTACTGGACCGCCCGGCGCCTTTTTTGGAGACAGTGGAAACCTTTCTTCCGGGGGAAGCGTTTGAGCAGAAATATTTTTACCGGATGCTTATGGATTACGCAAAGGAGCACGAATTCCCGCTTGCGGAGCAGGCGTATGCGGGCGCTGCCGCAGCGGAAAAGGAGCATACCATGCTGTTAAAGGAAGCGGCGGATATGGATGGATTTTCAAGGGATGTGATTTATGTCTGCCCTGTCTGCGGCTATGTGATGACCGGCGACAAGGCCCCGGAGCGCTGTCCAGTGTGCGGCGGGCCGAAGAAGCAGTATGAAGCCTTTACAGGAGAGTGATGTAAGAAAACGGGAGGATGGATATGAAAAAATGGTATCGAACAGGGATGGCAGGAGCTTTGGTTTTGCTTCTGGCAGCGGCCGGCTGTTCCTCAAAAGCCAGGAAGGCGGAGCCGGAAGATCGGATCTTGATGGTTAATGATATTCTGTATTACGGAACGGAAGAAACCGGCCCTATGGGGGATGCAGGATGTGTGGAGGGAAAGATCCAGTCCAGCGCTGAGGCGGGTGAAACTCCGGCAGAAAACGGCCAGTCCAATTTTGGGTGCGTGGGGAATCCTTACACATATGATTTTGGAGACGGAAGAATCCAGGTGTTTGTAGAGGATGAGTATTTTTGGTTTTATGCAAAAGATAAAGAAGCCGTGGAGAAATTATTGGGACAGGCAGAGGAATTGAGTGAAGAAGAGGAAGAAGCGCTTCCCGGCGTTTTTCCCTGTGATTTTGTTTTTTCCAGCGGAGCGGGAGCCTGGGGAACCTTTCTGACCCTGGAGGGGGACGGAGCCTTTACGGGAGGCTATAATGATTCCGATATGGGAGACAGCGGGGAGGGATATCCCCATGGAAAGCATTATTATTGTGAGTTTCAGGGGAAGTTTGGAAGCTTCGAGAGGATAGACGAAGACACCGTTTCCATGACATTAGAAGAGCTGGCCTTTCAGCCGGAGGAAGGATTTGAAGAAATCAAGGATGAGATTTTGTATGTTGGGGCGAAGCCCTTGGGGCTGGATTCCGGAACGGAATTTGTCTTATATCTGCCGGAAAAATCACTTACCGATTTGCCAGAAGAATTTTTAAACTGGTGGCCGGGGGGCTATGAATGGGATGGGGAGACAAAAAGGCCGCTTGGCTGTTATGGAATCTTAAACCAGGAGACAAAAGACGGCTTCTTTTCGGGTTCGGCCTGTGCAGCCTGCTTATCCGCTGCATCTTTTTCTGTGCGGCATTCTAAGGCTTGCGCTCCATGGAAATGCAGGGGTGTTTTAACAATTCAGACAGTCAGAGGCAGAGCGGCCAGACCGGGTTTTCCAATATCAGGTGTCCGGCTGTTCACGCACATGCGTCTGATATTGGCGGACGAAAAGTCCGACAAGAGCAGACACATGTACGTGAACCGTCCGAACACAGATATGGAAAACCCGGTCTGGCCGCTCTGCCTCTGACTGTCTGAATTGTTATTGGGCGGATCGGGGGTAACAAAGAAATTGCTTTTTCTAAAGTTTTATGATATTCTATCCCCATGTCTGAATTTAAACAATTTCATTATCATTTGAATACGGAAAAGCTTTTGAGGGGCAGCGGGGATCTGACCTTTCTTCTTATGTCTGATATGCATAATCATGTCTACGGCCCTGGGAACGAATTGCTTTTGAGGGCTGTGGAGGCACAAAAACCAGACGCGGTTCTCGTAGCCGGCGACATGCTGATAGCCCGCAGCGAGGAGTCTTTCGCTCCGGCGTTGGAGCTGTTTCGGCGGCTTAGGGAGAAGAAGCTGCCTGTTTTTTACGGAAACGGCAACCATGAGTACCGTATGAGGCTTCGTCCGGAAATTTACGGAACCATGTACCAGGAGTACACAAAAGGACTTCGGGACTGCGGCGTGATTCTTTTGGAAAACAAAAGCATACCCTTTGAGAAAAAGGGGCTTAAAATGCGGATATACGGCTTTGAGCTGGATTGGAAATATTATGAGAAGAGGAATCATATCCCCTTTTGTCCGGAGGAGCTGACAAAAGTATTTGGAAAGCCGGAGGAGGAATGCTACAATATTCTTCTGGCTCACAATCCGGTGTATTTTGACAGCTATGCCGGCTGGGGAGCGGATCTGACCGTCTCAGGGCATCTTCACGGGGGAATTATCCGGATTCCTGGGATTGGCGGATTGATTTCGCCCCAGGCCAGATTATTTCCCAAATATGATGCGGGTCATTTTGAGAAGGACGGAAAGGATTTGGTCGTCAGCCGCGGACTTGGCACTCATACTGTCAACATCCGGATTTTCAATCCGGCGGAGCTGTCAGTGATTCATCTGCATCCAAAAGAAGCGTAAGTGCTGGATAAGAGGCATATGCGTTTTGCGGCTGGAGATTGATTTCATATCCGTGTTCTTTGAGGGATATTACGGAACTGGAATAGGAGATATCATTATGGGCATCCCCGTAAAATTACCGATATTTGAAGGTCCTCTGGATCTTCTTCTGCATCTGATAGAGAGCAATAAAATTGATATTTATGACATTCCCATCGTTATGATCACCGAGCAGTATATGGAATACATCCGCGCCATGGAGACAAGGGATCTGAATACCATGAGTGAATTCCTGGTTATGGCCGCTACGCTTCTTGAGATCAAGGCCAAGCTTCTCCTTCCGGCAGAGGTGGATGAGGAAGGGGAGGAAATCGACCCCAGAGCCGAGCTGGTGGAGCGTCTCTTAGAGTACAAGATGTACAAATACATGGCCCTGGAGTTGAAAGACCGCCAAAGCCTGGCGGCCAAGGTTCTTTATAAGGAAGCTTCCATTCCCGATGAGGTGGCCTCCTATATAGAGCCCGTGGATCTAGAGAAGCTGGTGGGCGATCTGACCCTTCAGAGGCTCAACGAGATTTTTAAGTCCATCCTGCGCAGGCAGGAGGACAAGATTGACCCAGTGCGCAGCAAGTTTGGGGATATCGAGAAAGAAGAGGTCAGCCTGGAGGAGAAGATGTCTTTTGTGGAAGTTTATATCCAAAAGCACAGGCGCTTCAGCTTCCGGAATCTTTTAGAACAGGAAGCAAAGAAGAGCAAGATTCACGTGATTGTAACCTTTCTGGCCGTATTGGAGCTGATGAAGACAGGAAAGGTCGCCGTCCAGCAGGAAGAGACCTTTGGCGAGATTCTGATTGAGGCAAAGGAGCCTGCTTTCGGGGAGGAAGCCCCGATGCAGGTATCGGCATCTTCTTTGGGCTGAATTTTGAAAAAGGGAAAAAGAGGAGTAGTATATTGTGGAAAATCAGAGACTGACAGCAGCTATCGAGGCCATCCTGTTTACAATGGGGGATTCTGTAGAAATCACTCAATTGGCGGCAGCCCTGGAGGTGGAGGCTGAAAAAATACAGGATCTTCTAAAGGAAATGAAACAACGCTATGAAGAAGAGGATCGGGGAATCCGTATTCTGGAGCTGGAAAACGCCTGCCAGCTCTGTACCAAAACAGAATACTACGATTATCTGATCCGCATTGCAAAACAGCCGAAAAAATACGCCCTCACAGAGGTACTTTTGGAGACGCTCTCCATCGTGGCCTACAAACAGCCGGTAACCAGGCTGGAGATTGAGAAGATCCGGGGAGTAAAATGCGATCACGCAGTAAATAAGCTGGTAGAATACGGACTGATTGAGGAGGTGGGCCGTCTGGACGCCCCGGGCCGTCCTCTTTTATTCGGTACCACCGAGGATTTCCTGCGGAGTTTCGGGGTTTCTTCCACGGAGGATCTGCCCAGGATGTCGCCGGAGCAGATAGAGGACTTCAAAGAGGAAGCCGAGGAGGAAATTCAGCAGAAGATTCATAAAAAATAATTTATATGGTTGAAATGAATGGGGAAGCAGGCAGAAGGCATGAATGAAAGGAAATTGTTTTGGACTTTGACGGTACTCAGCCTGGCATCGGCGGTTCTTCTCGGCTTCTTTTTCCTATCCGGTTTTCTTTCGGGCGGGGAGCGGCTGGATGCGGAGATGAAGGCTTATTTCGGAGAAAGCACAGAGTTTGCAAAAGACGAAGAGGATAAATACATTTACTGCGCATACAGCCTGCGTGAGGAACCGGAAGCTGTATGGTTTCAGGTGGATAAGAAAAGCCCTTTAGAGAATAATTTTATAGAGCAGATGATGAAACGGGATGCGCTGACTTTCTGGAGGACGAAGAAGCGGGAGGTTTACTTTGTAAACCGTAACAAAGAAGTATATACATTAGAAGAAGCACAGACTTACCGGCTGGAAGAACCGGTATATCTGAGCCTTTCCTGCAGTTCATGGGAAGATCTTTCTGCCTGTGCGGACGAAATGAAAGAATGGGCAGAGTATGTCAGGAAGGAGCCGCGGTATTTCTGGAATTATCACCAGGCTGATGTCACGACTTCTTTCAGGGATGTTTTTTCACAATTCGAAGTGCGGATAAAAGGAAAAGCATTCTGGGTAGATTTTTCCGGTGCCTGGATTTTGAATACAACGTCCGGACTTAAGGAAGAATTAATGGATTTGATGGAGACAGAATTTGACAAGCTGTTTCCTGATGAACCAAAGCCGGAAAAGCCAAAGGAGGAGCCTGTTGCCGAATATGAGATCCGGAAGAGGGCTTTGGAGGAAGAGGAAGCCAGGCAGGAGGCTTTGACAGAAGAAGAGGCCTGGCAGGAGGCTATGGAAAAATGGATACAGACTTATGATGGTGAATTTGAACCGGAAGCTTCGGCAGAATTCGTTCTGGAGGACGGAAACGCCTGCTATCGTCTTATCAATACAGACTATGTCATGGGAGATTGCTTTTATGTTCTCATCAAAAGCACAGACGGGAAAAAGACCTGGGAGCTGGTGAATGCAGATCCCTTTGACGGTTCCATGTATGGGGCGGCGGAAATCACCTTTCAGGATGAAAACCACGGAACCATTGCGGGAATTTACACCGATCACAGCAGTAACCAATACCGGAAAAAGATTTATGTTACGGAAGACGGCGGAAAAACCTTTGTTGAAAGCAAACGGCCGCAGCCGCGGTAACCGGCCCGAGAGACAAAAGGAGCAGATGAAAAATGTATCAGGAAATTGATTTAGATAAAATAGACATTCATGCAGAACCGCCCATAGAGGAGCCGGCCAGGCAATACTATTATATGGCGAAATGCCGGAAGCTGGTGGAAAAAGAGACAAAGCAGAGGGGACGCCCCTTCACGTTTTGCGTCACCACCTTCGGATGCCAGATGAATGCCCGCGATTCGGAAAAGCTTACCGGAATCCTGGAGCAGGCAGGCTTCCTTCCGGCTTCTGACGAGCATGCAGACTTTGTGATCTACAACACCTGCACGGTAAGAGAAAATGCAAACCTCAAGGTCTACGGACATCTCGGCCTTTTAAAGCACGAGAAAAAATCCAATCCTCATATGCGGATCGCTCTCTGCGGCTGCATGATGCAGGAGCCCAAGGTGGTGGAGAAGCTGAAAAAAAGCTACCGGTTCGTGGATCTTATCTTCGGCACGCACAATATCTTCAAGTTTGCAGAGCTTCTGGCCCGGACACTGGAAGGACAAGGGCAGGTAATTGATATCTGGGAAGGCACGGATGAGATTGTGGAGGATCTGCCCCTTGAGCGTAAGTATCCATTTAAATCCGGGGTGAATATTATGTTCGGCTGCAACAATTTCTGCAGCTACTGTATTGTTCCTTATGTAAGGGGCCGGGAGCGGAGCCGCCGCCCGGAGGATATTCTGCAGGAGATAGAAATGCTGGCGCAGGATGGAGTTTCCGAGGTTATGCTTCTTGGGCAGAATGTCAACTCTTACGGAAAAACGCTGAAGACTCCCATTTCCTTCGGAGAGCTTCTTCGCCGGGTGGAGCAGATAGAAGGCATCCGGCGGATTCGGTTTATGACTTCCCATCCTAAGGATTTGTCGGAGGAATTGATTCAGGTAATGAAGGCTTCAGAAAAGATCTGCCGCCATCTCCACCTGCCCCTCCAGTCGGGAAGCACCCGGATCTTAAAGGCCATGAACCGCAGATACACCAAGGAGCAGTATCTGGATCTGGCAGAGCGGATCCGCAGGGAGATTCCCGATATCTCCCTGACGACGGATATTATTGTGGGATTTCCGGGGGAGACAGAGGAGGATTTTCTGGAAACTCTGGATGTGGTGCAAAGGGTGCAGTATGACAACGCCTATACCTTTATCTACTCCAAGCGTACCGGAACCCCGGCAGCGGCCATGGAGAACCAGGTACCGGAGGCAGAGGTGAAGTCCCGGTTTGACCGGCTTCTGGCCCTGGTGCAGGAAAATGCCAGAGCACGGACGGCCCGCTTTGCGGATACGGTCCAGGAAGTGCTGATAGAGGAAGTCAACGAACACGATCCCTCTCTTTTGACAGGACGGATGAGCAATAATCTTCTGGTACATTTTCCCGGAGACGCGGCCCTTATGGGAAGCATCCGCAAAGTGCGCCTGAACGAGTGCAGAGGCTTTTATTATATGGGAACATTGATTTCGGATTAAAAAGAATCAAAACGGGGTATGCTGATTTAGAAGAGAACGAAAGATATTTTTCTAAGGAGGCATAGTATGGCGATACAGGCTGAACCAAATAAGAGGGGAATTCTTTCTCTGATTGCGATTATCATTCTGATGGTTCTTGTTACTGCGTTATCCAATCCCATTTATAAAGCTCTGTCCGGAAAAGGCGGCCAAGTTACGTATACGGCTTCGAATCAAGGCTACGGCGGCGAGGTGATTGTGACCCTGACTGTGGAGGACGAGCGGATAGAGAGTCTTGCCGTCCAGGGAGATTCCGAGACGCCGGCAATCGGCCAGAAGGCGATTGCCCAGTATAATGAGACAATCTTTGCCGAGCTTTCCGATGCCTATATTGACGAGGTGAGCACCCACCTGGATGCGGTCAGCGGAGCGACCATTACTTCCGGGGCTGTGGCGGCCGGATTTCAGGAGGTTGTGGAAAAGGCCCAGGCAGCGGAAATGACAGAGTGAGTGATCCGGCCCGCAGCTGTTCGTACATGGAATGTCTGATATTAGAGGACTTTTGTCTGGTAATATCAGACATTTTCTGCGTAAAACCTCCGAATACAGGATAGAGATAGGGGATGTATTGAAAACATAAAAATTCTTATTTCAAAGGGCAGGGTATGATGACATCTGCCTTTTTTTGTGGTATACTAACAAAGCAGGCATTTATGAAAAAAGCTATGAGGAGAAATTGTATGGAATCAAAGCGTTACTGCCTAAGGCATCCATATTTTTCGATAAAGACACAAAATGATTGCTCCTTTGGGGGAAGCCAGACCTGGTCTGCCAGCCGCATGATGCGCAAATACGGCTGCGGTGTGGTGGGGATGGCGGATGTGCTTTTGTACCTGGGCCTTCACCAGACCTCCTGCGAGACGGATCTGCTCTATGGGATGCTGCGTGAGGACGGTTTTTTATCCTATCCCCGTTATGAGCGCTATCTGATAAAGATGCGGCGGAGATATCTTTCTGTGATTCCCGGCTTCGGAGTCCCGGGTTTTTTCCTGCCGATGGCCATGAACCGCTATTTCCGGCATTACCGCATTGATCTGAGAGCCGCCTGGTGTCTTCGGCCGGGAAAGATTCTTCCGCGTATTGAGGAGATGCTGCGGCAGGATATCCCTGTGATTCTGGCCATAGGCCCCAATTTCCCCATGTTCTGGGGCAGGCGCAGGGTTCCCTTTTACCGGAAGGAGAACGGAGAATATCTGTATGCCACGGAAACAAAGGCCCACTTTGTGGTGGTAACCGGCATGATGGACGGTTATCTGCAGATCTCATCCTGGGGAAAAGAATACTATCTCCCCTGGGCAGAGTATCAGAAGTATGTGAAAAAATACAGTACCTGTCTTACCAGCAATATCTGCCGGATTCGGCCGAAGCGGAGATGGAGAAGGGCGGGGGAAAAGGCATGAACAGTTTTTTTGCCATGATGTCCCGGATGAAATATATTGACCGCTGGGCCTTGATGCGCAATTCACGGAATGAAAACTTAAGCGAACACAGTCTGGAGGTCTCCATGATCGCTCATGCCCTTGCAGTCATAGGCAACAGCAGCCTTGGAAAGAAGCTGGATACGGGAAAGGCTGCGGTGCTGGGGCTGTATCACGATGCCACGGAGATCATTACAGGGGATATGCCCACTCCGGTAAAATATTACAACAAGGAGATCCGCAATACCTACAAAGCCATAGAGCGCCGGGCCTCCGAAACTCTTTTGGGGATGCTTCCGGAAAAAATGCAGGATTCTTACCGGGAGATTTTTGAAAAGCAGGAGGAGGATTCCTACCTGTGGAAGCTGGTAAAGGCAGCCGACAAGCTGTCTGCCTACATCAAGTGTGTGGAGGAGGAGCAGACGGGCAATCTGGAATTCGTCAAGGCAAAGGAGCAGACCTTGATACACATCCGGCAGATGGAGATCCCAGAGGCAGATCTGTTTCTGGAATATTTTATGGACGCTTACGGAAAAAATCTAGATGAACTAACAGGAGGAGAGCCATGAGTGAAAAACGAGATTTTGATTTTTGTCCCCGATGCGGTGCATTGATGCAGAACGGCGTATGCCAGAGCTGCGGCCGCGGAATGCCAAGGCCTCCCCAGATGACAGACGGATATTATACGCAGAATCCGCCCAATCAGGCGCAGATACAGCAAGGGAATCCGGGCACGCAGTACGGATCCGGCGTGTCGGGCGGTCCGGGAACAGGCCCGGTCTACATACATGCCGCGCCTGCAAAGCGGAAAAACCATACGGCTGCCATTGTGATCGGCGTAAGTCTGACGGTCATTCTGATCGTGGGACTTCTGACTGCCTTGATTGTCTCTTTGGCGAATTCTGCAAGGAACAGCGTTAACAATGGAAGAGATCGTTCGGGAAGAGACAGCTATGATGAATACTACGACGATTATTACGGCGGATATGACGATGAGTATGATTACGGCTACTATGAGCCGGATGAAAATGATCCCTACTATGAAGAGATTGTAGACTGGACCCGGACAGATCTGGATTACGGTATCCAGTGGGTTGTGGAATCGGTGGATCCCGATGACGAATCGGACGACTGCACCTATTATACCACATACCCCGTTCTGGACAGGGAAGGTTTTGAAGAATTTGATGCTGTCAATGAGAAGATCCGACAGAAGGCAGTATCCTACCGGGCTTCCTATAAGGATTATGAAGGAGGCGTATCAACCTTCGGTTATGTTACGATGATGGACGAAGAGAAAATAAGCGTCGTATTTAAACACAATTTTTATAAGGAGGATGTTGTAGAGGTCCGTCTGGATGCATGTACCTTCTGGATTGATTCCAAAGAGGAAGCGGCGCCGGAGGAGATGACGGATCTTGACCTGGATCTGGCCATGCGCTTCCAGTCCCAGGATAAGATTCAAAACGACGGGGTGGAATATGTGCAGAATCTCACAGGAGAGGAGCTTCTGGAGATTTTAAAGGATCCGAAACAGGCGGTGTTTTTCTATACGCCTGTAGGGCTGGAAGTCGGATTGAATTATGAAAGCGGCTGGGTAACCGTCACCTTGAAGGAACAGGCTCTTTGATACAGTTGGCCGCTTATGAAAAAGGAGTTTTTACGTCATGATGAAGATTGGAAACCATATTTCTTCCTCCAAAGGTTATGAAGCCATGGGAAAGCAGGCGTTGAAGCTTGGAGCCAGCACCTTTGCCTTTTTTACCAGGAATCCCAGAGGAGGCAGTGCAAAGGCCATTGTTCCGGGAGATGTTGCGGGCTTTTTGGAGCTTTGGCAGGAAAAGGGGTACGGGCAGATTGTGGCTCACGCTCCCTATACCTTAAACGCCTGTTCTGCCAAACAGGAGGTGCGGCGCTTTTCCTGGGAGACCTTTGCCGATGATCTGGAGCGTATGGAATATACTCCCGGAAATTATTATAACTTTCACCCGGGCAGCCATGCAGGGCAGGGGACGGAAGAAGGAATCCGCCTGATTGCCGAAATGCTCAATGCCTATTTAAAGCCGGAACAGACCACAACGGTACTTCTTGAGACAATGGCGGGAAAGGGCAGTGAAATGGGCCGAAGCTTTCAAGAGCTTCAAGGAATCCTGGATCGGGTAGAGCTTTCGGATAAAATGGGCGTGTGCCTGGATACCTGCCATGTGTGGGACGCCGGCTATGATATTGTTGAAAATCTGGACGGCGTATTGGAGGAATTTGACCGGACACTGGGGCTGTCAAGGCTGAAAGCCGTTCATCTCAATGACAGCATGAATCCCAGAGGGAGCCGTAAAGACCGCCATGCCCGCATCGGAGAGGGAGCCATCGGCCTTGAGGCTTTTAAAAGGATAATCAATCATCCGGCCCTTCGGGAACTGCCCTTTATTCTGGAGACGCCCAACGACGACGAGGGCTGGGCAAGAGAGATTTCTATGCTGCGCGGATATTACAGGGAATGACAAAATCTATTTACGGATTTTTTAAATATTAAATCGAAAGAATCCCGCAAATATTAAGAAGAATGTATTGAAAAAGGGTATGGGTCTATGGTACACTATATCTGTGCCGACAGTTGACAGGAGCCGGAAGATATGCTTTTGTCAATTTTGGGTGTTATTTTTTAGAAATTCTATTATATAACAAAAAAGGAAGGTAGATAGTCATGCGTAAAAGCATCAAAAAAATGGTTGGAATCCGAGTAGCGGTTGCTCTTGCCACCGTCCTTCTGTTCAGTGTGATGATGACCATCAACATTATGCGTGTTGACCGTACACAGACAGCCAGCATTCAGGCAAACGCTCTGCTTGACAGAGCACAGAAAGCAGAGGTGGCCCACTATAAATGGTCCAGCAATTTGAGCAACGCCCTCTATGCAGGAACAGAATTTACAGGAAGCATTGATCCCACCACCTGCGTTCTGGGGCAGTGGCTTTACGGAGAAGCAGGCACAGACGATGCCCAGATTCTTTCCCTGCGGTCACAGCTTGAGCCTTTACATAAAGAGCTGCACGAATCGGCAACAGAGGTTCTTGAGATGCTTAGCACCAATCCGCAGCAGGCGCAGTCTTATTACCAGGAGACCATCCAGACGAATCTCAACACCTTGGTAGGCCTTTTGGAAAATGTTGTAGAGCGCGGAACGGCCCTCAATGACGAAACGAAAGAGGAGATGTCCCAGACGCTTGTGATGATGCACATTACCTCGATTGTGGGACTTGCGCTGTCACTGGTTGCCCTGATCAGTCTTGTTCTCTATGTGTTAGGCAAGATTGTAAAACCGCTGATTCTGATTACCAGGAAGAGCAAGCCCCTTCAGGAGGGACATTTGGAGCTTGAGATCAATTATCATACAAAGGATGAGCTGGGAGAGCTGGCAGAAACCCTGGAGCTTTCCATGGATCGGATCGGCAGCTATGTGAATGATATCAACCGGATGATGGGCCAGTTATCTTCAGGAAACTTTGACGTTCAGGTTTCCGAGCCTTATATCGGGGATTTCCGTTCCATCGAGGAGTCTCTTACCAGTTTTACAAGAACCATGTCCTCGGCTCTTGCCAATATCAACGGAGCACAGCAGAAGGTGTCCGGCGGAGCGGCACAGCTTTCCAGCGGCGCCCAGGCGCTGGCACAGGGAGCTACGGAGCAGGCAAGCGCAGTGGAAGAGCTTTATGCAACCCTGGATGAGCTCTCCAAGAGTGCGGCACAGAACGTGAAGGTGGCTTTGAACGCCCAGGAGGACGCGCGCCTTACAGGCGAGCAGGTAACCTTGAGCAGCCAGCAGATGGAAGAGATGGTAGCCGCCATGCATGATATTTCCGTATCCTCCCAGGAGATTGGCAAGATCATCGCAACCATTGAGAACATTGCTTTCCAGACGAATATTCTGGCATTGAATGCAGCGGTAGAGGCTGCAAGAGCGGGAACGGCAGGAAAGGGCTTTGCAGTGGTATCCAGTGAGGTAAGAAGCCTGGCTACCCAGTCCGATCAGGCAGCGAAGGCCACCAAGGAATTGATCGAGAATTCCGTTCAGGCCGTAGAACGGGGAAGCCGCATTGTAGGGGAGGTATCCCAGACACTGAGCAAGACGCTGGAGCTTGTTATGCAGTCCGGCGACACCATCGGCGATATTGCCAAGGCTGTGGAGCGCGAGGCAGATTCCATTTCTCAGGTAACGGACGGCATCGGCCAGATTTCTTCCGTCGTACAGACAAATTCCGCAAGCAGCGAGGAGTCTGCGGCAGTCAGCAATGAACTGTTCGAGCAGGTACGTTTCCTGCAGGAGCAGACAAAGAAATTCCGCTTAAAGTCTGCCCGTTAAGCACAGGGGCTTCCTTTGTGAATGACAGCAGAGATGCTTAAAAAAAGAAGAAAATGAGGCTGCCGCAGGAGCGATTCAGCGGCAGTCTTTTTCTGTGAAAGAAAGAAAATAAAGGATTTTCACAATCCTGGGAAGCCCGTGGCCGGCTCTCTGGGGCAGTAAAGGGAATGAAATAAGAAGCAGTAAAAATATTAGGTTGATTTCTCCAACAATATTTAGTATGATGATAGAGGATCGGCATGAGGAGTGCAAAATACGAGAAGCTGTATCTTGGATTGACAACAGCTTTGGAAGCACCCGGACATGGGATTAGGAGGAAACTGACATGCAGGAAATGATTCGGGTTGCGGTGGACGCAATGGGCGGCGACAACGCGCCGGATGAGATTGTCAAGGGCGTAGTGGAAGCCGTGGGCCTAAGAGAGGATATCAAGGTATTTCTCGTAGGAAAAGAAGAACTGGTAAAAGAAAAGCTGAAGGCTTATTCCTATAAAGAAGATCAGATTGAGATTGTGGATGCCCAAGAGGTCATTGAGATGGCGGAGCCGCCGGTGGCGGCTATTCGGAAGAAGAA
Source organism: Clostridia bacterium (assembly GCA_910575725.1). Taxonomy (GTDB): domain Bacteria; phylum Bacillota; class Clostridia; order Lachnospirales; family Lachnospiraceae; genus Laedolimicola. The sequence continues at coordinate 33,362 of CAJTFE010000027.1, read as the reverse complement.
GGACTCCTCCATTGTAGTGGCTTTAAAGATGGTAAAGGAAGGAAAGGCAGATGCCTTTGTGTCAGCCGGAAGTTCCGGCGCGGTTCTGGCAGGAGGACAGCTGCTGGTGGGACGCATCCGGGGCGTGGAGCGGCCTCCCCTGGCGCCGTTGATTCCTACAAGGAACGGTGTTTCCCTCCTGATTGACTGCGGAGCCAATGTGGATGCCCGTCCTTCTCATCTGGTGCAGTTCGCCAAGATGGGTTCCATCTATATGGAGCACGTAGTGGGCGTGAAAAATCCCCGGGCTGCCATTGTGAACATCGGAGCCGAGGAGGAGAAGGGCAATGCCCTGGTGAAAGAGACCTTTCCTCTTTTGAAGGAATGCAGGGATATCAATTTTATCGGAAGTATCGAAGCCCGGGATATTCCGGCAGGAGGCGCAGACGTGATTGTCTGCGAGGCATTTGTTGGAAATGTGATTTTAAAGCTTTACGAGGGAATGGGTTCCGTTCTCCTTGGGAAGATTAAAGAGGGTATGATGACCAGTCTGCGCAGTAAGATAGGCGCGCTTCTGGTGAAGCCGGCGTTGAAGGAGACCTTGAAATCCTTTGATGCATCGGAGTACGGCGGCGCGCCGCTGTTAGGTTTGAATGGTCTTGTTGTGAAAACACACGGAAGCTCAAAGGCGCAGGAGGTGAAAAACTCCATTATCCAGTGTGTAACCTTTAAGGAGCAGCAGATTAATGATAAGATCAGAGAGAATATTATAAGAGAGGAAGGATAAGGCGTATGGAATTTGAGAAACTGAAAGGAATCATTGCAGATGTTCTGAACGTGGACGAAGAAGAGATTACCATGGACACGACTTTTGCGGACGATCTGGGTGCGGACTCTTTGGATGTGTATCAGATTATCATGGGACTTGAGGAGGAATTTGATATCGAGATTCCTCAAGAAGAGGCAGAGAAGATCGTTTCCGTAGGTGATGCGGTTGAGCAGATTAAGAAAGTTACTGCCTAGCATGGATAATAGCTAGTGTGTCATCTGTCTGGCAACAGACATCTTTGCCAGCAGTCAGAATGGGTACACTGGGTTTATAGAAGGATGGGCTGCCACAAGTGTAAGACTGTCAGAGAGGACAGTGGTTTCTTTGTGGCGGCTTATTTCATGTGTGAGGCGTGAAGGAGGTATGGATGAAATTCGAACAGTTAGAAGAGAGGATTGGGTATCGTTTTAAAGAACCGAAGCTTCTAAAGCAGGCCATGTGCCACAGCTCCTTTGCCAATGAGCGGCATATGGACAGGCTTTTGAATAATGAAAGGCTGGAGTTTCTGGGGGATGCGGTTCTGGAGCTGATTACCAGTGAATTTTTGTTTAAAAATTATCCCAAGATGCCGGAGGGGGAGGCCACCCGGACAAGAGCCAGCATTGTGTGCGAACAGACCTTGGCGCTCTGTGCCAGGGAGCTTGGGCTTGGCGCTTTTCTGCTTCTTGGGAAGGGGGAGGATCTGACCGGAGGACGGGACAGGGATTCCATTACCTCGGATGCTTTGGAGGCTCTTTTGGGAGCCGTTTATCTGGATGGTGGTTTTGCTAGTGCAAAAGAATTTGTGCATCGTTTTGTTTTGAATGACATTGAGCACAAGAAACTCTTTTTTGATAGCAAGACTATCCTTCAAGAGGAGATTCAAGGGGAGACCACAGAGCTTCTTCATTATGTGCTGACAGGGGAGGAGGGCCCGGATCACAATAAGCGGTTTATGGTTCATGCCTGCCTGGGCAGCCAGGTGATTGGAGAGGGAAGCGGCCGGACGAAGAAGGCGGCGGAGCAGGAGGCGGCTTACCGGGCGCTGATTGAGCGCCACCGGGCAAGGAAGGATTAAATGACTAACGGAGCAGAGTATGTATTTAAAGAGTATTGAGGTGCAGGGCTTTAAGTCTTTTGCAAATAAGATTGTTTTTGATTTTCATAACGGAATTACAGGCATTGTTGGGCCGAACGGCAGCGGTAAGAGCAATGTGGCGGATGCGGTGCGCTGGGTTCTGGGGGAGCAGAGGGTAAAGCAGCTCCGCGGCGGAAGTATGCAGGATGTGATTTTCTCCGGAACGGAGAGCCGCAGGCCCTTAAGCTATGCTTATGTTGCCATTACCCTGGACAACGGGGATCATCAGCTTGCCATTGATTACGAGGAGGTGACGGTTTCCCGGCGTCTGTACCGATCCGGGGAGAGTGAGTATCTCATCAATGGGACTGCCTGCCGGCTTAAGGATATCAACGAGTTGTTTTACGATACGGGTATCGGAAAAGAAGGGTATTCTATTATCGGGCAGGGACAGATTGACCGGATCTTAAGTTCCAAGCCGGAGGAGTCCAGAGAGCTCTTTGATGAGGCGACTGGGATTGTAAAGTTTAAGCGGCGGAAAAATACAGCCCAGAAGAAGCTGGAGGACGAAAAGCAGAATATTCTGCGTATCAACGATATTCTTTCGGAGCTTGAAAAGCAGCTGGGCCCTCTGGAGCGCCAGTCGGAGACGGCGAAGGTTTATCTGAAGAAAAAAGAGACATTAAAGATTTACGATGTGAATATGTTTCTTTTAGAGACGGCCCGTCTGGAGGAGCAGCTTTCTGAAGTAGAGAAGAAGTCGGAGACGGCCCAGAAGGAGCTTGAGGATACCACACGGGCCTATGAAAGCATTAAGCTTGAGCATGCCAAGATTGAGGAGGAGCTTGAGCAGCTAAATACGGATCTGGAGCAGACGAAAGAGTCCTTTTCCCAGGCAGGCATAAGCCGTCAGCAGCTTACAGGGCAGATTGAGCTCTTAAAGGAGCAGATCAATTCTGTGAGGGCCAATGACGAGCATCTGGAGGGGCGCCTGGCGGCCATTGGCACGGATGTGCTGGAAAAGAAGGAGTCCAGAAAGAAGCTGACAGAGGAGCAGAAGCAGCTTGATACGCAGCTGAAGGAGATTTCCGGCCGTTCCAGGGAGGCTTCAGAACGGTTAAACGGCATCCGCCGGAAGGCGGAGGCGCTGAACAGCCGGGTGGAGCAGCGGAAAAACGCTATTATCGGCCTTTTGAATGAGCGTGCTTCTACAAAGGGAAGGCTGCAGCGGTATGACGCCATGCAGGAGCAGGCCCAGATACGCAGGGCTGAGCTGAATAAAAAGCTTTTGGAAGCACGGAGCAGCGAGGCTGAGCAGAAGGAGCTTTATGAGGAGTTCAAAAATAAGCTGGAGGGAATTTCCTCCGGGATTCTGGAGCTGACGGCTGCTCAGAGGGAAAAGGAGGAGGAGGCAGAGAGCTGCCGCCGTACCTTGGGAAAGCTTAATGAGCAGCTGGAGATCGGGCAGACCGCATTTCACAGGGAATCCTCCAAACTTGAGTCTCTTAGGAATCTGTCGGAGCGGTATGACGGCTATGGCAGCAGCATCCGCAAGGTGATGGAGCGCAAGGAGCAGACCCCGGGGATTCTGGGTGTTGTGGCGGATATTATTAAAGTGGATCAGAAGTATGAGACGGCCATTGAGACGGCTCTCGGGGGCAATATTCAAAATATTGTCACGGATAATGAGGCAACAGCCAAGGAGCTTATCGCCTATTTGAAAAAGAATAAGCTGGGGCGCGCCACATTTCTTCCTCTGACCAGTGTAGGGGGAAGGGATAATTTTCCAAAGAAGGAGGCTCTTTTGGAGCAGGGGGCGCTTGGGCTTGCAAGCACTCTGGTAGAAGCGGAGGATAAGTACGCCGGCGTGATTCAATATCTCCTTGGGCGTGTTCTGGTGGTAAAAGAGATTGATGCTGCTATCCGCATTGCCCGGAAGTATCATCATTCCTTACATATCGTGACTTTGGAGGGTGAATACTTAAGTCCGGGAGGCTCTATGACAGGAGGCGCTTTCCGCAATTCCAGCAATCTTCTGGGACGCCGCCGGGAGCTTGAGGAGCTGGAGGAAAATGTGAAGCGTCTGGAAGAGGAGATGAATGCCGCCAGGCTTCGGATTGAGGAGGTTAAAGATCGCCGCCGTGCCTTCCGGCAGGAGGCGGAGGAGTTAAACGCCCGTCTCCAGGAGCAGTATCTGCTGCAAAATACGGTTTCTTTGAATGCAGACCAGGCCAAAGAGAAGCTTGCGGAGCTGGCTTTGGGCTACGAAGGACTGAATGGGGAACTTGGCCAGCTTGAGGAGCAGCTTAAGGATATCGGCGAGAGCCGGAAGGCCATCAGCCTGGAGCTTAAGGCTTCGGAGGAGCAGGAGAAGGAGCACGAGACAGATACCATTAAGGCCCAGAAGGAGTTAGAGGAGATCCGGGGGCAGGAAGAGAGCAGCGTGAAGGAGTGCGAGAGCATTCACCTTGAGGTTGCGGCCATTACTCAGAAGGCGGAGTTTGTCAATGAAAATGTGGCCCGTATTGACCGGGAGCTGGAGCGTTTCCGTATGGAGGAAGAGGAGCTTAAGGCCGGGGTGGTACAAGGCAGCCAGGACATTAAGGCCAAGGAGGAAGGCATCCTGGCCCTTACCGGGCAGATTGAGCAGCTGAATTTGAGAAGCCAGACTTTGGAGGAGAGAACCGTCTCCCTGACGGAGAAACGGGATGCTCTTCTTAGCGGCCAGAAGGAATTCTTTGCCAAGAGGGAGGAATTGTCTGAGCACAGGAGCCGTCTTGATAAAGAGGCATTCCGCTTAAACAGCCAGAGAGAGCGTCTTGAGGAGAGCACGGAGGCTCAGGCTAACTATATGTGGGAGGAGTATGAGCTCACTTACAATTCAGCTCTTCCGCTTCGAAATGAGGAGTATGAGGATCTGGGTGACTTGAAGAAGCAGATTTCCTCCTTGAAGGATGAGATCCGCAGGCTTGGGGATGTGAATGTCAATGCTATTGAGGATTTTAAGAATTTGTCTGAGCGCTATACCTTTATGAACAATCAGAGAAATGATCTGGTAAAGGCGGAGGAGACGCTGCTTGGCATTATAGCGGAACTGGATTCCGGTATGCGCAGGCAGTTTAAGGAGCAGTTTGAGCGGATCCGGGTGGAGTTTGACAAGGCCTTTAAGGAGCTGTTCGGAGGCGGAAAGGGGACTCTTGAGCTGAATGAAGAGGAGGATATTCTGGAGGCAGGCATCCGTATCATTGCGCAGCCCCCGGGAAAGAAGCTGCAGAACATGATGCAGCTTTCCGGCGGAGAGAAGGCGCTGACGGCGATTTCGCTGTTATTCGCCATTCAGAATCTGAAGCCGTCGCCTTTCTGCCTGCTGGATGAGATTGAGGCGGCCCTGGATGATTCCAATGTAGGACGTTTTTCAAAATATCTTCATAAGTTGACAAAAAATACACAGTTTATTATTATTACACATAGGAAGGGAACCATGGAGGCCGCAGATCGGCTGTATGGCATTACCATGCAGGAAAAAGGTGTGTCGGCTCTTGTTTCCGTGAACCTGATTGAAGAGGATTTGACGTAGTATATTTTATGATTAGGGGGACATGGCTGTGGCAGAGGAGAAAAAAGGATTTTTCGGAAGATTGGTATCAGGGCTTGCTAAGACGCGGGCAAATATTGTGGCCGGGATGGACAATATCTTCAGCGGCTTTTCGGCGATTGACGATGAATTTTACGAGGAGATTGAAGAAACGCTGATTCTTGGGGATATCGGCATCAATGCGACCAATGCTATTATCCAGGATTTGAAGGCCAAGGTGAAGGAGCAGAAGCTTAAGGAGCCCTCTCAGTGCAAGGATCTTTTGATTGCCAGTATCCGGGAGCAGATGGAGGTGGGCGAGGTGGCCTACCGGTTTGAGGCGGAGAAGTCCGTGGTTCTGGTGATCGGGGTCAACGGGGTCGGCAAGACGACTTCTGTAGGAAAGCTTGCCGGGAAGCTTAAGGATCAGGGGAAGAAGGTGATTCTGGCGGCTGCGGATACCTTTCGCGCGGCGGCAGGCGAGCAGCTGACGGAGTGGGCTTCCAGGGCCGGGGTGGATATTATCAGCGGCTGCGAGGGGGCGGATCCGGCTTCTGTGGTGTATGATGCGGTTTGTGCGGCGAAGGCCAGGAATGCGGATGTGCTGCTCTGTGATACGGCTGGGCGGCTTCATAACAAGAAAAATCTGATGGAGGAGCTGCGTAAAATTAACCGGATTATTGACAGGGAGTATCCCGAGGCTTATCGGGAGACGCTTGTGGTGCTGGATGGAACTACGGGGCAGAACGCCCTGGAGCAGGCCAGGCAGTTTAAGAGTGTGGCGGATGTTACGGGGATTATTTTGACAAAGCTGGATGGCACGGCTAAGGGAGGAATTGCGGTGGCTATTCAGTCGGAGATGGGGATTCCGGTGAAGTATGTGGGGGTTGGGGAGAGTATTGATGACCTGCAGAAGTTTAAGGCGGATGAGTTTGTGAATGCTTTGTTTCATCAAGGGGAGTGAGGGGACGGACGGGGCTGCTGCAAAATAAGGCGGCAGCCGTTTCCATATCCTGTGTTCGGACGGTTCGCATACAGGCCGTATGCTCTGTTCGGACATTGACTTTTTGGGTTTTGGGATGGATTTGATTTTTGGGCCAATGTCCGTACATATCATACGGCCTGTACGCGAACAGCCGGACACTGGATATTGGAAAAGTCTGCCGCCTTATTTTGCAGCAGCCCCTGGTTTTTGGGGAGGGTGTGGGGATGGGGTGGTGTGTTTTGGGGGGGTGTTTATTTGCTGGAGGCTTACCGGGAAGGGGTGCTGGAGGGGGAGCGGATTGTTGCTTTGGCTAAAATTGTTGCTTTGACGGGGATGTTTTTAATGAAACAAACATGAGAATGGCGTTGGAGAAATATATACCTGACGGGGAGACGTTATTGGCGGGTATACATGCTATTGCAAAGGAAACGAATATTATAGGTATATTTGATAAGTGTATTTGTACAGAATATAGTCTGCGTCCGGATGAAAATGGCGGCATAATTGCATTGAGGAAGAAAAAGGGTTCTGCATATGATGTTTATCTTGGCATTACACAGTCTTTTCTGGTGATTGCTGAATGTGAGAAATGCTGTTATCTTTATCAGTTTAAGGAGGATCCGGAAGTTGGGAGGGCTGATGTGCAGGAGCTAACTTCGGAGCTGTTTTTGAATGATATTGGGACATGCTATAATTTGACGGATATTCAAAAGTGTGAGATAAAAAAGGGGTGGATGGGTTCTGTGAAGTGCAATATTGCGATGAAGAACGGAACTTATTTTAAGCTTCTGCTTCCAAAGCTGGGGGGACTGGGTGGAGATATGCCCAATCATACACAGTACAGGGATACTATTATTGCGCGCCTGGGCGGAGGGAGTATTTAGGGCTCAAAAGGCAGCTTTTTGCAAAGTTATTTATAGAGATCAAAGAAAAGGAGTACCAGAACCATGCTGACATTGGAGAAGTTTGAAGAAGCATCAGAAGTAGTAAAGCAGGTGGCAATTGAGACAAAGCTGCTGTACAGTGCGTATTTCAGCAATCAGACGGGTAATAAAGTCTATCTGAAGCCGGAAAATATGCAGCTTACAGGCGCTTACAAGATTCGGGGCGCTTATTACAAGATAAGCACGCTGAATGAGGAGGAACGGAAAAAGGGACTGATCACAGCCTCCGCCGGCAATCACGCCCAGGGTGTGGCTTATGCGGCCAAGGCGTTTGGGGTAAAGGCTGTGATTGTTATGCCTACCACAACACCGCTTATGAAGGTGGAACGCACGAAAAGCTATGGGGCAGAGGTGGTGCTCTACGGAGATGTGTACGACGAAGCCTGCGCTCATGCTTATGAGCTGGCGGAAAAGGAGGGGTATACCTTTATCCATCCCTTTGACGATCCGGCCGTAGCTACGGGACAGGGCACAATCGCCATGGAGATTGTAAAAGAGCTTCCGCTGGTAGACTACATTCTTGTTCCCATCGGAGGGGGCGGACTTTGTACAGGCGTTTCCACGCTGGCGAAAATGCTGAATCCCAATATCAAGGTTATCGGCGTAGAGCCTGCCGGTGCCAACTGTATGCAGGTTTCTCTGAAGAATGGAAAAGTGACCACTCTTCCTTCTGTAAATACTATTGCCGACGGCACGGCGGTAAAGACGCCGGGAGAGAAGATTTTCCCCTATGTTCAGAAGAATCTGGATGATATTATTACTGTGCCGGATGACGAATTGATTGTGGCCTTCCTGGATGTGGTGGAGAATCACAAAATGGTGGTAGAGAATTCGGGACTGCTGACCGTGGCGGCCTTGAATCATCTGGATGTGAAGAATAAGAAGATTGTATCTATCTTAAGCGGCGGCAACATGGATATTATCACCATGTCCTCCGTGGTGCAGTTCGGACTGCGTCAGAGGGATCGGATCTTTACCGTGTCCGTACTTCTGCCGGACAAGCCGGGCGAGCTGGTGCGGATCGCCGATTTGATTGCGAAGGAGCAGGCAAATGTAATCAAGCTGGATCACAATCAGTTTGTCAGTACCAATCGAAATGTAGGCGTGGAGCTCCGGATAACCGTGGAAGCCTTCGGAACGGAGCATAAAAACCGGATCTTCAATAAGCTCAAGGACATGGGCTGCAGGCCGAAATTAGTGAATGTAATGATGTGAGGAATATTACGGAACTGGAATAGGAGGTTTGTTTTATGGAAAGACATGCAGCTGCAATGCGGATTCAGCCTGGATGCTTCAATACATACAGGCGGAAATTAGGCGAGGTATGGAAACCTCTCGTTGAAATCCTGGATCGAATCGGAATCCAGAATTTCAGTCTTTGGAACATTGAGGACAAGGTATTCGGCTACTGTGAGACACCGGACGGCGTGACTGTATCGGAGAAAGACTGGGAAGCGTTTCACAAGCTGGAGGAAATGATGGAGGGCACCTTTTCCTGGATATCCACCCCGGGAGAGCCTATGCGCTTGATGTATGAGGATTTCGGTGTCGTACGGGAAAATAAGGAGCAGATCCGCCACCGGGTATTTGTGACGAAATTAAAGCCGGGAATGCAGGAGGAGTACAAGCTGCGCCACGATCGCCTGGCGGAAGCAAGAAACGGAAAAATCACACAGGGCCCGGACAGCAATTTCTCCATCTGGAATGTGGGAGATTACATCTTCGGCTACAATGAGATCGACATAACCATGGAAACAGAGGAGACCGAAGAAAGCCGTCAGGATACCATTGCCTGGGAGACAAGAATGCTGGAGATCATGAGCTGGTATACCGACGATGTGGACTGGATCACAGGGCTTCATCATAAGCATATCCAGAGGATTGGGTATCACAACTAAAAGATAAAATTCCGAATGGAAAGATGCTGTCAGGAAATACAACATCAGCCATTTCTGTATCCAGTGTTCGGACGGTTTGTGTACATTCTGTCTGCTCTGTACGGACATTGCAAAAGCAATATCCGTACATATCAGACAGCCTGTACGCAAACAGCCGGACACTGGATATCAGAAATGGCTGATGTCATATTTCCCGACAGCACCTTTCCTCCTTGTGTAGAGAACACCAACAAAACCGAATGCCAATGGTCTTGTTTTTCAATTTGCCGCATACATCTGTTTATACGGATTTTTACTGTCTGGCGTGACGACAGTAAAAGGCTCGGATAAAAGTTCGTCCATAGAATAACCGAAGTCTGAGCAGTATTCAGACAGATATTCCCGGATTTCGTCTAAATCTTCTGAGGCTGCACCTCGTGCGGTAACCTGTTTTGGGAAGCGGATATTCTCGCAGCTGCCACGCAGGAACATCTTACCTCCATGCATTCCGGTACAGGGGAAATTGCCTACAAGGCTTCTGTTATTTTTATGAAGTCCAAGGACAATGATCACGCCTCCTGCCTGGTATTCTCCAAGAAAGCTTCCGGCACATCCGCCGATGATCATAACAGGAATTTTTTCTTTGTAAGCCTTCATATGGATTCCGGCGCGGTATCCCGCGCTGCCCTGTACATAGATTTTGCCGCCGCGCATGGCATAACCGGCAGCGTCTCCGATGCTGCCATGAATCAGAATCTTTCCTTCATTCATGGTATCGCCCACAGCGTCCTGTGCATTGGCATTTACCGTAATATTGGCATTGTTTAAGTATGCCCCCAGCGCATTCCCCGGTATCCCGTTAATTGTAAGATTCTTGCCGGACATACCGACGGCAATAAATCTCTGGCCGCAGCAGCCTTCGATGATGTAATCGCTTCCTGCTTCACGCAATGCCTCATTTATAGCTCTATAATCCAAACCTGCAGCATCAATCATTTGCATCTGATACCAAACCTCCCCGAAATTTCTTTTATTTTTTGCTTAAAATGCAGTAGAAGTAACCGCTTTTTCAATTATTCCCCGGCATGAGAGATACCGAGTATCTCCAGCTCCTTTTCCGTTAAGCCGATGCCGCGGAGCATCAGCCGGTTTCCACGTAAAGCCTCAATGGAATTGATTCCCATACCGCCCATGAATTCTTTTATTTCATGCTTCCATGCGGTCATCAGATGGATCAGGCGTTCACTGCCCACTGCAGGATCAAGCCTTTTCACAAGCTCCGGCCGCTGAGTTGCGATGCCCCAGTTGCATTTACCGCTTTGGCAGGTGCGGCAGAGATGACAGCCAAGGGCAAGCAGGGCGGCAGTCGCTACATAGCAGGCGTCTGCACCGAGCGCAATGGCTTTTACTACATCTGCCGCGCTTCGGATACTACCGCCGGCTACGAGGGACACATGGCTGCGGATCCCTTCATCCCGAAGTCTCTGATCGACGGCTGCCAGGGCCAGCTCAATTGGAATGCCTACATGATCGCGAATCCTGGTCGGCGCAGCTCCGGTACCGCCGCGGAATCCGTCAATGGCGATGATATCCGCTCCGCTTCGGGCAATGCCGCTTGCGATTGCTGCAATATTATGTACGGCGGCGACTTTTACAATCACAGGTTTTTTATATTCCGTAGCTTCTTTTAGAGAGAAGACAAGCTGGCGTAAATCTTCGATGGAATAAATATCATGGTGGGGCGCCGGGGAAATGGCGTCAGACCCTTCCGGGATCATACGGGTACGGGATATATCTCCTACAATTTTTGTACCGGGAAGATGCCCTCCGATACCTGGCTTTGCACCTTGCCCTATTTTGATCTCAATGGCTGCGCCTGCCTCCAGATAATCCGCATGGACGCCAAAACGGCCGGAAGCTACCTGCACGATGGTATTTTCCCCATAACAGTAAAAGTCTTCATGGAGGCCTCCTTCTCCGGTGTTATATAAAATACCAAGCTCTGCTGCAGCAAGCGCAAGGGACTTGTGGGCGTTGTAGCTGATGGAACCATAACTCATGGCGGAAAACATAACCGGCATAGACAATTCCAGCTGCGGAGGCAGTTTGCAGTCTAAGGTTCCATCTTTTGCCCGTTGTACTTTTGACGGCTTCTTTCCAAGATAAACTCTGGTTTCCATGGGTTCCCGCAAGGGATCAATGGAAGGGTTCGTTACCTGTGATGCATTGATCAGGATTTTGTCCCAATAAACGGGGAAGGGCTTTGGATTACCCATGGATGACAAAAGAACGCCGCCGCTGCCAGCCTGTTTATAGATCTCTTTTATCATTTCCGTTGACCAGTTGGCGTTTTCACGGAGGGTACAGTCGCTTTTTACAATCTTCAAGGCTTTTGTGGGACAAAAGGAAACGCAGCGCTGGCAGTTTACGCATTTTGAGTCGTCACACGTCATAATTTTGTGCTTTTCATCGTAGCTGTGGGCTTCGTTTGCACATTGTTTTTCACATACACGACAGGAAATACATCGGTTTTCGTTTCTGATTACTTCAAATTCCGGATAAATAAATGCGATACTCATTAAAATGCACCTTCCTTTACTTGAACGACGACAGGCTCGCCGCCTGCCGGAGACCATATATTTTCTGCATTCGGCTCCATAGTCCGGATAGCGGCTTCTTCACTGGCAATGAATACCCGGTCGTCCTTTTCCCCCACAACCATGGAACGAAGCTTCAGCCGGTCATTCAGCGCCATCAATCCGCCCTCAAATCCCAAAACGATAGAGAAAGGCCCGGTGATCAGAAGGCTCGGGAACATCGTTCTGAGGTAAGTATGTTTCTTTTGATCCTCCAAATCCGTTTTTGCCGCAATGGTACTCCAGAACGGGGCAGCGATTACACTTGCGGCTTCGCCCAGCGTAAGCCCCTGTACGCGGAGCAGGTAATCCATCATATAGGTAATGACTTCCGTATCGGTCTGGAGGGTGCATTTATAGCCAAACATCTCGATAAACCGGCGGTTGGCATCATAGGAAGATATTTCTCCGTTATGCACAACGGAATAGTCAAGCAGTGTAAAGGGATGTGCGCCTCCCCACCAGCCGGGAGTGTTTGTGGGATAACGTCCGTGTGCCGTCCAGGAATATCCTTCGTATTCTTCTAATTTATAAAAGACACCCACATCCTCCGGGAAGCCGACCGCTTTGAAGGCGCCCATGTTCTTGCCGCTGGAAAAGACGTAAGCGCCGGACATTTCGGCGTTGATCTTCATAACGGTTTTGGCCACAAACTCTTTTTCTTCTAACTGTAAAGATACAAGAACAGATTTTAAGGGTGCGGCAAAATATCTCCATATGATCGGTTCGTCCGTGACTTCCGGAATCTTCCGGGTCGGAATAATTTCCGATTGGATGATTTCAAAGCGTTCTTTTAAGAAGGCTTCACATTCCTTGCGTGTGTCCCGGGAATCAAAAAACATATGGAACGCATAAAAATCTTTATATTCCGGATAAATGCCGTAACCGGCAAAACCGCCGCCTAATCCGTTGGAACGGTCATGCATGGGTTTCATAGAATTTGTGATCATTTCACCGGACATCTTATTTCCGTCTTTGGAAATGACTGCTGAGATTGCGCACCCGGAAGGGATTCTTACTTGACCTTCGATTTTCATAAACCTTGTACCTTCCTTTCAACATAAATCAAAAAAGCAAAGGCATCCGCTTTTGGGGCAGGTGATCCCTGCTCCAAAAATGAACGCCTTTGCTCATATTTTATATTTATACAGCGGATGAGGTACTTTGTCAATCTTTTTTGGAGACGATAGAAAAAATAAAAAAAGGATTGACAAATGATTTTGAAAGGTGTATCATCCAACACGTAAAGGCAAAGGCGTCTTTGAGAGGAAGCTCTCAGAGACGCTTTTTACTTTACAAATGAAAATACATACAATTTGATATAAAAAGGCAAGGGAGTCTTTTGCGGCGCAGGAAAACGCACCATGAAAGCTGTCCTTGCCTTTTTCTTTTCAAATTGGAAGGAGTGGGATTATGAAAAATGTATCGGATTTTTTTGGATGTAACGTATTTGATGACAGAGTGATGAAAGCAAATTTATCGGCAAAGGTTTATCAGTCTTTGAGAAAGACGATTGATGAAGGCGCAAAGCTTGATATCGGCGTGGCAAACGCAGTGGCGGCGGCTATGAAAGACTGGGCGGTGGAGCATGGCGCTACGCACTATACCCATTGGTTCCAGCCCCTTACCGGCGTTACAGCAGAAAAGCACGACAGCTTTATTTCTCCGTCTCCCGATGGCGGTGTGATTATGGAGTTTTCCGGAAAGGAGCTGATCAAGGGAGAACCGGATGCTTCGTCGTTTCCCTCCGGCGGACTTCGGGCTACTTTTGAAGCACGTGGATACACAGCATGGGATCCTACATCTTATGCATTCATAAAGGGCAATACCTTGTGTATTCCGACCGCCTTCTGCTCTTATGGCGGAGAAGCCCTGGATAAGAAAACGCCTCTGCTCCGTTCTATGGAAGCCTTAAATAAGCAGGCAATCCGTATTCTTCACCTGTTTGGAAACGACGATGTAAAATGTGTCCGCACGTCTGTAGGGCCGGAACAGGAATATTTTCTGATTACAAAAGAAATGTATGAACAGAGGAGAGATCTCCAATTTACAGGACGCACGCTTTTTGGCGCAAGGCCGCCAAAAGGACAGGAGATGGACGATCATTATTTCGGCGTGATCAAGCCGAGGGTTGCAGCCTATATGGAAGAATTGAATGAGGAGCTCTGGAAGCTGGGCATTCTGGCAAAGACAGAGCATAATGAAGTTGCCCCCGCACAGCACGAGCTTGCCCCTATCTATACCACAACAAACATTGCAACAGACCATAACCAGCTGACCATGGAAATGATGCAGAAGGTTGCGGCAAAGCATGGGCTTGTATGCCTGCTGCATGAAAAACCATTTGCCGGAGTAAACGGAAGCGGAAAGCATAACAACTGGTCTCTGACTACAGATGGAGGCGTGAATCTGTTGTCGCCGGGGGAAACGCCGTATGAAAACGCGCAGTTTTTATTATTCCTTTGTGCGGTTATTAAGGCGGTGGACGATTATCAGGATCTGCTCCGTCTTTCTGTCGCAACAGCAGGAAATGATCACAGACTTGGGGCAAACGAAGCGCCTCCGGCCGTCATTTCGATCTTCCTTGGCGAGGAATTACATGCGGTACTGGAAGCGATTGAAACCGGCACTCCCTATGCGGGAACGGAAAAAACACAGATGAAGCTGGGCGTGGACGTACTTCCAAAGTTTAACCGGGATACCACAGACCGCAACCGCACGTCGCCCTTTGCATTTACCGGGAATAAATTTGAATTCCGTATGCTTGGCTCTTCCAACAGCATTGCCTGTGCCAATATTATGCTGAACAGCGCGGTTGCGGAAAGCTTGAAAATCTATGCGGACAGACTGGAAAAAGCAGAGAATTTTGAAGATGTGCTCCATGAAATGATTCGCAAGACCATCAAAGATCATAAGCATGTTATTTTCAACGGGAATGGTTATGACGACACCTGGATCAAGGAAGCCGTGGAAAAGAGAGGGCTTCTTAACTATCGTACAACACCGGATTGTATGCCGCATCTGCTGGATGAAAAGAATGTACGGATGCTGACAAGCCACAAGGTTTTTTCGGAAGCAGAGCTGAAGTCCAGATGTGAAATTATGCTGGAAAACTATTGTAAGGCGGTCCGGATTGAAGCAAATACTATGATCGATATGGCAAAGACAGAAATTGTTCCGGCAGTAAGTGCATATGTACTGGAGCTTGCAAATACAGCGGCGGCAAAAAAGGCAGTCGATGATTCCATTTCATGCGGTTATGAGACGAAGCTTGTGAGAAACCTTGCAAAATTAGAAGAGCAGATTGCGATCAAGACAGATGAATTGGAAGAAGCCGTGATGAAGCTTCAGGACGCAGAAGATGTGGAAGCAGAAGCTTATAGGATTCGGGATGCTGTTTTGGGAAAAATGGGAGAATTAAGAGCTGCCTGCGATGAAGCAGAAGCGATGACGGCAAAGAAATACTGGCCGTTTCCAACTTATGGCGATTTACTGTTTGGCGTAAAGTAAGTTGATGACTTGTACTTTAGTACTGTCGCGCAGCGACTTTGAATCAGTAATATCCTTCAAAGTGCACAAATCAATTTACAGACACATGCATTTGTGGCTGTAAATTGATTTCATACCCGTGTACTTTGAAGGATATTACGGAACTGGAATAGGAGGAAGAGAATATGGATGAAGCTATGAAAGCGTTTGTGCAGGAAGCAGTATCCGGCGAAGTGTTCGGAGTCTGGTTTTTAATCGGAGCCGCATTGGTATTCTGGATGCAGGCAGGTTTTGCAATGGTAGAGGCAGGTTTTACCAGAGCAAAAAATACAGGAAATATCATTATGAAGAACTTGATGGATTTTTGTATTGGAACCGTAGTATTTATACTGATTGGGTTTGGGCTGCTGATGGGAGAAGACCTGTTTGGGTTTATCGGAAAGCCGGGATTTGATTTGTTTACTGCATATGCGGAGTTTGATTTTTCAAGCTTTGTATTTAACCTTGTATTCTGTGCTACAACGGCAACCATCGTATCCGGCGCAATGGCGGAACGTACAAAATTTCTATCCTATTGTATTTATTCCGGTGTAATTTCTGCGTTGATTTATCCAATCGAAGCACACTGGATATGGGGAGGAGGATGGCTGGCACAGCTTGGCTTCCATGATTTTGCCGGCTCCTGTGCGATTCATATGGTAGGCGGTATTTCCGCATTGATTGGTGCAAAAATTCTTGGTCCGCGTATCGGAAAGTTTACCAGAGATAAGAGCGGAAACATTGTGAAAGTAAATGCCTTTCCGGGGCACAGCATTGCACTTGGAGCACTTGGGGTATTTATTCTTTGGCTCGGCTGGTATGGATTTAATGGTGCGGCTGCAGCTTCTATTGCACAGCTTGGTTCTATTTTCCTGACAACAACCGTTGCGCCAGCTGTTGCAACGGTTGCCTGTATGATCTTTACATGGATAAAATATGGAAAGCCGGATGTTTCCATGTGTCTGAACGCATCTTTAGCAGGACTTGTGGCAATCACAGCACCGTGTGATGTGACAGATGCATTCGGTGCGGCTATCATTGGAGCCGTTGCAGGCCTTTTGGTTGTGTTTGGTGTATGGCTTCTCGACCATGTGCTTTATATTGATGATCCGGTGGGGGCAGTTGCCGTGCATTGCATGAATGGGATCTGGGGTACACTGGCAGTTGGATTATTTGCTACAGACACAGCTCCTGGATACAATATTGCAGATGCTTCGGGAGAAACTTTAACCGGTCTGTTTTATGGCGGCGGATTTGATTTATTAAAACTTCAGTTTATCGGCTTTGCCGGTGTCGCGGCATGGACAGCGGTTACGATAACGATTGCATTCCTTGTGATTCGAGCGATTGTTGGTCTTCGCGTAGACAGAGAAGAAGAAATGACTGGCCTTGATGCGGCAGAGCATGGTCTTCCTTCTGCATATGCAGGCTTTGCAATGCTTCCGGAGTATATTGAAGAGGGAAATGACCCTGTGGCGGTATCCGGTGACACTCCGGTTGCGGAAGCGATTCCGGTTAAGAAAGTTCCTGCATTTGAAGAAGGCACTCCGAAGTTTACAAAAATTGAGATTGTCTGCAAGGAATCAAAATTTGAAGCATTAAAGAATGCAATGATAAAGCTGGGAATTACCGGTATGACAGTATCCCATGTCCTGGGATGCGGAATACAGAAAGGCAAGCCGGAATATTATCGCGGTGTACAGGTAGAAGCGAATCTGTTTCCCAAAGTACAGGTGGATATTGTAGTCAGTGCAGTTCCGGTCCGTAAAGTGATTGAAACAGCCAAGAAGGTACTTTACACAGGGCATATTGGAGATGGAAAGATTTTCGTCTATGATGTGGAAAATGTGGTGAAAGTAAGAACCGGAGAAGAAGGCTTTGACGCCCTTCAGGATGTGGAATAAAAGCCGGGACAGATAGAAAGCTGAATTACTTAAATTTATGGAGGTATATTCCGATGTGTTCTATTATGGGATATTGCAGCCGCGGCGCTGCTTTTGATGCTTTTATGGAAGGATTTAACAGGACGAAGTCAAGGGGGCCGGATGACAGCCGGATTGTTGAAACGGGAGAAGGCCTGCTTGGATTTCACAGATTATCCATTATGGGGCTGGCTCCGTCGGGGATGCAGCCGTTTAAACTAGGTAACAGCTATATAGTCTGCAACGGAGAAATATATGGTTTTAAGAAGCTGAAAGAAAAACTGTCAGAGAAATATACTTTTAAGAGCGAATCGGATTGTGAGGTTCTTTTACCGCTGTATCAGGAATATGGAACAGCTATGTTCGCCATGCTGGATGCAGAGTTTGCCTGTATTCTTTATGACGGAGACGCAGGAGAATTTATTGCGGCAAGAGATCCGATTGGGATCCGGCCTTTGTATTATGGATATGACAAAGAAGGAGCTGTTATATTCGCCAGCGAGGCGAAAAATCTGACAGGGCTTACGGATAAGATTATGCCCTTTCCCCCAGGACACTATTATAAAAGCGGTCAGTTTATCCGATACTGTGACATTGCTAAAGTGGATCGTATCTGCCGCGATAATCTGGAAACCGTATGCAGGCACATTCACGATAAACTGACAGCCGGAGTGGAGAAGCGTCTCGAAGCTGACGCAAAGGTAGGATTTTTGCTTTCCGGCGGACTGGATTCTTCTCTGGTATGTGCGATTGCGGCAAAGAAAAGCAAAGAACCCATCAGAACCTTTGCCATTGGTATGAGAGAAGACGCCATTGATTTAAAGTATGCAAGGCAGGCGGCGGATTATATTGGAAGCGACCATACAGAGGTTTATATGACGCCGGATGAAGTGCTTTCTTCTCTGGAGACAGTCATTCAGCTCCTTGGAACGTATGATATTACAACAATCCGTGCATCCATGGGAATGTATCTGGTGTGCAAGTGGATCCATGAACAGACGGATATTCGTGTTGTGCTGACGGGGGAAATATCGGATGAATTGTTTGGATATAAATATACAGATTTCGCACCGGATGCAGCGGCATTCCAGATGGAGGCACAGAAACGAATCCGGGAACTACATATGTATGACGTTCTTCGGGCCGATCGCTGTATCTCCGTAAACGCACTGGAAGCAAGAGTTCCTTTTGGCGATTTGGATTTTGTAAAATATGTGATGTCTGTTGATCCGGAATTAAAAATCAACACGTATGGAAAAGGGAAATATCTGCTGCGCCGTGCATTTGAAGGTGGTGATTATTTACCGGAAGAGATTTTGTGGAGAGAGAAAGCGGCGTTTTCAGATGCGGTTGGACATTCCATGGTAGATTACTTAAAGGAGTATGCAGAGCGTAAATATACGGATAAAGAGTATGAAAGTATGTGTGAAAAATATACATATGCCAGACCGTTTACAAAGGAATCCTTGCTATACCGGGAGATTTTTGAAACCTATTATCCGGGGCAGGCCGGGATGATTGCCGGCTACTGGATGCCGAACAAGGAATGGAAAGGATGCGACGTGAAGGATCCTTCTGCAAGGGTGCTGTCAAACTATGGAGACAGCGGAAAATAGAGTTTTCTGTAGTCCAGCTAAGAAATGTCAAGTGTTTTTGAAAAAAATCTGCTGGACGGTAAAGCTGCAAAGGCGCACGAGAGGAACTTTTATGAGAGCTTTTTCGAATAAAAGTTTCTCTCATTACCGGTGTGTCGAAGCAGCTTTACCCTTTAGTGCTGTCGCGCAGCGACTTTTAATAGAAAGAATGATAACAGCAGTGAAATTTGAGTAAGGAAGCAAAATGATTATGACAAAATATATATTTGTGACCGGAGGTGTGGTATCGGGCCTTGGAAAAGGGATAACGGCAGCTTCTCTTGGACGGCTTTTAAAGGCGAGAGGCTTGAAGGTGGCAGCTCAGAAACTAGACCCATATATTAACGTGGATCCCGGCACCATGAGTCCTTATCAGCATGGCGAAGTGTATGTGACAGAGGATGGGGCTGAAACAGATTTGGATTTGGGGCATTATGAACGGTTTATCGATGAGAATTTGAATCAGTATTCCAATCTGACTACAGGAAAAGTCTACTGGAATGTATTGAATAAGGAGCGAAGAGGGGAATACCTTGGTTCTACGGTTCAGGTAATTCCCCATATCACGAATGAAATCAAGGAATTTGTGTATCGTGTGGGAAAAAAGACAGGAGCAGATGTGGTGATTACAGAGATAGGCGGAACCATTGGCGATATAGAATCACAGCCTTTTGTAGAGGCGGTACGTCAGATCTCTCTGGAAGCAGGCAGAGAGAACAGCCTGTTCATTCATGTGACATTGGTTCCGTATTTAAGCGGTTCCGGAGAGCATAAATCAAAGCCGACGCAGCACTCGGTAAAAGAGCTCTGTGGAATGGGCATTCACCCGGATATCATTGTTCTGCGTTCCGACAAGCCCTTAGAGGAATCGATTTTTCAGAAAATTTCTCTCTTTTGCAATGTAAAACCAGATTGCGTCATCGAAAACCGGACATTGGAGAATATTTATGAGGCCCCCCTGATGCTGGAGAGGTCAGGGTTTTCCTCCGTTGTGTGCAGGGAACTGAATATGAAAGCGCCAAAACCGGATTTGACGGATTGGGAAGAGATGGTGGAACGCATCCGTCTGCGATCAGAGGTAGTACATATCGGATTGGTTGGAAAGTACGTAAAACTTCATGACGCATATCTGTCAGTGGCGGAGGCCATGAACCATGCAGGATATGAACGGAATGCATTCGTAAAAATTCACTGGATTGATTCGGAAACGATCACGAAAGAAAATGTAAATGACATATTAAAAGGAATGAATGGGATTATTATTCCGGGCGGATTTGGAAATCGCGGCATAGAAGGGATGATTTTATCGGCGAAATATGCCCGGGAAAACCAGATACCTTATCTTGGAATCTGCCTTGGTATGCAGATTGCAGTTATTGAATTTGCAAGAAATGTATCGGGAATTGCAGATGCGCATTCCGGGGAATTTGATGAGCAGTGTAATCATAAAGTAATCGATTTTATGCCGGGACAGAGCGAGGCGGTTGATAAAGGCGGAACGCTGCGCCTTGGAAGCTGTCCCTGCAGGATTAGGCCGGGAACAAAACTGGAAACATGCTATGGCACAGAGATGATACAGGAGCGTCATCGCCACCGCTATGAATTTAACAATAAGTATCGCAAAGAGCTGATCGAAGCCGGGCTTGTGATCAGCGGTACATCGCCGGATGACAGTCTTGTGGAAGCGGTAGAGCTGCACGGGCATCCTTTTTTTGCAGGCGTGCAGTTTCATCCGGAATTTAAAAGCCGTCCCAATCAGCCGCATCCGCTGTTTAAAGGATTTATTGCGGCTGCATTGGAGCAGGCATGAGCAGAATGCTCTACATAGTCCAGCTAAGAAATGTCAAGTGTTTTCGGAAAAAATTTCTGCTGGACGGTAAAGCCGCAAAGGCGCACGAGAGGAACTTTTATGAGTGCCCTTTCGAATAAAAGTTTCTCTCAATACCAGTGTGCCGAAGCAGCTTTAAAACAGTAATATCCCTCAAAGTGCACAAATCGATTTACAGACGCATTTTTATGCGGCTGAAAATTGATTTCATACCTGTGTACTTTGAGGGATATTACGGAACTGGAATGGAGGAAATAAGGTTATGGCTATCCATGAAGAGTGCGGCGTATTCGGAGTGATGGGTACAAAAAAGGAAAATGTGGCAAGCATTGTTTATTATGGGCTGTATGCCCTGCAGCACAGAGGACAGGAGAGCTGCGGAATTGTTGTGAACGATGACGGCGTATTTTCTTCCTACAAAGATCTGGGGCTTGTCAGTGAAGTATTTTCGAAAGATACATTCAATCATTTTCCCATGGGAAATATGGCAGTTGGACATGTAAGATATGGAACAACCGGAGGAAACACAAGAAATAACTGCCAGCCTATTGAAGTCAATCATCAGAAAGGAAAGATGGCGCTGGCGCACAATGGAAATCTAACCAACGCATTAGAGCTTCGCGATAAGCTGGAATTATCGGGGGCAATTTTCCATACAACCAGTGATACGGAAACCATCGCTTATGTGATTACGAGAGAACGGCTTATGACGCCAAGCATTGAGGAAGCACTCAGCAATACGATGGGTTTACTGGAAGGCGCTTATTCGCTGGTGTTGATTTCTTCTACAAAGATGATTGCGGCAAGAGATCCATATGGGTTTCGGCCGCTTTGCTATGGAAAGACGGCGGACGGGGCATATGTGGCTGCATCCGAAAGCTGTGCGCTGTCAGCGGTAGGAGCAGAATTTATCCGTGATGTGCTGCCGGGAGAGATTCTGGTGTTTACAAAAAACGGTGTGGAATCAAGGAGAGAGCACTGTGAAAAACAGAGAAAAAAAACCTGTATTTTTGAATATATCTATTTTGCAAGACCGGATTCTGTTATAGATGGCATATCCGTGCACGAATCTCGTATGAAGGCCGGAGAATTGCTGGCAGAGAGTTATCCCAAATGCGCGGATATTGTGATAGGCGTTCCCGACAGCGGATTGGATGCAGCATTGGGGTATGCGGAAAAATCCGGAATTCCTTATGGGATTGGGCTGATAAAAAACAAATATATTGGCAGGACATTCATTTCTCCGGGACAAAATGAACGTTTGGACAAGGTCAGGATTAAGCTGAGCCCGGTCAAGAAGGTAATCGATGGAAAAAGGGTTGTGCTGATTGATGATTCCATTGTCAGAGGGACGACCAGCAAACGGATTGTAAAGCTTTTGCGTGATGCCGGAGCGAAAGAGATCCATATGAGAATTTCTGCTCCTCCATTTTTATATCCCTGTTATTATGGAACAGATATTGACTCGGAAGAAAACCTGATTGCATGTCATCATAGCATGGACGAGATTGCAAAGATAATAGGAGTAGATTCTCTGGGATATTTGCCGATAGAGAAGCTGAATAAACTGATAGACAGCGAGGGTTATTGCGCTGCCTGCTTTCAGGGGGAATATCCGACGAAAATCCCGGCAGATCTGCGTAAGGACCGTTTTGAAAGGAAGCTGTCTGAACGGGTTTGAGCGAAAGAGGTGCATGTATGATGAAAAAATTTGACAGAAAACTGATTCTGTCCGACGGCAGCGAATACTGTGGATATGGATTTGGTTCTAAGCTTGAAAAAATGACGGAAATTGTATTCAATACTTCTCCGGTTGGATATCAGGAAATCCTTTCCGATCCCTCCTATACTTATCAGACAGTCGTGATGGCATATCCTTTGATTGGCAATTACGGAATGGCAGAAGATGATTTTGAAACGGATATTCCGACTATCGGCGGACTGGCGGTACGAGACTACAACGGCCAGCCGTCCAATTTCCGCAGTAAATACACCTTATCGGAAATTATGGAGAAATATAAGATACCGGGCATCTACGGGATTGATACAAGAAAGCTGGTACGTTCCATACGCGACCTTGGAAGCCGAAAGGCATTACTCACAGATATTGATACATCCTTGGAGGATGGACTTCGTAAACTGGATTTATATGATATTCCAAGGGACGCCGTGTCGCAGGTAAGCCGGAAGGAAATGCGGCAATACCTTGTGCCGGATGAGAAGTATCATGTGGCCGCTGTTGATTGTGGGATGAAACAGAATATTGTGAGGACTCTGAACCGGAGAGGATGCAGCGTGACAGTCTTTCCGTGGAATACTTCTGTGCGGGAAATCGAAAAGTTGAGACCGGACGGAGTCTTTTTATCCAACGGACCGGGAAATCCCGAAGATGTGCAGACGGTGGTAGAACTGGTCAAAGAACTAAAAGGCAAATACCCGATATTTGGCATCTGCCTTGGCCATCAGCTGATTTCTCTTGCATATGGGGCCAGGATTTATAAGCTGAAGTTTGGCCACAGGGGAGGAAATCATCCGGTGAAAAATCTGCAGACCGGCAAGATAGAGATTACGTCCCAGAACCATTCCTATGCAGTGGATGAAGGAAGCCTTGCAAATACCCGATTGAAGGTAACGCATAGAAATCTGCTGGATCAGACGGTAGAAGGTGCGGCCTGTGAGGAAGATAAGGTATTCGGTGTGCAGTATCACCCGGAAAGCGCGCCTGGGCCGCAGGACAGCGGCTATCTGTTTGACCAATTTATAAATATGATGGAGGGAACAAAGAATGGCGAAAAGAACTGATTTAAAGAAAATACTTGTCATTGGTTCCGGCCCGATTGTGATTGGCCAGGCAGCAGAATTTGACTATGCAGGTACGCAGGCATGCCTCGCATTGAAAGAGGAAGGATACGAGGTTGTACTGTGCAATTCCAATCCGGCAACCATTATGACGGATACGGCGGTTGCGGATAAAGTGTATATGGAACCGTTGACGCTGGAATATGTGGCGAAGATTGTCCGCCATGAGCGCCCGGATGCCATTGTGCCGGGGATTGGGGGGCAGACCGGACTGAATCTGGCGATGCAGCTTGAAAAAAAAGGAATTTTAAAAGAATGCCGGGCGGAGCTTTTGGGAACGTCTATTGAAAGTATTGAACGGGCAGAAGACAGGGAACAGTTCAAAAAGCTTTGTGAAGAACTGGGAGAGCCGGTACTTCCCTCTGCCATTGCGAATACGGCGGAAGAAGCGGTAAGGGCAGCGGAGCAAATTGGTTATCCGGTGGTGCTGCGCCCTGCGTTTACCCTTGGAGGAACGGGCGGAGGCTTTGCGGATGACGAGCAGGAATTTAAGGGGCTGATTAAAAATGCTCTTGCGTTATCTCCGGTTCATCAGGTATTGATTGAAAAAAGTATCAAAGGCTTCAAGGAAATCGAATATGAAGTGATCCGCGACGCCAACGATACGGCAATCACAGTCTGCAATATGGAAAATCTAGATCCGGTGGGAATACACACAGGAGATTCCATTGTGGTATGCCCATCCCAGACACTGACCAATAAAGAATATCAGATGCTGCGGGACAGCGCATTGAAAATCATCCGTGCACTGAAGGTAGAGGGAGGATGTAATGTGCAGTTTGCGCTTGATCCGGATTCTTTTCAGTATTACCTGATTGAGGTAAATCCGCGGGTCTCCCGTTCTTCCGCCCTTGCATCAAAGGCAAGCGGCTATCCAATTGCAAGGGTGTCTGCAAAAATCAGCGTGGGGATGAGGCTGGATGAGATTATGCTGGTAAATACGCCGGCTTCCTTTGAGCCGGCATTGGATTATATCGTGACAAAAATGCCGCGTTTTCCATTCGATAAATTTACGGATGCAAACCAGGAGCTTGGTACGCAGATGAAAGCTACCGGGGAAGTGATGAGTGTAGGAAGAACTTTTGAAGAAAGCCTGTTAAAAGCAATCCGTTCTCTGGAAACGGGGGCCTATCATCTGTACATGGCAAAGTTTGAAAAGGATCCTGTAAACGCATTGATGGAATCTATAAAAATTGGTACAAATGACAGAATTTTTGCTATTGCACAGCTATTAAGATTGGGCGTCTGCGTTTCAGAGATTTCCGGGCAGACCGGAATTGACAGCTTCTTCCTTAACAAAATGAAAAAGGTGATAGATCTGGAAACGGAACTGAAATCATGCGCCGGCGACAGGGAAGCTCTGTATCAGGCAAAGAAAACAGGCTTTTCCGATAAGGCTGTGGCAGAGCTTTGGAATAGGACAGAAGCAGAGGTTTTTGAACTGCGTAAGAAATGGGGTATTTTTCCGGTTTATAAGATGATCGATACCTGTGCGTCAGAGTTTGAAAGCTATGTTCCCTATTTCTATTCTACCTATGAGGAAGAAAATGAAGCGGTAATCGAAGACAGAAAGAAAATCGTTGTGCTTGGCTCCGGTCCAATCCGTATCGGCCAGGGGGTGGAGTTTGATTATTCCACAGTACATGCGGTTAAGGCCATCAAGGAAGCCGGATATGAGGCAATTATTATCAATAACAATCCGGAAACCGTGTCTACGGACTATACTACATCAGACAAGCTGTATTTTGAACCCTTATGCGTGGAAGATGTTATGAATGTGATTGAAATGGAAAAGCCGGATGGGATTATCGTATCTTTTGGCGGACAGACTGCGATTAATCTGGCAGAGCCATTAGAAAAAAGAGGAGTAAAGCTCATGGGTGCAGATTGTGCAGCCATTGAAAAGTCTGAAAACAGAGATGCTTTTGAAAAGCTGCTGTCAGAGCTTTCCATCCCAAAGCCAAAAGGACAGGCTGTGACATGTATGGAAGATGGCGTAAAAGCTGCAGAAGAGATCGGCTATCCGGTATTGGTACGTCCAAGCTTCGTGCTCGGCGGAAGAGCCATGCAGATTGTGGCAAAGGAAGAGCATCTGCGCCATTATTTAAAAACAGCCGTAGAAATTGATGAAGACAAACCAGTGTTGGTGGATCAATACATCTGCGGCAGGGAAGTGGAAATTGATGCTGTTTGCGACGGAAAGGATGTATTTGTTCCTGGAATCATGGAGCTGGTAGAAAGAACCGGCGTACATTCCGGTGATTCCATCTGCGTATATCCTGCCTTCAGCATATCCGAAAAGGTAAAAGAAAGGATTCTGGACTATGCAGAGAAATTGGGGCTTGGCATCGGCATTGTCGGTCTGTTCAATATTCAGTTTATTGTGGATAAAGAGGAGAAAGTATCTGTCATTGAGGTGAATCCGCGTTCTTCGCGAACCGTACCGTTTTTATCAAAAGCAGCCGGGTATCCGCTGGCTGATATTGCAGCGAAAGTCATTCTTGGAAAGAGCCTGAAAGCACAGGGGATTGATGAGAGATACCCGAAAGAAAAGCAGCGATGGTACGTAAAAGTACCGACATTTTCCTTTTCCAAATTAAATGGAATGGATACCTACCTTTCACCGGAAATGAAATCTACAGGAGAGGCAATCGGATATGACAGGAAGCTTCACAGGGCCATGTATAAAGCCATGACTGCCTCTGGTATCCGCGTGCAGAATTACGGGACTGTAATCGTGACACTTGCAGATGAGGATAAAGGCGAAGCCCTTCCTTTGATCCGGCGTTTCTATGATATGGGGTTCAATATAGAGGCAACCTCTCTCACAGGAGAGTATCTGAAGCAGCATGGGATACGTACCCGTATACTGGGGAAACCTTCGGAAGGCAGCAGTGAAATTCTGGATGCAATCCGGGCCGGATATGTCAGCTATGTCATCAATACCCGCGCAATTCTCTCCGGCGTTCATTATGAAGATGGCGCGGCAATCCGAAGGGCGGCAGCACAGAGCAATATTACGATGCTTACATCACTGGATACGGTGAGGGTGCTTTTAGATGTGCTGGAGGAAGTGACCATTGGTGTGTCTACGATAGATGCGGAATGAAGCGGTAAAAATATGAGGTATGGCGGCTGCCATACCTTTCCTAAAATGCATCTTTTTTCAAATATTGCAAAATCGGTTCAATATACTTTTTGTCCGAAATATCATAAGACGAAGAAATCATTTTTACCATGATCAGTTCTGCTTCAGTCTTATTCTTTTGGGCTTTAAGTGCTGTTACAAACATTTTCATAATAAGTTTCGACGTTATAGACATTTTTTCATAATTGAATCCGCCCGGGCAGTAGAAAGCTTTTACATTTTTCTGTTCTGACTCGTTGAAATTCCGTTTAAGAGCTATGTCAATTTCCGGGTTGTCGACGGGACTTGCTCCAACACAGAATGCAATCAGCTTCTTATCGGCCCATTTATCAATATTTCCCTTGAACCATTTTATTTGGCTGATGCTGCCGGCACAGGCCCAGCCTCCGAAAATGATTGCATCATAAGCGGTCAAATCTTTCTTTTTTGCGGCGGATAATTCAAGACAGTCCGCCCTGGCCGCTTCCGCTATCCACTGGGCATAACGTTTTGTAAACCCTGTTTTTGAAGTATAGATTACGATTGTCTTCATCTGCTTAAATCTCCCTGTCTTTTTTCATTGCAGCTCTCTTTTCCAGATTTTCTATTCCGGCATACAGCTGTGATAGAAGAATGAAAAGAGTTTCGACCTCTTTGTCGGTATAAACTTCAAAAAGATAATTCAAATCCTCTTGGTATTCTGCAAAATCATTTACATAAAAGGCATCTGCCTTTTCGGTGGGGCAGATACACATAGCTCTTGTGTCATGGGGGCTTTGCTGAATCGTAATAAATCCTTTTTTCATCAGGACATTGGCCAGTTTTTTGATATTTTGTCTTGAACAGCCTAACAGATTTCCCAACTGGGTGAATGTCAGCGGTTCTTTTGACTGCCTGACGATTGACAGCAGCATAAATTGTTTTAACGATACCTCTGGAATATAGTTGTCAAAAAGTGTCTGCAGCTTGTTTCCGGCAATGAATAATGTGCTGAAAATGGCCTTTCTTTGATTTTCTGTAGAACTTGAAAATTTTGCAGTCAAATCGTCTAGATTCATACAGTCCTCCTGATTGGAAACTTGTTACGCATTTAATTGTAGCAACATGTTACCTATATGTCAATATGAATGATAGAAATGAGATAAGGATAAAATTCAAAATTTTGTTTAAGACAACAGGTACAACATTTTATGATTTTAGCAATGACCTTCTCAAAAACGGTCAACAGATATATAATATACTTGCATGAACCTACAAAACAAGCAAAGCATTTTGCCAATGGAGATAATCCAGAGCAGGTAAATACGGAAATAGAAAACTTTATCATCGAAACTGTCTGCCAAGAAATCAACTGCTGGTTGAATCTTTCAAAATCAACCAATGGTTAGTTCTAGAGCAATTTTTTCTGTTATACTGATGAAAAGGAGGATGGAAACATGAACCAGGAAACGATAGGAAAATTCATTGCAGCCTGTCGGAAAGACAAGGAACTTACACAGACACAGTTAGCAGAAAAGCTAAATATTACCAACCGGGCAGTGTCAAAATGGGAAACGGGAAAAAGTATTCCGGATGCCTCCATTATGCTGGACTTTTGTAAAACACTTGGTATCAGTGTAAATGAACTGCTCAGCGGAGAAAGGATTGCTATGGAAAATTATCAAAAAAAGCAGAAGAAAATCTTGTGGAATTGCAGCAAAAAGCAAATAAAGCCCAAAAAAGCATAAATTTCTTTATAAGGCTTGTAATCCCAATTTTAGGAGTGTTCTTTCTAGTCAAATATGGAATAGGAAGCAGAACCTGGCATTTTGTAGATTCCACCAGTATGGAATTTATCCTGATTCCCTGCCTTCTGATACTGCTGTGTACAGGATATTGGCGGGACTTTCTAAAGGCATTTGTCTATATAATTAAGAGAGAGAATTGCACGGCTGAAATGATAAGGGACAGCTCAAACGCACTTAAGCTGGTATGCAGATCCAGTTTGATTTGGGGAAGCATCGGTTTTACAATCAGCATGGTGAATCTTTTGCGGTATCATATGCTTGATTCCGAGTTTGCTTCACCTACATTATGGGGCGATATAGCGGTGGCTCTGGTTTCCTTGTTTTACGCCCTGGTTATAAATGCAGTACTTGTTCCATTGTATTTTGAGCTAAACCGTTTACATAGGAAAAAAACAAAGTGAGAGTATGAAACCGCCGACTTTTCAAAACACGCCGCTATAGGAAGGAACGTATAAAAGTTATTTGTATATGATGCGGTAAGATAAAAAAGAAGCACCAACAGATGAATCAATCATCCAATGGTGCTTTCTTTTTGCCCTGGATATGCAAGAATATGCAGGATACTTCAAATTTTTGTCGAAAATATAACTCCCCATATTTTTACATGGCAGCTTATGTGGGAAAAACGACATCCTGCGTGCAGGCCTCTTGATAAGCCGCTTATTTCGGATATAATAAATCACATCCAGACCCAAGGAGGTGAGGCTTTGAATATTGAAATACATGTGGATGATCAGGCAGAGGAGCTGAGCGTCTCCATTACATGCCGCCGGCTGACTCCCGATGTGGAAAAAATACTGGCGGCACTGCGGATGATGAACCATCAGTTAACGGCGAAAAAGGATGACGAGATTTATTTTCTGGATATTGCACAGATCGTATATATCGAGAGCGTAGACAGAAAATGCTTCTTATACACCTTGGATGAAATATATGAATCCGATCTTCGCCTGTATGAACTGGAACAGCAGTTGGAGGAATACGGTTTTTTTCGTGTAAGCAAGTCCTTCCTGATCCATTTGCAGAGCATCCAGACATTGAAAGCAGACATCAACCGAAGAATCCGCATCACCATGTCGGGCGGCGAGGAGATTATCGCTTCCAGACAGTATGCGGAAAAATTGAAAAAAAGATTAGGAGTGAGATAAGTATGGAAGAGAAGAGAAGTATTTTGGATTATCTGGCACAGGTGTTATTGATATTCGGCTTTGCAATGGTGATGATCAATCTGTTCTGCCTTGCATTTGGAGCTTCTGCAGAGGAGGTCTCCGCCATGTTTTCCCTGGGGGATAAGGGGATTCCGGTGAATGTTGTTTTTCAATTCCTGGCAGTATCCCTTTTGATTACAGCCCTTCGTTTTATGTTTTTTACAGATACTTTCATCCGGAAAATGGCGCTCTGGCTTAGAAGCCTTTGTTTGTTCACAGGGATTGTGATTGTCATATCCGCATTTATCATAGCCTTCCGCTGGTTTCCGGTTGGAATGTGGCAGTCCTGGGCAATGTTTTTTGCCTGCTTTGGGCTTTCTGCCCTGGGGAGTTACCTGGTGATGAACCTGAAAAAAAAGGATGAGAACAGACGGATGGAAAAAGCCCTGGAACGGCTGAAGGCAGAAGAAGGGAACGTAAACGGGTAGGCAGGCTATTTGCAGCTCTGTCCGTCTAAATAACCTTCGCCCCAATTACACATGGCGTCTAAAACAGGAATGATGCTTTTGCCCAAATTGCTTAAGGAATATTCAACTTTCGGCGGAACCACGGGATAAACAACACGGATAATTAAAAGATCTCTTTCAAGCTCCCGTAATTGCTGGGTAAGCATTTTGGGCGTAGCTTTGGGAATTAATTTGCTGATTTCATTAAAACGCAGCGTTTTGTTAATCAAATGCCACAAGATAAGCGCCTTGTACTTACCGCCGATCAAATCGATGGTTGCTTCTACGGGACAATTATAATTACCTGCACATTTCATAATTTTCTCCATTCCAGTTCCGTAGAACTTCATTCAGTACCCGGTATCTAGAAGAATTTATGGGCACAAAAGTGTGTGTCCATAAATCCTTCTGGCACAGTATGAAGTTCTGCTGTTTCCTTACATGATCTCTTACTGGACGAAGTCTGCCCGCCCTGTAGGGGATGCATGAATGGGAAGATTTGCAAGGTATACTTTTGGGTACTATATATCAAAAAAGTGCGTTCTTGCCTTTAAAAAAATAAGTGTTAGAATTATAGCATAAGGCAGTGGAAATATCAACTCCAGCCTTAGCTTGCAATCAAAGTACATACAAAGAAAGGAAGGAATGTTATGAGTTTTTTAGAACTTGCAAAAAAGAGGTACAGTGTCCGTTCCTACACACCGCAGAAAGTTGAAGAGGAAAAGCTGGACAAAATTTTACAGGCAGCTCACGCAGCTCCCACAGCCGCCAATCTTCAGCCGGTTCGTTTAATTGCAGTACAAAGCGAAGAGGGACTTGAAAAAATCGGGAAAGCAGCAAATATCTATGGTGCGCCCCTTGCCGTCATTGTCTGTGCAGATCACAATAAGGCGTGGGTGCGTCCCTTTGATAAGAAGCAGACGGCAGATATAGACGCTTCGATTTTAACCGACCATATGATGCTGGAGGCAGCGGAGCTGGGTTTAGGTTCCGTCTGGGTTTGCTATTTTAAGCCCGATATTATAAAAAAGGAATTTGAATTGCCGGGCAATCTTGAACCCATCAACATCTTGGCGATAGGGTATTCAAACGAAGAAGCTGCCGATCCGGAACGACATTCACAGACCCGTATTCCAATAAAGGAACTGGTATCTTACGAAAAACTGTAGGCCTATTCCAGTGGCTCTGCAAAGAAAAAACGATACGTACGCATTTAGGGACTGTCAGAATCTGACAGTCCTTTTGAATACCCGGAATTGAAACTGTTTGTCCGGCGGTATATGGAAGAGCATTCTACACAGTAGATGATGCACCGTTTATATGGAATAATTTGGATAGTTTTTTGTGAGAGGGTATGCTATACTTATAAATTAAGGATTGATTTTATTTGGAGGATATATGGGAAAGTTAGATAAATTAAGTGTATTTATTAGTCTGGTGTTAAGACACAAACCAGACGCAGCAGGGATTACTCTGGATGAACATGGATGGGCAAATGTTGAAGAACTTCTTGATGGCATAAATAATATCGGGCGTAAGATAGATATGGGAGTATTAGAAGAAATTGTTAGAACTGATCATAAACAGAGATATCGTTTTAATGAAGACAAGACGCTGATTCGGGCCAATCAGGGGCACAGTATTCCAGTGGATGTAGAATTGAAAGAGGAGGAACCGCCAGAATTTTTATATCATGGAACTGCGGATAGATTTATAAAAGCTATTATGGAAGAAGGCTTGAAACCAATGAGCCGTTTATACGTACATCTTTCAAAGGACATTGAAACTGCAGCTAAAGTCGGAAAACGACATGGAAAACCAGTCATCCTGAAAGTACATAGCGGACAGATGTGCTGGGAAGGAATCAGGTTTTACCTTTCTGAAAATGGTGTGTGGCTGACTAAAAAAGTGGAAGTCAGATATTTAGAACAAATGAATGTCTAGCAGGGTATCAGATAATGAGGATGTGTATATTTTAGGAGATTTTAATGCAGATAAATTAAGATATGCCTGGAGTGATTCATAAAAACTGGCTTAATTGGAGGTGGCAAAGTGTCAGAGAAAAACGTATATGAAATTATGCATATGGACAGAAGAGTTGCAAAGATAACTGATTCTGGACAATGTAAAATATATTATAAGTCATTTATGCCATATCATTTATATTTAGAGGAAGCAAAAGACATTGATACGTTAGTCAATAACATTACAAACTTCAATTATTGGTGCGCAACAAGAATTCTTACTTTAGACAGAAAGTATGCAAAAGAAATATTAAACAGCATAGGAATGTTACAGGCAGTGACTGACAAAGAAAGGGCAAAAATTGCGCTCTCATATAGATGCGCTTCATTGACAGATGTTTTTTGGGTAAAATTAAAGCAAGAAAAGATTTTATTCAAAGATATTAATTTATATGAAAATCATTTGGATAACACATTTATTGATATTGCATTAAGAGGGAGGCAGTATACCGTACAAAATGAAAATTTAGCAAGAGACTTATCAACCAATGGGTGTTTCCCGAAAGCTTGGCAGAGGATTCCTGATGGGTTTCGGCTTTTGAAAGACGGGGGAGCAGAAGCGGTTGAAAGAGAACTGCTTGCCAGTCAAATCTGTAGATGTTTTGATGTTTCACAAGTATTATATGAAAGGGATTATTTTGACGGAGAAAAAGTCAGCGTAAGCAGTAATATTACATCAAAAGAATATTCAATTGTTTCTATGGAAGCATTTGAGGTATATGCAGCAAACCACGGCAGGAACACAAAAAAATATATTCTTTCTTTAGATAAACATAATTATTCCTGAATTATTCACAGAACAGTATTTGAACTGATAACTGTACCATGAATCTGAAAATTGATCCTTGCAACCATAACATCACTCAATTAACCCGTCAAAAGGGCATAAAATCCCCGTGACAGAGTTCAAAGCAGTTGTTAAGCTGTCAAGGTTCGTTAATAGTTGCTATTCCAGCTGTACATTCAGCTTACCGATATTTGAAAGTGTCTCAGTGAATTCATTCTTATAAGGGCAGCTGCTACACAGCTTGAATATGATATATCTTGCTGAATGAATTACTTTTACAGCAATCTTCAGCAGTTTTAAACGGACAGTATCAATACGTTGCTTTCGCATA
>CAJTFE010000026.1 GCA_910575725.1 Clostridia bacterium | reverse complement strand
TGATGTAATAACTTTGACATGCATAGTAGACCCCTCCCTGGATATTAGTATACCACAAATCGAAGAATAAATCAATATAACCTATGTAAAATATACAACATATTGACAAAAAATACCAGCAATCACAAGGGCTGCTGGGTCTATATGCTGCTAAGCAATTCCAAATTCAGGAAATATCCGAAAAAATTATTGGAAAAAAGCTGATTTAGTGTTAGAATAAACTTGGTATTTTAGAATATTTTGTCAAATTTACTTTTTTCCAAGAATTATGTAAGGTATTGCTCGATGTTTTTATTAAACGTATTAGTGAGAATATGTAAGGAGTCAGGTTTGAAATTTGACAATGTAAATGTGATAAAAATAAAAAATTGGAGAAAAGGAAAATGTATAAGACAATGGATTTATTTGCTGGAGCAGGTGGTTTGAGTTATGGATTTGAAATGACAAATAAATTTCAAATTGTTGTGGCTGCAGAGAAAAATGAAAATGCAAGGAAAACATATCAAAATAACCATAAGAAAAAAAATACAATAAAGATAATAGAAGATGTAATAGGCTGTAATTTTACAAAGTTGAATAAAGAGATTGGGGGGATAGATATTATTATAGGCGGTCCCCCCTGTCAGGGTTTTTCAAATGCAAATCGACAAAAGAACCATATAATAAGCATGAATAATTCGCTTGTTAAAGAATATTTCAGAGCTGTGATGGAAATTAAGCCAAAAGCATTTGTAATGGAAAATGTTAGTATGCTCGCATCTGAAACGCATAGATTTTATGACGCTAGGATAGATCATGAAATGGTTATGAATCTGGGAATTGAGATGCAAGAAGAAGAATTAGTGATTGCAAAGGGAACATATGATAATTTAAGGGTATTAGATATCTTGCAGAAGAATTCATATAAAGAATATGAAATATCATCAGAATTATTTCAATTGTTAAATGTTTTATATAAAAATAGAAATAATGACGATAAGATGAAAAAATATATTGAAAAAAATGGAAAGAAAATAGTTAAAGAGGTATCAAGACATAAAGAAACGAAAAAAAGAGATTTTTCTATTTTAACTGTAATCGAAAATCATATTTTTGAGGACGACATTGCAGGTGCGCTTGAACAACTTTCAGATTTTTTAAATTTTCAAAAAGCGTTTATTTTAAAAAAGGAATTGGATGATAATCAAATAATATATGAATTTGAAGAGAAAACAAGAACTGGCAATGTAGTAGCCAAAGTGCATTCATACCCTGTAATTCAATATGTCAAAAAGATTGTAGAAGAAGATTACAAGCAGTGTAGTGATGTGGTTAATTCATTGTGGTATGGTGTACCACAGGATAGAAGAAGATACGTTGTATTTGGCGTAAGGAAAGATATCCTTGGCGAGCAGGAACTGAAAATGCCAAGCAAACCAAAGGAAATCCAAACAATTTCAGTAAATGATGCAATTATAGATTTAATTGATTGTCAAACAACTGAGAATGTATCGACTAATGCAATTCAATATGCTGATGTTGGACAATTATCGCAGTACGCACAGAAGATGAGAGAGGGTTCTAAGGTATTATATAATCATGTAATTACTAAGAGTGGTGAAGATGCGAAAAAACGGTTTGCACAGTTAAAAGAGGGGCAGAATTTTCATGATCTTGATGAAGAATTAAAGTCTAATTATGCTGATCCTAAGCGGACACAGAACAGTATTTATTTGAGATTAAGAGGTAACGAACCAAGTGGAACGGTGATAAATGTAAGAAAATCCATGTGGATACATCCTCAATTGGATCGTGCCATCAGCGTAAGGGAGGCAGCCAGACTTCAATCTTTTCCAGATAAATTTATATTTGGAGGAAGTAAAGATTCGCAGTATCAACAGGTCGGAAACGCTGTTCCGCCAATGATGGCACAAGGATTGGCAGAATGGCTGTATCAGTATATACCAGAGCCGGAATAGGTATTACAAAATGTGGAGGAAAAAGAATGTATGAACAGAATTGTGTGCCGTTTGCACCATCGTTAATTGAATCAATGCGTTCATTGGGATATTCTTTTTCCTCAGCGATTGCAGATTTAATTGACAACAGCATTAGTGCAAAAGCTGACGAAATATCTATTGTATCAGAACCATCTGCTGATCCTTGGATGGTAATATTTGATAATGGGTGTGGAATGTCAAAGGACGAGTTGTATGAAGCAATGAGATATGGAAGTAAAAATCCTTTGGATAAAAGGAAGAGTGACGATTTGGGGAGATTTGGTTTAGGACTTAAGTCAGCCTCTTTGTCCCAATGTCGGCGGTTAGTAGTTGTCAGCAAGAAAGATAATGTAATAAGTGCATATTCATGGGATCTTGATTACGTCATTGAAAAAGGTGCATGGGTATTGAAATGTTTTTCGGATGAAGAAATAAAAGAGTATGTTTATGTAGAAATGCTGGATAAAGTGAGTACAGGAACGTACATTTTATTGGAGAATTTTGATCGAGTTAAAGAAAGCACAGCCGACCTTAATACAACATTTAATAAAAATCTAAATGAGATGGAAAATCATATAGCCCTTGTATTCCATAGATTTATAGAAGAAGGGCTTACGATTAAAGTAAACGGTATAAAAATTGAGGGACGAGATCCTTTTTTAAGTATGCATCCGGCTACTCAGAAAAAAAGAGAAAGTTCGTTTTATATTAACAATGAAAAGATTACATTAAAACCATTTGTGCTGCCGCACTTGTCAAAATTAAAGCAGGAAGATTTAGATAAGCTTGGAGGAAAAGAGCGTATTCGAAATGAACAGGGGTTTTATGTTTATAGGAATAAGAGGTTGATTATATGGGGAACGTGGTTTCGACTTGAAAGAAAGGATGAATTGAACAAGCTGGCAAGAGTAAGAGTTGATATTCCAAATTCTTTAGATTATATGTGGGCAATTGATATTAAAAAAAGTACAGCTTCGCTTCCCGATATTATCAAAAAGAATATGTTTAATGCTGTTTATGAAACAGTTTTAAATAGCGAAAAGGTATATACATATAGGGGAAGAAGGGAAAAGACTGATAAAAATATAGAAGTGATTTGGGAGAAAATTAAAATGAGGGATGGATATAGGTATACAATTAATCGGAAAATTCCTCAGCTGCGGCTTTTGGCAGAAACTATGGAACCGGCACAGATAAAACTAATGGATTCTATTATAGAAGGGATAGAAGAAGCATTTCCTGTTAATGCACTATATGTTGATGTGGCGAAAGGGACTATTGAAGAATGTGATGAGAAGGAAATAGAAGATGTATGGGAAGAATTACAGCTTCAGATGGATTATGTTAAATCAAAAGGACTTCATATTGTAGAATACTATAAAGCATTTATGAATACGGAACCATATTGCAATTATGAGGAAATTAAAAAGCGCATTCAAGAGGAGATAGAAAATAATGAATGATATTGAAAAAAGATTTCATGGTCTTGTAAGTTCTTTTCTGGCAGGGGAGCCAGAGATCAAAGAACAGATTATTGATGAGAAAATAGCGGAACTGAGATGCTTGCCGACTTTTTCAAACTTGTCAGATGTGGAGGTAGAAAATGTCAGGGCAGAAATTAAGTCAGAATTTTCTATCAAACTTGATCAGGGTTCTCTTATTCAAGAAAAGGGACATGAAAAGTGGTTTTTGGATAAAAAACCTTTATTGGATATGAAATATTGGGAGCGATATAAAAAATATCTTTTAAATGACAAAGGATTTTCTGTTAAAGTAGTAAATACGATGGATGATATTTTGGATAAATTGACCGATTTATTGGGAGACCCAAGCAGAGATGTCGCATATAGCAGGCGTGGATTGATTATAGGAGATGTACAATCAGGTAAAACGGCTAATTATTTGGGTTTGATTTGCAAGGCTGTAGATGTAGGATATAAAGTTGTTGTCTTGATGACAGGAACAATAGAAAAATTGAGAAAACAGACACAAATGCGGGTTGATGAAGGATTTGTTGGCGCAGATAGTGATGCTATGATGAAAATGTTGGAGAATGGACAGGTTATAGGTGTTGGGAATTATGATTCCTCTATCCGACCGATGGTGTTGACTTCGACAGCAGATGATTTTAAACAGCAAAATGCAAACAATTTAGGATTTGATTTACGGAATATTAATGGACCGGTTATTTTTGTTGTTAAGAAAAATTCGTCTATTCTGAAAAGATTAAATAAATGGCTGACGACTTTTAATCAAAATGGACAGCAAAAGATAAGGCAGTCAATTTTGGTAATTGATGATGAAGCAGATAATGCATCAGTGAATACGAATCAAGACGAAGATTCACCAACAGCAATAAATGGACAGATTCGGGATTTGGTCAGCAAATTTGAAAAGTCCAGTTATGTAGGCTTTACAGCGACTCCGTTTGCGAACATCTTTATTGATCCAGACAGTTATGATGCTATGTTGGAAGAAGACCTTTTTCCAAAAGATTACATATATTCATTAAACGCACCCTCAAACTATACGGGCGCAAGGAATATTTTTGCAGAAGATGGTGATGCAAGCTATATGCTTGTGGAGATAGATGATACTTTTAGAAATCCCCAAAGTATAGAGTTTATACTGCCATTAAAGCATAAATCATCGATTCAGGTGAGAGAGCTTCCAGAAGATTTGAAAACAGCCATAGAATCATTTGTACTTGCAAATGTGATGGAAGATTTAGCAGGTTTATCAAATAATCATAGGTCGATGCTTATAAATGTTAGTAGGTTCACTGCTGTTCAGGAAGAAGTAAGTGGACTGGTAAATGAGTACTTAAAGGATATACAGGGTGCGTGTAAATTGTATTGCAAACTACCCTCAAATAAAGCATTGCAAGATACATACATGAAACGATTGAAAAAAACATTTGAAACCATATATTCAAATGTTCATTTTGCATGGGAAGAAGTACAAACACAATTATATAATTCATGCGGAAGTATTATAGTACAGACAATAAATCAACGTAATGGTCAAAATTTGAACTATGATGATTATCCGAATGGACTGCGGTTAATAGCTGTTGGCGGAATGAGCCTTTCGAGAGGACTTACTTTGGAAGGGCTGGTTATAAGTTATTTTTACAGAAATTCGCGTATGTATGATACCCTAATGCAGATGGGGAGATGGTTCGGATATCGGGGAAAGTACGCGGATTTTTGCCGTATATGGATGTCGGATGACAGTATTGAATGGTATCGTTACATTAGTCAGGCAACAGATGAATTGCGGGAAGAAGTAAAGCGGTTTGAGGACTCTGGATTAACACCAAAAGATTTTGGACTGCGCGTTCGGTCAGATTTAACAGCGTTGATTGTAACTGCACGAAATAAAATGCGTAGTACCGAGGAAATGGAGTGTGCGATAAGCTTTAGCGGAGTGTATATTGACACACCGGAGATTTATGCAGATTTGGATAAAAATAGGAGAAATCTGGAGAGTGTAAATAGTTTAATAAAGACTTGTATGGAATATGGGGATGAATATACTCCAAAGGCAGAAGAAGGAAATCAATATATTATAAGAAATGTACCAGTACAAGTGATATTGGAGTTTTTAAATGAGATAGAGGTGTCGCCTAAAAACGAGAAGTTTAATACAACGGCTATAAGAAGATTTATTAGAGAATACCGAGGTGAAGAATTAAAGAATTGGGATATTGCTTTTGCGTCTGGAAAATCAGAACGAGAAATTTTACTTTATAATTCTACAAAATATCATTGTGTATCAAGAAGCTTTTCTATTGAAAATGATGGAAAAATTTTGAAAATGTCTGGAAGCAAAAAACATTTAGCAGGAGGTGGCGATGCGGCGGCAGCGCTTTCCAAGGGAAAAGTGAGAGAAATAAAAGAGAATAGTCAAAAAAGTAACTTAGCACCAAATGATTATTTCACAGGGGTGGATAGAAATCCTTTACTTACAATTTTTGCAGTTGAATTAAATGAATGTAGAAAATCAGAATCCGCTGAACAGGAGAAAAAGATTCAGGAACAATATTTGAAGGATTGTGTTATTGGCTTTGGCATTGGAATCCCGTCTTTGTCAGATCAGGAAACGAAGTATGTAAAGTATGTATTAAATAAAATTGCCAAACAACAGATATTTGAGGATGAGTTGGATTTTGAAGAGGATGATGATTAATGGATTTGAAATCAAAATTTGAAAAGGGGAAAGTAAGCAGAACCTTTCAACGCATCGACAGTACATATACAGTTAATATATTTGTAGGGTACGATGATGATGGTAGAATGACAATAGTTATCACTGAAAATTTTATTTTTAAACAGGTTAAATCAACCAAACTGATTGATGTAGCGTTAAAAATGCGTAAAGATGGAAAAATAGCGTTATCATTTTCCTTGTTAGATACAGCTTATGAATCACTGTTTCTAATTTTTTGTAATGACATTATTACTATTTGTGAAAGGGCAGGGAGTGACCAAGCGATTGCGTGTGCGATTACAAGGTGGAAGTATTGGAAAGAAATGTTTGGCAAGAAAAAGCAGACTATATTAGATAAGCAGGAAATAAAGGGGTTGATTGGTGAACTGCTGATTCTAAAAGAATGCATTTTGACAAAGTGGGGTGAAGAAAAGGCTGTACAAGCATGGATGGGGCTGTTGTCAGGGCATAAAGATTTTGAGATTAACGATATTTGGTATGAGATAAAGAGTGTTAATGAGAATGCCTTACAAGTAAAGATTAGTTCCTTAGAACAGCTTGAATCTGAGAAAGAGGGGCATTTGGTGGTGGTGCGGCTGGAAGATACAAGTACCGTTGCCGAAAATTCTGTTAATATAAATAAACCTAGATTATTCACGGCACAGCCGTGAAAGTGTCTGAAAGCCACATAGTTGCTGTATTTTAACTGAATATTGCTTTTCACCTGTCAAGTGAATGAAAAAAGAGCATCCACTTGTGATAAAATTAAGGTGTCTAATCTCAAATAATACCAACAAAAGGAGCCCTTTATGAGTATTGTAAACACCTTACCATTAGAAAGCAATAGACAGATTAAAATAAATTTTGATGGAGGAGATTTATCCTCCGATGCAGGCTTGCTTCTCATCAAAGAATTCGTAAGCAAACTTGGGATTGATAAGCTATTAGGCAAAGCTTTCAAGACCAATGATTCTGCATTATTCAGATATCATACGGATCAGGAAAACTTGCTCCAGATGATCTATATGATCATTGCCGGTTATTTTGAAGATGATAATTCCGATGAACTGACAAACGATCCCGTATTCAAGTCCATACTTGAAAAAGATGCCCTTGCATCACAGCCTNCTGTTTCCAGATTCTTTAACCGTATGGATGAAGATACCTTAAACCAGTTTCTTGCGATTGGCAGAATACTTCGGAATAAAATTTACAGTATTCAGATGCCGCAGGCTGTTATTCTGGATCTGGATTCCACTCTTCTTGATGCATACGGCAAACAGGAAGGCAGCGCCTTTAATTTTCATTATCAAAGCAATGGTTATCATCCACTTGTTTGTTATGATGGAATGACCGGAGATCTAATAAAAATCCAACTTCGTGACGGAACACAGTATTCCTGCACCGGAGTGGTTGACTTCCTGCAGCCGATACTTGATGAATACCTGGATGATTATCCGGAAATCCGTATTCTGCTTCGGGGTGACAGCGGTTTTGCTGCGCCTGACCTTTACAAGCAGTGTGAGGAAAATGGCACAAGCTATGTGATTCGGCTGAAAGAGAATGGCATTCTCCGTGAAAAAGCATCNCATTTTGTGGATGGGCTTGATGAGATCACCAGGAATAATAAAGTTGATTATGCGGTAGTTTATGGTGAATTCACGTACAAAGCAGGTTCATGGCCTTATGAAAGGCGCGTGGTATGCAAAGTTGAAAAACCGGAAAACCAGATGGTTTACATGTACACATTTATTGTCACAAACATGGATTCTTCCCCAGAGTATCTCATCAAATTTTACTGCAAGAGAGGGCTGATGGAAAACTTCATCAAAGAAAGCAAATCCGGTTTTGATTTTGCGTCCGTAAGCAGTCATACCAGAATGGTAAATGCCAACAGACTTCAGATACACGCTCTTGCGTATAACATATTTGTTTCCGCGCATTCGTAAAAAATGTTGATAATGCTATTGGAAATGCTCAATATACAATAATGCT
Source organism: Clostridia bacterium (assembly GCA_910575725.1). Classification (GTDB taxonomy): domain Bacteria; phylum Bacillota; class Clostridia; order Lachnospirales; family Lachnospiraceae; genus Laedolimicola. Next base: position 60,299 of record CAJTFE010000026.1, on the reverse strand, counting down.
TGATGGCATTGAAAGGTTTAAGGAGGATTGGGTTTGACTGTTGAGGAATATAGAGAACAATTGTTGGAGGATATGGCAGTTGCGGCAGCAGCAGATGGCAGCAGTACGCCGGATAAGGAGTTTCTTTACTATATTACTGATGTTCTTGCAACAGGTGAGGAATTTGACGATTTTATTGAGTGCCATCAAGAAGGAATTTCTCATAAGAGAGCGAATATGGAGATTGATGGATATGCTTTTGATGATACGGACGGAAGCTGCTGCGTGTTCATCTTAGACTATCATGGTCCGTTTGAGAATGATTCCATTAATGCAAAAGACATTGAAGTTAAATTCAATCTTATTAGGCATTTTATAGAAGAAGCGATTAAATATAAGATGGGATTTGAAGAAAGCTCTCAAGAATATGAGTTTAATATGCTGTTACATGAGAAAATAGCAGAGATTACTAAATTTCGTTTCTATATTTTAACAGATGCATACAATCGCCAGAGAGTAAAAAATATAAAAGACATTGAAATATCAGGAATTAATGTTGAAAGAAATGTTTGGGATATTACAAGGATTTTTGATATTATAAGTTCCACAACGCAAAAAGAAAGCATAGAAATTATATTTGATAAAATGGGAATTAACGGTATTTCTTGCGTAAAGGCGGTAGAATATGAAAATGTTAAAGCTGACATAGAAGTGCCAATAAGGTATGAAGAAGAAAGCCCAGAGGAAATTATACCAGAAAACATTATCACCTATACATCCTATTTAGCGGTTGTTCCGGGGCAAATTTTAAATGATTTATACTTAGAATTTGGTTCAAGACTTTTAGAGGGAAATGTGCGCTCTTTTTTAAGTGCGAGAGGAAAAGTAAATAAAAGTATTCAAAATACTATTAAAAATTATCCGGAGATGTTTTTTGCATATAATAATGGAATAGCGGCAACTGCAACTGAAATTGATACGGAAATGACACGGGAAGGTCTTATTATAAAGCGAATTAAAGATTTACAGATTGTGAATGGGGGACAGACTACGGCTTCGATAGCATATACTTTACTTACCCAGAGAAAGGACGACAATATTGACATATCGAAATTATATGTTCCGATGAAGATATCCGTTTTAGAGCATAGTATGTCAGAACGGATTATACCTAAAATATCAGAATATTCAAATTCCCAAAATAAGGTTGACGCCTCTGATTTCTTTTCAAATCATCCATTTCATATTAGAATGGAAGAGTATTCAAGAAAAACTCCGGCACCTGCAGTTCAGGGAAATCAGTATCAACAATATTGGTATTACGAACGGGCTAAGGGACAATATAATCAAGGTAAAATGAAATTTAAGCCTAAATCCAGTCAGATGAAGCAGTATGAAATGCGCTACCCTGCAAGTCAAGTTATAAAGCTGGTTGATTTGGCAAAATACATGGAGATTTATAATTGTGTTCCACATATAGTAAGCAAAGGGAAACAGGCTTTGGTTAGAGCATTTTCAAATGAAATAAAGAAACAGTGGGATAAGAATGATGAAATATTTAACGTGTATTATTTTAAACGAGTTGTTTCTTTGGCAATTATATTTAAAGCGACAGATGAGATTATTAGACAAAAGGCATGGTGGAAAGAAAAGCATTCTTATAAAGCGAATGTTATCGCTTATGCTATGAGTATTCTATTTGATTACATACAGAAAAATTGCAAAGACTATACTTTGGATTTTATTAAAATATGGTCACAGCAAAGTATATATCAAGAGCTTTGGCAGCAGATGGCTGTTTTATGTGATGAGGTGTATGAATATATTACGGAGCCGTCTAGAATGGTCGAAAATGTAACAGAGTGGTGTAAAAGAGAGTTGTGTTGGGAAAAGGCACAAGATAAAAAATGGTCAATACAAGATGCTTTCATAAAAACACTGATACCTGTTTCAGAAATAAAGGACATACAAAAAGATGCTAAAGCAGGGAGAAAAATAGCTAATGAGGTAGACGATCTTAAATATATTATTTCAGCAGGAGAGAGTTATTGGAAACAAGTACACGAATGGGGGAAGGAAAGAAAACTTCTCACTGATATGGAGGACTCACTATTAAAAATGGCAAGGAATATTTCGATTACGGGGAAAGTACCATCTGACCGTCAGGCAAAAGTCATAATAAGAACTAAGGATCGACTTATTGAGGATGGGATGCCCTTAACATTTTCATAAAGGAGCAGTTGATATGGATGATCTTACGCCTGAACAAAGAAAAAAGAATATGCAGCATATTCGTTCTGAAAATACTGAAATTGAATGTATACTTCGAAAGGTGCTTCGGAAGAAAGGATACCGGTATAGAAAAAATTATACAAAAATACCGGGGAAATCGGATATAGTTTTAACAAAGTACAAAATTGCAATTTTTTGTGATGGCGAATTTTTTCATGGAAAGGATTGGGAAGTACAACGGAAGAGAATTGAAAAGAGCAATAATAGTGATTATTGGATTATGAAGATAGAAAGAAATATCAGCAGAGATGAGGAAATCAATAAAAGATTAAAAGCTATGGGGTGGATAGTGCTACGTTTTTGGGGTATAGATATAAAGAAAAATACTGAAAGCTGTATAAAGACAATAGAGGAAGCTGTGTTTGATGTAAGAATGGGTATGAATTGAAGAGCGAGATGAGAAAGGTAAAATATATGGCTCAAATTGAATTTCCTACAATAACCTGTGATTGGATAGATAAATTTAGATGTAATAGGAAACAGAAGTGGGAAACTCAATAATATGACTAAATTTTCAACTGAATTCTAATGAAGGATAAACTCGAAAACATCAGGAAGGAGATTTGATGGAAGATATTTTTATTACAGAGTTTTTTGAACTGGATACCGAATTTGAGGAACTTGGTGTGTTTGATTCGATAATCAATAACGACAGCCCGTTTTTTATTAATTTACTTCGATTAAAAGTGAATAATACTTCGGAATTTCAAGGTTCGTATGAAAGAATTAATAACTTTTATCGTCAAATAATGATTTTACTGGAATCTTCAAAGAGCAAAGATGATAAGCTTTATCGAAGAGCTTTGCAACTTTTTCATTTTCCAGGAGTAAGTGGAATAAATCTTGGAGTTTCGGAAACAGGAATAGATGCTGGGTTTGGACCTGTTTTGTCCAAACAAGTTATTAGTGATGCCTATGATATAGTCAAATCTGGATCAAAGCAGCCAGAGATATTTCAGCTGGTTGGTCTGTTTGAAAAAAATGTATCCGCTGATCGTCTGAGTGATATGATAGCAACTATTATTTTGCCAGATATTAGAAGATATACGGTCGAGGTAAATAGAAAATTAGGTATAAATGCAGAAAACTATCCAGATATTGAATTCGATAAAGATATTGCGATAAACCCATATAAGCAATGTGAACTTCTTTACTTGCCAGAAGAAATCTTACATGAAATACCGATAGCAGAGTCTTGGAGTGATATCGATAGGGTTATTCAGGAAAATCAGGCGATTCGAGACGAAGTAAATGAAGCTATTGGTAAAGAGTGGAGAAAAATGTGTTCGGCTGATAAAAAAGATTATTTGAAAGAGCATATTTTCAAGAACTCAGAACGATGTGGGAGAATGATTGACAATTATCGAACACAGACAATAGCACCGTATCAGCTTGATAGTAATGCCGATTACTTGGTAGCGAGTACATTTAAGCAGATAAAAAAGGAAGGCGTATTTAATATACTTGCACACTCTGCGAACAGAGAATTAAGCAGCTGGGATGCAACACTTGAGTTACTTTGGATATTCAAGGGTTGGATTGAAAATAATAGAGGATGGGATGAAGTATTATCCGCTTCCACAAGTAAAAGGGAAAAGTCGTTACAAAGACTTTTACATCTTTCGGGGAAATATTATTGTAGCCAAAATAACATAGACATGACTTTTGAGGCAAATGAAGGTCCGGGTCCGGTCGATTTGAAGATGAGCAGAGGAAACGATAAGACTGTTGTTGAAATAAAACTTTCTTCAAATGCTGACTATATTCATGGATATGAAGAACAGATTGAGCAATATGCCAAGGCAGAAGGAACAACACAAAGAGTATTTGTGTATGTGAAAGTTGGAAATCCCGGACGAGATAAAAGGATAGAGGAACTTCATGCATCAAGACTGAATAACGGGGAAAATCCGCCGGAACTTTTTATCATAGATTCTCAAGAACAAACATCAGCGAGCAAGCGATAATATATTATTAACAATTGTGCAGACGGTCTGCACAATTTGGAAGGAAGGTAGTATGCTTATAACATCGAATGAGTATTTGCAAGCAGTACAAGAAATAAATGATTATGTGAATCAGGCTAAATATAGAGCATCCGTTAGTGTGAATAGTGAAGTGCTGAAAACAAACTTGTTCATTGGAAGTGTGATTATTCGTAACTCCGAATGGGGTAATAAATTCATTGATAATTTATCTAAGGATATGAGGCTGAAATATCCCGGTGCAAAAGGGTATTCTGTTCGAAATTTAAAGTATATGAAGAAGTTTGCACAGATTTTCGCTGAGGATGATGTGGATAAGTATGGATTGGCAAGGATTACTTGGAGCCATCATCAAGTGTTGATGAGTAAGGTGTCAAGCCAAGAAGAATATGTATGGTATTTGGAAAAAACTTTAGAGCATGGATGGTCGGTAGATGAATTGGCATCCCAAGTGAAGAGTCAGCTGTATGAGAGGCAAGTTGTAGCAAATAAGATTTCAAATTTTGAAAACAGATTGCCTATTGAACAAAAGGATATTGTTATAAGTACTATGAAAGATCCATATATATTTGATTTTATCAATTATACAGAGGATATGTTGGAAACAGATATAGAAAATGAATTGGTAAGGAATGTTACTTCGCTATTGATGGAATTAGGAACCGGTTTTGCCTTTATGGGACAGCAATATCATCTTGAAATTGGCGGAAAGGATTTTTATATTGATCTTCTTTTCTATAATACAAAGCTTAGATGTTATGTGGCGATTGACTTAAAGACAGGTGATTTTAAACCGGAGCAAGCAGGAAAAATGAATTTCTATTTGTCGGCGCTGGACGATTTGATTAAATCCCCAGACGATAATCCGTCTGTTGGACTAATATTATGTAGAGATGAGAATAGAACTATTGCAGAATATGCGTTAAGAGATATGTCAAAACCTATTGGTGTGAGCGAATATCATTTGTGTACAGATCTTCCGCTAGATTTGAAAAGTGCTTTACCAGATCCGGAGGAGATTAGAAGTAGGATTGATATGAAAAAATAAATTGTGCAGACGGTCTGCACAAATGAATTAGAAAGAGTTTCATGATAACACCATGATAACAAAAATCTGCAAAACGTCAGATACAAGGTGCATATCAAAGAAAAAAGCACCGAAAAAGCTCTGAAAATCACCTAAAATCACACCGATTTCCCTCACAGAAAACCGTGAGGGTGGTAGAACAGTTGGTTCAGGTCGTGTGGCTACTATCATTGAGTAATCAGTAAAAAGCTGGATTTTATGGGGCTTTCCTAAGAATAGGGAAGCCCTTTTTGAAACTTTGCAACAGTGAAAAAGCTGTAAGCGGTGCCATAAAGTAGAAATTTTGTGAAGTTTGGTTATGTATTAGAGAAAATTCTTTGACATATTCATAGTATAGTGTTAATATGAGTATAGAAAGGGTGCTACCGATAGACGGTTAGCCCGGTATATAAGTGAAACAAAAATTGCCGCTTAGTTTACCAGACAGGGCGGCTATTTTTGTGATTTATTGCTTCCGATGGTATATCCAAGTCCGAAAGAGGTCAAGCATAAGCTGATTACTGCAATCAGACCTTCAATAGTCAACATTGGCATCCCCTCCTTTAGCAAGATTTCCGACAGACAAGCTACGGATTTCTATGTAAACAGAGGGTCACAGTCCCTTTGCTGAAGGACTAACCGCCTACCGTTTTTTGGTAGCACCCATGAAAAGATTATAACAATTTGAGTCTATATAATCAATCCCTAAATTTTTTTGTTAAAAAGGAAGCAGGGAAAGAGCAGGATCGCACAATAAAATATTGGATTCGTCCGGCATCACTTACGGTAGAAGCCAAACAGAGCGAGATAGCGGAACTCTTTGAAAAATTTGCTGCCATACCATTTGTTGACCGTATCAATAATCGAGCATCTATGGAGTACATACGCAGGGGATATCTTGAGGATTTTATCAGAGAAAGTAATAGTTCACTGATAGAGGAACTTAATGTACGTTCTTTGGAGGACTTATTGGTATCCGAGGAGGTGGCGGAGGAAAAAGACGAGGGAATAGCAATCAAAAATATCGGACTGCTTATGTTTGGGGAAAGACCGGATAAGTTGATTGCAGGAAGCAAGATTGAGCTGGTGCGTTTTCATGATAAGGAGGCGGAGGCGTCTGATTTTACAGAGAAGACATTTTACGGCCCGATATGGAAGTGGGTAAGAGACGCGCTAGACTACATTAAGGCAACTGTGATTGAGGAAAAGGTGGTAAAGGTTGATGGGAGGGTGGAAGCAGACCGTTTTTTCAACTATCCGTATAATGCATTGGAAGAAGCGCTTGTAAATGCAGTTTTACACAAAAATTATAAAGAGGATGTGCCGGTAGAGATTCGAATTTATTTGGATTAAATTCAGATTATCAATTTTCCCGGACCGGATCAGTATATTGATATGGAAATGTTTGCGGCGGGGAAAGTCAGGGCAAGAAGATACAGAAATCCCAAAATTGGAGAATTTTTCAAGGAAATTGATTTGTCTGAAAAGAAATCAACGGGTATATCGAAAATTTTGCGTGAACTGAAAAGAAACGGTTCGCCCATGCCGGAGTTTGAAACGGATGCGGACAGAACTTATATGATTACTACTATAAAGATCCATGAAAGGTTCGAAATAGATAATAAAAACTTCGGTCAAAAAAATGACCGAAGTTTTGACAAAAAAGAATTATGATAAGGTTTTACCTCTTTTGAAGTATTTTCTTGCAATATAGCGGATGAACTGCTTAAATTTGCAGTGATTTTTGCGAATTATTGCCGCATTTTATGGAAAAACAGGCGGTTATGTGGTAATATATAGGAGCAAAGATAAAAACAAAACGCAAGGAAATCTTGCAGAATTGGCAGGTAATCCGGCCGTACCATTATGGTGCAGACAGCCCTCCCTCCTTAAGGTCGTCCGTTCTTTGGTTATTACAATGATTTTAAGGAGGAATTGTCATGGACAAAGTTTCGGGAAAGCTGAGAGAAACAAACGACTGCTGTCCGGAAATGGTTCAACACGTTTCGATGGAAGGAGACGAATGTGTTTCATGTTATAGATGAACGTTTTTTTGTGCCATTGGCATCTCCGAATAAGACAGTATATTGGGAATGTATCTGCAAGTTGTTTTCCGTCATGGATCATCAGCTTTCATTTGGTGTAGAAAGAGATATCCTGGCAGAAGAATTGCAGTACTATTTTGAACAGACACAGGCAGCAGAGCTGGAAGGGGAAGATGTAGAAGGAAAATCTGCAAGAGATAAAGCAAACTGGATGATTCGGAAACTGGAGACTTATGGATGGATTGATATTGAAACAGATAAAAGCTACGTGCAAAGAATTAATTTTAAGGAATATGCAGTCAAGGTAATAAAGACCCTCCTTGAGATTGCAGAAGGAAAAAAGATTGAATATCAAGGGTATATCTATACAATATACAGTCTGGTGAGAAGTGCGACGGACAATCCGGGCATTGTCCTTTTATCAATAGTGGAAAATACGGATATGCTGATTATGGGTCTTAAAAACTTAAGTTCCGGCATCAAGCATTATATAGATGAACTGACCAGATATAAAACACCCGCTGAGATTATGAATGTGCTTTTCAACGATTATATTGAGAATATAGTGGATAAGGCCTATCATCGGCTGCTTACATCGGACAATGTCTCAAAATTCCGCCCGGAGATTATAGATAGACTGGAAAGTAAAAGCCGGAGCAAGTCTTATATGGAAAAAGCAAGTCAGGAACTGGCGGGCATCCGGGAGATTTCAAGGGATGAGGCGGAGGAGCTGGTTTACCATTACATTCACCAGGTGATAGATGCCTTCCAGAATATGGATGAGATTTTGTCAGAGATTAACCGCAAGAATACGCAGTATCAAAGAGCAGCAATCAACCGGGCAAAGTTTTATCTGATAGGAGGGGAGGATGTCAGAGGACAAATCAAGGAAATTCTATCAGGGATGAACGAAGAAATCAACCGGGATGATAAGGATTTGAGCGGAATTTATCGAATTGAATTTATGGATAAACTAATCCGGATTTACAGCTCTGCCGTATTGGATGAAAAGTCTTTCTATACGCCGATTGAGGGGAAAAAGGCATTTGAACCAGAAATGCTTTCAGATGAGGAGCCGAATCAAGAACTTCGAGATGAAAAAATGAGGCGGATGCTGGAAAAACTGGCAAAAGTTCTAAATCCGGAAAAGATAAATAATTATGTGGAAAAGCAGCTTGGTGACAGACAGGAAATGTCAGCTTCAGAACTGCCTCTGGGAGATACAGATGACTTTGTCAAAATGATTTATGTCAGGCTTTATGGACAGAGAAAAAATATGAAGTATACAATTGCTGTAAAAGAGATGATAAAAAAAGCCGGCTATTGTTTTAATGATTTTACGATACATAGGAAGGAGTATTGATAGGAATGAATATTCTAGAGGGAATGCTGCAGCGGGATAAAGACGACTTTTCAAGAATCTGCAATCGCCTTCTAAGCTCGTGCTTTCTTTGCAGGAGAAATGAAACAAACAAGCAGGATTACTATTTTATAATGAAATATAAAGAAAAGTTTTCGGAATGCTTTGCTCTTTTGGGATACCGTCTGGAGATCAATGAGGAATACGATGTCATCCAGCTGACAAATCCTCAGAATTACAACCGCTATAATATGAAGCTGTTCGAATCCATTCTTCTGCTGATTCTTCGAATTCTTTATGACGAAAAAAGAAGAGACCTTTCCGTTTCAGATGAAGTGATCGTAAATGTGGGCGATATTCATGAAAAATTCTTAAGCCTAAAAATCCGGGACAAGATGATTGATAAAACAACTTTTCGTAATGCAATCAGCACATTAAAAAGATTTCAGCTGATTGAAACCCTCGATACCAATCTGACAGATGAAGAAGCGCGCATCATTATTTTTGATGCGATTCTGATGGCCGTCCGGGTGGAAGATATTAAGGCTGCCTATGAGAAACTGGAGATTTACAAAAAGGGAGGAAAGAGCAGTGAAGAAGCTGATGGGGGTGAAGCTGATTAACTGGCATCGTTTTACGAACACGACGATTGAGTTAGAAAAATCCACTTTGATTTCCGGTGAAAATGGCGCCGGCAAGTCCACGCTTTTGGACGCAATCCAGTTTGTAGTGATTTGTTCTACAAATTATTTCAATAAAGCAGCACACGAGAATGGGAAGAGAAAACTAACAGGATATATCCGCTGCAAAACAGGACGGGAAAAGAGGCCGTATGAACGTACCGGTGAAATCAGTGCACATATTGCATTGGAGTTCTATGAGGAAAAAAGGGATAAATACTTTGTGGTGGGTGCAGTGGTAGATTCGGCTTCTGAGGGACAGGAAAAAACGGCAAGATATTTGATGGATGGCATCTGTCTGGAGGATTCTCTTTTCTTCCAGGGGAAAACACCAAAGTCCATCAACCAGTTCAGAACTACGAACGCTAAGAAGATTAAACAATGGTGTACGACGGACAAAGAAGCCAGATCTATGATGAAAAACAGGTTTGGACGAATCGAGGATAAGTTTTTCAGACTTATCCCAAAGGCTCTGGCTTTCAGGCCGATTGATGATATCAAAGATTTTGTTTATTCCTATGTGTTAGATGAGAAAGAAGTGAATATTGATGTGCTGCGTGAAAATGTCCGCACATACCAGGACTTGCAGCGCACGTTAGAGAATGTAAAGATTCGTATTGGAAGACTGGAAAAAATCAATACCATGCATGAGCAGGCAGTGGATGGCCTGCGTAAGGACAGTCAGTATGAATATTATCTTGCCAGAGTGGAAGCCGATCTGATTGGTGAAGATATTAAGAGAATGCAGTCAGAAATACAGTCGGATATCCTCAGATTGGAGGAGCAGAACAGGCAGATTGACTCTGTGAGAGCAGAACAGACTGAAAAGCAGCAGATTAGGGATGATCTGAGGGCGGAACTTGCAACAGATAAGGATTTTCTGGCAAAGGATGAACAGGAGAAAAGGCTGCATTTATTGGAAAGCAAAAAAGAAGAGATGCTGACAGAACGCAAAATACTCCAAAAAAGCGTAGATGCGGCGAAGGGGCAGCTTAAAAAGCTGCTGCAGGTCAGGGATGTAGACAGCACAGTAAGGCTTTACTATAAAAATTTATGTGAAATAGACAAGGATATCAATCTGGCAGAGACGAAGGATACACTTTTGCATGTGCTCGCTTATAAAAATGAAATGCGTGATAAGATTTTCAAAAAAAGAGCGGAAGCATTGACGGAAGAAGCAAGGGTCAGCAGTCAGAAGCAGGAGCTGGACGGCAAAATAGAACAATTGATGAAGAAAAAGCTATCCTATGCAGAAGATGTGGAGCGTGTCAGAACGGCCATAAAAGAAGAATTCAGCCGCATTGGCAGAACGCCGGAACCACGCATCTTATGCGAGATGTTAGAAATCACGGATGATTCATGGCGAAATGCGGTAGAGGGGTATTTGAATACACAGAGGTTTTACATTTTAGTAGAACCGGATAGCTTTGATATTGCACTGGGTACTTATGACAAGCTGCGAAAAGAGGGAAAAGCATATGGAGTCGGCCTTATCAATACGCAGAATCTGGATCAGCATGATACGGCTCCGGAAGGATCGCTGGCCTCCGTTGTTACCTCAAAAAACAAATATGCAAAACGCTATATCAATATGATTTTGGGAAAAGTGCACATGTGTGTGTGCTATCGGGATCTGAAAAACTATAAAACATCCATTACAAAGGAGTGTATGAAGTATCAGAATCATGTGGCCAGTGCCATAAAGCCGGCTGTTTTTGAAACTCCTTACATTGGTCAGAATGCGTTAAAGGTCCAGCTGGAACAGGCCAGGAAAAAGCGTGAAGATATAAAGGAACAGTTGAGGCAGATTCATACCAGACTGGAACAGATGGAATTCGTCCTGGAGCCTTTGGAGACTGAGTATGATACAGACATCAAGTACAGGCTGGATGTTATTGGGGACTTGCGTCAGGTTGAGCTGGAAATCAATAAATGCAGAGAAAATATTGCCACCTTAGAGAAGAACTCCAATATGATTATGAAACAGGTACAGCTGTCAGCGCTTGAGAAAATACTGGGAGAGCTGGCGGTTAAACTGGATTCTTTGAACAGAGCGGCAGGCAAAACGGAAGAAAGAATCAGCCTGACAAAAGAACAGGCGGCAGACGGGCAGATAAAGCATGCCGAAAAAGCAGTTATTTACAAGGAATTGGGAGATAAAGCCGGTGATTCCCTGCCGGTTTGGGAGCAGGAATATGAGAAACATACCGAGGATAAGTCCTTCTCACAGTTCCGGGATAATTATCTCAGGCGGAGAAAAGCGAATCAGACGCTGGTAGATAAAGCCGTCGATTCCATGAAGGAATTCATGGGCGAATACAAAACGGCTCATGATTTTGGGGCTCCGGCGACGATGGATGGTTATCCGGATTTTGAAACAGAATATATGAAGCTTAAGAATTCGGAACTGCTGCAGTACGAAGGCAAAGTGGAGGCGGCCAGATGTGCGGCAGAGGAAGAATTCAGAGAGCAGTTCCTTTCCAAGCTGCAGGAAAATATGAAGACGGCTCAGGCAGAGTTCAAAGAGCTGAATAAGGCGCTTGATGATATTATATTCAGCAATGAAAAGTATGAGTTCCTATATATGCCGAGTAAAAGATATAGACAGTATTATGAGATGATCATGGATGATTTTAATGCTATGCGGGGAGAATCCATTTTCAGCGGGCTGTTCCACGAGAATCATAAAGCGGTTATAGAGGAGTTGTTTGAACGGCTGGCGCTGGATAATGAGAATAATGCCAGGGCCTTAGATGAATTTACGGATTATCGAACCTATATGGATTATGATATCCGCATCATTCATAGTGATGGAAATTATTCTCTGTATTCCAAAGTGTGTGAGGAAAAGAGCGGCGGAGAAACGCAGACGCCGTTTTATGTGACGGTAGCGGCATCTTTTGTCCAGCTTTATAAAAATAATATCGGAGGAGAAGCAATAGGCCTTGTGCTGTTTGATGAGGCCTTTAATAACATGGATGACGAAAGGATCGGTGGTGTTCTGGAATTCTTAAGAAGACTGCCGCTGCAGATTCTGATTGCAGCTCCTCCTGATAAAATACAGTATATCAGTCCGTTCGTTGAAGAAACGCTGCTGGTGATGACGGACGAAAAGGTAAGCTTTGCAGAGAGGTATATCAATGGTGCAGTATGATCGGAGAGTTTTAAATCACCTGTTAGATGCATATGAGAACAGTCTGCTGTCTACAGGGGAGAATAAACGGACCATACAGATAGAGCTCCGTTTTACAAAGACATCGATCCCGTCCTATTTTGATGAGAGCTCTAACGAATATGAAAACATTCATGTATTGATGAAGTTGTTGGAAAGCAAAAAGCTAATCCGCATCATTTGGAAGGATAACAAGCAGGATTATGTGATTTGGAAAGTCCGGCTGATGACAGATCACATAGAAGAGGCTTATCAATATGCTGGACGTAAGCCAAAGCGGGGATTGGAAGAAGAAAACATTACCCTGCTTCAGAAATATCTGAATGTGGAAGCGCCCATCACAGCGGCTTTTGCTGGGTATCTTCTGGAACGGTTACAAAATCATAAGTCAGTAAAAGAATATATTGAGCTGGAGAAGAGGAAGGAGACGGAAGAGTTTCTTCGGGCATGTGTACTTGTAGAGCAGAATAGGAAGTCATGCTATATCAGGGAATTTTCTATCAGGCATTTTCAGGATTCAAAGTATTTTGAGCGGATAGAAAGTCGTATTGCCAAAGTATTCCGGCAGTTTTCGGAGGAATATGCGGAAATGGACACCTTGGAACTATTGGCGGAATATGGAATTTACAGAACCCCTGATTATGTGTATTTTAAGGGGGATGCCAGGATATCTATCGGTGAGGGAATCATCGATTTATCTCTGTTAAAGCAGGGAATAGGCATTTCCGGCGAGGATCTTTCAAGCATTCGGTTTTCGGATCTGAGCAGGATAAAGAAAGTAATTACCATCGAAAATCTCACCTCTTTTTTTAGGTACTGGGAGGAGGATAGTCTTTTTATATATCTTGGCGGATATCACAACAGGATTCGAAGGACTTTTTTAAAAATGGTTTATGAAACAATCCCGGATGCGAAGTATTATCATTTTGGAGATATTGATGCGGGAGGATTTTCCATTCTTCTGGATCTGCGGAAAAAGACGGGAATTCCGTTTTTGAGTTACCATATGGATTTGGATACACTGAAACGATATATGCAATATGGAAAGCGCTTGACTGAGTCAGATCAAAAGCGATTGAGGAAAATAGGGAAAGAGAAAGAATTCTGCGAGATAATCCGATTTATGTTGGAAAAAAATATAAAGCTGGAGCAGGAATGTATTGGTGAAACCCACGCAGTACGCCAGACAGTAGATCACTGCTAATAGAGATAAGAATGGAGATACGATATGAACCTGACAAATTTTTTAAAACAGACGGATACCCTTACAGCGCAATATTCAGCAGAACAGCTCATTGCTTTTATTCATGGGATCGGGAGGGTTTTGCCGGAGCAGCACAGAGAAGAGTTTCTGGAAATGCTGAAATCTATCGGGAATAAAGCAGGAAGGATGCCAGACAAAAATGAGGAAACAGATATTGGTTTCGATGAAATGTATCGCCGTGCCAAAGACAATTTAGAGAGCATTGATTCACAGGAAATTGCGATTACTGAAATATTGAACGAAGAATATGATGAATGGTATGCTGACAGCGGCGAAGAATTTTATTACGAGGACAACAGCGGCATTTCAGATATGCTTGACGAAGCCTGTGATTTCGTGCATATTTGTATGGACAGGGAGAGATATCGAGAAGGCTTTGAAGTCGGAAGTCAAATGTTGGCAATGGAAATTCTATGCGATAGTGAGTATGGCGATGAAGAATTTTCCCTCAGGGATATGGCGTGTTGTGAACTGTTGAACTTCAGCCTGAGACGGTTTGTCCTTGATACGATATATTGTGCATATCATACAGTACCGCCGGTCAAACGTCCGGAGACATTGTATGGCATTATTGTAAATGCAAAAGAGGATGCAGTTACATTAGAAGCGATTATGCAGCATGGCGATGAAGAATTACCTGCATTTGAGGAGTTTCTTCCGTTTTGGATTGAATATCTTGGCGATAAGACAGGGCATGATGCGGATCGCCTTATTCTGGAAGCAGTCAGTTTGTTAAACGATATTTCTTTGGAGGTTCCGTACGCGGAAAAATATGCCGCTGTCCATCCGGGATTATATGTGAATATATTGGAAGACAGGAAATATGCGGCGGCAAATGATATGGTATCCATAGGAATAAAAGCGATGAAGGCGATACCGGAGAAATATATTATACGCAGCAGGGCAGCATTGAAAACGGCTGAGTATGTTATTGCGTCAAACGGGGAATTGCCTTTACTGGAAAAGTGCTATTTTGCGGCATATGAATCGGATACCTCTGCATTGAACTATCTTCGTGCGCTGTTAAATGGCAGCGAAGATGATAAGAAAAGGGAAGCGCTTCAAAAGATCTTTATGAAATCATCTGTAGATAAAGGCGGCAGCTCTTTTGGCATACATGAAAGGAGTTATTCATGCTCCGAAAGGGAAGAAAACAGACTGGATGGCAATACGGTTTTCCTGCTCGGATTTTTAGACGGGCAGTTTGCGGATGTATTGGATAAGGGATTGAATCAATCGCAGGCATTAGGCTGGACGGGAACTTTTATGAAACAGGGAATTGCGCTGTATCTGTTATATTTGTACGAGGGGCAATGGAACGGCAAAGGAATGGCTGCTATGGCAGAGATTGTGAAAAGCGTTATGAAATTTTCCTCAGAAGAATATCGAAAAGGTGTCTGCGGTCTTGAAAAGATAGGCGAAAACGAGCTGTTCTGCCAATTATTTTTAAAATGGAAGTCTAAGATCCAAATGGAATCTGATATCAGAGACCGTGCGCTAAAAAGAATTACAGCGCTGCTTGAAAAGCGGACAGCAGGAATTATGGACGCAAACCGCAGAAATTATTATGGGGAATGTGCGGCGTATATCGCTGCTTTGGGAGAGGTGCGGGAGTCCATGGGAGAGATAAACGCAAAACAGAGACTTATGACATCATATAAGGATAAATATCCAAGAAGGAGCGCATTTCGGCAAGAAATGAGAAATTATGGCTGGATAGACGCTAAGTGACTAAACAAAAAAATTTATTGATAAAAAATGTGATATACCAGCCCCCAGACCCGTTCTAATATTGAAAGGCCTTTCAAAAGCAGAACAGGAGGTGAGTCTTTGGAGGAGACAGAGTACACACGGATTGTTCAACGGTATCTGGACACGGTATACCGTGTTGCCCTAAGCAGCTGTAAGAATCCTCACGATGCAGAAGACATCGTTCAGAGTACCTTTCTCAAGCTGTTGGAGAGCAGCCCGGAGTTCCAGGACGAAGAGCATATCCGCAAATGGCTCATCCGAGTGACAGTAAACGAGGCGAATAACCTCTGGCGCTCCCTGTGGAGAAAGAGAGTCATTTCCCTGGAGGAAACTCTTACAGAACCGGAATTCACAGAGCCGGAACACAGTGAGCTCTTTTGGGCAGTGCAGAAGCTGCCGCCCAAATACCGGGAGGCAACCTACCTCTATTACTATGAAGAATACAGCATAAAGGAAATTGCAAAGCTTCTTCACATCTCCGAAACTGCCATCCAGACCCGCTTAATGCGGGCTCGTGAAAAATTGAGACAACAATTAAAGGAGGCGTGGAAATGACAGGTGAAAAAGAAAACAAGGAATTCTACCAGGCTGCCTACCGGGAAGTACATGCTTCCGAGCAACTGTTGAGAAAGGTGGAAGCTATGGGAAAAGAATATCATCAGAAACACGGGAAAAAAATATTGCGCAGAAGCTGTATTGCAGCAGCAGCATTGGCGCTGGCGCTGATTTCCAGCAATATTATCTCCTACGCAGCCACAGGAAGATCCTGGATCATTTCGGTGACTACATCAGACGGAAGAGTACTGCCTGCAGAACCTGGAACCTACTATGAACTGGGAGACGGAATGGTATACACGGTTAAGTATGAGTTGGATGCAGAGGGCCCTGAGAAGGGAGAAGACATGACCGGAAACGAAGAGACTGCGGCGAAGAGCACGGAAGAAGAATGTGCAGATCCCACAAAAGCCCAGGTCGTTAAGGAAGGAGAGCACATTTTCCTGGATATAAACGGAGCTGTTCGGATTGACGTTACAGAATCTTTTGCAAATGGAAGCTGCGAAGGAACCTTTGAGCTGGATGGAACGGAATATCAGTATCTGATAGCAGGAAGTCCGGAGGACAATACAATACGTGTAAATGCTATGCATTAAAAGACAGCCGGTAAGCGAAAGTGTCGAAAGGGTCTGTCGGAAAATATGACATCAGAAAAGTTTGATGTCATATTTCCCGGCAGCCCTTTTTGGCATTTCTAAATAAAATCAAATGACATTCTAAAATTTTTGTAGTAAGATGATTCTAAAATGATAAAAATAGAAACTGGGAGAGGAGGAAAAGGGAGATGTACCGCATCTATATGATAGAAGACGACCAGGGCATTCTGGAGGCAGTAAAAGCGAGAGGCGAAAAATGGGAGCTCCGGGTCTACGGAGTGGGAAATTTCCGCAAAATCCTCACAGAGTTTTCGGAAATACAGCCCCATCTTGTGCTGATGGACATCGGCCTTCCGGCCTTTGACGGCTATTACTGGTGCACCGAGCTTCGGAAGCTGTCTAAGGTTCCGATTATCTTCCTCTCCTCCGCCTCCGACAATATGAATATGGTTATGGCAATGAGCATGGGCGGCGACGATTTTGTGGCAAAGCCCTTTGATATGGACGTGCTCATTGCCAAGATCCAGGCGCTTCTGCGCCGATCCTATGATTTTGCAGCAGCTATGCCCATTTTGGAACACCAGGGAGCCTTCCTCAACATGGAAAGCGGGACGCTTACCTATCAGGACATTACCATTGATCTGACAAAAAACGAACACCGGATCCTTTGCCTGCTCATGGAAAATAAGGGCCGGATCGTCAGCCGGGAACGCCTTATGGAGCTTTTGTGGGAATCCGACTGTTACATTGATGATAACACACTGACGGTCAACGTAGGCCGCCTTCGGAAAAAGCTTGAATCAAAGGGCCTTCCCGACTTTATCCATACAAAATTCGGCGTGGGCTATTATATAGGGGAGGAACCGGCATGACCTTTGCACTTCGGTATTTGCGGGAGCATATGCGGCTTCTTTTATTGGAACTGCTTTTTGCAGCGGTTTTTGGAATCGTTTTCTGGCTGTATCGTCTGCCGCTGTCCGCAGTCCTGTATCCGGCCGTAATCTGTGCCCTGCTTGGCAGCATTTTTCTGTTCAATTCCATGTACAAGGCTTACAAAAAGCATAAATTATTGACAAGACTGGCAGACCTCCGGGGAGATGTACTGAAAAATGAGCTTCCGATACCAGCGGCGGCAGAGGAAAGCGTTTACCAGTCCGTGATTCAAAAGCTGTGTATGGAAATGCAGTCCATGAAGGAACAGCATACAGAAACCAGTCAGGAAATGATAGACTATTTTACTATATGGGTGCACCAAATCAAAACCCCCATTGCCTCTATGCGCCTCAACCTGGAAGCTGAGGACACCAGGCTCTCCCAAAGGTTAAAATCCGATCTTCTCCACATTGAGCATTACGTGGAAATGGTGCTCACCTACTTAAAAATGGGTGCTGAATCCACGGACTACGTATTTGCCCCTGTCAGTCTGGATAAAATCATACGGGAAAACCTCCGGAAGCTTCGGGGCGATTTTATCATCAAGAAGCTTAAGCTTGACTATGAGCTAGTCAAAGAAACAGTAATATCCGATGAAAAATGGCTTTCCTTCGTGATTGAGCAGCTTCTTTCCAATGCCCTGAAATATACAGGCCAGGGCGCCATTGCCATATTTTCAGAAGCACCTAAGACACTATGCATCCGCGATACAGGAATCGGCATAGCGCCCCAGGATCTTCCGCGGATTTTTGAGAGAGGCTACACCGGAGTCAACGGCCGCCGGGATAAGCACGCAAGCGGACTGGGCCTTTTTCTGTGCAGGGAGATTTGTAAACGTCTGGGAGCTGAAATCTCCGTAACCTCCCGGATAGAGGAGGGGACAACTGTAAAAATAGATTTAAGCCTTATGCAGAATCCTATGAATGACTGAGCAGCGAGCATGCTCCTGATTACCGGAGTCGGCGTAAAGTGGGATGCCTGTTTTTCAAAAAGTTCTTACAAAAATGTTAGAAATTCAAGGGAAATGTAAGCCGAATCAATGGAATGCAGTTCCCTTTTTTGTTAATATAAGGATGCCGGTGAAATAAATGTTTAAGTGAAAAAGGAGAGAATATTCCAAAACAATAGGAGGCATCTTAACATGAGTATTTTAGAGGTAAAAGGATTAAAAAAGATATATACTACACGCTTCGGCTCCAACCAGGTAACAGCCCTTCGTAATGTAACTTTCGCTGTAGAACAGGGAGAATACGTAGCGATTATGGGAGAATCCGGATCCGGGAAAACCACGCTGCTGAACATTCTGGCAGCTCTGGATAAGCCCACCAGCGGTTCCGTCCTGCTAAACGGAAAAGATATCACAAAAATATCCGAAAAGCAGCTCGCAAAGTTCCGCAGAAGCAGTCTGGGCTTTGTATTCCAGGAATTTAACCTTCTGGATACCTTTAGCTTAGAGGATAACATTTATCTGCCCTTAGTTCTGGCGGGAACCCCATATGAGGAAATGCACCGGAGGCTGATGCCCATTGCCAGAATGCTTGGCATCTCAGAGCTTCTGAAAAAGTACCCATACGAGGTATCCGGGGGGCAGAAGCAGAGGGCCGCCGTTGCCAGGGCGCTTATCACAAAGCCCCATCTGATTCTGGCGGACGAACCAACCGGCGCCCTAGACTCCCGCGCATCCGATGAGCTTTTGCGTCTCTTCGGGGCCGTCAACGAGAACGGTCAGACCATCTTAATGGTGACTCATTCGGCAGCCGCAGCCAGCCGGGCCAAATGTGTTCTGTTTATCAAAGATGGAGAGGTATTCCATCAAATCTGCCGTGGGGAGGACAGCGACGAGCAGCTATACCAGAAAATCACGGACACGCTGACGATTCTGATGACAGGCGGTGAGCGCAGATGAAAAAAGGAATTTACAGACGGCTTGCCATATCAGGAATTAAGAAAAATAAACAGATTTATTTTCCCTATCTTCTGTCGGGAACAGTAATGGTAATGGTATTCTATATCCTTGCATTTCTGGCGGCATCCGATATGGTTCACAATCTCCGGGGCGGAGAAGCCCTGACATCACTGCTTATCTGCGGTGAGGCTCTGATAGGAGTGTTTTCCTTCCCGTTTTTATTTTACACCAGCTCGTCATTGATGAGGAAGCGCAAAAAAGAATTCGGTCTTTACAATATTCTCGGTATGAACAAGGGAAACATACTTGTGAGCCTCATCTGGGAGACTCTGATAACCTATGGAATTGTGATTTTCACCGGGATATTCTTTGGGGTGCTGTTTTCTAAAATTGCGGAGCTCGGTCTGGTGAATATTATGGAGGAAGAAATCAATTACCATATTTACATTGAGTGGAAGGCAATTGTGACGGCTCTGGTGCTCTACGCGGGAATTTATTTTTTCATTTTCCTCAACATTATGCGCCAGATCCATCAGAACAATCCCATAGAGCTTCTTCACAGCGAGGCAGCGGGAGAACGTCCGCCCAAAAGCCGGTGGGTACTGGCAGCGGCCGGTCTGGCGCTCATCGCAGGCGCTTATGTGTGGGCAGTGCAGATTGAGAATCCCCGGGAGGCGCTGATGCAGCTTATGGTGATTGCCGGGGTCGTGATTATCGGGACCTACCTGCTCTTTATCGCCGGTTCCGTGTTTCTGTGCGGATGGCTGAAAAAGAGAAAACATTATTATTACCAGACCGCCCACTTTGTAACGGTATCCTCCCTGTCCTACCGGATGAAACGAAATGGCGCAAGCCTTGCCTCCATCTGCATTCTTGCAACAGTCATTCTCGTGGCCCTGGTGGGAACGGCAGGCTTCTATACAGGCGTTGATGATATCATTGAGCGCCATTATCCCTATGATCTGGGAATTATCATAGAGACAGGCAAGGCAGAGTGGGAAGAGTCGGGCCGGACATACCAGGCGGAAATAGAGGTGGTTTTAAAGGATACAAATGCAAAGGTGTCGGAAGCCATAGAAGTCCATGAGGTAGGAATTGATGCCCCTATTGAGAATGGTGTACTGGATCTGAGCGTTGACGTTTATCAGAATGCGCCGGAGGAGGGCAATGTACAGGAATGGAATAAATATCTGGAAAATTATGTATGTGTCCGCATTCTTTCCCTGGAGGACTACAACCGTCTCTGCAACACTTCGGAGGAGCTTAAGGACGACGAGGTTTTCCTTGCCGGGGGAAAGCAATCTGCAAAGGTCAGAAGCATCCGGAACTGGGACGGAAGCGAATACGCGGTCAAAAAGACGGTAAAGCAGATGCCGGAATTATCCGCATTTGAGCTGTACGGCAGCTATTCCGATCTGATGATGGATTATATGGTGCTTGTAGTTCCGGACTTGAACCGGCTCTGGGGTTCTTTTGACGCCTCGGCCTGGAGCGCAAAAAACCAAGTCTTATGCTTCTGGGAATATGGAGTAAAGCTTGCGGAGGAGCGTGACCGGCAGCTTGCCATCGGTGACGCCTGTGAGGAACGGGTTCGGGAATTAGCAGAAGAGGAAGAGGTTTTGACCAGCACCTACTATACAAAGGCGGAAAAATGGGCGAGAATGAAAAGTCTTGCCGGAGGCGTATTGTTTCTGGCTCTTGCGATCAGCATGGTATTTGTCTTTGTGGCTACCCTGATTATGTACTACAAGCAGATTTCCGAGGGCTATGAGGATCAGAGACAGTTTTCCATTATGCGCAAAATCGGCATGACGAGAAAAGAGATCCGCCGCAGCATCAACTCTCAGATGCTCACGGTATTCTTTCTGCCCCTTGTGGTGGCGGGAATCCATCTGACCTTTGCTCTGCCGGGCATTTACCAGGTGCTGAAAGCGAGCGTGCTAGACAACCGGCTCTTGCTTTACCGGGTGGCGGCTGTAAGCTTTATATTGTTTGCCGCTGCATATGCGCTTGTTTATCTGATAACGACCAGGACTTATATTAAGATTGTGAATCGGGAACCAATACAATAAGGATGTGAAAGGGATTGCTCTTGCTGAAGGCAGCTTTAAGAGGGCAGTCCCTATTTCTGTAAACCACATATAATAATTAAGAGAAAAGGGCTGCCTTTCTGATTTTGCGTTGTTTAAACCAGAAGAGCAGTTCTTTTTTGAATTTTTATAATTTTTTGGTATAATGTAAGAAAATACTTGAGGTTTCCTAAGAAAAAATAAAGAAATACCCAATCCTTGTCTGCAATAATAAAGATAAGAAAAAGGAATCGCAGCCGTCTGGCGCAGGAGTAAAGCAGCAGAGAGCCGAAAGCTGTAAGCGTTCTTATAATGGGGGAAAAAGCATGAGACAGGATGAAAAAAGAAGCAGAAACAGCCGCATGGAAGGAAACGGACGGGCACGGGGAGAAGGCCGGAGCCGCAGTACACAGAGCGGCGGCCGCAGCGGCCCGGCCCGCCAGGGCGGAGGGCAGCCGCAGGGCCGCAGACAGGCCGGCGGATATCAGCCGCAGCGCCGCTCGGAGCAAAGGACATCCGGAGTAAGACGGGCAGCCGCCGGTTCCTGGCCGGATCGGCTGGAAGTAGAGCAGAGAAGAGCGCAGGAACGAAAGGAGCAGGAGCGCAGAAGAAGGCTTAAGCTCCGGCGAAAGCGCAAAGCCAGAATCCGAAAGGCCCTGGTTCTCTTTACAGCGGCTCTCTTTGGCATCGCCCTTTTCCTGGGGATTAGGCTTGTAAAAAATTGGACTGCAGAGCCAGGTAAAAAAGAAGAAAAAATAGATATTGAAAAGCTTGCAGAGAAAGAAGAATACCCCGAAAGCCTCCTAAAGCTTCTGGAGAAAAATCCGGAAACCAAGGATTTTGTAATGAATTATCCAAAGAACAAGGACAGGCATGTGGATATCGACGTGTCAAAGGAGGTGACTCAAGGGAAGATTCCTTTGTTCCTCCAATGGGACGAGCGCTGGGGCTACGAGACCTACGGGGACGATTTCCTGGCTCTCACCGGCTGCGGCCCTACCTGCCTGTCTATGGTGCGCTGCGGCTTAAGCGGCGACAGCAGCTGGAATCCCTACAAGACGGCCAGGATGGCGGAAAACAGCGGCTACTATGTATCCGGCTCCGGTTCCTCCTGGGATCTGATGACTCAGGGCGCATCCGAACTTGGGCTTCTCTATGAGGAAGTTATTTTTGACGAAGAACATATCAAGGCCGCGCTAGAGGCAGGTACGCCCATTATCTGCGTGGTAGGCCCCGGAGATTTTACGGACAGCGGGCATTTTCTGGTGCTCACCGGCGTGGATGAGGATGGAAAAATCATCCTAAACGATCCCAACAGCAAGATTCGCAGCAAGGAAGCCTGGGACATCAACCAGCTTATGGGCCAGATAAAAAACCTGTGGGCCTACAGCTACCAGGGCCCGGAAGGGGAGCAAAATGAGTAAGGGAAAAAGAGCCGGACGGTTTCTTATACTTATTTTTCTGGGAATATGTGCTTTTCTGATATACCGGCTTATAAGCCGCAGCGGAACCTCTTACCGGGAATGCCGGAGTGAGCACGGACTCTGCGGAATCTATTATCTTTTAAATGTGGACGGTATGAAAGGACTGGGACATGCGGCGCTGATGCTCACGGATGAGCAGGGAGAAGGGCGGATATTCAGCTACAATGGGATGCAGTATAATCTGGCACAGTGCCTTCTGGGGAAAGAGGGTATTGGGAAAATGAAGGAATTTTTTCTGGATAGAGAGGGCGTAGAGGAGCTGCTGGACACAGGGAATCTTCCGGCAGGAGAATATGAGGAATGCAGCAACTTTGATCGGGCCCTCTGGAGGAAGATTTCGAGAGAGCAGTATGAAATAGTTGTTCAGGCAGCAGAGGTTTACATAGCCGCAGGGGAAGATTTTGAGAGACTGTACGCCGCCCTGTATGAGCGATCGGGAGAAGAGGCGGAAAAGCTTTGGAAGCAGATAGAAGATTTCCCTAAGAGAGAGGGGATTCCCCTTTACCAGATTTATACCCACAACTGCGATACGGCCGCCCGGGAGCTGATGGGAGCGATTGATGATGAAGTCAGCGGTTACAATGAATCGGCGGCAAAGCTTACGCCTAACGGAAATTACAGGAATATGTGCAGGAAGCTGGGAGATACCTGGGGATTCCGGCGTCTTGGGGAAGACACGTTCAAAGAAACCCTTTTGAATTACCTTATGTAGATACAGGTTACATAAATAGGTTACATAAATTGTCGAAAATAGTTGCATTTCCTCTGATTTCATAATAAAATATTTCTGTATACTCACAAAAAACGGCAGCTTAACTTTTCGCCCGCCGTTCATAAGGGAATGCTCCCGGCGGCGCCTTTGCCTTGGCCTGTGAGGCTGGTTTTTCGGGAGGATTCTAAGAATATATGAGGAGAGAGAAAAATATGAGGTACAGATTTTCGAGAGTTCTTGCAGGAATTCTGGTGATGATGCTGGTGGTTTCCTCCGGAAGCAGCACCGTATTTGCCGGAACGAATCAGAGGTTTGCAGCTACAGGGGTTGTCGGAATAGGAGAACCGGGAAATGCAGACGCCCCAGAGGAAGATACACAGTCCCCCAAGAGCGACGGGATAGATGGAACAACGCAGGCCCCGGATACAACAACAGGACAGCCTTCCGGGGATACTGCGCCTGAGGGAGGACAGCCTTCCGGCGACAGCACGCCTGGAGAAGCACAGCCTTCCGGTGGCGACGCACCTTTAGAAGGGCAGCCTTCCGGGGACAGCGCACCTGTGGAGGGACAGCCTTCCAAAGATACTGTACCGCCGGAACAGCCAGACGGGAACAGCCCGGTGCCGGAGGAAGGGCAGGATCTGGATCAGACAGAGCCTCCAAAACCAGTCCCCGGCTCTGTTGAGGTACAGATTATTTCGGGAATAGAAGTTCAGAAAGAACAGGAATTTCATGTGACCTTAACAGGTCCGGGCACTTCTAATACAAACATGGTTCTTCCTGCCTCCAAGACGGAAGGAAAGCAGGAGGAGGAAGCTCCAAAAGCCTTTGCCCGGTTTGCCAATCTGGGCAGCGGAGAATATACATTAACCATAGAAGGACAGGGCTATATCCCCTATGAACAGAAGATTGAAGTAAAAGAAAATCTGGGCTGCCGGATACAGGTTTACACCGGAAGCCTTCCCCAGTTAAAGCAGGAGAAGGCTCATCCGGGCGTGCTCCTCTACGGAGATGTTAACAAAGACGGCAAATTCAGCGGTGAAGACGAAAAAACTATTCTGAACGTAATTGAGAACACTTCGGAGGATACAAGCTGTGATCTCAACGGCGACGGAAAGGTGGATCTGCTGGATCTGAATTATTATGCCGCTTTGTCGGAAGTAAAACCGCAGTCCTCTACCCTGGAGCTTTTGATTCCCAATGAAGCAATGACGCTGAAAGAAGGAAACGGCACGAATGTCAGCGGCGATCTGGACAATCTCCTTAAGGGCGGAACCGGAAATGTGGGCCTTATTCCCACAGGAGGAACCATATCCGGGCAGAGCCCTGTAGCGGTAATGTTCGACTTTGACGGCTCAGAGGCGGAGCTTGGGGGGATTGTCATTCAGTCTCCGAAAAACAGTGAGCATGCTGTCCAAGCGGGAATGGTTCAGATTCACTATCAGGATGGCAGCGGTCAGGAACAGTATGAATACGTAGACTTTTCTGCTCCGGGCAATCTGCGTATGCTGAGCGCTCCGTCCTACGGAAAAAGCAGTCAATTTACGAGCTCCTGGGATCCCAACGGAGCCCTCTGCATTAATCTTGGGGGAAAGGTTGCCGTTAAGCATGTGATTCTGGTGATCACAAAGACAGCCAAATCCCAGAATCTGGCGGAGATCTCCCGGGTGGAATTTGTCAATGACATGGAAAGCAGGATTCCGGAGCCGGCAGCGGATATACCCGTGGGACTTAAGGCGGATCCGGCAAACAAGTCCTTTACCATAAGCTGGAACAAGGCCAGCAATGTAACAGGCTACGAAATATCCATCACAAAGGGCGGCAAGACAGAGATCCGCAAAACAACCTCCACCAAGCTGACTGTCAGCCAGTTTGACAAGGACGATCTTGAAAACGGCACCGAATATATGGTAAGCGTGCGCTCTACAAACGGAGCCTGGAAGAGCGCATACTGCGATGAGCTTCCGGTGGTTCCCAAGGTCAGCGGAAAGCCCCCCGCGCCGGACGGAGTATCGGTAAAGGGAAGCTATCGAAGCGCAGACGTGCGTTGGAAGAAGACGGAGGATGCAGATAGCTACAACGTATACTGGAAGGAAGAAGGGGCAGCGCAGTTCCAGAAAATTGCAGGAATTGAAGGGCTCTACTACCAGATTGGCGATCTGAAGGACAATACAAAATACATAGTCTATGTAACGGCATCCAATGAGCTGGGAGAAGGCCCCAAGTCTATGGAGGCTTCCGGGAGGACTATAAGCGGCCTCATTGACGCAAAGCTCCCTGCTTACCGTCTGATCAATACCTCCAACGGAAGCGGCGTGCTGAGCAGCCATATTAAGGCGGCGTCCATAGGCGGAGCCGGCGTTATGGTGGACAGCGCTCTGGATACGGAAAAGAAAAGCGCACTGGGACTCCTTGACAACAACTATGCGTCTTATGTCCAGGTAGAAGACTGGGATTACGGCGGAGCCTATCCAGGCGGAGACAAGGGTATGACCGTGGAACTGGACAGTGTCTATGACCTGGGAATGATAGCTTTTGCAGAGCCTCTGGATCTGGGAGCTTATATGTATGCCAACGTGCAATACTGGGATGAGAACGGCACGAAGCAGAAGGTAGAAAATATCACCATGCTGAAAAAGCGGGCAGACGGCCGGGACTATTACCTTATAAAATTCAAGGAACCGGTCCGCACTTCAAAGGTGCAGTTCGGAATCGGACGGTACAACGGCGGCCTTAGAAAGACAACCGTATCGGAAATACGCTTCTATGAATACGACAGTATCGAACAGGATATTATGAACCTGTACGAGGATGATCTTCATATCACGCTCCGGGAGGATGTGACAGCGGAAACCATTGACGCGCTGCAGAAGCGTCTGGATACTGCAGATCCGGTAAGCGGAGAATATCATCCCGAACGGACTGCTCTTCAAAAAGAGCTGGATACGGCAAGAAAGCTTCTGGAGACAGGAGGCCTGAACGGCGTTCTCTATGTGAACCCGGATATTGCAGGTGCTAAGGATGCCGGAATTTCCGTAGGAGGCTTAAATGCATGGCAGCCTCTTGGAGTTACGGCCGCAGCAGGCGACGATCTTGTAGTATACGTGGGCTATCCGGGAAAGAAGGAAGGGGCAGCCACATCCTTAAGCCTGGTATATACCCAGCATCATGCGGAATCCTCTGCCTTAAGCGGCAGTGTAAATCTGAAAATCGGCAGAAATGAAATTAAGGTTGGGGAGATCTGCTCCACGGATAAAGAACGGGGAGGAGCCCTTTATATTCAGTATAACGGAAACAACAGCCGGGATGCCTATGCAGTCCGGGTCAGCGGCGGAACCAGCTATCCGGTGCTTTGTCTGTACGGGGTATCAGAAGAAGAAAAGAGCCAGCGGATACAGACATATGTACAGGAGCTGAGAGACTACGTATCAGAGCTTGGCAAAAAGCACGAAGAGCTTCACGACGGATCTGAGAATGAGAATGTAAGATATGCATACAATAAGGCAGAGTGTATTCTGAATCTTACAGATATTCAGACAGATCAGATGATGCTCTCGCTTCCGGCCAGCCAGGTGCTTGCAGGGCTGGGAGAGAATCCGGAAGAACGGCTTTCCCAGACCGTACAGGCTATGGGAGATATGCTCACGCTGTTTTATCAGCATAAGGGCTTGACCGATTCCTTTGCGGAGGGAACCAACAGCAGTATTATCGACAAGAACCATCTGCCATATCGGTACTTGAATATCCGTTATATGAAGATGTTTGCAGGAGCCTTCATGTATGCGGCAGGAAATCACATCGGTATCGAGTGGAACGAAACCTCGGGAATGATGAGCGGCCAGCCGGTCGTATCAGACGAACGGGGAAGATATCAGAGCGGCCGGTATTACGGCTGGGGAATTGCACATGAGATCGGACATAATATCAACCAGGGCGCCTATGCTCATGCAGAGGTGACAAATAATTATTTCTCTGTGCTGGCCCAGGCCAAGGACGATAACAGTACAGTCCGCTTCAAATATCCGGAGGTATTCAAGAAGGTAACCTCGGGGACAGAGGGGGCCGCAAGCAATGTATTTACCCAGCTTGGTATGTACTGGCAGCTTCATCTGGCCTATGACCGGGATTATAATTACAAGACTTACGGAACGTATGATGAGATATTTGACAATTTATTCTTTGCAAGAGTAGACAGCTATGCGAGAGATACCAGCCGGGCTCCCAAGCCGGGCGGAGTGGCTCTTACCCTGAACGGGGGACGGGAGCAGAATCTGATGCGTCTGGCAAGCGCAGCCGCAGAAAAAGATTTGAGCGAATTCTTTATCCGCTGGGGTATGCGGCCGGATACGGAAAGCACAGCCTACATGAAGCAGTTTGAAGCGGAAAAACGAGCCATTTACTATGTGGACGATACGGCCCGTGTTTACGAGATGGAGCATGTGGGCGGAGCCGGATTTGCCGGAAAGCAGGCGGCGGCAGCCACGGTTTCGGAAAATAACAGCAAGGTTACTTTGAAGATGACCTATACAGGGGGAGATCCGGAGCTTTTACAGGGCTATGAGATTACCCGTGTGTTTGTGGAAGGAGGAGAGGAGCGCCGTGAGACGGCAGGCTTTACCCAGACGGATACCTTCACGGATGAGGCAGCCTTTGCAGCCAACCATGTGATCCGCTACGAGGTGACAGCCATAGATAAATATTTGAACCGTGCGGACGTATGCCAGGCAGGCACCGTAAAGATAAAAGGCGACGGGCTGCAGGATAAGAGCGCATGGACCGCTTCCACGAATATGACCTCCGGCGAGGATTCCAAGCCTGACGGAACAGAGGATCTTCCCTGTGAGAGCGAAACCATATCCGCAGTAACGAAGGTGATTGACGGTAATCCGGGCACGGTGTATACCGGAACGGCAGGTACGGAAGATCCTTATATCCTTCTGGAACTGAACCAGAGTACGCCGGTATCGGCTTTGGAATACACCTTCCCGTCCGGCGGACAGGCGGCGACGGATTATAAGATTGAGATCAGTGAGGACGGCCAGGTATACCGGGAGGTAGGAACCGGAACCTTCGCACAGTCAGGCGGAAAGTCAAGAGTCTACTTTACCAACGGCAAGGACAACTGGATCTGTACCTACGATGCGGCGTATGTGAAGCTGACGGCAGTTGGGCAGCAGGGAAAGAACATTTCCGTGGCAGAGCTTGACCTGTACGGGCCTTCCGGAGATAATGTGGAATTTATGACGGTGGCCGACGGACAAAAGGCCGTTGGAAAGCTTGCAAGTGATTACCAGTACGGGAAGAAAGGGGAAAAGATTCCGAAGGATTCCATCATATTTACGGGAACGTATAAGGGAAATCCGGCATATAATGTGGTGGTGCTCTACGACGAGAACGGAAATATTGTAGGCGGCACGGACGAAGACGGAACCTTGACGGCACACCAGATTATTCTGGCAGAGGATCCGGGGAATGCATTGCTGGGCGATACCTCAGACGGAACCTGGATCTACTGGATAGAACCCTCGGCAGGCATTTCTGCCGCAAGCCTTCCCGGGAAGGTGCGTGCAGAGCTTTACAGGGTGGACAATGCACTTACCAATGAAGGCCAGCGGTTAGTCAGCGATACGGAATTTATAACCGTACCTGGAACACTTCCGGAAATAAGTCTTAGCAGCAGTAAAAAATAGAGCACGTGAATGAAGATATCTGACGGGTTATGGTTTGTCCTGTGAACGCCGGCCGGTCAGAGCTGCAGCAAGGGAGGCACTTATGAGAAATAAATTCATTCTCTGGCTTGGAATTTCACTTGTCTGTTTTACGGCTTTCGTATTGTCGGTGAGGGCTGGGGAAAAGGAGACCGTGTCCTTAAACAATGTAAACGGGGGGATCGAGGCGACTCTTGAACTTCCTGTCGGGGAGAACCAGAACGGAACCTTTACCCCTCCGGAGGAGGTTGTGGCCATACAGCTCAGCTTCCAGCTTTCGGGACAGGGAAGCATAAAAAAAGAAGATGTTTCTTTTGAGTTCGGAAGCAGTATTCCCCAGGGCGTAATGAAGGAGTATCGTTACCAGGAGGATACAGGAGTTTTAAACATTTATATTTCCGGGAACAAGAATATTTACAACAGTAAAAATATTTCTCTGGGAAAGGTGGTTGTAAACTCTGAGGAAAAAACGACTGTCAAAGTAGTAAAAGACAGCTTTAAGACTGTAAACAGCGCCCACGGCATGTATGAGGGCGAGGTCAATACCGGCAATGGGGGGCAGAGCATCAACAACGGCGGCCCAAGCGGAGGCAATGCCGATGACGACGATGTGGGAGAGGAAATGAGACCTCCGGAGGAAGAGGAGAAGCCGGATGAAGGAAGCGACGGCCAAAATACCGGCGGAGAGAATTCCGACAGCGGAAGCTCCGGCGGCGGAAGCTCTTCCGGCGGGGGGCATGACAAAAAGAAGGACAAGAATAAGCCGTCCGCAGGAACTACCGGAAGCGCCCAGAAGATTCTGGACACCGTGTTAAAGGATCCGGCCAGTGAAGACTCTTTGGAATCAGATCCGGATTGGAGCCTGGAAAACGATGATTCCCAGGAGGAATCGGAGGAAAAGGAGCCCTTGATTCCGGAACATTCCCTGTGGGAAGACGGGGCGAAGCTGTGGAGAGAAAAGACCGGGGCCATCGGTATGGATGTATGGACAAAGATATTCTTCGGACTTTTTGCAGGATCCGCAGCAGTTGCAGGAGGAATCGGCGTCAGCATGGCGGTACGGACATCCGGAAAGCGGAAGCGCCGGAAAAAGCGCCGTGTACATGGGAGCGGAAGCGCTTATGCGGCGGCAAAGGCGCGGCAGCAGACAGTTCATGCCCGGAGCAGGAGCAGACAGACAGGAAAGCGTGCCGAACCGGGACGAAGGACTTCCAAGGCCAGGCAGACGCAAAGAAGCAGGACAACAGGCAGGACACAGAGCATGCATACCGGCCGGGAACGGCCCGTATGGAAGGATAATAAGAAGCCCTATGTCAGAAAGAAGAGAAAGATAGGCTGAGACAATGAAAAAAATAAAGAGACTGTGGATTGCGTCAGTCTGCGTTCTGTTGTTTCTGACGGGATGCAAAAAAGAACAGGATATCCAGAAACAGCCGGACGCAAAGGAGCAGGAGCAAGAGAATAGGAGCGAAGAACCAGACATAGAACAGGCGGCAGAGAATCCGGAAACCGGGATAGAGGGCCAGGAGAACGTGCCCCGTGATCTGACCAGTGAGGAGCTTCGCGGATTCACCCAGTGGATCAACGGCAAAAGCAATTACGGATTTTTACTCTCTGAGTATACAAGGCCCCAGGATGTGGATCTAAGCCAGGTATTTTATTCGGGGGCGGGTATTGAAACTGCGCCCTTGAGCAAGGCAGAAGAGGAGGCATACTTGGAAATTACCGGTGAGGAGGAAATCTACACGGACTATACCAGGCTGACGACAGGTGAGATCGATGAATTTCTGAAGGAGAAGCTGGGGCTTAGTCTGGAGGATATGACGAAAGGATTACCCTGGGCCTGCCTGCCGGATTCCGACGCATGGGTGTGGCAGCATGGGGATACCAACTACATGAATTTTACCTGCGTCAGCGGCAGGCAGATAAGTGCGGATACCTATGAGCTGGAATGTGTGCCGGGGGACGAGAATTACGAACCCGCTGTTCCTTCCTGCCGCCTGACTCTTCGGAAGCAAGGGGAAGATTATCAGTTTCTGTCCAACATCTATACGGCAGGGGTGGAGTATTCCAAAGAGATCTGGAAGATAGAGGAGCAAAGCTTCAATGTAGACTTAGGGGCTCCATGGGGAGACGTGTATTTTGTATCCTATGCTCCGGATAAAAGCGTCAGTGGAAACCGTGACGTGACCTTCAGCATTATCAAGCCCAGCGACGGAGCAGAGCTTTTTCGATTTCCGTTTATGGAGGAAGGGGAATATCGGAGAAACGAGCAATTTCAGGAGGTTCAGGCAGTCAGCTTCAAGGATTATGACGGAGACGGTAATCTGGATGTGATTATACTCATAGAGTACCAGCTTTTAATATACAATGAAGAAGAGGGCGACCGGAGGCAGGAGGTGCGCTTGTACCGAAGCCGGCCGAAGGAAGGCGACTTTGTGCTGGATACAGACCGGATGGATTATCTGAGCATCAATGATTTTGACCATTCCATTGAAGAAATTATGGAGCATATTGACGAAGCCGGAAGGCCGGAATAACCGGGAGGAAAAAATAGCAGCGAGATAGAAACAACAAGAGAAAAACAGCAAGAGAAAAGCAAGGGGCTGTCGGGAAAGATAAGAGAATCAGAAAAGTCTGATGTTGTCTTTCCCGACAGCCCCTTGACTGTGATGAATGTATATCTGCTTATTGGGCTACGGCATATTCATAATCAAGCATAAAGAAGGTGACGCCGTCCAGGGCAAGCTCCTTGGGATCCAGCGGAAGGAGGCCGTCCCGGACCTTGGCATAAGTAACCGGCATATACTGATGAAGCATATTCATGGGAACAGGATACTCCTTCAGGTTAGCGAAGAGCTTGTCAATGGCTGCCGTTACCTCGGGCTGGCCGATGTAGTAACGGGCGCGGTCAGAGAAGCTGTACTTTCTGGCCAGGGCAAGCTGCTTGTCATCTCCGTGGTAATGCTTCTGCCAGTTGCCGGGCTGGGCCAGCATCACCCGTTCCAGTGTCTCGATAAAGCCGGCGCGCTTTTCCTGGGGAACAAGTTCTTTTTCCATAAAGCTTAGGGCAAAGAGAGCCTCCCGAAGGCCATAGGTAAGAGCGGGGCCTACCTTTAGGATGGCAATACCGTCCTGAACCATGTCTTTTAAGCATTCCGGACTCTGGTAATCAGTGGAGTGGCCTTCAAAGCAGACCTCCGGATATTCCTTTAATGCAGCGCAAAGGCCGGCTGCTGCATCATGGCTGTATAAGAATACCTGATCGTCGCCGAACTCGACGCCGGGCTGAACGACAACAGCCACAACATCCTTCCAGCCTTCTCCTACGCCGGCTTCTTCAAAGATGCGCTTGTAGGTGGCAACCGTATCCTGGAAGGCAGCAGGACTTGTAACGGTCAGGCTGTCCTCTGCTTCCTGTGCGCCGCCGGGAATCGGAACCTCGCTTCCGATGACAAAAACAGGGCGGAGGGCGTCGGGCTTCTCGGCCTTCAGCTCCTCATAACCTTTCATGGATGCCTTGTAGAGCTCGGCTCCCCGGCGGGCGATGGTTTCCGTAGACAGAAGTCCTTCCGGATCATCGGCTACCTTCATACTGGTATCCAGATGGATCTTGGTAAATCCGGCGCGGGCATACTGATAGACCAGTTCTACGGATTTTTCCATGGCTTCTTTTTCGGGAAGATTCTGCCAGGTTAAGGGGCCCAGATGATCACCCCCCAGAATAATCAGATTTTCCGGAACGTCAAATTCCTTTGCCATCTTTATAATCATTTCGTAAAAATCACTGGGAACCATTCCCGTATAACCGCCGTACTGGTTTACCTGGTTGGCGGTTGCTTCAATCAGCACCGGAGTGTTCAAAAGCTTTGCGCGTCTTAAGATAATCTCCAGTACCAGTGGGTTGGCGGTACAGTAGGAGGGAATTCCGCATTTCTTTCCCTGTCTGCGCTGTTCCATCATTTCTTGAATCGGATGTTTCATAGTCTTATCCTCCTATTAAAAGTCGCTGCGCGACAGCACTAAAGGGTAAAGCCGCTTCGACACACCGGTAATGAGAGAAACTTTTATTCGGAAAGGCACTCATAAAAGTTCCTCTCGTGCGCCTTTGCGGCTTTACCGTCCATTTTTACAGCTGTGCCCTGCCCAGGCAGTAGGTCTGATGTACCTTGTAATCCGGCTCCAGTACAACCAGATCTGCGTCCATGCCGACGCCGATAAGTCCCTTGCGGTCGTCCACGCCCAGGCACCGGGCGGGATTGATGGTGCAGGAATTGATGGCATAGTTGAAGGGAACCATAGCTTCTTCCACCAGAATCCGCAGTCCCTCGTTCAGACGTAAGGTGGAGCCGGCCAATCCTCCGGTTGCGGTTAAATGGGCGCTTCCGTCAGGGTAGATCTCAATCTCGCTGCCGCCGAAGATATAACGGCTTCCGGCAGGGGAGCCCTTTGCCATCAAGGCATCGGAGATCATAATGGAATAATCCGGCCCTTTGGACATAAAGTAATTGTTCAGAGCCGCCGTAGTGGAATGATTGCCGTCGCAGATGATCTCCCCGTACATGGTGCGGATGCGGTAAGCGGCGCCTACCAGTCCGTTGGCCCGGTGATTAAAGGGAGTCATACCGTTGTACACATGGGTCATGGAACGGGCGCCGTGTGCATAGGCCATAACAGCCTGATCGTAAGTGGCGGCGGAATGGCCGATGCTTACAACCACACCCTGCTTTGTGAGATAATGGGTCAGAGCAAAGTCATCGTCCGTCTCAGTGGCCATAGTGATGTACCGGATATGCCCCTTGGCAGCAGCCTGGTAACGCTCAAACTGTTCAATGGACGGCTTTACAATGTGCTGCTCCGGCTGGGCTCCCTTGTACACCATGTCCAGATAGGGCCCTTCAAAATGAATGCCTAAGATCTCAGCGCCCTCATAGCCTTCCTCCATTACTTTTGCCACATTGGCAACAGCGTTGGTCAGAACTTCCTCGCTCTGGGTAATAGTGGTGGCGAGAAAAGCGGTTACACCCTCGTCCACTACGTTTTTCGTCCAATTGCGCAGGCCCTCTTCATTGGCGTCGTTGGTATCGAAGCCGTAAGCACCGTGACAGTGGATATCCAGAAAGCCGGGAACAATGCGCAGACTGCCGTAATCCTCATCTGCTGTCTGACTGCCATAGGGAAGGATGTCCGAGATCTTACCATCCGTTACCTCAAGCATTGCAGGAACAAATTGATCCGCAATCCAGACTTTTTTACTTTGAATCAGCATAAAAAACCTCCTGTCCGAAAATAAAATTGGAATAACTTTATTATATCACCGAATAAACAGAATAGGTTGCATTTTTTAAGCTAATCATTATTAGTTTTAGTACTTCTATTGTTTTTTGGGAATTTCATGGGTTATAATCGGGACATAATAGGATGTGCAGCACAACATAAAACAGCAAAGGAGGATTTTAAGAAATGAGCATATTTGGCATTTCACAGGAGAAGATGAAGGAGACATCTTCCGTATTTACTCTGACCGAGATTCACCAGCAGCCTTCCACATGGAAGAAGACCTGCGCACAGCTTGCGGCCTGCAAGGAGGAGCTTCAGGCATTTCTTGACCAGGTACTGGGAGCGGAGGATTTTGACATTGTTCTCACAGGAGCCGGAACCAGTGAATTTATAGGCAATTCCTTATATCAGGCATTGAACGGAAGATACGGCTATAAGGTAAAATCTTACGCTACCACAGATATTGTGCCCTCTCCGGAGGATTTCCTTTCCAGAACAAAGCCTACGATTCTGGTAAGCTTCGGACGTTCCGGAAACTCACCGGAGTCCATCGGAGCCGTGGAGGCGGCAGAGGTTGTATGCCAGAACCTCT
This sequence comes from Clostridia bacterium, assembly GCA_910575725.1. GTDB lineage: Bacteria > Bacillota > Clostridia > Lachnospirales > Lachnospiraceae > Laedolimicola. Next base: position 24,869 of record CAJTFE010000026.1, on the reverse strand, counting down.
ATCATCTTTTTGTAACCTGCAACCATGAGGGCAGCCTTTCCAAGATGGCGGAAGGCAGAGAGCACTGCTTTGCCTTGAATCTCACGCCGGAGACCCACGACCAGTCCTTCGCCATGACCTCAAGCTTTTCCAATATGTACATGGCAGCTTATCTGGCCTTCAATCTGGATTGCCTGGAGGAGATTACGGCACAGATTGACAAGGTATGCGCGGCTGGAACAGGCTTCCTGGAGGAGAAATTTGCCCTTGCACAGCAGATTGTAGACGGCTTTGACTTCAACCGTATTGTATATCTGGGCAATGTAGCTTTGAAGGGCGTTTCTCAGGAATCCGCTCTGAAGATGCTGGAGCTGACTGCCGGACAGGTGGCTGCCATGTATGATTCACCCTTAGGCTTCCGCCACGGCCCTAAGTCTATCATCGACGACAGAACCCTCACGGTGGTATACTTAAGCGATGACGAGTACCGCCGGAAGTACGAGCTGGATCTGATTAAGGAGATGAGCCCCCAGAGAAAGCAGAACCGCATTGCTGCAGTGATGAATACGCCTTGCGAGGAAGCAAAGAAGCTGGCAGACTATACAGTAGAGTTCGGCGTTGGACAGCCTCTGGAAAATGTACTTCTCGGCTTTGACTACATTCTGTTCGCGCAGACCCTGGCGGTACTGAAATCCCTGTCCCTGGGAATCACCCCGGACAACCCCTGCCCCACAGGAGAGGTGAACCGCGTGGTGAAGGGCGTGACTTTGTATCCCTACACATTAAAATAAAAAACAGAATATTACGGAACTAAAATAGTCCAGCTAAGAAATGTCAAGTGTTTTCGAAAAAAATTTCTGCTGGACGGTAAAGCCGCAAAGGCGCACGAGAGGAACTTTTATGAGTGCCCTTTCGAGTAAAAGTTTCTCTCAATACCAGTGTGCCGAAGCGGCTTTACCCTTTAGTGCTGTCGCGCAGCGACTACAAATAGGAGGACATAAGAATGGTTGGTTTATTGATTACCGGACACGGTCATTTCGCAACGGGGCTTGGCTCAAGCCTAAAATTGATCACCGGCAACACAGAGAACATTGCATATGTAGATTTTGAGGCAGATCATTCTACTGATACATTGACAGAGAATCTGAACAAGGCCTTCGACGGGCTGAAAGGCTGCGACGGCGTTCTGGTTCTCTCCGATCTGGCAGGAGGTTCACCCTTCAAATGCGCTGTAGAGTGCAAGTTTGCCAGGGAGGATCAGGCCATTGAGGTCATTGCAGGCTCCAATCTCCCCATGCTGATTGAGGGCTCCATGATGATGGGAGCGTTCGATTCTCCCCTTGATATGGCGGAGTCGCTGATTCCTACAGGGAAGGATTATATCATTCGGTTTGAGCTTGCGGCTCATGAGGACGATACGGAAGAGGATGGAATTTAGTTACTGGTCACGAAGTAGACAGTAACGGAATTTAAGCGAAGGGTATAAACTGGGAAGCAGTTAGCTGGACCTGTATCACATCAGCGGTTATAATGGGAATCGTCGGATTGATTCTGAGTTTTATTTCCGCCCCAAATATGCGTAAGCGCAGAGAAGCTCTGGGAGAAGTCCATACAGAGCTGAAGATTGGAAGCAAGATTATGTTTGCCGGAGGAATTTACGGAAAAGTGGTAGGCATAGAGGAGGAAACCGTAAATGTGGAGGTAGCCAGGGGCACGGTCATTCAGATTTCCCGGTATGCGATCCAGGCGTTGGCTGATTCATAGGATCAAATCAGATGTGAAAACAGATAAGAACCGCAGTCAAAGAGTTTTGATGCTCTCGGACTGCGGTTCTTCTGCATTCTGAAAAGAAAGTGCCTTCAGCGTACAAGGCTGCGTCCCTTTGTCCGCCGAGGGAGCTGCGGCCTTATACCTTGAAAAGCGTCTTGGCATACTCGCTGGGCGCCATCCCGTACTTCTGGGTAAAGGCCCTGGAAAAGTAATGAATGGAATTAAAGCCAAGCATCAGGGCAATTTCGCTGATGGTATACTTTCCCTCGCAGATCATCTGGCGGCTGGTTTCCAGCTTCAGCTCATTGATGTATTTCTTCGGCGGCTGCTCCAGGTTTTCCTTGAATAAAATCTGTAAAGAAGAGCGGGACAGGGAAAACTTCTGGCAGATCTCCGCAATGGTAATAGGCTCGTAGATGGTTTCGTCAATGTAAGCCAGGATTTTCTCCAGAAGCTCATCCTGGTAGTGCTGCCTAGCCTCTGTTACAGGCTTCTCATTTTTCTTGCCGATAAATGCGGACTGGAGAAGCCGGATAATCGTTTCCTGGAGCAGGCACAGCATCAGGCTGTTCATATAGGGAATCTGGGAGGTGCTCTCCATAACAAAGGTTTTGATAAGGGTATGTATTTTTTTGTCGTAGGTGAATACTTTATTTAACAGCAGCTCATAGTGATGGCTCTCTACATCATAAACAATTGTTTCCATGTCGAAAATAATGGTCACATAGGAGCAGGAACAGCCGTCAGGAATGATCTGGGTGTGGAACTGTCCCGGGCCGTAGATCATCAGCTCCCGCTCTTTTAAAGAGTAGGCCTTTCCGTCTACCTCCGAGGTCATACACCCCCGGTCTACATAGGTAAGCTCAAAGTAAGAATGCTTCTCTCCCCCGAATTCATAGCCGGAATCGCGGATAGAGTAGAAATAGCCAAGAATTTCGCTGATTCGGATGCGGGGAAGGATTCGTTCAAACAGGTAGGGCGGTGATAGGACCTCCACGGTAGATGCGTAGGATGTGACGGTGATTAGCTTACAGGTGATATTGGATGTAACGGCTACAAGAGAAAAATAAACGCCTGGTTTTATTCTTACAAAGCGGTGAACGGCAAAAACCTCTAACTTGTCAGCCTGGGCGGCATCGCCCGCCAGGAGAGCCGCCATGCCTTCCTGCATCTCGAGGTATACTTCACAATTGAAATGGTAGAGCTGGCTGATGCTTCGCCGGGCGATGAGCCGCCAGTTCCTGCTGATCATGCCGGTCTGTTCCAAATCGATAGGCGCCTCATACACAGAACCGTAGCGCTCAAATGCTGCGCTGGATGTTTTTAGTTGCATATTTTGACCTCCATAACGAAAATATTATACAGGCTTTTGTGAAAGGTGTCTACAAAATATTAAATATTTATAAAAAAACAGTAAAGAAACATAAAAATAATAAGAAGATTACTAATTATTATAAATACTTAGCAGGGAATTACGGTTATAATAATAACACGCTATAGGAAATTTCCAAAAAGAATCATAAATTTTATAAGGAGGGAGCAAAATGCCCAACATTGTTTTGACAAGAATTGACAATCGCTTAATACACGGACAGGTTGGCGTTACATGGACGATGACGCTGGGGGCCAATCTGATACTTGTAGCCGATGACGAGACATCGGAAAACGAGCTGATGCAGCAGCTTATGACGGCAACGGCCAAGTCGTCAGGAGCGGGAGTCCGGTTCTTTACAATTCAGAAGACCATTGATGTGATTCATAAAGCGGCGGAGCGTCAGAAGATTTTTATTGTCTGCAAGACACCGAAGGATGTGCGCAGGCTCATTGAAGGAGGTGTGCCCATTAAGGAAGTGAATGTGGGCAACATGCATTTTTCACAGGGAAAGCATCAGATTAGTAAAAAAGTGTACGTAGATGACGCAGACCTTGCAGATTTAAAAGCCATTCGGGACGCGGGAGTTGATTTATATATCCAGGATGTGCCTGGTGACATAAAGGAGCGTATCAAGGAAATTTAGACGAGAGAAAGGAACACTATTTATGGAAATTACATTGATGCAGGGCATTGGCCTGGCAATTATGGCAATTATTGTAGGTGTGGACTTCTGGCTGGAGGGCTTGTTTATTTTCCGGCCCATTATCGTAAGTACTCTGACAGGCGTGATTCTGGGAGACGTGCAGCTCGGCCTTTTAACCGGCGGTATTACAGAGCTTGCATTCGCAGGACTGACGCCGGCAGGCGGAACCCAGCCTCCCAACCCGGTTCTGGCGGGCGTTATGTCCACGGTGATTGCATATACCACAAAGACTGAGGCTTCAGGCGCCATGGCGCTTGCGCTGCCCTTCAGCTTTCTGATGCAGTACATCATTCTCTTCTGCTACTCCACCTTCTCTTTCTTTATGAAGGGTGCGGATAAGGCAGCTGAGGAAGCAGACACGGCCAAGATCGTGAAGATTAATATGACTTGTACTGCGATTATTGCGCTTTTGTACGGACTTGTAGTATTCCTCTGCGCCTATGTTGCGCAGGATGCCATGAAGACCTTCGTAGAGATTCTTCCTGCATGGCTGACCCATGGCTTCGAGGTAGCCGGCGGAATCCTTCCGGCAGTAGGATTTGCAATGCTGTTAAAGGTTATGTTAAAGGGAGAATTTGTTCCCTACCTGCTTATCGGATTCGTAATCGCCTGCTTCCTGGATTACTCCAATCTGCTGCCCATCGCAGTAGTAGGCGTTGCTTTGGCTTTGTTTGTATACAATATTGAGAAAAGCACAAAGGCAAATGCATCAGTTCAAAATATGGCAGAGGAGGGCGAAGAGGATGGCATCTAATGAAAATAAGGTTTTAACAAAAAAAGATATTAATAAGCTGGCGCTTCATTCCGTGCTCCTGCAGGCGGGCTTCAATTATGAGAGAATGCAGTCCTGCGGCTTTCTGCAGGCACAGCTTCCGGCGCTTAAGAAGATTTATAAGGATGATAAGGCCGGCCTGTCCGCAGCCATGACGGATAACCTGGAATTCATCAATACCCATCCCAATCTGGTGGGGTTCCTTATGGGACTTTTGATTTCCATGGAAGAGTCACATTCGGACCGCAGCATTATCAAGGGTCTGAAGGTTGCCCTGTTTGCGCCCCTGGCCGGTATCGGCGACGCTATTTTCTGGTTCACCCTCCTTCCCATCGTGGCAGGTATCTGTTCCTCCATGGCCATGGAAGGAAGCGTAATGGGCCCCATCATCTTCTTCCTGGTATACCTGGCAATCTTTATTATGAGATGGTTCTGGACCCGCTTGGGGTATAACCTGGGTGTAAAGGCAGTGGCGCAGATTACAGATATATCCGAGGTTCTGGCAAAGGCAGCTACGGTTCTTGGCTGTACCGTAATCGGCGGACTGATTGCTTCCTATGTAAGCATCAGCGTACAGACGGAGATCGTGGTAAATGAAGCAAAGACGGTTGCCCTGCAGGCGGATTTCTTTGACAAGATCTTCCCGAATATCTTATCCATCGGATATGTATTCTTAATGTACTACTTCCTTAAGAACAAAAAGGTCAGCCCGGTAGTGCTGATTGTAATCACCTTTGTTCTGTCCATTGCACTTTCCTTCCTGGGAATTCTGTAGGACACAGAAAAATAGAAACAAATTTTTGTAATTTAAAGAGGGATTTCAGAAAGCCTGTAAAGGTGAATGAAATCCCTTTTTGTTTTGGAAAAATATTACAATTAAGCCGCTTTGAACGGGATTTTCAAAGAAGAATCATGGATTCTTATTCTTTTCCGTTCCAACAGTAGGTACAGAGCTTTTCGGCCGGAAGGCCCGTGGATTCAATCATATCATCCAGGCGGTTGTAACGAAGGGATGTGAAATTTAACTGCCTGCAGATTTCTTCCAGCATCTGTTCGTATTTCTCTGATTCGGGGTCAGCATATTCCTTTAATACTTCATCTGTCACAGGTCCTCCCTCTAGCTTTTCAATCACCCTTCGGGCGATGAGATCCATCTCGGAGGAGGAGCGGGAGAAGTTGAGATACTTGCAGCCGTAGAGAATGGGCGGACAGGCAGGCCGGATATGAACCTCCTTTGCGCCGCTCTGATAGAGGAACTCTGTAGTCTCTCCAAGCTGTGTGCCCCGTACAATGGAATCGTCAATGAGCAGCAGGCTCTTGCCGTCAATAAGCTCGTGGACAGGCAGAAGCTTCATCTTGGCAATCAGATTCCGCTTGCTCTGAATGGTGGGCATGAAGGAACGGGGCCAGGTGGGCGTGTATTTGATAAAAGGCCGGGTAAAGGGGATCCCCGATGCATTGGAGTAGCCTATGGCATGGGCGATTCCGGAATCGGGAACGCCGGCTACCGTATCAGGCTTCACATTGTCTCTTTCTGCCATCTTGGCACCGCAGTTATAGCGCATCTGCTCTACGCTGATGCCCTGGTAGGAGCTGGAGGGGTAGCCGTAATAAACCCAGAGAAAGGTGCAGATTTTCATATCCTTTCCCGGCTGCGCCAGTGTCTTTACCCCCTCCGGAGTGAGAACCACAATCTCGCCGGGGCCAAGCTCCTTATAGCTTGAGTAGCCTAGATTCAAGTAGGCAAAGTCTTCGAAGGATACGCAGCAGGCGTCTTCCTTCTGGCCGATCACCACAGGGGTGCGTCCCATCTTATCCCGGGCTGCATAGATTCCCTTGGGAGTCATAATCAGGAAAGTCATGGAACCGTTGATAAGATCCTGGGCATATTGGATGCCCTCAATCAGGTTTTCTTTCTGGTTGATGACAGAGGCTACCAGTTCGGTAGGGTTGATGTCTCCGCCGCTCATCTCCAGAAAATGAGCGTGTCCGTTTTTGCAGATCAAATCTGTGATTTCATCGGTATTGTTGATACGGCCGACGGTTGTGATGGCAAAGGTGCCGTGGTGGGAGCGGACAATGAGAGGCTGCGGCTCATAGTCCGAGATACAGCCGATACCCAGATAGCCCTTCATCTCACGCATATCTTTATCAAATTTTGTTCGGAACGGTGTGTTTTCAATGTTGTGGATGGCGCGGTCAAAGCCTTTTTCCTCTCCGTACACGGCCATGCCGCCTCGTCTGGTTCCCAGATGGGAGTGGTAATCTACTCCGAAAAATAAGTCAAATAAACAATCGCTTTTGGAAGCAACTCCAAAAAATCCACCCATAGAAATCTCCTTTATTCTGTAATTTATCATGTTAAGCAAATTTGGCAGAGAATCTTATGCCTATTAAACAACGTATCACAAAGTAGAGGGGAAGTCCAGAAGGTTTTGCAAAAAAAATGAATTCTACATTGATGATTTTTACGGTTTGTAGTATACTGATCATAACCGTTAAAATTTTATAAAAAGTGAGGATGATGACAATGGCTTTAGTAACAACAACGGAAATGTTTAAGAAAGCATACGAAGGCGGCTATGCAATCGGCGCTTTCAATGTGAACAACATGGAGATCGTACAGGCTATCACAGAGGCAGCCGGCGAGTTGAACTCCCCCATTATCCTGCAGGTATCCGCAGGAGCCAGGAAGTATGCAAACCATACGTATCTGACCAAGTTGGTTGAGGCAGCGATCATTGAGAATCCGAACATCCCGATTGCTCTGCATCTGGATCACGGCGCAGATTTTGAGATCTGCAAGTCCTGTGTAGACGGCGGTTTTTCCTCTGTTATGATTGATGCTTCCAAGTATGCCTTTGAGGAGAATATTGAAATTACAAAGAAGGTTGTTGAGTACGCCCATGCTCACGGTGCAGTGGTAGAGGCTGAGCTTGGCAAGCTGGCTGGAATCGAGGATGATGTGAATGTATCCGACGAGGATTCTTCCTATACACAGCCTGATGAGGTAGAAGAGTTCGTTACCAAGACCGGCGTTGACTCCCTTGCAATTGCCATTGGTACAAGCCATGGCGCATTCAAGTTCAAACCAGGAACAAAGCCCCAGCTTCGTTTCGACATTCTCCATGAGATTGAGCAGAGAATTCCGGGCTTCCCCATCGTTCTTCACGGCGCATCCTCCGTTCCCCAGGAGTATGTAAAGATCATCAACGAGAATGGCGGAGCTTTGAAGGATGCTATCGGCGTTCCCGAGGAGCAGCTGCGTGAGGCGGCAAGATCTGCTGTCTGCAAGATCAACATTGACTCTGACCTGCGTCTGGGTCTGACAGCCGGCATCCGCCAGGTGATGCAGGAGCATCCGGATTACTTTGATCCGAGACAGTATCTGACTGTTGCTCGCGCCAATGTAAAGGATGTTGTTGCTCATAAGATCAAAGACGTACTGGGCAGCGCAGGCAAAGCTTAAAGGAAAAATAAGACAAGGTAAGGACAGAGGGGGCTGCCGAAAAGGCGGCCCTCTTTTTGATAGGGAGCTGAAGGAATGGAGAGAGTGAAGAAGGGGCTTAAGCGTCTGGGAGAGGATTTGTACAGTCTGCGGTATGCTTTGTTGGGAATTGCCGTGTATTATGTGACGGTTCATTTGCTTTTCGGGCAGTTCTGCCCCATGATGATTGTGCTGCATCTGCCCTGCCCGGGATGTGGGATGACACGGGCGTTTGTCCTGGTTCTGACAGGACGCTTGAGGGAGGCGTGGGAGCTTCATCCTTTGGTGTATGGCTGGATTTTGCTTGGAGGGATGTTTGGGGTAAACCGGTATCTGCTGGATAAGAGGCCGCATATGCTTACGGCGGGGCTTGTAGGGCTTCTTTTTGGGATGATGGTTTTTTATGTGTATCGGATGAGGAATGGGTTTCCGGTGGAGTTAATGTGGTAGGTTTTGGGGAGGGAAAAGAGTTGCATTGGCGGGGGAAAAGTGGTACACTAAGACGGAAGATATAAGGATTTTAAGATGGAATTTGAGGAGGGCAATGTTATGGATGATATGTACAATAATTCTGAGAATCAGGAGCAGGGTTCCTATGGCGGCAGTCAGTATCAGCAGCCGCAGACTAGTAGTATTCAATCCCAGCTTCAGTATCAGTACCAGCCGGCTCAGGATAATCTGGAAGAGCCTATGAGCATGGGAGAGTGGATGATCTCGATGCTTGTTATGCTGATTCCCTGTGTTAATATTGTAATGATGTTTGTGTGGGCCTTCAGCAGTACGGAGAAGAAGAGTAAATCTAACTTTTTCAAGGCTTATCTCATTTTCTTTGCGATTATGATGGTGTTCTCGATTGTTTTGGTGATTGTGATGAGTGCGGCTGCGGTGGGGGTTATGGAAAGCCTTGAATCTAATTATTACTATTATTAAAGAATAAAAAAAGAACTGCGGCGGGCTCGTGGAGCGTCTGGCCGCAGTTTTTTATGCTATGAGTTTGGAAAGTTTAGCCTGCCGACCAGCGTCCGCTTGCGCCGCAGGGGAGTACGAGACCGGTGGAGGATACGGGAAGTCCTACTTCCTGGGAATCTACAGCGCCGTTGAACTGCCTTAGTGCGGATGCCAGCATGTAGGTTAGGACAGCGGGGGCAAGCCCTGTGGTATAGGAGTTGACCAGGAAGAATAGAGGTTCTTTGCTTAGGAGCTGACTGCACAGCTGAATCAGTGGGAAAATGGCGTCTTCTATTTTCCAGATTTCTCCCTTGGGGCCCCGGCCGTAGGAGGGAGGATCCATTATAATGGCATCGTAATGATTGCCGCGGCGTATCTCTCGCTCTACAAATTTTACGCAGTCATCTACAATCCAGCGGATAGGGGCTGCTTCCAGACCGGAGGCCCGGGCGTTTTCCCTGGCCCAGCCTACCATACCCTTGGAGGCGTCTACGTGGGTGACAGAGGCTCCGGCCTTGGCGGCGGCTAAGGTGGCTCCTCCTGTGTAGGCAAAGAGATTCAGAACCTTAACCGGACGGCCGCAGGCGCGTATCTTTGCGCCGAACCAGTCCCAGTTGGCGGCCTGCTCGGGAAAGAGGCCTGTGTGCTTGAAGCTGAAGGGCTTTAGCTGGAAGGTAAGGGCTTGTGGGGTATCGGTCTTGTATCCGATGCTCCACTGCTGGGGAAGCTGAAAGAATTCCCATTCGCCGCCGCCTTTTTTGCTGCGGTGGTAATGGCCGTTTTTCTGTTTCCATCCTTTGTGTGTTCTGGGGGTGTCCCAGATGACCTGGGGGTCGGGCCTTACCAGGATATAATTTCCCCACCGCTCCAGCTTTTCGCCTTGTGAAGTGTCCAGTACTTCATAGTCTTTCCAATTTTCTGCTATCCACATAAGTATACCCCTTTTGTTACTGGCCGCGGAATGAACAGTAACATCCTTTTCGTATCTATAAACAATGCCGTGTGTTGTACTTGCATTCAGTAAACTCCCATATTATACTAAGAACGAAAGAAAGCGTCAAGCCAAGGCTTAGGTCTTGAGGCAAAATTCAGGCGGAGGCGGTTATGGCGAAGCAGAAAAAGCAGCTGACAAAGAAGAAGATTGTAACGGCGGCCTGGAAGCTTTTTTACAGGCAGGGCTATGACGATACTACGGTAGATGAGATTATACGGGAGGCCGGTACGTCGAAAGGCACTTTTTATCATTATTTTGAAGGGAAGGATGCCCTGTTAAGCTCCCTGTCTTATCTCTTTGACGATAAATACGAAGAGCTTCTGCCAAAGCTCCAGCCGGAGGGGAACAGCTTTGACAAGCTGATCTATCTGAACCAGGAGCTTTTCGGTATGATTGAGACCAGTGTTTCCAGGGAGCTTCTGGCCTCTCTTTACTCGTCCCAGCTGATTACCAGGGGGGAGAAGCATCTGCTGGATCGGAACCGTCTGTATTACCGGCTGCTGAATGAGATTGTGTCGGAGGGACAGCAGAAAGGGGAGCTGACATCGTCCATGTCTTCCTATGAGATTACCAAGCTGTATGCACTCTGCGAACGAGCCCTGCTTTACGATTGGTGCATCTGCAACGGGGAGTATTCGCTGAAGGCATACAGCTCCCGGGTGATGCCTATGCTGCTCCATGAGATTCGGGAATGGGGAGAAGAGGACGAAGAAAAGTAAATATAGAAGACGCTTGCGAAAGTGTGGGTATGCTTTCGGAATACAAAGGAGCGGTTAGAAACAGGTATCGGGTTGCATACCTGTTTTTTTTATTCCTGCGGCAGGGGCCTGACGGCCTGCGTCTGGGTATTTGTCTTGAAATTGGGGAAGAATTCATATGAAGTGTGAAGAGAAAAAGTGTCGAGTTAGAAAATATTTGTACAAAATATCAAAAAAACTGTCGGATAAGGAGGCGGAATATGAGAAAATCAACAATTGGATACGGATAAGTGTCTGAATTGCGCGGTAACTGATGAAACTGTTTGAATTGTGAAATAATAGCAGAGCGAGATGCTATAATAAGCAGACAGAAGTGGAGAGAAGCAATGTATCAGTCAAATACACGTGATGAGGTTCTGGAATATCTGGCATTCTTGACAGAGAAGTATGACGGAGAAAACGATACGCCCTATACGGCCCAGAGCATTAGTGATTTTTTGAGTATCAGCAGAAATCTGGCAAGCCAGTATCTGAATGATTTCGTAAAGGAATCACTGGCGATCAAGATTATTTCCAGACCGGTATATTTCATTCATAAGCGTACCTTTGAGAAAAAGTACCGTATAAAACTGAATATGGTGGTGTTTAAGAGTAAAACGGATCTGCTGGAGATACTCCGCAGCCACGATATGGTACGGCTTGGCTTTGGCCGGGCAGCCGGCTTTTACGGAAGCCTCCGGGAATGCGTTGAGCAGTGTAAGGCAGCTATGGGCTATCCGCCGTCCGGCCTTCCTATCCTGCTCTTTGGAGGGCCCGGAGTGGGAAAAAGCTTTATGGTCCGGCAGATGTATGAGTATGCCCAGGGGAAGGGCTATATCGGGGAGGAGAGCCGCCTGGTTACCATAAACTGCAGTGAATTTGCAGAGTGTGAGAAGGCATTCTGGGAGAGGATGTTCTCGCAGAAGGAAGACGGCTTTCTGGAGCAGGCGAAAGGGGGCGTTCTTTTCTTCGATCAGATTCATCTGCTTCCGGCCAGGGTGCAGAGCAGGCTGTTTGGGAGGCTGGAGGAAGGAAGCGGTGTGGGCGGAGGAAGAAACCCATGGGCGCCTTGCAAGACAGCCTTTGCATCCAACGTGGATCCGAAGGAGACCCTTGATCGGGATTTTCTTAGAAGAATTCCCTTTATCGTCAGAATCCCTTCCCTGGGGGAGCGTTCCATCCAGGAAAAAATAGAATTGATACAGACCTTTCTGGACGATGAAATGCATAAGATTGGAATCGATATCACCATCAGCCGTCCGGCTCTCAATGCCTTTCTGCAATATGAGTATTCGGAAAATCTAACCCAGCTTAAGGGAATGATTCAGATTAGCTGTGCGAAGGCGTATCTGCACTATACAAAAAGGGATCGGGAGCTTCTGATTAAGCTTTTCCATCTGCCGGAACAGATGGTGGAGGAATACCGTCTGGAAAATGAAAGTGATGAGGAAGAGACGGCCGTCAGCCTGGGCGTTCTGTCGGAACAGGCGTCTGCCAGAAACAAGGAATTCTTTTCCCTTTTGCTGGAAGGGTATCGGAATTACAAAGAGCAGAAGGGAGATTTTACGGAGCTGACGGCTGCCTGGTCTAAGATCCTGTATGAGTCTGAGGGGCTGTTCCTGTTCGGCGGACCGCATCAGAATCAGCATACCCAGGCCATAAATAAGATGGTAGAACATGGGCTGGACAGTATCTGCAGCCTGTACCAGTTACAGCTTCCGGCCGATATGCTGGCGCTTCTCGTTCGAGTGATCTGCAATTCCATGCAGACAGATACGGATATGCGGCAGTGGGAACAGCTCCATGAAAAGGAGCTGCAGGAGTGCCTGCAGTTTCTAAAAGAAGCCAGGCCGGATGTCCACGGAATTGCAGCGGAGGCAGCGGCCGTATTGAACCGCCGCCTGAATGTGAGCTTGAATCACGTCTGCCTGCTGGCGCTGAATATCTGCATCTGCGTGGTGAATGCGGATAAGGCTGTCAACAAAACATCCTGCGTCATTCTGGCCCACGGGCATACGGCAGGGAGTATTGCACAGACGGTCAACGGATGGCTGAAGACCTTTCTTTTTGTGCCCATGGATATTCCGGCGGATACTCCTGTGACGGAGACGGCGGAACGCATCAAGCGGTATCTTCGGACGCAGCAGCATGTGAAGAATCTAATCCTGATGATTGATATGGATACGCTGGAGGCCCTGGATGAGCTGATTCTGCAGGAAAGGAAGCTGAATCTTGTTATGATCAGCGATATCACGACAGGGCTGGCCCTGGAACTGGGAAAAGGAATTCTGGAAGGCAGAAAAGCGGAATGTGTTCTTAAGGAGCTTTGCGGATGCCGGGCATTTTCCTATCGGGTCATTCCCCGGCTCCAGCTGGCGGATACGGTTGTCTTTGTGGAAAAAAACGACACCGGAGTAGCGAAGCGCATGATCCGGCTGTTTCGGGACAGTCTGCCGAAAAACAGCGATGTGGAAGTCATAAGCTGTGATTTTGACTCTGCGGTGGCAGAGCGGCAGAATCGGGAATTATTTCAGAACCGGAATGTCTTGTTCGTGTCGGGAGTGTTTAACCCTGGCATCAGCGGAGCGCCGTTTATCCCCATTGAGAAAATCATCAATCTAATGGATGAGAAGGATATACGCCAGATGTTTTCGGAAAATATGGATGCCATGCAGCTGGAGGAATTTGCCCGGAATCTTCTGAAAAATTTTTCCCTGCAGAATGTTGTGAAGCATCTGACGATTCTGGATGCGGACAAGCTTCTGGAATTCGTACAGATAGCGGTGAACCGGCTGCAGCACATGATGGAAAGACAGTTTGCCGCAAAGACAATCGTAGGGCTTTACATTCATATCAGCTGTCTGATTGAGCGGCTTGTGACTAGGACATCGGAGGAGGACGAAGAGGATTCCCAGGTGTTTCAGAAGGAACAGGAGCAGTTTATCCGCTATGTGAAGGAAAGCTTTGTGCAGATTTGTGAGCATTACCATGTGGAGCTTCCTACGTCGGAGATTAAATATATTTATGATTATATCGAAAATGAAAATCCGGAACATTCATTTTAGAAGGATGCATTTAATGGAGGATAGAAGATGAGACATTTTATTGTTGCTTCCCATGGAAGGCTTGCGGAGGGTATGCTGGACGCTGTGCGGCTGATTCTGGGAGAGGTGGAGGATGTCCGGTGCTACGGGGCATACATCGATCCAGGGGAGGTGATGGAGGATTCTGTGAGCCGGCTGCTGGCAGCGTACCCTCTTGAGGACGAAGTGATTGTTGTAACCGATGTCATGGGAGGCAGTGTCTGCAACCAGTTTGTACGCCATCTGGACCGGAAAAATCTTCACATTCTGGCCGGAATGAACCTGGGCTTTTTGCTGGGGCTGTTTCTGGGCAGGGATCTGCCGCTGCCGGAGCTGATCGAGGAGGTGGTAAACAGCGGAAAAAATTCTATATGCTACTGCAACCGGATTGTGGAGGAGGTGATGGAAGAGGAATTTAACGAATGATCCTTATCGCCTGCCTGATGGCAGGAGGATTGGGGCTGGAAGAACAAGGAGGTGAAGGAACTGATAAAGCTTTTGAGAATTGACAAAAGACTTCTGCACGGGCAGGTGGCGTTCACATGGACAACTTCTGTGGGCGCAGACTGTATTCTGATTGCCTGCGACTCCCTGCAGAACGATCCGCTGCGGCTTACGACGATTAAAATGAGCAAGCCGGCGGGAACGAAGCTGGTCATCAAGACCATTGCGGATTCGGTTGAGGCCATCAACAAAGGAAAGACGGATCAATACAGGCTGATGATTGTTGTGGAATCCATTGAGGACGCATACCGGATGGTGAAGAACTGCTCGGTGTTAAAGGGCATAAGCATCGGCTACAACGGGAAACGGGAGAATACCCAGACCTTAACAAGCTGGGTATGGGTTACGCCGGAGGAGACTGCCATGCTGAAAGAACTGATTTCGGAGGGTATTCGCGTGGAAATGCAGAACGTGCCGACGACCAAAGCGATACCTGCAGAAAAATTGATAAAGTAAAAGGAGGGGGATTCTATGTTACAAGCGATACTTTTGGGGCTTACGGCGGCCTGGAGCCATATAGAATGGGGGCTTGGCACTCCGTTCCTTGGCAGACCGCTGGTGCTGGGGTGGATTACAGGCATTATATTGGGTGATCCCACACAGGGACTGATCATCGGGGCAACGATTGAGATATTCTTTCTGGGCGCTATGGCCATCGGCTCCTATATTCCGCCTGATGCGGCGGTCGGCGGCGTTCTGGGAACGGCATTTGCCATCCAGTCCGGCTTGGGGGCGGAAGCGGCTCTGACTATGGCGATTCCCATTGCAATCATAGCGACCTCCTTCCAGAATGTGCTGTGGTCGGTTCATTCCCTCACATCCAAGCTGGCCGATAAAGCGGCAGATCAAGGAAATGAGAAGGGAATCTATGCCGTTATGTTTCTGGAGGGCGGCTTGAATATCCTGTTAAAATTCCTTTTGGTATTTTTCGCCTGGAGATTCGGAAGCGAGGCAGTGGTAAACCTTCTGGGACAGATTCCCGACTGGTTTGTGGAGGGGATGTCGGTAGCGGGCGGTATTCTTCCGGCGATTGGCTTTGCCATGCTGATGCGTATGACCATGAACAAAAAAGCGGCGCCCTTTTTCTTCCTTGGCTGGGTGCTGGCAGGCTATCTTGGTGTGCCGGTTCTTGGAGCCGCAGTGATAGGCGTTGTTTACATTCTGATTAAATATGACTTTCGTACAGGCAGGCTTGCCGGTGCAGAGGTGGGAGAGGAGGATCTGACAGATGACGACTTCTAATCAAGAAAATCAAGACCGTATGTTCACAAAGGCAGATATCCGGCGGATGAATATCCGATCTATCACCGGAGGATTTTCCGTAAACTGGGATCGGCTGGTGCATAAGACATTTACCTTTATGATTGCGCCCTTTTTGAAAAAGATCTATGAGGATGATAAAGAGGGTTACCGGGAAGCCTTGAAACGCAATATGGAATTTTTCAATATTACACCCCAGGGCCATGCGTTCATGGGAGGCCTTACCATTGCCATGGAGGAGGAAAATGCGAAGAATCCCGATTTTGATCCGGCGACAATTCCGGCAGTCAAGGGTGCGCTGATGGGCCCTCTTTCCGGGATTCTGGATTCTATCTTTCCTGGAACCTGGCGCATTATCTGCGCGGGCATTGGTATTTCCATGGCGCTGCAGGGGCAGGTGATGGGCGTGATTCTCTATGGGCTGCTGTATAACATACCTTCTTTTATGTTCCGTTTTTGGGGCGGACAGATGGGCTACCGCCTGGGCGTTGATTTCCTGCACAAGGTTCAGAGCTCCGGGCTGATGGAGAAAATTATGGAGGCGGCGTCTGTTCTGGGGCTTCTTGTCATCGGCTGTATGTCAAACGGCTTTGTATGGACAAACTTTGCCATCACCTTTGGAACGGAGGATGCGGCAGTGTCTTTACAGTCAACCCTGGACAATATTTTTCCGGGCCTGGCGTCTCTGGGGGTCATCTGGCTGTTTTACTGGCTGCTGGGAAAGAAGGTAAATACATTTGTGCTGATTATGCTTTCCATGGCAGTGTGTATCCTGCTCACTGCACTGGGCGTTATGGCCCAGTAACCGAGGTGAAAAGAGATGAATAAAAATCAGAGTCAGGAATTGACGGCGAAGATGAGGGAAGGCAAAAAGGTGATTGCCGGGATGGTGCACTGCCTGCCGCTGCCGGGAACACTGCTGTACGGCGGAAGCATGGAAGCGGTGCTCCATAAGGCTCTGGCAGACGCTGCGGCTCTTAAGGCCGTGGGAGTGGACGCTGTTATTGTGGAAAATACAAATGACAGGCCTTTGGCGGAGCGGCTGGAAACGGAGCAGACTGCAGCCCTGGCGGCAGTTGCACGGCAGGTTGTGGAAGAGACGGGGCTTGTGGTCGGCATCGATGCTTCTTTTAATGACGGCCCGGCAGGAATCGCCGTTGCCTGTGCTTCGGGGGCTTCCTTTATCCGCTGCCCGGTTTATGTGGACTGCGTGATGGTTACAGGGGCGGGGAAGATTGGCCCCTGTGCAAAGGAGGTCTTGCGTATGCGCAGGCTGCTGGGGGCGGAGCATATCGGAATATGGGCCGATGTCCAGGTAAAGCATTCCCATCTGCTTCTGCCGGAGGTTTCCCTGGAGGAATCGGCCCGGACGGCCTGGGAATACGGGGCGGAGGTTTTGATTGTGACCGGATTGTCCACGGGGCTGGAAACACCTCTGGAGGCTGTCAGACGGATGAAAAAGGCGGTTCCCATACCGGTAGTGGCAGGCAGCGGATTCAGTCTGGGAAATGCGGCGGAACAGCTTGAGGCGGCGGACGGAGCGATTGTAGGCACTGCCATGAAAAAGGGCGGCAGTACAATGGAACCCATAGATCCGGAGCTTGGCAGAGCTTTAATGAAGGCGGTCAGGCAGGCGGAAAGAAGAATCAGGACGGATAGTGTATGAAGATGATTTGTTATCTGGCAGGCGGATATCCCAGTATGGAGAAAAGTCTGGAAATAGCGGAGCTTTATGTGAGGGCCGGCTGTGACGCCATAGAGTGGAGCCTTCCGCCAAAGGATCCTTATGTAGATCCGCCTTATATTGCAGAAAAGATGCAAAAGGCCAGGGAGGCATGCGGCGATTATGAGGTGTATCTGGAAAGGCTCCAGGGATTTTGCAGAAGGTTTCCGGATACGGAGATTATCTTACTTCTGTACCAGGAAACGATTCTGGAGCTTTCCCCGGGAAGGCTGGCTGCTTTTTGCCAGGATAATGGCATTGAAACGATTCTTTCCGGGAATCTGACGGATGAGGCGGCGAAGGCCCAGCTTATGCAGGAGGGGATAAAGATTGCTGCCTCCATGAATTATACCATGTACCCGGAGGAGATTTCCAGGGTCTGCTCTGCCAATGGCTTTGTGTATATGCAGGCATTGCCGTCCCAGAGGGATCTGGATGAGGGAAGAGGACGAAAGACATTAAAGAAGGCGATTGAACTGCTGCGTGAAAAGGGAGTGTCCCGGCCGGTCTACTGCGGCGTGGGGATCCGCAGGCCGGAGGATGTGGCATTTATAAAGGAGAGCGGAGGACAGGGATTTTTCCTGGGCAGCACGCTTATGCAGTATTATGAGGAGCCTGAGCGGCTGGCAGAGGTAATACGCTGTTATAAAGCGGCAGGAGAGACGTCTTAGCAACGCAGAAAAGAAGCTGGAAGAAGGATGTTTAAGCTTGGCTTAAGGGCGGCTTTTGGAAGAAGCAGGTTTGTCCGCCCTGTGATAAGAGAAATGGAGGATAAGGATTTTATGCAGAATTTTATGTATCACATTCCCACAAAGGTGCATTTTGGAAGGGGAGAGATTGGTAAGCTGGCGGAGGAGATCAAGGCATGGGGCACCCGGGTGCTGCTGGTCTATGGCGGAGGAAGTATCAAAAGGATTGGACTGTATGACAGGGTTGTGGGGATTCTGAATGAGAATGACATACCGTTCATGGAACTGGGAGGCGTGGATCCCAATCCCCGCATTACCAGTGTGGAGGAGGGGGTTAAGCTCTGCCGGGAGCATAAGCTGGATGTGCTTCTTCCGGTGGGAGGCGGCAGTGTGATTGACTGCGCGAAGCTGATTGCGGCCGGGACGCTCTCTGGCAGTGATGATATGTGGGGGATTGTAACCGGGAAGGCGGCGATCGGCAAGGTGCTGCCGGTGATTACGGTGCTTACGCTTGCGGCGACGGGAAGTGAGATGGATACCAGCGCGATTATTACGAATCTGGAGACACAGGAGAAGACGGGGCCTTCCAATCCGGGGATGCGTCCTAAGGTTTCTATTATGGATCCGGAGTATACGTTTACGGTGTCCAGGAAGCAGACGGCAGCCGGGACGGCGGATATTATGAGCCATGCTCTTGAGGTTTATTTCAATAATAATAAAGGGGCTTTTCTGCAGAGCCGGTTTGCAGAGGCGGTACTGAAGACTTGTGTTGCGTATGGGCGCCGCGCGTGTGAGAATCCGGAGGATTACGAGGCCCGGGCGAATCTTATGTGGGCCGGGAGCTGGGCGATTAACGGGCTTCTGACGAAGGGAAGTCCGGTGGGGTGGAGTGTCCATGCCATGGAGCATGAGCTGAGCGCTTACTATGATATTGTTCATGGGGTGGGGCTGGCGGTTCTGATTCCTCACTGGCTGCGGCATATGCTGCGGGAGGATAATGTGTGGAAGTATGTGGAGTATGGAGTGAATGTGTGGGGGATTGAGGAGTCGCTGCCGGATATGGAGATTGCAGAGAGGGCTATTGAGGCTACCGGGAAGTACTTTAGGGATATGGGACTGCCGGAGACTTTGAGGGATGTCGGGGTTGATGATAGTAGGTTTGAGGTTATGGCGAAGAGAGCAGGGGCTGGGTTGGGGAAGGCTTTTGTGGTTATGGATGAGGGGGATGTTTTGGAGATTTATTTGAGGGCGTTTTAGGATAGGGGGACGGACGTTCAGACAGTCTGCGGCAAAATCTGCTCTGTGGTGTTTTCCGTATCCTGTGTTCGGACGGTTCTCGTACACTTTATCTGCTCTGTACGGACATTGCCTTTTGGATTTTCTTTTCGGAGAATTTTGGGGCAATGTTCGTCCATATCAGATAAAGTGTACGCGAACAGCCGGACACTGGATATCGGAAAACACCACGGAGCGGATTTTGCCGCAGACTGTCTGAACTGGTTTTTGGGGGCGGAGGGGTGGGAGTGTTGGGGGTATGGGGGGATGGGTGAAAAGGTGAAAAAGGGGTTGAAAAAATGGGTGGAAAATGGGAGGGGAAAAGGGGTGGAAAAAATTTTGTAAAAAAATAAAAAAAGGTGTTGACAAGTGTAAAATGGCGTGGTAGTATATAGAAGCTGTCGCACGGGACAGCGGCAAGCGAACCTTGATAACTAAACAGTGTAAAACCTTGAAAATTCTGAAAGAGAATCATGGATAATGGTTCGTGTTCTGCAAGGAGCCGGACGGTTATCATTCAAGAACAGCTTAGAGATAAGCGACCTAAAAACAGTAAGAACGGGAAAGAAATTGCTAGCAGCGATTTCTGACCAGACAAACACTTAAACATGAGAGTTTGATCCTGGCTCAGGATGAACGCTGGCGGCGTGCTTAACACATGCAAGTCGAACGAAGCACTGAAAGCAGATTACTTCGGTTTGAAGCTTTCTTTGACTGAGTGGCGGACGGGTGAGTAACGCGTGGGTAACCTGCCTCATACAGGGGGATAACAGTTAGAAATGACTGCTAATACCGCATAAGCGCACGGTTTCGCATGGAACAGTGTGAAAAACTCCGGTGGTATGGGATGGACCCGCGTCTGATTAGCTGGTTGGCGGGGTAACGGCCCACCAAGGCGACGATCAGTAGCCGGCCTGAGAGGGTGAACGGCCACATTGGGACTGAGACACGGCCCAAACTCCTACGGGAGGCAGCAGTGGGGAATATTGCACAATGGGGGAAACCCTGATGCAGCGACGCCGCGTGAAGGAAGAAGTATTTCGGTATGTAAACTTCTATCAGCAGGGAAGAAAATGACGGTACCTGACTAAGAAGCCCCGGCTAACTACGTGCCAGCAGCCGCGGTAATACGTAGGGGGCAAGCGTTATCCGGATTTACTGGGTGTAAAGGGAGCGTAGGCGGNGCTCTTTGGTGCCGCAGCAAACGCAGTAAGTATTCCACCTGGGGAGTACGTTCGCAAGAATGAAACTCAAAGGAATTGACGGGGACCCGCACAAGCGGTGGAGCATGTGGTTTAATTCGAAGCAACGCGAAGAACCTTACCAAGTCTTGACATCCGGATGACCGGAACTTAACCGTTCCTTCCCTTCGGGGCATCCGAGACAGGTGGTGCATGGTTGTCGTCAGCTCGTGTCGTGAGATGTTGGGTTAAGTCCCGCAACGAGCGCAACCCTTATCTTTAGTAGCCAGCGGAGGAAGCCGGGCACTCTAGAGAGACTGCCAGGGATAACCTGGAGGAAGGTGGGGATGACGTCAAATCATCATGCCCCTTATGATTTGGGCTACACACGTGCTACAATGGCGTAAACAAAGGGAAGCGAGCGTGTGAATGTAAGCAAATCTCAAAAATAACGTCTCAGTTCGGATTGTAGTCTGCAACTCGACTACATGAAGCTGGAATCGCTAGTAATCGCGAATCAGCATGTCGCGGTGAATACGTTCCCGGGTCTTGTACACACCGCCCGTCACACCATGGGAGTTGGTAACGCCCGAAGCCAGTGACCCAACCGGAAACGGAGGGAGCTGTCGAAGGTGGGACCGATAACTGGGGTGAAGTCGTAACAAGGTAGCCGTATCGGAAGGTGCGGCTGGATCACCTCCTTTCTAGGGAGAACGAGTAGAGGGAAACGCAGGAATGTGTTAGGCACTGTTTAGTTATGAGGGTTCGGTTGGAAGCGGACGATGTCAGTGCACCTCAGGAGCGGAGCTCCTGAGGTCGCGGCAGAGCCGCTTATAGATTTAACCATAGATTCGCCAGCCAGGCCAGCCTGTCTGACAAATCCATGATTAAATCTGCACTAACAACTGAATTCGCGAAATATCTGGTGGCGATACGTTTAGGGGGCACACCCGTACCCATCCCGAACACGATGGTTAAGCCTTAAGCGGCCGATGGTACTATATTGGAGACGATATGGGAGAGCAGGTGGCTGCCAGATTATCAAAATGGGGGTGTAGCTCAGTTGGGAGAGCACCTGCCTTGCAAGCAGGGGGTCAAGAGTTCGAATCTCTCCATCTCCATTTACACGAAGGCAATGAGAAGTGCAAAATTTGGAAAGCATGGCTGCGTCGTGCTCGCACGTAAGCAGACAGGGTTTTCAAATTTTATAGGGCGAAGCCCGTGAGCGAGAGGCCGCAGGGCGGACTCGAGCGGCACTTCGGACTATCGTGTAGCCATGTACCTTGAAAACTATATACTGAAAATATCTAAGTCAGATTCAATCGAAAGAGAGAATCTGGACAAGACATCCGAGGTGATTATCCTTAAGATAGAGATATCAAAAGAATAGTCATTAGAAGAAGAAAACTTCTTAAAAAAATAACCCTATGACCATCATGCAACGCTATGCATGGACAGACAATGACATCCAGTCAAAGTCTGAATGGTCAAGCATAAAGAGCGCAGGGTGGATGCCTTGGCACTAAGAGCCGATGAAAGACGTGATAAGCTGCGAAAAGCTTCGGGGAGGAGCAAATATCCTATAATCCGGAGATATCTGAATGGGGAAACCCACCTGAGCAAACCTCAGGTATCCATACGCCAATCCATAACGTATGGAGGGGAACCCGGGGAACTGAAACATCTAAGTACCCGGAGGAAAAGAAAGAAACATCGATTTCCAAAGTAGCGGCGAGCGAAATGGAAAGAGGCCAAACCAGGATGCGTGCATCCTGGGGTTCGGACCGCATAATTGATTCAGCAGGTTTAATGGAACGGTTTTGGGAAAGCCGGCCGGAGAGGGTGAAAGCCCCGTACATGAAAGATGAGCTGACATGGCGGTATCCAGAGTACCACGAGACACGTGGAACCTTGTGGGAACGAGCGGGGACCACCCCGTAAGCCTAAATACTCCTTAGTGACCGATAGCGCATAGTACTGTGAAGGAAAGGTGAAAAGGACCCCGGGAGGGGAGTGAAAGAGAACCTGAAACCCTGTGTTTACAAGCTGTGGAAGACCCTTAAGAGGTCAACCGCGTACTTTTTGTAGAACGGTCCGGCGAGTTGCCGGGTCTGGCGAGGTTAAGGACGCATACGTCCGGAGCCGAAGGGAAACCAAGTCTTAACAGGGCATTAAGTCAGACCAGGCAGACCCGAAACCGGGTGATCTACCCATGTCCAGGCTGAAGCCGCCGTAAAAGGCGATGGAGGGCCGAACGCACATCCGTTGAAAAGGGTGGCGATGAGGTGTGGGTAGGGGAGAAATTCCAATCGAACCCGGAGATAGCTGGTTCTCCTCGAAATAGCTTTAGGGCTAGCCTCGGTTTAGTCTCATGGAGGTAGAGCACTGAATTTCCTAGGGGGCGTCAAAGCTTACCGAAGAATATCAAACTCCGAATGCCATGGAGATGATGACCGGGAGTCAGACTGCACGAGATAAGTTGGGCAGTCAAAAGGGAAAGAGCCCAGACCTGCGGCTAAGGTCCCAAAGTGCGTGTTAAGTGGAAAAGGATGTGGGATTTCAAAGACAACCAGGATGTTGGCTCAGAAGCAGCCATACATTAAAAGAGTGCGTAATAGCTCACTGGTCGAGAGGTCCTGCGCCGAAAATGTCCGGGGCTAAAACACGCCGCCGAAGCTCAGGAATTGATGAATGTCAATTGGTAGAGGAGCATTGTTAACGAGAGGAAGCAGTACCGTAAGGAGCTGTGGATTGTTAAGAAGAGAGAATGCCGGAATGAGTAGCGAGAGGAAGGTGGGAATCCTTCCGGCCGAATATCTAAGGTTTCCAGGGTAAAGCTGATCTGCCCTGGGTAAGTCGGGACCTAAGGCGAGGCCGAGAGGCGTAGCCGATGGACAACAGGTTGAGATTCCTGTACTGCCGTATAACAGAACTGTGGGGACACGTGTGGAGAGCGGGAGCCGGAAATGGAAAAGCCGGTGCAAGCGAAGCAGGAGCAGGGGAGGCAAATCCCCCTTGCAATCCAAAGGCGTGATGCGTACCGAATTAGAGTAGGGAAGTCCGTGAGCCATGCGTCAAGAAAAGCCGCTATTGTTTATACGGTACCCGTACCGTAAACCGACACAGGTAGATGAGGAGAGAATCCTAAGGCCGACGGAAGAAGCATTGTTAAGGAACTCGGCAAAATGACCCCGTAACTTCGGGAGAAGGGGTGCCGGTGCGAACCGGCCGCAGAGAATAGGCTCAAGCAACTGTTTAGCAAAAACACAGGTCTATGCGAAACCGAAAGGTGAGGTATATGGGCTGACGCCTGCCCGGTGCTGGAAGGTTAAGGGGAGAGGTTAGCGGAAACGCGAAGCTTTGAACTTAAGCCCCAGTAAACGGCGGCCGTAACTATAACGGTCCTAAGGTAGCGAAATTCCTTGTCGGGTAAGTTCCGACCCGCACGAAAGGCGTAATGATTTGAGCGCTGTCTCAACAATGCATCCGGTGAAATTGAAGTGCCAGTGAAGATGCTGGCTACCCGCGCCAGGACGGAAAGACCCCATGGAGCTTTACTCCAGCTTGATACTGGGATTCGGTACTGCATGTACAGGATAGGCGGGAGGCTAGGAAATGGTGACGCCAGTTGCCATGGAGCCGCTGTTGGGATACCACCCTTGCAGTATTGGGTTTCTAACCAGCCGCCGTGAACCGGCGGTGGGACAATGTCAGGCGGGGAGTTTGACTGGGGCGGTCGCCTCCGAAAGGGTATCGGAGGCGCTCAAAGGTTCCCTCAGAATGATTGGAAACCATTCGAAGAGTGCAAAGGCAGAAGGGAGCTTGACTGTGACACCGACGGGTGGAGCAGGTACGAAAGTAGGACTTAGTGATCCGGTGGTATTAAGTGGGAATGCCATCGCTCAACGGATAAAAGCTACCCTGGGGATAACAGGCTTATCACTCCCAAGAGTTCACATCGACGGAGTGGTTTGGCACCTCGATGTCGGCTCATCGCATCCTGGGGCTGCAGCAGGTCCCAAGGGTTGGGCTGTTCGCCCATTAAAGCGGTACGCGAGCTGGGTTCAGAACGTCGTGAGACAGTTCGGTCCCTATCCGGCGTGGGCGCAGGATATTTGAGAGGAGCTGTCCTTAGTACGAGAGGACCGGGATGGACCGGCCGCTGGTGCATCTGCTGGCTTACCAAGGCCATGGCAGAGTAGCCAAGCCGGGACGGGATAAACGCTGAAGGCATCTAAGCGTGAAGCCCCCCTCAAGATGAGATATCCCATGCGAAAGCAGTAAGACCCCTTAAAGACGATAAGGTAGATAGGGCAGAGGTGGAAGTGCAGCAATGCATGGAGCTGACTGCTACTAATCGGTCGAGGGCTTGACCAGAGCGTCATAGGA
>CAJTFE010000025.1 GCA_910575725.1 Clostridia bacterium | reverse complement strand
AATTGATAAAATACACTTAAATCTTGATGGATTATGGAAAGTAAATCAACTAAAGAATCCTTTATTTATAAGGATTTCTATCATTAACTTTGCATAATGTATAGCTTTTCATAACCCACTTTATGTGAAGCTTCACATAATGTGGGCAAGACCACCACCACAAGCAATTTAGGAATCGGGCTGGCAAAACAGGGAAAGAAAGTGCTTTTGATTGATGCGGACGCACAGGGCAGTCTGACCGCAAGTTTAGGCTTTACAGAGCCGGACAGTCTGGAAATCACGCTTGCAACCATTATGGGGAACTTAATCAATGACGGGGAAGTAGAGCCGGGGGAAGGTATCCTCCACCATGAGGAAGGGATAGACTTAATGCCGGGGAACATTGAGCTTTCCGGTCTGGAGGTTTCCCTTGTGAATGTGATGAGCCGGGAAACGGTGTTGAGGTCATACATAGAGATTGTCAGGGAGAATTACGATTACATTTTAATTGATTGTATGCCTTCCCTCGGTATGATTACCATAAATGCCTTTGCCAGCGCCGACAGCATCTTGATACCCGTACAGGCGGCATATCTGCCCGTCAAAGGCTTACAGCAGCTTATCAAGACGGTCGGCAAGGTAAAGCGGCAGATTAACCCGAAACTGGAAATTGAGGGGATTCTGCTTACAATGGTGGACAGCCGGACGAACTACGCAAAGGACATCAGCTCCATGCTGAAGGAAGCCTATGGGAGCCGGGTAAGGATATTTGCCAATGTCATTCCCATTTCCGTCCGGGCGGCGGAGATTTCAGCGGAGGGTGTCAGCATCTACAAGCATGATCCAAAGGGGAAAGTAGCGTCAGCCTATGATTCTCTGACAAAGGAGGTAATCACCTCTGCTCCGCAAAGCAAGGAGGTGAGCGCAGATGGGCAGTAACGCAAAACCAAGAAGCGCATCAAAGGTTGCTCTGGAAAGTTTTGATGATTTGTTCGGCGGGAGTGCTGCACAGGAAAGCGGCGTTGAACAGATTATCAATGCGCCGCTGGCAGAGCTTTATACGTTCAAAGACCACCCTTTCCGGGTGGAGGACGATGAGAAGATGGAGGAAACAACGGAGAGTATCCGGCAGTACGGGGTGCTTGTGCCGGGGATTGCAAGACCGAGGGCGGGCGGCGGCTATGAAATCATAGCCGGACACCGCCGCAAGCGTGGCTCGGAGCTTGCCGGAAAGACGGAGATGCCTGTGGTTGTCCGCAACTACACCGATGATGAAGCTACGATAATCATGGTGGATTCCAATATCCAGAGGGAAGATATTTTACCGAGTGAGAAGGCGAGAGCCTACAAGATGAAATATGAAGCCATGAAGCATCAGGGGAAGAAGTCAGGAAGAAACACACTGGATGAGATCGGGGAAGCTGCCGGGGAGAACGCTAAAAAAGTACAGCGGTATATCTGGCTTTCCCGGCTGTCTGATGAACTTCTTACTATGGTGGACGGTAAAAAACTCGGTTTCTCACAGGGCGTTGACATTTCCTTTCTGGCGGAGGAAGCGCAGCAGTGGGTGCAGGCAGTCATAGAGGAAAAAGGCTGTAACGTCAGCATGGCGCAGTCGGCAAAAATCAAGGAATATGGCAAGACCGGGGAGCTTACCCTTGCAATGGTGCGCCTGATACTGACGGAGGAAAAGCCGAAGGAACGGAAGGTAACACTGAAAGCGGACAAAATCAGCGAATATTTTGCGGAGGACTGCAGCAGTGAGGAAATAGAGGGCATCATCATTCAACTATTGGATGAATGGAAGAAAAGACAATAGAGGGGAGGTGCATCAGCGTGGATGGCACAATAAAATTTGACTATTATTATGGCATCGAAGCGGAACAGTTTTCTTTTTACCGGGTTCCGAGGCTGCTGATAAAAGACGCAAGGTTTAAAGAGTTGTCCAGCGATGCAAAGCTCCTTTATGGTCTGATGCTTGACAGGCTGGCATTGTCAATCAAGAATGGCTGGCTTGACGAGGAAAACAGGGTGTATATCCATTACACCCTGGATAACATAATGGAGGATTTGGGATGCGCAAGGGAGAAATGCGCCAAAGTGATTGCGGAGCTTGACAGCAAAAAGGGAATCGGTCTGATTGAGAAGAAAAGGAGGGGACTGGGCAAGCCGGACATCATCTATGTGAAGAATTTTGCGACACTGGATACCGGGAAAGAACCGGGCGGAGAGCTGGAAAACCCTGATAATGCTGACAATTCCGCAGAAGTTCGGAAACCGAACTTCAAGAGGTTCGATAATCAAACTTCAAGAAGTTCGGAAATCGAACTTCAAGAGATTCGGAAACCGAACTTGCAGGAGTTCGGAAATCAAACTTCAAGAGGTTCGGAAACCGAACTTGCGGAAGTTCGGTTTCCGAACCCTAATTATAACAATACTAATTATACTGATCTGAGTTATACCAATCCTATCAATCAATCAAATAGAGAAACAGAAAAACAGGAACCGGGCAAGCTGGATAATGGTATGATTGATGTGATGGATAATGCCACTGCCTACATGGAAATTATTCGTGACAATATTGAATACGAGCATCACATGAAATATGGGGACTGGCAGGATAAGGGGCTGTATGAGGAACTGTATGAGGTTATCTGCGAGATTGTGTGCGTGAAGCGTAAGGCGGTAAAGGTCAACGGGGAAGATTACCCTTATGAGCTTGTAAAATCAAAGTTTTTAAAGCTGAACAGCTCCCATTTGGAGTATGTTATCGGGTGCATGAGGGAAACCACAACCAAGATAGCCAACATCAGGGCGTACATGGTGACTGCCCTCTACAATGCGCCTAACACCATGAACCACTATTACCAGCAGTTGGTGCAGCATGATATGTATGGCGGCGGTTGGGAAGAAAAAGGGATGTTCCAGCCCAAAGCGGAAGGAGATGGATAAATGGAATCCATGAGGGATATTGACCGGGTAATGGAACGGGAGATTGCAAAGGGGAGCTGCCCGTTAAGGTTTGTGAGGATAGAATTTGGCAGTTCCCCTTATCAGGAGATTGCGTCAAGGGAAAAGCTGCTGGAGGTGCTGTCCTATCTGCTGCGGATTGGCGATTATGGCAGGTTTGCCGGGAAGGGGACAGGGAATAATGTTTACATGGACATCAAAGGCAGGAAACCGGCTTTTAAGCGTACCCGTTCCTTTATTGACCGGAATACCCTCTTTTCCACAATCCGCAGGTACGGAAAGAAAATAAAGCCGGATTTTGACGGGCATACTTATCTGGAAACAGTGCAGTGCTTCTTTGAACTGCCGGAAGGGGAACAGGATAAATACAGGGTGACATATGACGGGCAGGAAACATTCGCTTTCCCTATGTCGGATAAATATATCCTCGGACTTTACACGCACTGCATCTCGGCAAGGCGGGCGGCATCGGCGGAGATGGATATTCCCGGCACAGGCTTTTCAGAAAAAGAACAGGGAATTGCAAGCCTTGAGAGTGTGCGTGACGTGCTGTTCCAGTGCCTTTTGTTTGACACGATAAAATGCGGGGAAGGCGTGTTATATGCTGACCTCTGCACGATTTACTGTTTAAAATAGAATCAATAGCTTTTGGACTTTTTGTCCAGAAGTGAGTTAGGAGGTGCGCTATGGCGGAAAAATATATTACGGAAGAACAGCGGGCAAAATGCCGGAAAGTGGCGGATGCGTTTGCGGAACTGTATGAGCTGGCAGATGTAATGGTGGCGGATGCCGGGAGGTTCGGCTTTGTCCGTCTGCAATGGTTCAGTGAGGGAGAAGGCTTTGATTCGGCAATGGCATTTTCGGACAGCATGGAACTGTTTGAGGAACTCTGGCGGATATGGTATGAACATGAGGTCTTAACGCCTGTTTTGGGTACGCCGCTTGCGGAGCTTGACTATGACGAGATATTCCAGACGCTTTCCAAAGACAGGCAGGAGGAAATCTTGGAAAAGAAGAAATATTTTATTTCCCGGTGTGAAGATGCTTTCGCTTAGGTGGCAGATATTTTTTACAATTTCGGGGCGTTTTCTGTTAAAATAGACCGTATCAGGGTAAAGGAGTGGTGTGTTTGGGAAACAGGAAGCGCCTGAAAAGGGCAGACAGGACATATAAAGACTTAAAGCAGAAGCAGAAAGCAGGAATAGCAGACGGTATGTTTGAAAAGACCTGTGATTATTACAGGGAGCATGGCAGGATGCCGGAAGGAGAGGACTGTGAAAAAATTGTGGGGCAGATTTACCAGAGGGTAAAGGGGATAGCGGAAAAGGCTTCTTTTGATGAAATATACAGCCTGTACCTTTACCGTCTGCCACGTTATGAAACGAGAATAGCGGAGAACGGGCTTCCGGAAAAGAAAGAGAAAAAGAAAGAAGATGCCGACAAGCCGAAAGTAAAGCAGATAGGCAGGAGCAAAAAAGTATGCCCGAACTGCGGAAGGAAGATGAAACAGCAGTTTATCGGGTTACAGCACTGCAAATGCGGCATAAGTTGGAAAAAAGACATCGGATATTTTGAGCGTACCGGGGATATGGTTTTCGCTCTGGAACGGAGGAAAGCAGGGAAAAAGACAAAGCAGTGTCCGGTAATCCGGTACAGATAATTAAATATCAGAAACAGCGTGAGGGCAGTTATAGACCGTAAACAGCGGTTTGTAGCTGCCCTTTTTGCGTTTATAAAACTTTTGGACAAAAAGTCCAGAAGCGGAAAGGAGAAAGAAGGAAAATGAAACACAAAAAAGTAGCAGCCGCCCTTTCAGCGGCGGTGGCAGGCGCATCGGTATTAGCCGGAATCCTTTATGCGGCGGGGAAAAGAAAACCGAAAAAGGGGCGGGAGCCGGACTTACAGGAAGAAGGTCTGACGGAAGGGAAGCTGCGGGAGTGCCTTCTCCGTCTGTTCCGGCTGTATGAGGACAGTGAGTTTGGTGATTCTGCGGAGTTTTTGGGCAATGGGAGTGATCCGAGGGAATATGAGGCGGAGAACTATTCCAGCCAGTTATTCCCTTATATCAAAAGGAACATGAAGGACGTGATGATGATGGAGGGGGATGACGGTACGGGGAAAGAACCCTTCGCCATGACGGACGTGCTTTTCTGTTATCCAGCCTGCAAGATAGGCTGTGAGATAAGGGAACTGTTTTCAGACAACTTTGTCCTGTGCCTTCAAAGCGAGATGTGGATACTGGAAAACGGGGAGTTTGCGTCTGTCTACTGTGTCAGTATTGGAAAGGACGGAGGGCGGCTCAGTTACCGCTTTGTGGATACCTGTATCAAAAATCCGGGGGATATTCCTATCTGCTTTGAAGATTTGGAAAGCGGTTTTGCAGAAATAATTGAAGCTGAAAAAGAAGGGAGAGAACCTTATCTGCCATAACCCGGTCAGGAAGGAGAGCTTATGAAATATTTAATCCACAGGCTGTACGTCCCACCCTGACGGGGGTACAGCAATAAAAAAAGAAGGAGGGAAACCATGCAGGAGGAAGTGACACAGAAAACCATTGCCCTTGTGTTCAAATCTTCCCGATTGACTGCCGACGTGCTGAAAAAGGCTATGAAAATGTATCTGGAACACCATAAACAGGGAAAGCAGATGCCGCATGGGAAAATATCAGTGAAAGAGCTGGTCGGTCAGGGTATGGGCGCTTCGAGCATTGAGGTGACGGATAACAACATTAAGTCCTTTGAGAGAGTGGCAAAGAAATACAACGTACAGTTTGCTGTAAAAAAGGATAAGACGGAAAAACCGCCGAAGCACATTGTATTATTCAAGAGCAAGGATGCCGACGTGATAACGCAGGCATTTAAGGAGTTTGTAAAAGTTAATGAGAAAAAGCATAACCGCATCTCTGTAAAGGAGAAGCTGGCGGAGTTCCGGGAGCAGTTAGGCAAGGGCAAGAACCGGGAGAGGGCAAGGGAACACTTAAAGGACAGGGGGCAGTCATTATGAGTAAAATCGTAGAGGGCATTGCCAAAGACTTAAAATCAATCCCCGAAAAGTTAAAGGCAAAGACGGGGAATGTTGACAAAAAGAAACTTTTCCTTATGAATCTCCCCTATGTGCTTGCCGGGTATTTCTGCGACAAAATAGCGTGGCTGTGGCGGGTATCGCCGGGGCAGGACGTTTCTGAAAAGATGATGGCGGTCATGGCGGGGATGGAGGATTTATTTTCCAACCCGTTACCAAGTTTCCACCCAAAAGATTTGCTGATAGGGATAGGGTGCGGCATCATGCTCCGCCTTGTGGTGTATTTCAAAGCCAAGAACGCCAAGAAGTTCCGGCATGGCATGGAGTACGGTTCTGCGAGGTGGGGGACAGCGAAAGATATTGAGCCTTATGTCGATCCGGTATTTGAGAACAACGTGTTACTCACAGAAACGGAAAGACTGATGATGTCCGGCAGACCAAAACAGCCGAAGTATGCGAGGAATAAAAATATTCTTGTTATCGGCGGTTCTGGTTCGGGCAAGACGAGGTTTTTCGTAAAACCGAACCTTATGCAGATGCACTCATCATATGTTGTCACTGATCCGAACGGATAACTACAATAAGGGTTGAGAGAAGTGAACATTCTCAAAAAAGGAGGTTACACACTATGAAGAAACAGACAGAGAAAGACAAGCTCACAGCCCTTTACGAAAGATTATCCCATGACGACGAGCGGGCGGGCGAATCCGTAAGCATTGAGAATCAAAAGCGGATATTAGAGGACTACGCAAGGAAAAACGGGTTTACCAATATCCGGCATTTTACGGACGACGGAATCCGGGGAACTACATTCAAGCGTCCGGGGCTTGACGCTATGCTAGAGGAAATCCGGGCGGGGAACGTGGCGACTGTTATCATCAAAGACCAGAGCCGAATCGGGCGTGACGTGGTTGAAGTGGGGCTTTTGAAGCGTACCTTTGACGAGTACCATGTGCGCTTTATCGCCGCCAATGACAACCTTGACACCGCCAACGGCTTTGATATTATGTCGATTTTCCGTGATGTGATAAACGAGTGGTACGTTGCCGACACCAGCCGCAAAATCAAGACCGTTTTCAAGTCAAGAATGGAAAAGGGCTTGCGCTGCTCCGGAAGTGTCTGCTATGGCTACCGCGCTTCCAAGGAGGAAAAAGGCGAGTGGGTGATTGACGAGGAAGCCGCCGCCGTTGTGCGCCGTATCTTCCAGAGCGTCCTTGCCGGGGAAACCATAGCCAGCATAGCAAAGGCACTCCGCGCCGAGAAAATCCCTATCCCGTCCGAGCATTGGAAACGGACAGGCGAGCCAGTCCGGGCGGCAAAATACGCCGACCCCTACGCATGGTCAGCGACCACTATTGGCTATATACTGAAACGCTCGGAATACACAGGGCGCAAGGTATTGGGAAAGACCGTATGCGAGAACTACAAGACCAAAAGCACCCGCAAGACCACGCCGGAGGAACAGCACGTTTTTGAGGACGCAATCCCCGCCATTGTGGACGGGGAAACGTGGCAGACCGTACAGAAGATACGGGAAACCGTGCGCCGCGCCCCAAAGCGGCAGAACGCACCTAACCGCTTGACCGGGCTTCTCTATTGCGCCGACTGCGGCTCAAAGTTGACGCACCGCTATAACCTTGTGCAAGGGAAATGGATTGAGGACGCTTTTGTCTGCTCCGGCTACCGCCAGCTTACCCATGACTGCACCATGCACTATATCCCCACGGCGAAGATAGAAGCCGCCATCCTTGCCGTTATCCAGCGCGTGAGCTGGTATGTGCGGCACAACGAAAAGGAGTTTACAGAGCGCGTCCGGGAAGCGTCCGACCAGAACCAGGAAAAGACCGTCAAGGAGTGCAAGCAGAAAATCAGCAAGGCACAGAAGCGGCACAAGGAGCTGGACGGGCTTGTGAAAAAGCTGTATGAGGGCAACGCCACGGGCAAGATACCCGACAAGCATTTCACCCGGCTGCTGAATGAATATGACGAGGAACAGACCGGGCTGGAAACGTCCATAGCGGAATGGCAAAGGCAGATAGAGAGCTGGAATGCCGACAGGCTGAAAACAGACCAGTTTATCCAGCTTGTGAAACGCTATACTGATTTCTCCGAATTGACAACGCCCATGCTCAATGAGTTTATCGAGAAAGTGGTTGTGCATGAGGGCGAGGGGCGGGGAAATGACCGCCGCCAGCGGATAGACATTTATCTGAACTTTATCGGGGCTTTTGAAGTGCCGGAATATATCGTCACCCCGGCAGAAGTGGAGGAACAACGCCGCCAGCGTGAGGAACAGGTGGCAAAGGAAGCCCGTTCAAAGGAGCTTGCAAAGGCGCGGTATGAGAAGCGCAAGGTAGAGAAACGGGAATTTACCGCAAGGAAGAAAGCGGGGCTTCTCACCCCGGAGGAACAGGAAGCGGAGGAAAAGCGGCTTGCACATAACCGGGAGTGGCAAAAGGAATGGCGGGAGAAACGAAAAGCCAGCGAGCCGGAGAAGCCGCCCAAGCAGAAATCCATAAAGGAGCTTATGGCGGTTGAAAAGACCGGGGCAGACCTCACGCCGGAGGATACGGAACGGCTTGCGGCATACCGCCGGAAGAAAGCCGACCAGCAGAGGGCAAGGCGGGAGGGAAAGAAAAGCGACCAGACAAAAAGGAAAGTCAGTTAGCGCGGACAACCCCACGCCGGGAGGAACAAAAGAAGCATTGTGGAAATGTGCATAACAGGCTATGGAATCATGGATAACTCTGTTCACAGCATATGGAAAAGCTAAAGTGCAGCTTTCCCACATCCTGCAAACAGAGTTACCCACAATTCCAAAAGACAGCCAGTTATACACATTCCCACGAATGCCGACTACTACGGAATCCCACTCATTATTTCTGTATAATTGAAAAATCTATATAAACACAGTATAATAATACCCATAGAATACCACTAAGTAAAAGGAAATGAGGAAAAACAATGAGCGGTAAAATATTGTTAGTGGACGATGAACAAGAAATTGCTGATTTGATTGAGGTATTCTTGCAAAATGAACAATTTCAGTGTTTTAAATATTACACATTTCAAGACGCATTTTCAGTGATAGACAGTGAATGTTTTGACTTGGCAATTATAGATATAATGCTGCCAGACGGAAATGGCTTTACTTTATGCAGAGAAATACGGAAGAAATATACCTATCCCATTATATTGCTTACATCTAAAACAGAGGGAACAGATAAAGTTACAGGTTTATCCTTGGGGGCAGACGACTATGTTACAAAACCATTTCTTCCGATTGAACTTGTGGCAAGAGTTAAGGCGCATCTACGGAGGGTACATGATTATGACGGTAAAAAAATTGGCTCAAATGAAATGGTTACAATAGCCGGGCTTCTGTTAAATAAAACTTCGCATGAATGTAGATTGAACGGGGAACAGATTAAACTAACCCCCACAGAATTTTCAATATTATGGCTTTTATGTAAAAACAGGGGAAAGGTATATAGTGCTGATGAACTATTTCAGATTGTATGGGGAGAAAAGTATTTTAAGAACAGCAGAAATACGGTAATGGTTCAAATCAGACATATCCGAGAAAAATTGAGTGATATTGGTGAAAAGCCGAAATTCATTAAAACAATATGGGGGGTAGGATATATTGTTGAGTAACAAATTTTCAAAGAAATATAGAAAGCTATTATTGCTTAGGCATTTTATAGGTGCATTTATTGTGTTCTTTGTCCTTTTGGCTGTTTGTTTAGTAATTGAAAGTGTAGGCAACAACAATTTTTATGTTTTCGTAGAAAAAGTAGCAGGATACGATTTTGCGTGTTTTGTACATGATTATGAGCCATCGATTATTGTATTTGGTTTTCTCATATCAGAGTTATTTATGTGGATTGCAATA
Organism: Clostridia bacterium; assembly: GCA_910575725.1. Taxonomy (GTDB): domain Bacteria; phylum Bacillota; class Clostridia; order Lachnospirales; family Lachnospiraceae; genus Laedolimicola. The sequence continues at coordinate 60,973 of CAJTFE010000025.1, read as the reverse complement.
GAAAGAAGTTCATCAAAGAAAATATTAAAAGTATTGGATTCTTTGGAGTATGTTGTTGATAATTCAGCGGATAACATAGAACTCCCTTTAGAATTTTCTGATTTGCAAAATTGGCTTAATCTTATAAAAATGCAGAATCGTGAGCAACAACATTTGCTGGAAATTGAAGCACAGAAAAAATCAGATACGCTTACTTATCTTGCACATGACATTAGAACCCCGCTTGCTTCCGTGGTAGGTTATTTGAGCCTTTTGTGTGAAGCGCCGGATATGCCAGCTATACAACGGGAAAAATATACAAAAGTTGCTTTTCGCAAGGCTATACAATTTGAAAAATTGATAGACGATTTTTTTGATATAACAAGATATAGTTTATCAGACAAAACTTTGGTGAAACGGGAAATAGACATATGTTTTTTAATAGAACAGTTAGCAGATGAATTTTACCCGTTGCTTAAACCCAAAGAGCTGCATATTGATTTAAAGTTAGGGGAAGGACTGTTTATAACAGGGGATTCAGAAAAGATTGCAAGAGTATTCAATAATCTTCTGAAAAATGCTATAAATTACAGTTATCCGAAAAGTTCGATTGAGATTTATGCCAGCCAAACTTTATCTTATATAACGGTTTCCATTAAGAATTACGGCAAAACAATACCTGCTGATGAATTGGGGCATATTTTTGATAAATTTTACCGTTCCAAAGAATATGGGGAATCAGAAGAAAGCGGAACAGGGCTTGGCTTGGCAATCGCAAAGGAAATTGTAAGAATACACAATGGAAGCATATATGCTATGAGTGATGATGAAATAACAGTGTTTGAAGTCAAGCTGCCTGTTGCGGAAAAGCAGCGATAAGAAAAAAATAAGAAATCAAAAAGAAATAAAGAATCAAAAACTCACTTCAACAGGGTATAATAATCCCCCAGTAGAGTGAGTTTTATTTTTGGAGGAATTGCTATGGACAATCAAAATAAGAACCATGAAAAAATTTTGCGTGGCTGTCAGTGGGTATTTTTTATTATATATGTTATCTTTCTGCTTCGCATAACCTTTTTCAAACAGGTAACATTAAACAACTTATTTTCTGCTATAGGTGCAAGTGAAAGGACAATCAGTATCATTCCCTTTAAATCAATTTATGATATGGCTGTTTCAAACACCTCTATAGGACGAATCATTGAAAATGTAGTAGGAAATATCGTTTTATTTATTCCATTTGGAATACTTTTTCCAATTATCTCTAACAAAAAACGTAAAGGGGTTTTATGTGCCGCTATTATATTCAGCCTGTTAATTGAAATTACGCAACTCCTTTTTGCGCTTGGGAGTACAGATGTTGATGACTTGATATTTAATGTATTAGGTGCATATATTGGATATTTTGTATCAGATAAAATAAGAAAACTATTCAAGTCATATACGCATTTTCTTATTGCTATGACGCTTATAACGGCTATTTTAGGAGCAAGTGTATTTGGATATTTGCTTGTTTACCAAACAGATTTATTTATACTTTACAAATATGATATCAATATTGAGAACTCAGAACTTGTAGAAATATTTATTGACACGCCAGCTACCACCACAGGTAGATATGTCGAGTTAGATAATTGCATATTAGAAGTGGAAAAAAGTGTTAAAAGCGCAAATGATATAAGGGAAATAGAGGCGTTCAAGATTACAGAAGATTGCGAAATATTTATTTGCTACGATAGAATGGAATATTTTTTCAGTGCAATTATAGGTGAATATCAAAAATATGAAAAGATTGATTATAATGATTTTATTTCACAAACAAAGTACAAATTTGATAGAAATAATAATGTGAGAATTTGGAGTGATGATGAAAAAAATATTAAGTTTATAGTGATTACTGAATGGATTGAATAATTTAGATATATAGCAAATAAGCTTTGCAGTTATATCATGTACGGATAGTTAAAGGGCGATAGTTAAAATACTGCCGCCCTTCTAAACTATAAATACAACTATAAACCAAGCAACACCCCCATGTGGGAGAAAGGGGGAAATTTCTATGGATTGCACAGAAGCATACAAGGAACACATCATGTATTCTTTCAACGGTTTCTGCAAAGTCGTCATACGCTATGCCGCTATCAACGCATGGCGTGACAGGAACAGGCGGCGGCAAAGAGAAATATCCTTTGAATACCTCACAGAAGAAAAGTTCTACCCTCTAAGCACATCAGACGAATATCTCAAATCACCTTACGAACAATACCCCGTTACAATCTGCGGTCAGACAATCATACTCACCAACGGCGAGCTTGCTGCAGCCCTGTTATCTTTGCCGGAGAAAAAGAGGGAAATCATTTACCTTTACTTTTTCGGGAATTACACACAGCAGGAAATAGGGGATTTATACGGGCATTGTAAAAGTACGGCATGGCATTACATACACAGTGCCTTGCAGATGTTGCAGGAGGAAATGGAGGTGCTTTTGCGTGGGGAATCCTAAACTCATACCGTATGAAACGATTGTCCGGGCGACCAGCGGCGACCCGGAAGCCGTGGACGAGGTTTTACGGCATTACAGCAGGCGAATCCGGCTTGCAGCCCTTGAAAACGGACACGTCAACACAGACACCGAGGACAGCATAAAACAGCGGCTTATTACTGCCCTGTTCCAGTTCCGCTTTGACTGAAAAGGAAAGTATAATGGGAGGTGGTATTTGTCGGGAAGATAGTCATGCTTACATTCAGCGACACCGAAGAAAAAGCGGTTGAGAAAGCCATAGCCGCCCTTGCGGATATGATACCGCTGGAAGCTATACAGCCGCCCCATTCCCCGGCACTTACTTTTCCGGGATTAGAAATCAGACTACACCAACGCCGGGTATTAAAAGACGGTACGGACATTTACCTCACCCGTTTAGAATACGGCGCACTCTGCTACCTTGCCGCCAGTCCGGGGAGGGTATTCACAAAGGCGCAAATCTTTGAAGCCGTGTGGAGCATGGGGAGCGAAAGCTGCCAGTCAAGCGTTACAAATGTGATATGCAATCTACGGAAAAAGATAGAGCCGGACAGCCGCCGCCCCACCTACATAAAGACCGTTTTAGGCATAGGCTACAAGTTTGTTTCCGGGGAATAACAACAGGATAACCGCCGCTATTGGCGAAGATACGAAACAGGAAATCGGGGAATAAGGTTTCCTGTTTTTTTACGCCCGTTTTGTCTATACCCGGCTTTACAGCGGGAGAAAATACCCCCGCAAAGTTGGCGCAATCCACGCCACGCAAGCCGGGGGAAAATGGCGAAAGCCAGCACAGCGGAATCCGTCACTTTCTAAGAGCAAGATTCTACCACAGTACCAAATTTCGCCTACCGGCTCATTTTGTCCTGCGGGAATCTTGTTGGGGTTGCCACCCCAAGCCCGCCTTTTTGCGGCTTGCGCCGCTTGAAAAAATCCACCCACGAAAGGAGGTTCACAGCCATGAAAAAATATAACACGCCCCACCGCCGCCGAGTAATCAAGACACGCTTGACCGAGGAAGAATACGCCGAGTTTTCCGAGCGTGTCACCCTCTGCAAAATGAGCCAGTCTGAATATATCCGGCAAGCCCTTACCAAGTCAAGCATACGCCCGGTTATCACCGTTTCCCCGGTCAATGATGAACTGCTGTCTGCCGTTGGGAAGCTAACCGCCGAGTACGGGAAAATCGGCGGCAACTTGAATCAGATTGCCCGCTGTCTGAATGAGTACGGCGCACCTTATAACGCCCTCTCCCAAGAGGTACGAGTCGCCATAGCGGAACTTGCCGCCTTGAAGTTTGAAGTCTTGCAGAAAGTAGGTGAAGCTATTGGCAACGTTCAAACATATCAGCTCTAAAAATGCCGATTATGGGGCGGCTGAACAGTACCTAACCTTTGAGCATGACGAGTTTACCATGAAGCCAACGCTTGATGAAAACGGGCAGATTATTCCGAGGACAGGTTATCTCATTTCCTCTCTGAATTGCGGTGAGGAAGATTTCGCCATAGCGTGTATGCGCTCCAATCTGAAATACGGCAAGAACCAGAAGCGGGAGGACGTAAAGAGCCATCACTATATTATCAGCTTTGACCCCCGTGACACACAGGACAACGGCTTGACCGTAGACCGGGCGCAACAGTTAGGCGAGCAGTTTTGTAAAGAGCATTTCCCCGGACACCAAGCCCTTGTATGCACCCACCCGGACGGGCATAACCACAGCGGCAACATTCATGTGCATATCGTAATCAATTCTTTGCGGATTGCGGAAGTGCCGCTATTGCCCTACATGGAAAGACCAGCGGACACAAGGGAGGGCTGCAAGCACCGCTGCACGGACGCAGCTATGGAGTATTTCAAAGCGGAAGTCATGGAGATGTGCCACCGGGAAAACCTTTATCAGATTGATTTACTCAATGGCAGCAAGAACCGGGTTACCGAGCGTGAGTATTGGGCGAAGCGGAAAGGACAAGCCGCACTGGATAAAGAGAACGCTTCTCATGCCGCCACAGGAGAGCCGCCCAAACAGACCAAGTTTGAAACCGACAAGGAGAAGTTACGGCGCACGATCCGTGCCGCCCTGTCCTCTTCTGTTTCCTTTGAGGACTTCTTCGGGAAGCTGTTACAGCAGGGCGTGACCGTCAAGGAGAGCCGGGGGAGGTTATCGTATCTCACGCCGGACAGGACGAAGCCAATCACCGCCCGGAAATTAGGTGATGATTTTGACTGCGCCGCTGTACTGGAAACACTCACCCAAAACGCACAGAACGCCGCAAGAGCCGCCGAAAAGCCCACACCCAAACAGGAATACCCCCGCAGTATCAGAAGCCGCTTAGAGAGGGCAAAAGCCACCGTAAATGTCCCGAAACAGGACGGCGTACAACGCATGGTAGACATAGCCGCAAAGAAAGCCGAGGGCAAGGGAAAAGGCTACGAGAAATGGGCAACCTTGCATAACCTAAAGCAAATGGCGGCTACCATGAGCATTTACGAGGAATCCGGCTTTTCTTCCCCAGAGGAACTGGAAGTCGCCCTTGCCGCCGCCAGTGCGAGCTTGCATGAAACCACCGGGAAACTGAAAGCCGTGGAAAGCACTTTGCGGGAGAAAAAGGACTTGCAGAAACAGTTATTAGCTTACATCAAGACCAAGCCCGCCCGTGACGGGCTGAAAACGCAGAAAACAGAGAAAGCCCGCAAGAACTACCGGGAGCAGCACGAAAGCGAGTTTATGATTGCCGAAGCTGCCACCCGGTATTTTAAAGCAAAAGGAATCCAAAAGCTGCCAGCGTCCAAAGCCCTACAAGCGGAGATTGAGCAGCTTACAAGGGAGAAGAACAGCCTTTACAACGAGTACCGGGAGAAGAAAGAGAACGTCCGGGAATTGCAGACCGTAAAGAACAATATCGACCAAATCTTACACCGTGAGCCGGAACGGGGAAAGGGGCGGGAAAATGAACGGTAAACGCCCATACATGGACTACCCACAGCACAGAGCCGCCCGCCGCCTTGTGCATGAGTGCTGTAATTATGATAACGGCAACTGCATTGTGCTGGACGGGGGCGACTGCGTATGTGTGCAGAGTATCAGCTATTCGCTTCTCTGCCGCTGGTTTATCTCTGCCGTACTTCCCCTTGACTGGAAACTGGAATCCGCCCTTTTGCACCGGGCAGAACTGAAACGCTGTACCGAGTGCGGCGGTCAGTTTCTCCCAAAATCCAACCGGGGGAAATACTGCCCGGATTGTGCCGGACGCATGAAAAGAATCCGCGCCGCACAGCGCAAGCGGAAACAGAGGGGGAAATGTCACGCTTTAGAAAATACAGAACCCCCGTAAATCAAGGCTTCCCGGCTACCGCTCAACGGGTATGTGATATTTATATCCTTTACCCCCGGAAAAGCCGTTTTAAATGCGTAACAGAAGCCACAGACAGGAGGTGAGAACCATAACCGAATACATCACAGCCAATACCACAATGCCGCCCTTTTTTCCCTATCCCCGTTTCCTGCTGAAAATGGACTTGTCACAGACCGCAAAGCTGCTTTATGCGCTGCTTTTAGACCGCTCCACCCTCTCGCAGAAAAACGGCTGGCAGGACGGTGAGGGCAGAGTTTATATTGTCTATCCCATAGCCGAGATAGCGGAAATACTGGATAAAAGCACCATGACCATACAGAACACTCTGAAAGAACTGGATACTGCCGGGCTTTTGGAGAGGGAACGCCGGGGATTCTCCGCGCCGAACCGCCTTTATGTGAAAGTGCCGGACGTAGTAAAGGTTTCTTTGGATATGACACAAAAAAATCTTTATATCAGTCCTAAAGAAAACTGTACAACAGATACAAAGAAAACTTTACCTATGACACAAAGAAAACTTTACCCTAACCAACTAAATATAAACAAACTAAAAGAGAGCCAACTAATGGGAGTGAATGGGGAGCAGCCCGCACCCTTTGGCAGATATAAAAATCTTTTTCTCTCTGAATCCGAGTATGCGGAACTGAAAGGGGAATACCCGGACAGGCTGGAACGGTTCATTGAGGAATTGAGCGAGTATATGGCTGCTATCGGGAAAGAGTATGCCAACCATGCCGCCGCTATCCGTATGTGGGCGGGGCGTGACCGAAAAGAAACAGAGAAAAAGGGAATCCCCAATTATTCCTACAAGGAGGGCGAGAGCCTTTGATAACAGCGATAGAACGCCCTGTAAACAGGGTGTGGAAAAGACCATGAACAAGGAGGACGATTTATGAGCGATTATGATAACGCCATTATCCGGCTTGCCACAGAAACAGAGCCGGAGGACTACACAGGGGAAAACGGGCTTTTATATTGCGGGAGCTGCCACCAGCCCAAAGAAGCCTACTTCACCGAGGGTAAGAACCTTTTCGGACGTGACCGCCACCCGAAAGAATGTGACTGCCAGCGGAAACGCCGGGAAAAACAGGAAGCCGCCGACCGGGAGTGTAACCACCGCGACACCGTGAAAGAACTGAAACGCCGGGGCTTTTCCAACGCCGCCATGCGCCAGTGGACTTTTGAAAACGATAACGGCAAATGCCCCCAAATGGATAAGGCGCGTTTCTATGTGGAGCATTGGGAGGATATGAAAGCAGAAAATATCGGCTACCTGTTATGGGGCAAGGTAGGCACAGGCAAGAGCTATTTTGCCGGGTGTATCGCCAATGCCCTTATGGAGCGTGAGATTTCCGTGTGCATGACGAATTTTGCCTTGATACTTAATGACCTTGCCGCCAGCTACAAGGATAGGAACGAATACATAGACCGCCTTTGCAGCTTCCCCCTGCTTATCCTTGATGATTTCGGCATGGAGCGCGGCACGGAATACGGCTTAGAGCAGGTTTACAACGTGGTTGACAGCCGATACCGCAACCAAAAGCCGCTGATAGTCACAACGAATTTGACGCTGGAGGAACTGCAGAACCCGGAGGACACCGCCCATGCCCGGATTTATGACCGTCTGCTTGAAATGTGCTGCCCGGTATTCTTCACCGGGGAGAACATCAGGAAAGCCACGGCACAGGGGAAAATGGAACGGTTAAAAGGACTGATGAACGGAAAGGAGAGCCTATGAACAATGACACCAGCAAGACCAGCACCACCGCCGACCCTCTGGACGCGAAGCCCGACCTTGTGAAGCGGATAGGGAATACCACCTTTGACATTCATATCCATTTCAGCGAAACGAGCCGGGAAACCTTTACGGACAAGGTAGTGCGGCTTATCGAGAATGACAAGGATAGTGTAACCGATTGAAAAGAAAATACACTTTTTCTTATTCCCTACTTGACATTACCAAAAGGTACAGTATTAGTAGAGTGCGGAAAAATGCTCTTAAAGAACAGCTACCGGGTGAAAGTACTGAATACCATTAACTTTAAAAAGTCCATGCACTACAACCCTCTCGTTTATATCCGGAGCGAGAAGGACATTTTGAAACTCGTAAACACAATCATCTTAAACACCAAAGGGGAGGGGCAGCAATCCGGCGAGGATTTTTGGGTGAAAGCCGAAAAGCTCTATTATACTGCACTGATCGGGTATATATGGTATGAGTGCGTGGAGGAAGAACAGAATTTCACTACCCTGCTTGACATGATAAATGCCAGTGAAGCGAGGGAGGATGACGAGGAATTTAAGAACCCTGTGGATTTGATGTTCGATGAGCTGGAGGAAAGAGAGCCGGAGCATTTTGCGGTAAAGCAGTATAAAAAATACAAACTGGCGGCGGGCAAAACAGCGAAAAGCATTTTAATTAGCTGTGGCGCACGTTTAGCCCCCTTTGACATCAAGGAACTGCGTGACCTGACAAGTTATGACGAGCTTCAGCTTGATATGATTGGGGATGAAAAGACAGCGCTGTTTGTCATTATCTCCGATACCGATGACACATTTAATTTCATCGTGTCAATCATGTACACGCAGCTTTTCAATCTGCTCTGTGACAGGGCGGATGATGTGTATCATGGCAGGCTGCCCGTCCATGTGCGCTGCTTACTCGATGAGTTTGCAAACATCGGGCAGATACCAAAGTTTGAGAAGTTGATTGCCACAATCCGGAGCCGGGAAATATCAGCTTCCATTATCTTGCAGTCGAAGTCGCAGCTCAAAGCGATTTATAAGGATAACGCCGACACCATTGAAGGGAATTGTGATACCACCTTATTCCTCGGAGGGAAGGAAAAGACCACCTTAAAAGAGATGGCGGAAATTTTGGGTAAGGAAACGATAGACCTTTACAATACCTCTGACACAAGGGGTACATCGCAGTCCTACGGTTTAAATTATCAAAAGACCGGGAAAGAGCTTATGAGCCAAGATGAGATTGCAGTCATGGACGGAGGGAAGTGCATCATGCAGCTTAGAGGGGTAAGACCTTTTTTCTCCAATAAGTTTGACATCACAAAGCATAAGCAGTACCGCCTTCTGTCCGATTTTGATGACAAGAACGCCTTAGACATCGAAAAATATGTAAAGAACCTGTGTAAAGCGAAAGTCAGGGACAATGACACCGTTGATGAGGTGGAGGATGCAGGCGTGATTGAAGCATGACAACTGAATATTGAAAAACTGAATATGGAACCCGTCAACCAGCTACAAAACTTTTGGACAAAAAGTCCAGAAGTGGAACGGAGTTTTGAATGTACTTGGGAAAGGACAAAAACAAAGCGCCCGGCACAGCCAATCGCCAAACTGAATGTGCCGGATGCCCGCAGGGTTCTTCCTAAAGGATTGCCCTGTCTTTATTTTACCATAAGGCAGGGCATTTTAACATGAAAAACTCTTTCAGAAACCAGACAAAAACTATTTTTGAGAAAGAAAGAGGTAGAAACATGGCATTTTTTACAACAGCGGTAACAGGATTAAAGACAGTCGTAACAGCAATCGGAGCAGGCGTTGGCGTATGGGGCGTTATCAATCTGCTTGAGGGATACGGGAATGACAATCCGGGCGCAAAATCACAGGGAATCAAGCAGCTTATGAGTGGAGGAGGCATTATCATTGTGGCGCAGACGGTGATCCCACAGCTTTCCAGCCTGTTTTCATAAGATAAATGGGCGGCATCATAGACAAAATCACTGATTTCATAAAGGAGATGCTGCAGGGGTGGGTGCTTAGCAACCTTGATACCATGTTCTCCGATGTCAATGATAAGGTCGGGACGATTGCGGGGGAGGTCAGCAAGACACCCAGCACATGGAACTCCGGCATATTCAGCATGATACGGACGCTTTCGGAGAACGTGGTAGTACCCATAGCAGGCATGATAATCAGTTTTGTGCTGATCTATGAGCTGATAACAATGGTAATCGACAAAAACAATATGCATGACTTTGATACAAGCCTGTTCTTCCGTTTTTTATTTAAGGCTTGTATCGCTGTCATGCTGCTTTCCAAGACCTTTGATATAGTCATGGCGGTGTTTGATGTGGGAAGCCATGTGGTGACACAGGCGGCATCTTCCATATCAGGCTCCACAAGCCTTGACGTACAGGCTACCCTTACCACCATGTTCAATAACCAGATTGACACGATGGGGATAGGGGAGCTTATCGGTCTTGGCATGGAAACTATGGTCATCAGCTTATGTATGAAAATCATGTCCGTCCTCATCACCGTCATTTTATATGGGCGCATGATTGAAATATACCTTTATGTGTCAGTTGCCCCAATCCCGGCAGCGACAGTCACCAACCGGGAATGGGGTACAATCGGGACGAATTACTTAAAAGGGCTTGTCGCACTTGCCTTTCAGGGGTTCTTTATCATGGTGTGCGTGGCGATCTATGCTGTGCTTGTGGCAAGCGTGGCAGTGGCAGGCAATTTACACAGCGCATTATGGTCGGTTGCGGCATATACCGTAATCCTCTGTTTCAGCTTATTCAAGACAGGCTCATTATCAAAATCAATTTTCAATGCCCATTGAGTACAAAATTACTGTACTTGGCGGGCATTGCCCACGAAAGGAGCAGACTATGGCAATATCCGTACCAGTGCCGAAAGACCTGAGTGGAATCAAGACAAAAGTGGCGTTGAACCTTACCAGAAGGCAGATTATCTGTTTTTCCGGCGCAGCGCTTGTGGGCATACCCTTATACTTCCTTACCAAAGGGGTATTGGGCACACAGGGGGCGGCGCTTATCATGGTGGGCGCAATGCTGCCATTCTTCTTTTTGGCAATGTATGAAAAAGACGGTTTCCCGGCAGAGAAGATATTATACTTCATGCTCCGGCAGAAGGTACTCACGCCGGGAATCAGACCGTATAAATCGGAAAACCTTTACAAGCAGTTGGAGGAACGGGAAAAAATCAGGAAGGAGGTATGTTTCCTTGAACAAAAAGCAAAAGGCGGGGGCGGCAAAGCCAAAACCGCAGGAAAATAAGCGGACACCGGAAAAGGCGGGACTGACCTTATCGGAAAAGAAACGCCTTGCGGAGCTGAAACGTGCGCTTGCCGGGAACAGCAAGGAGCAGGCGAAGCCGGACACCGCACAGAAAACCATTACATTCAAAAAAATGTACCGGGACGGCATCTGTCAGGTGGCGGACAGTTATTACACGAAAATGGTGGAGTTCTTTGACATCAACTATGACTTGCTGGAGGTGGAGGATCAGGCGGATATTCTGGAAGAATACAGCAAACTGATTAACTACTTCGATCCGTCCATAAAGTTCCAGTTGTTCTTATTTAACAGGCAGGTCAGCGAGCAGGCTCTTGCGGAGCAGTTTGACATTTCCTTACAGGGCGATGCGTTTGACGATATTCGTGACGAATACACGCAGATGTTAAAGCACCAGTCGGCAAAGGGCAACAATGGCATCATCAAATCAAAATATCTGATTTTTGGCGTGGAAAGCGCCGGGTACAGGGAAGCAAAGAGCAAGTTAAGCAATATCGAGAAGGATGTGGTACACAACTTAAACAATATCGGCACAAACGCCAGAGGTCTTGACGGGAAGGAAAGGCTGCGTATCCTGCATGAGTATTTCAATCAGGGTACAATGGAGCCTTTCCGTTTTTCGTTTAAGGAGCTGTCAGAATCCGGGAAGTCGGTCAAGGACTATATCGCCCCACCGGGGTTTGACTTCCGCTATCCGAGCCGCTTTAAGTCCGGCAGCATCTATGGGAGTGTGTCTTACCTTGATATGATTGCGCCGAAGTTTACGGACGAGATGGTTAAGAAGCTGCTGGATATTGACGATAACCTCACACTTACCATGCATATGCAGACCATTGATCCGGTGGAAGCAATCAAGATGATAAAACGTGCGCTCACCGACATTCAGAAAATGAAAATAGAGGAACAGAAGAAGGCAGTCAGAAGCGGCTACGATATGGATATTCTGCCTACGGACATCGTGACTTATGAGAAGGACACGCTGGAGCTTCTGGACGATTTGAACACAAGCAACCAGAAACTTATCAAGATGACGTTCCTCATTGCCTGTTACGGGAGGACGAAGCGGGAACTGGAGAACCTGACGCAGAGGGTGTCCGGCATTATCCAGCAGGCAAACTGCAACCTGCGGTGTTTGCAGTATTTACAGGAACAGGGGTTAATGGCAAGTGCGCCGATTGGCTGTAATGAGGTGGGGATTGAAAGAAACCTCACCACAAAAAGCGCCGCTGTCCTTGTACCCTTCTGCACACAGGAGCTTTTCATGCCCGCCCCCGCCATTTATTACGGTCTGAACGCACTTTCCAACAACATGATTATGGCAGACCGGAAAAGGCTGCGTACACCGAATGGGGTGATTTTGGGCACACCCGGCAGTGGTAAATCATTCAGCGCAAAGCGTGAAATTTTATCCTGTTTCCTTATCACAAAGGACGATATTATCGTCTGCGATCCAGAGGGCGAGTATTTTCCATTAGTGCAGGCGCTTCATGGGCAGGTGGTAAGGCTTGCCACTAACTCAAAGGATTACCTGAACCCGATGGACATTCAGCTCTCCCATAAGGGGGATAAGGAAGCGTTGAAGTTAAAGAGCGATTTCCTGATTACCCTGTGCGATTTGATTGCCGGAGGGAAGGACGGTCTGGAAAATGACGAGAAGGGCATCATTGACACCTGTATCAAGCATATCTATGACGGGTATTTCAAACACCCGAAGCCGGAGAATATGCCCATACTGGAAGATTTGTATAATGCGCTGTTAAAGTATGAGCCGAGGGATGTTGCGCCGGAGATGCAGAGGGAAGCGAAGCAGAAAGCGGTTCGGATTGCCAACAGCCTTGTCTTGTATGTGCATGGTTCGCAGAACTATTTCAACCACCGTACTAACGTGGATTCCCATAACCGGATCATGTGCTTTGACATTCGTGATTTGGGAAACCAGTTAAAAGAGATTGGAATGTTAATCGTACAGGATGCGGTCTGGAACAGGGTTTCGCAGAACCGGGAACGGAAAGTTGCCACAAGATATTACTGTGATGAGTTTCATTTGCTCCTGAAAGAAAAGCAGACCGCAATTTACTCGGTGGAGATTTGGAAAAGATTCAGAAAGTGGGGCGGGATTCCAACAGGCTTGACACAGAATGTGGGCGATTTTCTGAAATCGGAGGAAATTGAGGGCATCTTGGGGAACAGCGATTTTGTGTACCTGTTAAACCAGAACGCCAAAGACCAGCATATCCTGGCAGATAAGTTAGGACTGTCAGAAAAACAGCTCATGCACGTCACCAATTCCGAGCCGGGAAGCGGTCTGATACTGTTTGACAACGTGGTAATCCCATTCGTGGATAAGTACCCGGCAGATACAAAAACCTTTGCGATTATGAATACGAAGCCGGAGGAAGCAAAAGGGAGTGAATAAAATATGGGGGAAGAAACTGGCAACAGTATTATTTTATCAGACCAGATATATTGTATGGACTGCATGGAATTAGTAGCACAGATGCCGGACAGATATGTGTCGATGATACTCACCGATCCCCCATATGGAATTTCCTACCAGAACAATTTCACTAACAGCAGGCATCAGGTACTTGACGGGGATGAGGGAATAGATTATGAACTGTTTGCGCATGAAAGCTATCGTATTTTGAAAGATGATGCTCATGCGTATTTCTTTACCCGGTTTGACTGTTATCCATATCATTATGAATGTCTGCGGCAGGCTGGATTTGCCATAAAAAACTGCATGGTTGTAGAAAAGGGAACGGTCGGCGGCATTGGCGATTTAAAAGGCAGCTATGCCAATAATGCAGAGTGGATTATTTTCTGCCAGAAAGGAAGGAGGATTTTTAACCATACAACATTACTGCAGAACAAGAAAAAGGCGGGAAACAGATTCCATGCAGGCAGGGAATTAAGCAGGAAATATAAAACAAGGTTTAATGCCTGTTGGTTCGGCTCTGAATATCCTAAAGCAACTTATAATTCCGTATGGCAGAAGCAGAATGGCATATACCACCCTACCATTAAGAATGTAGAGTTTCTTTCATGGTTAATCCAAATATCCAGCCAGCCGGGGGAATTAGTATTTGACGGTTTTATGGGGACAGGGAGTACCGCACTGGCAGCAATAGCAACCGAAAGACGTTATTTAGGTGCGGAAATCAATCCGGGGTATTATGAAACAGCGGTAAGGAGGATTAGGGAAGTGCAGTAAACTGAGTGATTTTTATTATGGGTTTGGAGGAACTAAGAGAATGGCACAAAATAAGAAAAAGGATACCGTCTACCGTAAAGAAGTAAATAAGGAGTTCCATAAGGTAGCGGATAATGCCTTTACAGGTGGCGGCAATGCTGCCTATCAGCCGAGGGATTCCGGCATCGGGAAGCCGGGGCATGGTTCGGGCGGGAAAAGGCAGACGGAAAAGAGTATGCAGGCGCAACAGGAAACTTTTGGACAAAAAGTCCAGAAGTCCAAAGAGAGCCAGCCGGGAAAGGAAAACAGTTTTACAGACAATAAAAGCATGGATTCCCGGAAAAATGATGCCGGACAGCGTAAATCGAACCATGCTTCAAAATCCCATGCGAAAAAGCAGATGTACCAGAACACTTCTGGACAAAAAGTCCAAAAGTCCGATGCAAAGCCGGGGCAGGAGGAAAACCCGGATTTTATAAAGGAAAACAACACGTTTACCGGGCAGGACAATTTCAATCAGCCGGAGGAAACAGGGAAGAAACAGCCGGATGCGGAAGATTACCACCGGAGGGACACTTACAGGCAGTCGCAGAAAAAAGGGAAGTACCATAAAAAGCGGGTACAGAGGGAACACCAGAATAAAGGCGGCACGAAGGAAAAAGCGGAAAATAAAACATTTACGGAAGAAACTTTTACAGGAGAAACCGGAAATTCTTTTCAGGGGGAAGGAGGCTCTGAATTTGCCGGAAGCAAAAAGCTGAAAAAGAAGCAGCGGCAGGCACAGAAAGCCGGGAGGAAGGTACAAAAAGCAAGGGCAAAGCTGCCTAAGACAAGGGAATACACCTTGCAGAGAGTGTTTGACGAGAAAACCGGGAAGGGAAAATATGTAATTGTCCCTCTGGATAAGGAGAAGCCTTTCAAGCAGGAGGGCGTATCCAAAACCACCATGCGCCGGATGCAGAATGAGGGCAGGAATTTTGTGCATGGGAAAATCGCTGAAACGGAGAAAGAAAATTCAGCGGTGGAGGGCGCACACAAGTCGGAGCAGAAAGTGGAATCGGTTTATTCTTTCGTCAAAAGGCAGATAAATGGGAAAGAGCAGAAACAGCGGGCAAAGATAGCAAAGCTGGAAAAGAAGCAGTTTAAAAAGGAAGTCAATTTCCAGTACCAGAAGTTTCTGGAAGAAAACCCGCAGATGCAGAAAAAGGCATTGCAGAAGCGGTTACAGAAACAGCGCATTAAACGGGAGTATGTCAAGGCGAGGAAAAAAGCGGCGGCAGGAAAGACGGCGGAGCAGGCGTTCCAAAAGACAAAAAACGGTGCGGTCACTGTGGCGAGGAAGTTACAGGAGTTTGCGAGGAAAAACGCCGGACTGCTTGTGACAGTGGGCATCATGGCTCTGCTCCTTATGATGATTATGGTTTCCGTATCGTCCTGTGGGGCGATGTTTGCGGATACGCAGTCCACGATTTTAGCAGCGAGTTATTTAAGTAAGCCGAAAGAGATTGACGCCGCTGATTTACAGCTTACCCGTCTGGAGCTTGACTTGCAGAATGAGATTGACCGGGTGGAAACGGATTATCCGGGGTATGATGAATATTCCTATAATCTTGGGGCAATCGGGCATAACCCGTTTACCCTTATCGGCTATTTATCGGCAGTCCATACGGAATTTACCGCAAGTGAGGTGGAAAGCGAAATACAGGCTCTTTTTGATGAGATGTATACGCTCACACTTACGCCGGATACGGAAACGAGGACAAGGACAGTCACAAAGACAGGCACAAGGACGGTCACTGATCCGGTCACAGGGGAGGAAACAGGGGAAGAATATGAGTATGAGGAGGAAGAAGAATACGAGGTCAGTATCCTCCGGGTGACACTGACGGTCATACCGCTTGAAAGCCTTGTTTCCGGGAAAATGGATACGGAGCAGGCGGAGATTTTCGCCATGTACCGGGAAACAAACGGTCTGCTTCAGGAGTTCACATCGCCGCTTAACCTTTACTGGTATTACTATGTGTCAAGCTATTACGGATACCGGAAAAATCCAGCCACAGGGAACGAGGAATTTCACCGGGGCGTGGATATAGCTGTACCGACAGGCACAACCGTTTATGCCGCCCATGACGGTACGGTGACAGCGGCGGCGTATGACAGCCACTACGGGAATTATGTAGCGATTGAGATAGACGGTTACATAACCAAGTATGCCCACATGGACAGCATCAGCGTGGGTGCGGGGCAGGAAGTGGAAAAAGGGGCGGTCATCGGCACAACGGGGAACACCGGGAGCAGCACAGGAAGCCATTTGCATATCGAATGTTTATATGACGGGGAGTATTATAACCCGTTATTTTATTTCGATGTGGGCGAAGGCACGCTTTACGGGGAAACGCCGGGAGGTCTGCCGGGGAACGCCATACCGCCGGATGCCTACGATGACGCATCGGTGCAGGCTCTTATGGAGGAAGCCGCAAAATACCTCGGCTACCCTTATGTGTGGGGCGGCTCAAACCCTTCCACAAGTTTTGACTGTTCCGGCTTTGTCTGCTGGGTATTTACCAACAGCGGGGTGCATAACCTTCCACGAACTACAGCACAGGGGATTTATGACCAGTGTACTCCGGTTTCCGCATCGGACGCAAAGGCGGGGGACATTATCTTTTTTACCGGGACTTACAATTCTGCCGGGGCAGTGAGCCATGTGGGGATTTACTGCGGTGGCGGGACTATGATACATTGCGGCGATCCGATCAGTTACGCAAGCATCAATTCTTCGTACTGGCAGAGCCATTTTTACAGTTTCGGAAGGTTAAATTAAGGAGGCATTTATGACAAAGGAACGCATTGAAAAGGAGCTTTCCAAAGTGGATGCGCAGCTTGAATCCTTACAGGCAAAAAAGAAGGATTTGGAAGAACAGAAGCGCATGGCGGAAAGAGCCGAAAAAATGGATATTATCGAAAAGCATAAAATCTCGTCCGAGAAGCTGCAATTACTTATCAAATTCAGCGAGGACGAGATTTTGAAGTTATTGGAAGAAAAAGAAAACGCAAAGGAGATGGCAGGAAATGAAGAAAAAGTTATCAGTTAGGGCGGCGGTGTCGCTGTTCTTGTCGGCATTGCTGTTCTGTATGCCCATAGGGGCGTTTATGGCGAACAGTGGGAATACGGTAGATGCCTATGCGGAGGGTGCGCTTACGGAGGAAAACAATACCGAAGGGGAAACAGAGGAAACCGCCGGAGCAGAGGAAAGCACTGAAACCGGGGAAAATTTAGAGAATGGGGAGGATGAAACCGGGGAAACAAAAACCGAGTCCGGCAGTAATGAGGAAGAAACGGAAAGCGGTACGGTATCCGGGAACGAAGTACCTGAACCGGAATGTACCTGTAAAGAGAAATGCACACAGTATGTTACGGATAAGGATTGCGGTGTCTGCAAAGAGGATTACAGCTTATGCGAGTATGTGAACCCGAATGTAAAGGTCACAATCTCCACTCCGTCCGGGTGGCACAATGACACCACAAAGGTACATATCTCCATAGAGGACGTGGCACATTCCGGCAACTTCACCATAAAGACAGTGCAGGCGAAAGTGGCACAGAATGGGAGCTGGACAGACGTAACAGAGGATATGTATGTAGAGATTTCGGAGAATACCACCGTCTATGTGCTTGTGACAGACCAGAAGGGAAAAACCTATGAGAAAAACCGCTATATGAAATGCTTTGATTTCACGAAGCCTACCTTAAACGCTGCGGTCAGCGACGGTCTGCTCTCCATACAGGCGCATGATACGGATTCCGGCATCAAGGCGGTGTATGTGAACGGGTATGAATTTACGGAGCTTACAAACGGTGTCCTGAATATCCGTCTGCAACAGTTTGACGCAGGCTACCAGTATTTTACCATTTCCGCAATGGATAACGCCGGGAATATGTCGGAGGTCTACAAAACAGCCAACCCGTATTACACCGATCCGGAAAAAGAGGACGGGAACGAGAAGAACCCGGCAGAGCAGCTCCCGGTGAACGCACAGGCTACCAAGCCTTCCTCCGCCACCGCACAGGTGACGGAGCATACCAAGACGGACAGTGACGGGAACACCGTTTCCGAAAACAACCTTGCAGAGCAGAAAAAGCAGGCAATGGCGGAAGCGGCGGCATCGGAGAAAAAAGAGGAATCCGGGGAAAAGGAGAAAAGCGAAACGGGAAAGGAATTTTATACAATCCAGACCGCATCGGAAAAAGTGTTCTACCTTATCATTGACCGGGACGGGGAGGAAGAAATGGTGTATTTCCTGACGGAAGTTACGGAAAATGACCTGTTGAACGTGACAGCGGACAACAGCGAAACCTTACCGAAAAATTCCGCTGCGCTGGAGTCCGCAATCCCTGTGACGGAGGGCGCACTTCCCAATAACAACGGGGAACAGGGGAAGGAGGAAGAACCTACGGAAGAACCCACAGAGGACGGGGAGGGGGAAAACACCGAAGAACCTGAGCTGGAGAAACCAGAAGAAAACCCGGCGGCAACCTATATCATTCTTGGGATTGTGGCAGTTGCAGCTATTGGCGGCGGCTATTATTTCAAAGTAGTCCGGAAAAAGAAAGAGGAATTTCTTGACGAGGACGATGATGAGGAGGACGAGGAAGAAGAATATGACGATGATGAGGAAAACGAGGGCAGTGAGGATGATTTCTTTGAAGATAAAGAAGGGGAGGATGACTAAATGCAGTTAGTGATAGCGGAAAAACCGAGTGTTGCAAGGAGCATTGCGGACGTGATCGGCGCATCGGAAATCAGTGACGGATATATGGAGGGGAACGGATATATTGTGAGCTGGTGCGTGGGGCATCTGGTGGAACTGGCACAGCCGGAAAGCTACGGGGAACAGTGGAAAAAGTGGACGTATGAGAGCCTTCCCGTCAAGCCGGAAAAATGGCAGTATGAGGTGAAGCCGGACACAAAAGCGCAGTATGACGTGCTGTACCAGTTGATGCACAGGAAAGACGTGTCGGCTGTGATTTGTGGAACAGACGCCGGACGGGAGGGGGAACTTATCTTCCGTCTGGTGTATGAAATGGCAGGCTGTGACAAGCCAATCAAACGCCTGTGGATTTCCTCAATGGAGGAAACCGCCATTTGTGAAGGGTTTGAGAATTTACAGCCGGGGAGCGATTACGATAACCTGTACCATTCCGCACTGTGCAGGCAGGAAGCGGACTGGCTTGTGGGCATCAACGGTACAAGGCTGTTCACTGTCCTGTATGGCGGAAAGGTTTTAAAGGTGGGGCGGGTGCAGACACCCACCCTTGCGATGCTGGTAGATCGGGAAGCAAAGATTATGAATTTCCAGAAGGAAACATATTACATGGCGCATATCCTGATGGATGGGATAGATGCCGCCACCGGGCGCATGGATGACAAAAAGAAAACAGATGAAATTGTGGGAGCTTGCCGGAACGGGCAGGCTCTTACCATGTCTGTTGTAAAAGAGGAAAAAGCAGCCATGCCGCCGAAGCTCTATGACCTTACCACCCTCCAGAGGGATGCGAACCGTTTATTTGGTTTCACCGCAAAGCAGACCTTAGAGTACACACAGAGCCTTTATGAGAAAAAGTTAGCCACATATCCGAGAACGGACAGCCAGTTCTTATCCGATGATATGGGGCAGACCGCAAAAGGTGTAATTGAAGCGGTGTTCAGCTCCCTCATGTTTGAGGAAAACAAAACGTCCAGCCCAGATATAAAAAGGATTCTGAACAGCAAAAAAGTGACAGACCACCACGCCATTATCCCCACAATGGAGATAGGGAAAGCTGACCTTGCAGCACTGCCGGAAACGGAGCGCAAAATTTTATCCCTGATTGCGAACCGCCTGTTATGCGCCACCGGGGAGAAGCATCTGTATGAAACAGTCAAAGCGGAGTTTTCCTGTAACGGACACACTTTTGCGGTTTCCGGGAAGTCTGTCACGCATAACGGGTGGAAGTCCTTTGAAGATGCCTTTAAGCGTTCCTTTAAAATCTCCGGGAATACGGAAGAAGAAAAAGAGGAAAAGAAGCTGCCGGAGCTTTCAGAAGGACAGGTGTTTGACGGTGTGCAGACCAAAATCAGCGAGCATTTCACTTCCCCGCCGAAGCGCTTTACGGAAGATTTATTATTATCCGCAATGGAACGTGCCGGGGCGGAAGATATGGGCGATGACGTGGAGAGGAAAGGCTTGGGTACGCCAGCGACAAGGGCGGACATTATTGAGAAGTTAGTCAAGGACGGCTTTGTAAAGCGTGAGAAAAAGCAGATCATACCAACAGAGGACGGATTGAAACTGATTACGGTGCTGCCGGATGTGGTGAAGTCCCCGAAACTTACCGCCGATTGGGAAAATGCTCTGACACTGGTAGCGAAAGGGGAGCTTCCTATGGAGGACTTCATGGCGGACATTGAAAATATGGTGTCGGAGCTGATACACACCTACCATGAGGTCAGTGACGAGCAGAAAAAGATGTGCGCACAGGAACAGGCGGCTCTTGGGGTATGCCCGAATTGCGGCGGTCAGGTGGTAAAAGGAAAATTCGGTGCGTACTGCATGAAAAAATGCGGTATGAACGTGAGCCGGATAATGGGTGCTGTCCTTACCGATGCACAGGTGAAGGATATGCTTGCTGGAAAGAAAATCCTGTTAAAAGGGTTAAAGAGCAAAGCGGGCAAGCCCTATGATGCCTATATCATTCCGAGCGGGACAGAAGAATATAGCTATACCAAAGACGGGGAAGAAAAAAGCGGGGTACAGTTTAAGTTTGTCATGGAGTTTCCGAAAAAGAAATCTTCTGGCGGGAAGAAAAAATAAGGGAGGAAAAAGTATGTTTACAACCGGGGATAAGTTATTAAACGTGATGAAAGAGGAAGAAATCAGCATTGTGGAGCTTTCCAGAATGTCAGGAGTGCCGGAGAGGACGATTATGGATGTTTTGGCGGGCATCAGAGAGCCGGAGCTTGGCGTGGTGTGCCGGATTGCGGACGGACTTGGCATCTGCGTCCATGAACTTCGTGCCGATGAGGAACAGTATGCCATATCCGTACAGAAAGATACCCTTGCAAAGCTGATTGTGGTCAGTGAGATAAACGGTGTGGAACTGGAAGAACTGATACATACTATTCTGGAAAAAGGCATTGAGGAACATGGTTTCTATGAGTGATTGATAGTAGGTTGTAGGGTTCGTTAAGTACCCTACAACTGAAATGTGAAATATTCTGAGAAGAAATTGAGTTACAACTGATAGGGTGGTATAATTTCCATAATACGTTAGCTAAAAATAGATATAAATATTATGGGAGGTTATATGTTAGAAGGATATTTGAGTGGACTTGAGGAAAATGAAATACGTTTTATTTCAGAGAATCATAAGGATTTTAAGATTATAGTAGATGAAGAACACTTTTTTTGCTTGCAACATGAAAGGATAGAGAAGGATATTGTTGAGGGTTATCTTTTTAATAATTATAATTTTAAAATGTTCGGTTGTATATATAATGGGAGAAGCATCTCGTGTAAAGGATATATTTATTCGAGCGGTAATAATCCGCCAGATGATCTTTCACAATTTGATAGGATCATGTTTACTGGAAAGCCGATAGATGTATTTGCTGGCGGTAGTGCTAATGTGATGAAGAAGATTGATAATGGGATAGATTGGAGTGAGCGCTTATATGCAAAAGAACCTCGATATTGGAATGAAATAAATACAAAATATCCGGCAATAGTTAATGGGATTTTATGTGAAGTAGGAATCGACTACGCTATTTATTATAATGAAAGGTGGGGAGAACGCAATATAGGTACTTGTACGCCACAATTTTATATTGATTTTAAAGAATCGGTTGGAATTGATATAATACCAGACTGTTATTTGTGGGTATTTGATTTTATGAAATTTTTGAGTTTCCGCCGAAATATTAAGTTTGATAATATTAAGATTTATAAGAGAAACAGAGATAAAAAATTTGAAAAAACAGGGATTGTTTATTTCAGAACGATAGATAGAGGTGAGTATACAAATTCTGAATTGAATACAATTCTTACAAGGGATGTTGGAGATAAATTTGGAGAACTTTTTCAATATATTGCAGAGAGGCGTCAAAAAGATACTTCTGATGAGTTATTTGTTCCAGATAATGATACGGAGTATAAGGATTTAACTCATACAAGTTTTTTAGAATGTGCATTAAGTTTTGAAGGAGAGTATGACCGTACACAAGAAACAAAAATGGAAACTAATGCAGAGTTCCAGCAAATAAAACAGTTAGCAAATGATGTGGTGATTGACGAATCCTGTAAATTAGTGGATCAGGAGGAAAGCGATTCTTTAAGAGAGGAATTATTGGAATATATTAAGAAGAACTTTGAAAGTGCTGCCGATGAATTAAAAGAGCAACGGACATCAAAGAAAAAGAAGGAAAAAATTGAAAATTATGCGAAAAAAATATTAGATGACCTTGATAAAATAGATTTTTCCTTAGAGGAACAATTCAATAATGTGCTAAAGAAATACTCAGATATTTTAAATGATTATAAGAAGATGTTAGCACAGAGAATGAAAATCCATTTTGAAGGAAATAGCAATTTAGGTCAGATATTTTCTAAGATGCGAAATGAAATAGGACATGGACACCCGAAAGACTTAGAGGATATTCACGCCTATACATATCAGTTAGCCAGATGTATGATATATGTTATGATTTTGGATAATACTGGAATTTCACATGATGCAATAAAGCGAGTAATTCATAAGATTTTTTAAGAAAATGGAATTTAAAGAAAATGCACTTAGGAGAAATCTTAGGTGCTTTTCTTATATGAAGAATCAGTGGAGGAAAGGAGCAGACAAAAATTGAATAAAGTTTACCGTCACTGGTGGCAATGGCTTATGAACGAACCATAGCCGCCTTTTTTATTGCCAAAAAACAATAAACAGGAAATGGAGGTTTACCATGAGAAAATATGACTTAATTTCCATACTTTCCGCAGAAACATCAAGGGAAGTGACGAGAAATGAAGAAAGCTGGAAGAAATATCTGAACACAGCATCAAGGCTCTACAAATACCCGTTCAAAGACCAGCTCCTTATCTATGCCCAAAGACCGGATGCTACAGCCTGTGCTTCCATAGAGATATGGAATGAAAAAATGCACTGCTGGGTAAACAAAGGGGCAAAGGGTATCGCCTTGTTTGATGAAGAAGGGAGTCCCAACACCGGACTGCGGTACGTCTTTGACATATCGGACGTGCATAAGGCAAGGCGCATCGGGCGTTTCCCCAGGCTTTGGGAGATGAAGGGGGAACATCAGGAAGCGGTGCTTGACCGTCTGGAAGGGATTTACGGGGACACTGACAAAGAAGCCGGGTTTACGGACAGGATCAGGGAGATTGCTTCCCGGATTGCACAGGACTGTTATGGGGAGCTTGCTTCGGATATGGAATATCTGAAAGAGGGAAGTTTTCTGGAGGAACTGGACGAACTGAATATTGCTGTCCGTGTCCGGGAAACACTGGCGGACAGCATCGCCTACACTGTTTTAAAGCGGTGCGGCATGGAAGATGCGGAGCTGGCAGAGGAAATCCAGTTCCCCTATATCCATGAGTTTAATACAATCGAAACACTGTCGCACATCGGTGACAGCATATCCGATTTATCCAAACCTGTGCTTATGGAGATTGGCAAAGCAATCGGGGCGTATGACAGGGAAATCGCCGGAAAGGAAGCATCAAGAAATTTTGTCGAAAAAGGACTTGCAAATACCTCTGGCACACGCTATAATGCTTTAAAGCGTGAAAGTAAAACGGAGGACATACAACTTACCACACAGACCGGGAACGCCGGGGAAAGGGGAAAAAATAATGAATCTGACTTACGAGAAGAACGGGGATTATCTGATACCGATGTTAAAGATGGACGAACAGCCGGAGGGGACACTGACGAAATACGGACTGATGAGGAAGAATTACTTACAGGAACACAAGAAGGGGATTTACACCGGGCTTCTGCTGAAAGGGAAGCTGAAAGAGCATCTTCTGACCATTCAGGAGCAGGCAGAGCAGAGGATGGAACTGCTGACCGGGCAGATGATGAA
Organism: Clostridia bacterium; assembly: GCA_910575725.1. Classification (GTDB taxonomy): domain Bacteria; phylum Bacillota; class Clostridia; order Lachnospirales; family Lachnospiraceae; genus Laedolimicola. Next base: position 36,725 of record CAJTFE010000025.1, on the reverse strand, counting down.
GCAGGAGGGAGTGACGGAAAAACTCAAGGCGGAGAACCAGATGCTTTGGGTTCAGAAGATGAACAGCATCAGGCACTCGGCGGAGGAAATCGTACTGAGGGAACTGGTATACAGCCTGTAAGTGAAGGAGCGACTGAAAAAACTGAAAATAAGGATTTACCAGAGCCGGACAGTGGAGAACCATTGCCCGGTCTTTCTTTGTCTGAAATAGAGAAAGGCATCTTGCAGTTTGATGAATTTATGGTGCATAAATGCCCGGATATTGCCGGGGTAATGCTTTTCGAGCCGGATAAGGATAAACAGACGGAATATATCAAAAACAGTTACAGGCATAAGGAATTTACCGAGTTTTATGTAGGGGAGGAAAGAGCCGGGTATAGGGCGGACGAAAACGGTCTGACCGTCTGGAGGGGAAGTTATTTAAACCGGACAGCGGAGGCATCTGTATCATGGGAGGATGTGAGGAACAGCATCGCCTTTTACATGGAAAAGGGAGAATATCTGAAAGAAGGGCAGATACCGCAGTGGGAAGAACCAAAGGAAACGGAGGTTTACCAGCAGCTTAGTTTATTCCCCACCATAGAGGAACAGATCGGCACGATAGAAGCGGCGCAGGCAGGAGAGAACTATACCATGCCCGCCGCTTTTTCTCTGCCGCAGGAGCAGCTTGAAGCCATTTTACGGACAGGGGGTGGACGGGATAACAGCAGGAGCCGCATTTACGCCAAGTACCAGCAAGGCAAAACGCCGGAGGAAATGGCGGAGTTTCTGAAAAATGAATATGGAACTACCGGGAAAGGCTTTGACTTCGGCAGCAATCCCATTTCCGTTTGGTTCAATGAATCCGGCATGAGCATCGGCTACGGGATGTCCGCAAAAGAAAACCCGGTTGCGTTAATGGACTGGCAGGAGATAGAGGGCGTTGTCCGTTCTATGGTGGAGAGTGGCTCTTACATGGGCGCAAATGAAGTGTTCCTTGTGGATGCGGTGGAACGTCAGAGGGTGTCAAATGACCTGTTCAATTTCTTTTGGGACGGTATCGGGGAAGCGCCGGAGAGCATACCGATTAAAAGCCACAACCACCCGGAGAGCATGACAATCCTGTGCGAGCTTTTATCCACGCAGGAGGGGCGTGATGTCATCGCCGGGGAGCTTTCCCGCGCAAAAGAGCAGATTGAAGCCGGGGAAAAGCAGATCAGGTGGCGGTATGTGAAAAAGCCAGAGCATCTGCTTTCAGAGATTGCGGATTTGAGTACAGAGAAAACGGAATACCCGGTACAGGACAGCGTGGAGGTGCTGCATGAGGATTTTATTACACAGGATGAGATAGATGAGCGTCTGACAGGCGGCAGCAACTATCATCATGGGCAGTTCCGTATCTATGAGTATTTTATGGAAGGGCATGATAAGAAAGAAAATATTGCCTTCCTTAAAAATGAGTACGGGACGGGCGGCGGTTCTCCCGCCCTAATCGGTTCAGACCGGAGCGATGAATGGCACGATTCCAAAGGAATCAAACTGGGGAAAGGCAGGATAGGCGATCCATACGCAAAAGTGCTTTTAAAATGGAACGTGGTGGAGAAGCGCATCAGGGAGCTTGTCAATGCGGATAAATACCTTACGCCGAAGGGAAAGGAAGCCTTTGCACAGTACAAAAAAGAGCAGGCGGAGGAAGCCATGCGCCGGGAGCAGGAAAAGCTGGAGCATGGTGTCCGGGTAGAATGTAAAGATGCCATAGAAAAAGCGATTGCGGAGAAATTTGACGGTTACACCCTTCCGGGGGATACTGCAGAGGGCGTTATCCGGCAGTATGGGAAGGAACGTGTGGAAATCGTCCTTGCAAACACAATCATGCACTTATCCCATGACGGGCGGTTTTCCCCCGACAATAAGGAGTGGGCAAAAAGCCTTGTCCCTTCCGCTGACTGGCAGACCAGGGATTACCTCGTCACGTCCCACCCGGCTGTGCTGGACGGTTTTACAAACCAGACAAGGCGGTACATAGAGCGTGACAGGGAGCCGGAAAAAATTGCTGTACCGGAACAGGAAGCGGAAATTTCCGGGGAAAAATCCAAAAGTCCCGAACCGGAAAATAAAGCCAGCGACAATGAAAAAGCGCTGATGGAAAGGCTTGCGGAGATGTCCGCTGTGGTAAAAATCTGCGGTGCGCTTTCTATGAAAGATGTGGTCGGCTGGAATGAGGATACCGGGGCGGTTGCCATAGAGGATGACAGCAGGAGTTTAGAGGGCAAGGCGGTCTATGATACTCTGTTTTTAGAAGCTACTGATTATGTCCTGATGCAGTCATTAAGCGGCAATACGGAAAAAGCGGTGGAAATGGATGCTCTGCTGAAGGAGGCTCAGAAGTATGCGGCACGTTATGAGAGCGAGCCAAAACAGCAGAGGGAAGGACACGCTGCGGAAGTTTCTGAAGCAGAGCTGTCAGAAGAAAAGAAGGAAGAACCTCTCCCGGATGCCGAGCCGGAAAACCTTACAGAAGAACCAGAACAGGAAGAAACAACACGTTTTACGGTTACGGAAACTTCGGATGCCTTTACAGAGCCTTATGCGGTGTGGGACAGCGAAACGCAGGATTATTATGTAACAGGCGATGGCACAGTGCCGACATTTGACACACCGGAGGAAGCGGATGTTTTCTGCCATAAGCTCAATGAAGGTTTACAGACAGAGAATTTACAGGAAACAGGGCAGAAAGAAACAAAAGATATTGCGCCAGAGCCGGAAAAGGTTACAGAGGAAACAGAACAGCCGGGAACGGAAAATATTTCAGGCACAAAAGATGTTGCTATAAAAGATGATTTTCCCGACATTGACACTCAGGCTGTCCGGGAAGGTCTGGAAAAAGCAGGCATTGTGGACGGGCAGGTTGTAGATGAAAATGCTTTGGAAAACAGCCCGTTTATCCAGCAGGTCATGGGCGATGTGGAAACGCTGACCGGGGGCAATTCGCCAGAGCCGGAAAAAGCATCACAAAAACAGCCGGAGATTGATAAAACAGGCGCAGTCAATTACCGCATTTCTTTCAATGAAGCAGAGAATACTGGGAAAGGATTTGCGCCGAAAGAGAAATTCCGGCAGAACGTGGAAGCCATACGAACCCTTGAAAAGATTGAAAGTGAACGCCGCACTGCCACACCGGAGGAACAGGAAGTCTTAGCAAAATATGTGGGTTGGGGCGGTCTTGCCGATGCCTTTGATTCTTCCAAAGCGAACTGGGCGAATGAGTATCAGGAATTAAAGAGCCTGTTATCCCCGGAGGAATACGCTTCCGCAAGGGAAAGCACGTTAAATGCCCACTACACAAGCCCGGTCATCATTCAGGCAATCTATGACGCAGTGGGGAAAATGGGATTTACAAAAGGTAATGTGTTAGATCCCGCCGCAGGCATCGGGAATTTTTATGGCTGTCTGCCGGAGGAAATGGCGGGGAGCAGGCTCTACGGGGCGGAGCTTGACGGGATAACCGGGCGTATCGCAAAACAGCTCTACCCTCATGCGGACATTCAAATCACAGGCTTTGAGAATACCACCTATCCTAATGACTTTTTTGACGTGGCGGTGGGAAATGTGCCTTTCGGACAGTATAAAGTGTCTGACAGACAGTATGACAAGCATAACTTCCTCATACACGATTATTTTTTCGCAAAGACTTTGGATAAAGTACGTCCGGGCGGCATCGTTGCCTTTGTCACTTCAAAGGGGACTATGGATAAGAAAAACCCGGAAGTGCGGAAATACCTTGCACAGCGGGCGGAACTATTGGGGGCGGTCAGGCTTCCGAACACAGCGTTTAAGGAAAATGCGGGTACGGAGGTCACTTCGGATATTTTATTTTTAAAGAAGCGTGACCGGGTGTTAGATATTGAACCGGACTGGGTGCATCTGACGGAAAAAGACGGTATCGTGATAAACCAGTATTTCGCAGACCACCCGGAAATGGTACTCGGAAAAATGGAGATGGTTTCCGGGGCGCATGGCATGGAAAGCGCCTGTCTGCCGGACACGTCCCTTCCCCTGTCGGCGCAGCTTAAACATGCGCTCTCTTATGTGGAGGGCAGCATCGAGCAGGCGGATTTCAATGAGATTGATGATGAGCTGGCAAGGGAGAACATACCCGCCGATCCGGACGTGAAGAATTACAGTTATACCGTAGTGGACGATAAAGTGTATTACCGGGAAAATTCCATTATGAAGCCTGTGGACGTTTCGGAGAAAGCGGAGCAGCGCATGAAGGGCATGGTGGCAATCCGGGACTGTACGCAGGAACTGATAAACTTCCAGTTGGAAGAATACCCGGATGAAATGATTAAAAACAAACAGACGGAGTTGAATCAGTTATACGATGATTTCTCCAAGAAATTCGGTCTTATCAGTTCACAGACCAATAAAAGGGCGTTCAATCAGGATTCCAGCTACTGCCTGTTATGTTCCCTTGAAAATCTGGACGATGAGGGGAACTTCATTGGAAAAGCGGATATGTTCACGAAGCGTACCATTAAAAAGCAGGAAGTTGTGACGAGCGTGGACACAGCCAGTGAAGCGCTGGCGGTATCGCTTAGCGAGAAGGCGGGCGTGGATTTAGCCTATATGTCGGAGCTTGCGGACAAGAGCGTGGAGGAAATCACAAAGGAGCTTGCCGGGGTAATCTTCCAGAACCCGGTCACAGAGGAATGGGAAACCGCAGACGAGTATTTAAGCGGGAACGTGCGGGAGAAGCTGTCAGTGGCGAGAACCTTTGCAGAAAACCACCCGGAATATGCCATTAACGTGTCCTCACTGGAAAGCGTACAGCCGAAGGAGCTTGACGCATCGGAGATTGAGGTGCGTATCGGCGCAACATGGATTTCCACAAAATATATTGAGGACTTCATGCGTGAAACCTTTGAAACGCCGGGATACCTGCTTGAACGTAAGACAATGGGCATACAGTATTCAGGCGTGACCGGGCAGTGGAACGTGAAGGGGAAAAATGCGGACAGGGGAAACGCACTTGTCAATATGACCTACGGAACAGGGCGGGCAAACGCATATCGGATTTTAGAGGATTCCTTAAATCTGCGTGACACCCGTATTTTTGACATTGTGACAGAGGACGGGAAAGAAAAAAGAGTCCTCAACAAAAAGGAAACCATGCTTGCAAGCCAGAAGCAGGAAGCAATCCGGGAAGCCTTTAAGGACTGGGTGTTTCGTGATCCGGAGCGCAGGCAGGATTTATGTGCAAAGTATAACGAGCTTTTCAACTCCACCAGACCGAGGGAATATGACGGTTCGCACTTAAAATTCCCCGGCATGACACCGGACATTGTACTCAGACCGCACCAGCTTAACGCTGTGGCGCATCAGTTATACGGGGACAATACGCTGCTTGCCCATTGCGTGGGGGCAGGCAAGACCTTTGAAATGATTGCGGCAGCAATGGAAAGTAAAAGATTAGGATTGTGTCAAAAGAGTTTATTTGTTGTGCCGAACCACCTGACGGAGCAGTGGGCGAGTGACTTTCTGCGCCTGTATCCGGGTGCGAATATCTTAGCGGCAACCAAGAAAGATTTTGAACCCGCCAACCGGAAAAAGTTCTGCTCCAGAATCGCAACCGGGGATTACGACGCTGTGATTATCGGACATTCTCAATTCGAGAAAATCCCGCTTTCCACCGAAAGACAGATGGCGATGATTGAAAGGCAGATAACGGAAGTTGAAATGGCAATCGAAGCGCTCAAAGCGGAAAATGGAGAGCGATACTCCATTAAACAGATGGAAAAAACAAAGAAATCACTGTCCGCAAGGTTGAGCCGGTTAAATGATTCCAGCCGGAAGGACAATGTTGTGACCTTTGAACAGTTGGGCGTGGATCGGCTGTTTGTGGACGAGAGCCATAATTATAAGAACCTCTTTTTATACACAAAAATGCGGAACGTGGCGGGCATCGCACAGACGGAAGCGCAGAAATCCTCGGATATGTTTGCCAAGTGCCAGTACATGGACGAACTGACCGGAGGGAAGGGCATCACATTTGCGACGGGTACGCCAATCTCAAATAGCATGACGGAATTATACACCAATATGCGTTATCTCCAGTACAACACCTTACAGCGGTTGGGGTTAGGGCATTTTGACAGTTGGGCGGCATCATTCGGGGAAACTCAGACAGCCATAGAACTTGCGCCGGAGGGTACTGGATACCGGGCAAAGACGAGATTTGCGAAGTTTTTCAATCTTCCAGAGCTGATTGCGTTATTTAAGGAGAGTGCCGACATTCAGACACCGGATATGTTAAAGCTGCCTGTGCCGGAAGCGGATTATGAAAATATTGTGTTAAAGCCGAGCGAGTACCAGCAGGACATGGTTCAGTCCCTTGCGGACAGGGCGGAGGCAGTCAGGGACAGGAAAGTGCAGCCGAACATCGACAATATGCGTGAGCGATACGTTACAGCTACAAACCACGAGGAAAACGTGACAAAAGCTGTGACTGGTGTGCAGTAGTTAAAAGCACATCAGGATAACTGATAATCTGAGAAGTGGAATGACAGGGTAACGCCTTGAAACGCTTCCCTTAATACCCCGTTGGGCGAGTGGATAAAGTTCACGGCTCACAGCACGGAGAGGACGGCTGAAGTATACCCAAACAGGCAGAGCTGTGGAAAGGCCGGCAGAGGTGCCGGCTGTATATGACAGGTCGGAGGTCTATATATAGTCATGGTTAGAATGTCTGAAAAGACTGACATATCTGCGAACGTACAAGTCTATATGTCGCATAGATAGAAATGTCTATTCCACGGGCGTGGAGCCAGTGAGGTAAAGTAAAAGTGCATGTTATGAAATACCTTATGCCGTTACAGGTGGCATCAAGCTGGCAGGCTTAAAGCAGAACCTAAAACTATATTGAAATCCTTGAAGTTTTTTTTTCAGGGATTGGGATAAGATTATCGGAACGTAGTAAGTTACCCGACACCTGCCCATTTGCAGGTGGTGATGACGAATCATATAAGCGTCTTTGCGGGTGATGAAAGTGGAGGCACAGTACTGATGATACACGCAATAATAAGGCGTGAGGAGGGATAGCCTCCAGTCAGTAGTCAGATTTGCAATAGGAATTATCACCATAGGTTCGAGCAAGACAAAAAGTTTGCTCCGAAAGGAGTGATGTTCTATGACAAAGAAACTGAAAAACAAGAAGCTAAGGCACAACGAATACTACGATATGCAGGATATTTATGACGGGCTGTACCAAAAGAGCAAAGACGGCGGGAAATTCAGGAACCTAATGCAGTATATCACTTGTGAAAACAATATAAAACTTGCGTATAGGAACATCAAAGACAATGCCGGGAGTAAAACGTATGGTACAGACGATATGAATATCAAAGATATTGAGCGAATCGAAGTAAGCGAGTTCGTGCAGATTATCCAGCGTAAATTTAAGGATTACCAGCCAAAAGCAGTAAAAAGGGTAGAAATCCCAAAAGAAGGGAGCGACAAAACAAGGCCGCTTGGAATCCCCACAATGTATGACCGCCTGATACAGCAATGTATCTTGCAGGTTTTGGAGCCAATCTGTGAAGCAAAGTTTTATGAACACAGCTATGGGTTCCGCCCAAACAGGAGTGTGGAACATGCTATCGCCCAGACGCACAGGAATATGCAGTTATCCAACCTGCATTACTGTGTGGATATAGACATACAGGGATTTTTCGATAACGTCAACCACTCAAAGCTGTTAAAACAGATTTGGACAATGGGAATACAGGACAGGCAGTTATTAGTGATTATAAGGAAGATGTTAAAAGCCCCGGTCAAAATGCCGGACAAGACCGTCTGTTATCCAACGAAAGGAACACCACAGGGCGGTATTTTGTCGCCGCTGCTGTCCAATATTGTGCTGAATGAGCTGGACTGGTGGGTCAGCAGCAACTGGGAAAACATGCCGACAAGGTATGAATACTACACAACCACCACCAAAAACGGCACGGTCAGCAGGAGCGGCGCAATGGAAGCATTAAAGAAAACCAATGTAAAGGAAATGCGGATTGTGCGGTATGCGGATGACTTCAAAATCTTTTGCAGGAGTTATGACGCCGCCGTCAGGACATTCCATGCGGTGAAAGGCTGGCTGAAAGAACGGCTGAAACTGGACATCTCACCCGAAAAATCAAAGATAGTAAACTTGCGGAAACACTATTCGGACTTTCTTGGATTTAAGTTAAAGGTTCATCGGAAAAGGAATAAATACACTGTTGTCAGCAGTATGAGCGACAAGGCTGTGAAAAAGGCGGCAAAGAAGCTGGTGGAGCAGATAAAGCGCATACAGAAGCCGGACAGTGGCAAAGAGCAGTATAAGATGATACAAAACTACAATTCAAAAGTCATGGGCATACACAATTATTATAAAATAGCTACCCGGATATGCCTTGACTGCCGAAAGATAGCATTCCAGGCAACGGCTGTATTCAAAAATCGTATGAGGAAAAATTTTAAATCCGTTAAGTATTATAAAAAGCGGAAAAAGAGAGTGCCAAACATATCAAAAGCTGTGAAAATGAACTATGGGAAAAGCGAGCAAATCCGATTTATAAGCGGCTATGCAGTAGCCCCGGTTGGGTATGTACAGAACAAAATCCCTAAGTGTAAGAAAAAGTCTGTCAATAAATACACAGCCGAAGGGCGTGCTGAAATCCACAATAATTTAGGGATAGACACCTTTACGCTGTTGAAACTCATGCAGAACCCTGTCAGCAACAGGAGCATACAGTATGCGGACAACAGGATTTCACTTTATGCCGGGCAGTATGGGAAATGTGCAGTAACAGGGATAAAACTGGAATACAGCGACATCCACTGCCACCATAAAACCCCACGCTGTCAAGGCGGTACAGATGAATATAGAAATCTGGTAATCGTGCATGAGGACATCCATAGGCTAATCCATGCGACAAAGCAGTACACAATATCACAGTATATTTCCGAATACAAAGACACCATAGATTTACGCAAACTGAATGAGTTGAGAAACCTAGCTGGAAACACAGAAATAAGTTCTTTGGATAATACTATTGCAATCTAATTATTGATGGAGCGCCGTGTGATGGGAAACTGTCATGCACGGTGCGAACCGGGGGAAAGCGGCGAGAACTGTAAAGCCAGTTCAGACCGTTACCTATCGGTATTAAAGATAACCAACGATGGAAGAAAGTTAGCGTTAGACCAGCGGCTCATCAATGATATGCTTCCCGATGAAGAAAACTCCAAAGCCACAACCTGTGTGGAGAAGGCGTTTGAGATTTGGGAGCATACAAAAGAGCAGAAATCGGCGCAGCTTATCTTCTGCGATTTATCCACACCGAAGGGAGATGGGACATTTAATGTATATGAGGACATCAGGGATAAGCTCATGGCGAAAGGAGTGCCGGAGAATGAGATAGCTTTTATCCATAACGCCAATACGGAAACAAGGAAAGCGGAGCTGTTCGCAAAGGTAAGAAGCGGGCAGGTTCGTTTTTTGTTAGGCTCAACCGCAAAAATGGGTGCCGGAACCAACGTGCAGGACAGGTTGATTGCGTTACACCACCTCGATGTGCCCTGGCGTCCGTCCGACATTGAACAGCAGGAAGGGCGGATTTTAAGGCAGGGCAACATGAATGACAAGGTGAAAATATTCCGGTATGTAACAGAAGGTACGTTCGATTCGTACAGTTGGCAGCTTATCGAGAATAAGCAAAAATTCATCGGGCAGATTATGACGAGCAAATCCCCGGTCAGAAGCTGTGAGGACATAGACGAAGCGGCTCTCACTTATGCCGAGGTGAAAGCTCTGGCAACGGGCAATCCCTACATAAAAGAAAAGATGGTGCGTCCGTAAACCGCTAATTTATTGGCGGTGAGGTCTAGTCAGAATACTCCCTTTAGCAAGGAGTAGGTAAAAGTATTAACGTGGAGAAATCCACAGCCTATCATTCTACAACTTATCTGATTTTGGAAACAAAACAGGGAGTGTAGCATGTTGTTGTCTATTATAGGCAGGCAATAGAGAAGTGATTAAAATTTCCTGACAAGCGTCTTTATTGCGAGAATGAAAATTCGTATATGAGGGTAAAAGCTAGATTGCCTGAACGATAGCCAGAGCCTGGACATAGCTTTGTCCCTGCACGAAAGGAGTTGAAACGTGCAGTGTCTTGGCAGTTGTATTTCCATTTTGTATAACTGCGGAATACTCAAGACAGGGCAACCATGAGTAGTGTGTAAATGGCGAAAGTCGTACCCGACAATACGGAAAGCTATTGTTTTGATTAGACTAAACGGAGATTGCCTAAACCCGTAAAAGGGCATGGCAACAGAGCTTCCATAGTAGTCTGAGGAACCTGAAATAACAGGGAAAGCTGTAAAACCAGATGCGGGAAAGCCGCCCACATGGCGAAGGGAAGCAGTAAGTTTGGAAAATACAAAGAAAGGAAGGTGCGTGAGGCATTGAGAAATCCTATTAACGTATTGAAAAGCTTAGGCGAGAAATCGCAGGAAAAATCGTATAAGTACCAGAGGTTATACAGGAACTTATACAACCCGGAATTTTACCTGCTGGCATACCAAAACATTTATGCCAACAAAGGCAGTATGACACCGGGAGTTGATGGCATGACCATTGATGGTATCAGCATGGCTCGGATTAACAGAATCATAGAGAGTATGCGAAACCAGAGTTACCAGCCAAAACCTGCAAGACGTGAGTATATCAAGAAGAAAACAGGCAATAAGAAAAGGCCGCTTGGTATTTCTTCCGCTGATGACAAGCTGGTGCAGGAAGTAGTCAGAATGATACTGGAAAGTATCTATGAGGGAAGTTTCTCCACAAAATCACACGGTTTCAGACCGAACAGAAGCTGCCATACAGCACTGACACAGATTAGGAATACCTTTACAGGCGCTAAATGGTTTGTTGAGGGCGATATTAAAGCGTGTTTTGACAGTTTTGACCATGCAGTGTTAATTCGTATTTTGAGGAAACGGATAGAAGATGAAGCATTCTTGAATCTGATATGGAAATTCCTGAAAGCAGGATATATGGAACAGTGGACATACAACAAAACATATTTCGGCATTCCGCAGGGTTCGGGGTGCAGTCCAATACTTGCAAATATTTACCTGAATGAGTTAGACGAGTTTATGCAGGGATTGAAAGAACGGTTTGATGTAGGGAGCTGTGACAGACGTAAAGTTTCTTATGAATATGAAAGTGTAAGGGGCAGGGCAAAACGCCTGAAAAAGAAATATGCCAAAGACTGGAACGAAATCAGTGAGGAGGAACGAAAACGCCGTGCAAAGGAAATCAGGGATTTGAGGGCAGTGTATACAAAACTGCCCAGATATGATGCACGGGATACAGACTTCAAGAAGATACAGTATACAAGATACTGTGACGATTTTCTGATTGGAGTTATTGGAAGCAGGGAAGATGCGGAAACCATAAAGGCAGAAGTAAAGAAATTCCTTGCGGAAGAATTAAACCTGACGCTTTCGGACGAGAAAACAAAGATTACACATACAAGTGAGTGTGCTGAATTTCTTGGCTACAGAATTAAGGTATCGAGGAATGAGAGCATTAAACGCCGAAAAGACGGAGTGAAGACAAGACCGTTCAGCGGAGTAGTGAAGCTGTATGTGCCGAAAGAAAACTGGATTAAAAAGTTGCTTGAATATGGGGCAATCAGGATTGTATCTGACGAAAATGGCAATGAAAAATGGAAAGTCATGCACAGTGGCAAAGTTCTGAATAAGAGCGACATTGAGATTTTAAGCGATTATAATGCAAAGGTCAGAGGGCTGTTCAATTATTACTGTATTGCTGACAATGCCTATGTAATAGGAAAGTTTGGCAGGACAATGAAATACAGCATGATGAAAACTTTTGCATTCAAGTACAAAACAAAAGTTTCCAAAATCAAAAAGAAGTATGTAGTGAATGGAGATTTTACAGTCAGCTATGAAACGAAGCAGGGGAAGAAGACTTCTGTATTTTACAATCAGGGCTATGGCAAGAGGGATAATTCTATCGCGGGTCAGGTTGAGGTACTGCCGCAGTATAAGCGGTATGACAGACCAAACAGCCTTGCAAGGAAGTTGAAAACCAAAACGTGTGAGTTATGTGGCGGTTATTGTACAGACTTGGAAATTCATCAGGTAAAAAAGCTGAAAAGTCTTAAGGGTAACAGTGAGTGGGAGAAACTTATGCGGAAACGCAGGCGGAAAACACTTGCAGTATGCCCAACGTGCCATGAGAAAATTCATTCCTGTGATGAAGAACGATAAGTTGAACTTATGGCGAGCCGTATACGCTGAGAGGTGTAAGTACGGTTTTAGGAGGGAGTATGGTACTGTCGAAGTTGATGACAGACTGTGCTTACCTCATGATTTAGATATTCAGGTGTCCAAGCTAAAGCTGTTAAAGGCGAACCACACCAGCCAGAAGTACCGCTTAGAGGACAATATCGTGAAGCATTACCCGGTGCAGATTGCTTCCATGAAGGAACGCCTTGCAGGGTATCGTGCCGACATTCAGACCTACGCACAGAATAAATTCCCGGACAAGGACACTTTCTCCATAAAAATCGGCAACCGGGTATATACGGACAAAAAGGAAGCCGGGGCAGCGCTGATTGATATGTGCCGGAGCGCAAAACAGCCGAATATGGCAGTCACAATCGGGGAGTATCAGGGATTTAAGATGAGCGTTTCCTTTGATTCGTTCTTTTCCAAGTTTACAGTCAACTTAAAGGGCAGCATCAGCCATGAGGTGGAAATCGGCACTGATCCGTTGGGGAATTTACAGAGGTTAAGCAATGCCTTAGAGGGCATGACCGGGAGAATGGAAACGGTGGCGCAGAAACTGGAGAACGTGGAGCATCAGCTTGAAACCGCAAAGGTGGAGGTCACAAAGCCATTTGCACAGGAAGCGGAGCTTGCGGAGAAGCTGGAACGCCTGACAGAACTAAATGCCCTGTTAAACATGGACGAAAAGGGCGGCGATGGAATTGATATGGACGATGAGCCGGAAAATGACGGGGAGCAGGAGGAACTGGACATAGAGGAAATGGGGCGTGATGCGGAAGCTGTGGCGGATGTGCCTTTTAAACCGCAGATTAACCGGGCAGTATCGGAAAAGATAGCGGAGCATGGGAAAGAGAGGAGGCTGGCAGACAGTCCCAGAGGGCGTATTTCCGTAAAAGAGAAACTTGCCGAGATGCGGGAGAAGGCATATGGGCAGAAAGCGCCGGAAAAGCCGGATATTTCAAAGGGAAAAGGAAAAGAGGAAAGTTTATAGGTAGTAATAAAAGGGTAGTCAATCGACTGCCCTTTTGTTAAGAATAGAGAAAATAAAGTCGATATACTAAAATAAAGAAAATTTGGGAGATATTTATATGGACGTTAATATATTAGTTGAAGATATTTTGGAATATAAGAAAAAGAAGAAGTTAGCTTTTTTTGTAGGTGCTGGAGTATCTGCAGTTTCAAATTATCCAAGTTGGTATGATTTAGTCAAAGATATGGCAGATGAGTTGAATTACAAATATGAACTAGATGCAAAAGGAAAAGCAATTTTTTCTTCAGAAGAATATTTACGGATACCACAGATATATTATGATAATAAGAGTGAAACAGAGTATTTTGAAAAGATAAATGGTGCATTTTCTAGTGATTGTAAGCCTAATGAAGTTCATGATTTGATTATGCAATTAAATCCATATCACATACTAACAACAAATTATGATACTTTATTAGAACAAGCGGCGAATAAATATGGTATAAATTATAGTGTAATCAACCATGATGAAAAAATATCTGTGACACCTACAAAAAGATATATATTAAAAGTACATGGTGATTTTGAAAATAACAAATTTGTTTTAAAAGAACAAGATTATTTAGATTATGAGAAGGATTATGTTCTTATTGATACAGTCATGAAAACTATTATTGCAACTAATCTGATTGTATTTATAGGTTATGGATTAAATGATTACAATATTAAACTTATTTTAAATTGGGTTAAGCAGGTTCAGGGAGATACATTTATTGAGCCTATTTTCATTTATACTGGAAAAGAAGAACTGTCTAATGAAATGATAACGTATTATAAGGGACGTGGGATCAGAATTATTGATACCAATTGCTTTGTGAAAAGCGGAGAGTTCAAGGATAAATATATTGCAGTTTTAGAAAAAATTGTGAGTTATAATAAGGCTGATGTATTAAAAAATGATAAAAACTTATTTGAATATTTATATGAAAAATTAGTAGGGCTAAATTTTTTTGAGTATGTTCGCGCTAGAGATATAGAAACGTTGTTTGAAGGGAAATATTATATTGATCAGCAAAACTATATTGTTAGCAGAGACAGCAAAGCATCTTATATAGAGGTGTTTTATGGGTTATTAAGTAAAGTAAATGAATTGGATGAAGATTATAAATTGAAACTTAATGTTATTCAGAGAGTATTGGATAAATCAAATATAAAAGGAATTCATGATGCTGGATATATTTATAATGGTATGGAAGAACATACTATTCGTAATGAGGTATTTTGGAGCGAATATGAGGAAATTGAAAAATTTTTGACAAGAAACTATGATTCTCTTAAGGAATGGTATGATGCAGCATACGGATTATATGCGGTAGGTAGATTAGAAGAGAGTTATTTGTTATATACAGATTTGCTGTCTTGGTCAAAAGAGGATAACGATTGGATACTTTATTATTTTTGTCAGATTAATAGATATTTTGTTTTTTTGACTATTACATCATATACGAATTATTTTAATAGTATAAATGGTCAGATGGCATATGGAAATGTTAATTTATTTAATGATGAGTTTATTGATTCGATGACTTCGGAAATGAAAAATTTTCGATTTGAAGAATTGTATTATGAATTGCCTGCTGAAATTAGAGAAAATTATGTTTTTTTACAAAGGTTATGTACAAGAAATATTTATTCTCAGGATATTATTGAATCATTTGAAAGTATCTATAAGATTGAACAAGATATTTTTAAGAATAAAGTCATTTTGGCGGGGCAATCAGAATATGAGAAGGTTAAAAGAAATATGTTAGATGCAATTATGTTTATATATGATAATAAACTTTTATATTCTCAATTTTCTGAACACAAGAACTATATAAGAAATACATTAATTAATGTATTTAAGGGCGAATATTATAGGATGAAACTTCAAATAAAGGAAAAGAATTTTTTTTCTAATCCTCATTACAAAATAAGTGCGCAAGATTTCGTATTGATATATAAAAATTTTAAGCGAGAAGATATACTATATTTAGAGAGTATAATTGATTTTGAAAAGTTTGATTTATCAGAACAACATGCTATTGAAGATATAATTTGGAAAGAATTTTCTTATCTTGAAAACAATTATTCCTCTAAATTACAAGGAAATAGAGTGAGGATGTATTTTATGTACAAGGAAGAATATAATGCGTTATGCTATTTGGCAATACATTTTATTTCTACACATGAATTACAAGAGAAAATTGTAAAATGTATTTTGAATTATATAGCGGTTAGAGAGATTGATGAATATGATAAATTATGTTTGGTAAGTAAATATATTCAGAAAATAGGTTTAAATAATCATATTGAAATGATTATAGAAGATTTTTTAATAGAAAAATTGTTGCATTATAAGAAATATCCCAATGCCTATAATTTGGACAATCAAGGTCGATTAGCATTTCCAAAGTATTGTAAAGTAATTTTAGATTATAATCCAGATTATAAGTCGAAAAAACTTTCAAATTTATGTAACGAAAATTTACCTATACATATGAAACAATATTTGAAAGAATTTTCAGAAGTACTTTTAGATGACGCAAAAAAGTTTTTATAATTCTAAATAATTTACAGCGGAAAGGGTAGGGAGGAGACAGGACTAAATTGCAGAAATTGAAACGAATACGGGCAGTAATATTCACTCAAATGTGAAAGTAAATAAAAAACAGTATGTAGAGAGCAGCCAGAAATGGCTGCTTTTATCATGCTCAAAATTAAATGGAGGTATCAGAGAAAATGGAAACAGCAGGACAAAAAACAAAACAGGTCATGGAGGAAAATGACGCATTAAAGCAGTTCATGGAGCTGCTTAACCAGCAGAACATGAAAGAGCAGTCACAGGATTTTATGGGGGTGTTCTGGTATGTGGCGGGTATGCAGGTACAGCTTAGCGCAATGGTGGATGAATTACAGAGTGTCCGGGAACAGCTTTCACAGATGCAGGAGAATCAGCCAAAATCAGTGAAAGAGAACCTCATGGATAAAGTGGCGTACCTTCAGGAGAAAATTACGAACCTGTCGGAACGCCTGACAGCGGTAAGAAACCGTCTGGTGGAAACAGCATCACAGGCGGTCAATACCTTTAAGGAAAAAGGAAAAGCGGAGATGTGCAAGGTTCTTCAGAAAGGAATTTCCGGCGTGAAGTCCATGCTTTCCGGCTACCGGGAGCGTCTGGTTGACGTGATGACGGATTTTGAAAAGACAGCCAACCAGATTGACAGCATTGGGGACGAGTTAAAGCAGATCGGGAACAGCGTTTCCAACGTGGGCAGGCTGTTAGCCGGGAAAGGCACGAAAGAGGTATCGGACGAAAAGCCGGGTGTCGGTCTGACAAGGACAGTCAATATGCCTGTAAAAAAGGCGGTTGAGAACCTCCGGAAAAAGATTGACGGGGCGGATCAGGCGTTTGAAAAGCTGGATCGGCTCTCTGCACGTCTGGATGCCGGGAAGGAAGCGGAGAAAGGAGGGCGGGTGTCCGTAAAGGATAAGCTGTCGCAGATGAAGGAAAAGGTGGGACAGCAGAAAAAAGCGCCGGAGCCGGACAAGGCAAAGACGAAAAGCAAAGAGGAAAGTCTATAAAAATATCAGCAAATAAAAATATCCAAAGCGGGGGCAGACAGGGAAACTTATCTGCCCCCTGTTTTTATGGAGGAAAAGGAGAGAAAACCATATGGCAGATGCAAGAACTGAAAAACAGAAAGTAAAAGAGATAACGGACAGGCTGGAGGAAGGCTTGAAGGCGCTGTTTGAAGGGGAGAAATATAAAAGCTACTTAAACACCATGTCAAAATTCCACAATTACAGCGCAAACAATATCCAGCTCATAGAGATGCAATGCCCGGATGCGACATACGTTGCCGGGTACAAGGCATGGCAGAGGAATTTTGAACGCCATGTAAATAAGGGCGAGAGGGGTATCCGTATCCTTGCGCCTGCGCCTTATAAAATCAAAGAGGAACAGGAGAAGATTGATCCGGTAACGAATGAGCCTGTGCTTGACCGGGACGGGATGCCCGTCATGGAGGAAGTGGAGATAAAGATACCCGCCTTTCGTGTGGTGACAGTGTTTGATTATTCGCAGACGGACGGGAAAGAGCTTCCCGGACTTGGCGTGAATGAACTGCATGGGAATGTGGAGCGTTATCAGGATTTTATGGAAGCATTGGAGAGAGTTTCCCCTGTCCCAATCCGATATGAGGAAATGGAGGGTGACAGAAAAGGATATTTTATTGATTTAAGCCGCCCTATCGCCATTAAAGAGGGCATGAGCGAAGCGCAAACCGCAAAGACCGGAGTCCATGAAGTGGCGCACGCAAAGCTCCATGCAAGGGAAGCGGAGCAGGATACGGAGAATGCAGTTTATAAAGACCGGGAAACGAAAGAGGTGGAAGCCGAAAGCATCGCTTACACCGTATGCCAGCATTTCGGGATTGACACGTCTGATTATTCTTTCGGTTATATCGCCGGGTGGAGCAGCGGAAAAGAGATGCCGGAGCTGAAATCTTCCCTCGACACCATACGCCGGACTTCCTCGGAACTGATAAAGGGGATTGAAGCGCAGCTTCTGGAGATTGAAAAGGAACGTGCTGCAGAACAGTCACAGGAGGACATTATCCTGCTTGTGTCAAATACAGACCGTTCCGAATATGACCTTTTGAATGTTAAGGGCGTGGAGAGGACGGAAATATTTAATCTACTGTCTGCCATGAAAGACGATGACAGGCAGAATGTGGAAGCCTACCTTGAAAGAGCCGGTGCATGGGTAACGCTGCTTGCCAATGAACGGAGCGAGGAAGTAGAGGAATACCATTTAGACTATGCCTATGATATGGATACCCATGAGATAACCGATTATAAGGCGTTGCAGGAAGAACGGGAAAAGGCGAATGTTCCGATTGAATATGGCGATGTGGTTGTGAGGATTTCCACGCCGGACAGCGGGGAATATGAAACCATTAAAATCATAAATATGCAGTCGGAAGTGCAGAATGCTTTATATGACATACCATTTCTTGAAGAAGATGAATGGAATGGAAGCGTTACGGATTATCTGGAAGAAAAAGGTTTTGAGTTTGTACCGATTATGAGAAGCGGCGGTTTGAATGACGGGTATCCGCAGTTTTATGATTTTGATGTGGATATGAGTGCATGGGAAGTGCATACCGCTTCGGAGCTTCCGGCAACGGTACAGGCGGAGCAGCTCATTAACCGCATGGAATTTCACAGGTCGGTATATGACAGCGATGAGCGCAATTTGATTATGAACCATGCGTATAAGCTGGATGATATGTATAAGACCACTTCCCTTGCACATTCCATTGCGGAGCAGAAAGACGATTCGGCTCTGCTTTGGGAAACAATCAGGGTGGCACGGGAAGAAATTGACGCTCTCCCGGACGGAATGGTAGGGCTGTCGGAAATGCACGAATATGGGTATTCATGGGATGAAATGCTTCCTCTGACAAAGGATATGGCTTCGGAGCTGTTCGGGGAAGATGTTTCGGTGTACCAGCTCCACGCAGACGGTTCAGAAACGATTGTAGAGGACAGGGCGGCATTGCAGGAGCATGACGGGCTGTTCGGCGTGGAAAAAGGCGATTGGAACGCTTATAAGGAATACCAGTCCATGAAGCAGGAATTAGAGGACAGTGAGCCTAACCGGGAAGCACAACTTTTGTATGGCAATGAGAGCAAGTTTGGCATCTACCAGCTTAAAGATTCAGAGGAAACGAGGGATATTCACTTTATGAATATGGATTATCTTGAGAGAAAGGGTATCCCGGTTTCCAGAGAGAATTACACCCTTGTCTATACCGGGGAGCTTACGGAGGGCATGAGCCTTGAAGATATTTACACGAAATTCAACATAGACCACCCGGCAGACTTTACCGGGCATTCCCTTTCCGTAAGTGATGTGGTGGTGCTGCATCAGGACGGGGAGAACACAAGCCATTATGTGGATTCCGTTGGTTACAGGGAGATACCGGAGTTTACAAAGGAGCTTTCGGTATCGGAGGAAATCAGCACAGGAAAAGATGCAGTCAGGGAGGAAACAGCGGAAATCCCGGCAGAAGCAGCGGCAGAAAATACAATGGCAGAGCCGGACAATGACAAAGTTTCCTATTATGTCATTGAGGATTTATCCACTTGGGCGGAGAACAGCCCGGAAAAAAGCAGGCTGGAGCGTTTTGAGAGCCTTCCGGAAGCAATGGCGAAATTCACAGAGTACCGGGGAAAGGAAACGGAGGACAAGCCGGATATGGCGAGGGCAACTTTCGGCTTCCATGTCAATGGCAGCGAATTTGACCTGATCCACGTCAGAAACCATGAAAACTGTCTGTCATTGGATTTTACGCACAGCAAGGCGGCGGTGGAAAGCAGCCGTTTCATGGAGGATTTGCAGGCTTTAAATCACGAGGTCGGCTTTGACAAGGTACGGGTTCACCGGGAAATGTCACCGAAGGAAATAAAGGATTTTGTGAAACAGCGGTTTGAGTACCAGCTAAAGAGCAGCGGTCTTGACGATATCTCCCTCTATATGGACAGGTTTGATGCCCTCTATGAACAGGGGAAAATGGAACACCTCATGCCCACAGCCAGCCAGAAGCATATCGTGGAAGATGTACCGTTTACGGAGTGGGGAAATCCGTACATAGATGCCAATGCCAAAGAAGCAGACAGGGCAGAAACAGAGCTTGCCTTCCGTCTGGCAGACCGTTATATCAGTATTCAGGAAGCCACTGAGGGGTATGATTACACCATTTATGATATGGACTACCGGGAACTGGACGGGGGCGTATATGACAATCCGGACATAACAATCAGACAGGCGCTTGACGAGATTGTGACGGATTTGAAAGAGCCGGCGCACAGGAGCAGTCTGGAGGGCAGTATCCGCACTGACGATGAACTGATACCGATTGATTATGACGGATTGATAGAAAAGGCAGAACAGGCGGAAAAAGAGCATCTTGAGGAACGTATCAGAACCGAAGTGCCGGAAGCGGCGGAAAGCAAAGTGATAGCCGATTTTAAAGCCAGAACTGAGGAATTATTTAACCCTGTCAACGGGCAGACACAGGAAGATATAGAAATGAGTGTTTATGCTTATTTACAGTCCAAAATTGACGAGTATGGAATGGATATAGAGCTTGTGGATATGGCGGTTACAGGGAGCAGATGCAGAGGTTTGGAAGAACCTGTATCTGACCTTGACGTGGCTGTGGAGTACCGGGGCGGGGAAAACGAAGATACCCTGTTCAATGTCTTCAACGAGGACGGTTTTACAATCGGCGGCGTTAAGGTAGACATTAATCCCATTACAGAGGGCAAGACCGGGACGCTTGGGGAGTATCTTCCGGGTGTGGAAGCTTATCTTGAGGAAAAACGAGCCGCCCTGCAGGAGAAAGCCGCAGAGCAGGCACAGGAGGAAAAACAGACGGTTGTCACCCTTACAGTGGCGGAGTGCGGGGAATTCCACAATTTCGGAGAGTACCATGAGGGGATAGCAGACGTCCCGGAAGCAATCGCCATTTTCAACCGGATACCGCCGGAGAGGATGAACGGTATCCCAAGCATTGGCATCAATATCCATACAGAGGGGACAGAAAGCTATGAGGACACGCAGATGGATATTGTTTCGGGCAGAGTTGCGGATTTGGAGATTCTGGACTATGTGCCGGATATTACGGACAATCCGAAGGCGGTGGAGGTCATTGCGGAGCTGATCGACAAGCTGCCGGATATAGAAGTCAGGGGTTCTCTGGAGAAGTGGCAGGCGGCTTTCCTTGCTGTGGAGATAGACCAGCTATCTTATGATTTTGATACTTACCAGTACAATCATACAGTGGAGGACAGGGAAGCGCAGATAGCGAATATCACAGAGGACATCAGGAACGGGAATACCGGGTATCTGAATGATTTCCTTAATGCGCTCATTTCAGACAGTATCCGGGAAGGCATGACGGATATTATCGGGAAAGGGACGGAGCTTGATGACAGTGAGGGCGTACAGACCGCAAGGAAGGCGAAGGAGCTGTTAGATAAGCTGGCGGAATACAAGCCGCTTGCAAAGATTGAGGAACTGGAAGAATGTAACTATAACATGATTGATAACGTCCTGAACAATGAGAAGCCGAAAGAGGAAAAGCAGACAGGCAGAATTTCCATAAAGGAAAAGCTGGCGGAGAAAAAGGCGGTCATCGAGCAGAGGGATAAGGCAGAGAAGGAAGCTCCGGAAAAGTGGACGGAGAAAAAATCAGAGAGGGAGATATAAGAGCATGGCACAGATACAATATAAGTTCAATAAAAATGATGAATATCTGACACCTCCCAATGCGGTATATCCGATTATGAAGCGGCTGAAGGTAAATACAACAGTATGGTGTCCTTTTGATATGGAGAACAGCCAGTTTGTGAAAGTGTTGTCGGAGCATGGCTTTTTAGTCATTTATAGTCATATAAAAATGGGACAGGATTTCTTCTTAATGGAAGTGCCAGAATGTGACTACATTATCAGCAATCCCCCATACAGTCAAAAAGGCAGGGTATTGGAAAGGCTGTATGAGATTGGAAAACCGTTTGCAATGCTTATTAACTTTCAGGGCATATTTGACCATAAAGAAAGATTTCGACTGTTTAAGCAGAACCGGGTGGA
Organism: Clostridia bacterium; assembly: GCA_910575725.1. Classification (GTDB taxonomy): domain Bacteria; phylum Bacillota; class Clostridia; order Lachnospirales; family Lachnospiraceae; genus Laedolimicola. The sequence continues at coordinate 14,718 of CAJTFE010000025.1, read as the reverse complement.
AATGTTGTGGCTCAGCCCAAGAGTAAATTATATTGGCATGGAGAAAAAAGCAAACGAAAGAGTGCCATTTCAAAGCGGCTATATTTGTAGCGGAATATGCAGTAACCAACTGGAGTTTGATTATATGGAAATTCATAGAAAAGGAGAGGGAGCTAATGGATAAATTTACAGTGGAAGAAATCAATTTGATGTGTGTGTTTGAGGGGCAGGACAGGACGGGCATGATTGCAGACATACAGAACGTGATCCCCCACATACAGGACAGCGATATGATGGAGCTTGCCGGACAGGTCTTGGGGAAACTGGAAGCCATGAGCGATGCGGAATTTGCAGAGGTGGCATTGGAAGCGGCGGAGTGATTAACGCAAATCTTTTATAGCATTATTCGACATAACGTGCTATAATTCTCTTAGTCAGATTAGAGCGAGTAGGGATAGTCTGCGGTTGTCCTTTCTGGAAACGGAAAGGAGGTCGGTATGAATACGTTAGAAGTGCTTACGTTGGTGCTGGTGATTTTTGCAGCCTTGACATACATAGACAATAAACACAACCGCAAGTAACGGAAAAGGCTATCCTCTACTGCCAATAGGGGATAGCCTGTAATCCGTTTGTTTTTTAAACTGATTATTGTTTCCGATTGAACAACCGTCGGACATGCTAGAATCCTCCGGCTTCTAAGATGATTATAAACCAACACTGCGAATTTTGCAAGAGGGTTTAGGAAATGGGGGTGCTTCGGCGCTCCTATTTTTTTGCGGATTTGTAGACTATATTACAGGAATATGGTCTTGTCTGCAAGGAATTTTTTTGTTTTTTATAACAAGGTAGGAAGAAATGGGTGGGATTCCGCCGCCTTCGGCATTGTGGGCAGTGTGTATAACTCCCTGTCTTATGGAGCTGTGGGCAACACTGTTTGCAGGATGTGGGAAAGCTGCTTTTGCTTTTCCACATCCTGCAAACAGTGTTGTCCATAGCGGAATGGGGAGTTATGCACACTGTCCACGATGCTTTTTTTGCTTTTAAAGCCTTTTCGGGGCTGGATATTACCGGGCAGGGTTATTATCCCGGTCTGGTTGTTCCTGTGCGTTTTTTGGCGGTTCTGTGCGCCCTAAATACTGGTTCAGGTTCTCCAGTTTCCGGTTCAGAGATTTTAGCTCTTTTTCACAGTTTTTGTATGTGGCGGTCAGTTCTTTTTTCTGTGCGGTCAGCTCCTGATACTCCGCTTTCAGCTTGTCGATGTTCAAGCCTTTTAAGGGGATGCCCGTCTGCTCCAGCATACGCCTTGCGCCGCCATAAAGGATGATCTGGCTCTCATGCTTACGGAAATAAGCGTCGGGATTTTTGGACTTCTTATAGGCGGTATGATACGCTTTATTTGCCTTGTACTGCTCCGCATATTTGATGATTTCCGCAAGGTCTTTGATGCGGTTCTCCAGCTTGCGGACAGTCTGCTTTGCTTCCTTCCCGGTGGCGGCTGTGGTGGCGATTTTCTGTTCCAGTTCTTTTATAGAGCCAGCTTCATTATATGCCTGTGCCGCAATCTTTAAATTCTCTACCGCCGCCCACCTCTGCAGCCCCGGACTGTTCTGGAATTTCTCATCAGAGGTGTCAATCAATCTCTTATTTGCGTAATCCCTTTTCGGGATAACTGCCTTCCGTTCCCGTTTCAGTTCAATCCGTTCTTTGATGCGCTCCTTTGTGTATTCCTTTCCGAGTGACTTGATGCTGCCACGCACAAAACGGTCTTTGCCGAGTGGACGGAAGGAGATAAATTTGAGGGCATCTTCCCCAAAAGTTTCTCCTTTTATCTCATAGCCTTTTGCCCGCATCAGGAGCAGAAATTCTTCGTAAGTTGAGGATGATTTTATGGCGGCGTTGATGTCTTTCCTTATCTCTGTTTTCCATGCGGCGCTGTTCTTGTCCGCCTGCCATTCGTTGTATTTTTTCCCACGCTCCCCACCGGGGATAATGACGGAAAGATTATGCTCGCTGCACAGCTCGTCACTCAATTTTCTGATGCGGTAATAAGTCTGCTTACAGTCGTGGTATTTGTCATGTTCTATGTTGTCTGCGGCACAGAAAATGATATGGTTATGGACGTGACCTTTATCAATGTGGGTAGTGACAACATAAGAATATTTCCCCTCTAAAACCTTGTCCGCAAGTTCCTTCCCGATCTGGTGCGCTTCGTCAAAGCTGACCTCACCGGGAGCAAAAGCCTGTATCAGATGATAGGCTTTATTGGGGCTGTTTTCCCGACAGTGGTCTAAGGTATATTTGAAGTCAATTGCTGCGGTTTCCGGCGCACAGGCGTAAGAAGAAATGTAGATGCTTCCGTCTGTTTTGTCCGGGTTGCATATGTAGGCTACCGCTTTATCAACGGTTGCTGTGATAGCATGGATTTTTGTGATTGCCATACCTGTTTCATCAACTCCTTTACTTCGTCCATATCTTCCTGATAGATGTGATTTGTGCTGTTAATTCTTTTCGCAATCTGGTTCAGACTTGAACTGATCCGTCCAAGCTCCGTATTGTATTCCCGTAAAAAACTGTAATCCACGTCATAGACATATCCGTATAGAATCAGCTTCCGGATAAAAGCCGATTTGCTTTTCATGCCGGACAGCTTAAACTTCTCGTCAAGGATGTACTGCTCCTTGTCATTCAAGTGAAATTCATTCCGGTTGGTGCGTGTCCTGTTTGCCATTTTTACATCGTCCTTTCTAAATTTGGGCATAAAAAAACTGCTGTAACTTGTCCGGTTTACAACAGTCTGGTTTCGTGTCTGTTCAGTTGTTTTGGATAGAATTATCCATGTGTTATTGTAGCAAATCTGCGGGGGAAGGTCAAGGACTTGCGGAGAAAAACGCAAAGAAAACCAAAGAGGGTTAGGGATACTTCCCTATGGAAATTTCATCATACGGACGGTAGGGAAGTATGGGGAATTTCGCCCATGTGTCCGGACATGGGCAGTGCTTGCTATTCTTGTCTTTCGACACTCCCGGAGGGTGTGTCGATATTTTGATTTTTTCTTGACATTATTCGTTTGAACGACTATACTATATAAAGTAAGGCTAAAGGGAGGGGTAATAGTGTTTGAGTATATGACTGTGCAGGAAGCATCGAAAAAATGGGGAATATCTGAACGAAGAATACAAAAATTGTGCTCTGAGGAAAGAGTACCTGATTTAATGAAGGTTGGAAGAATGTGGTTGATACCTAGAAATGCGGAAAAGCCCGTTGATAAACGCAGATGCGTTGGAAAGGAAAAATAATTATGGCAAATAATAACATATTAGTTATAGAGGATGACAAAGAAATTAACCATTTGCTGTGTCAGTCATTAAGAAGTAATGGCTATTTATCAAAATCAGCTTATACAGGAATACATGGACTGGAGATGTTAAAAAATGAAGAATTTGAAATGGTGTTGTTGGATATTATGTTGCCATATAAAAGTGGAGATGCCTTGCTGAAAGAATTAAGGACATTCTCGAATATTCCTGTGCTTGTTATATCAGCAAAGGAAACCACACAAAGTAAGATAGATTTGCTTCGACTTGGCGCAGATGATTATATAACGAAACCATTTGATATTGATGAGGTGATTGCCAGAATAGAAGCAAATTTGCGCCGGAATCAGTTGAATGTAGTTGATCAAAGTCAAAAATTAGTGTTTAAAGATATAGAGTTTGATAAGGCTGCAAAGCAAGTGTATGTGGACGGACAGGAAATTACTTTGACAGCAACAGAAATGAAAATATTGGAACTATTCTTATTACAACCGCAAAAGGTTTTTTCAAAAGCAAATTTATTTGAAAGTATATGGAATGAAGAATATACCATTGATGACAATACTTTAAATGTCCATATCAGCCGCTTGCGACACAAGTTGAAAAAGGTAAATCCCAATGAGGAATATATAGAAACATTATGGGGATTAGGCTACCGTCTGGCAAAATAATACTTAGCTTTATGATAAGTTTTCGTAAGGTTTTCTTTAGATTTGGCATTTATAATTATGCTATCAAAGAAAAGGAGGGAACGAAAAAGTGAATGATTATATTTTACAGACGATAGGGCTTACAAAAAAATATGCGAATATGGTAGCACTTGACCATGTAGATATAACGATTCAAAAAGGGCGTATCTATGGGTTTATCGGTCAAAACGGAGCTGGCAAGACTACGTTTATGCGATTGGTTTCCGGATTGTCTTTGCCGGACAGCGGAGATATTATATTATTTGGGAAAACACAGAAAAAAGAATTGGAAAAACAAAGAAAGCGTATGGGGTGCATGATAGAATATCCAGCTCTTTACCCATATATGACAGCTCGTGATAATTTAGAAGCTATGAGGATTGCACAGGGTATACCGAATAAAAATGTAGTTGAAGATTGTCTGAAAATTGTGGGACTTCATGATACTGGAAAGAAAAAGGTACAGAACTTTTCATTAGGTATGAAACAGCGGTTAGGGATTGCAGCTACATTATTGGGGGAGCCGGAATTTTTAATGCTTGACGAGCCGACAAACGGATTAGATCCGGTCAGTATGGTAGAAATCCGAGAACTACTAAAAAAACTTGCCTATGAGAAACAATTAACCATATTGGTATCAAGTCATATTTTGAGTGAGCTTTATCAGCTTGCAACAAATTATATTTTTCTTCATCATGGAAAAATTATAAAAGAAATTTCAAAAGAGCGGTTAGACGAATGTTGTAAAAAACATATATTTATACTTGTGGATGATGTTTCAAGGGCGGCAATGGCACTGGAACGTGTTTTGAATACAAGGAATTATAAAGTTATGCCAGATCAGTCAATACAATTATATGATTATATTGATGATATGCAAAAGGTGATTCTTGCCTTAAATGAACAGAAACTGTCTATTAAAAATATAGGATTAGCAGGGGATAATCTGGAAGACTATTTTATCAATACCATAGGGGGAATGGGAAATGTTTAACTTAATAAAGACAGAACTTTTTAAACTTAGACGGCAGAAAATAATTATTGTTTTAGTTATGGTTGTGATGGCAATTTCTGCTTTCAGTGCGTATTCGGAGATAAATTTATTAACAGAGCCGGGAAATCCAGTAAGGGGCAGAGATAGCTTTGCAAATGCTTTTCAGGATATTTTTATGTTATTTGTGATTGCTGCTTTTTCGGGGTTTTATATCGGTTCAGATTTTTCTAATAGAACAATACAGGCGGAGCTATCTAAAGGGCATAGACGTTTAGACATTATTTTTTCTAAAGCGTTTGTATTTTGTATTAGCGCAGGTTTTATCATGTTATTATATCCGGTTACAGTGTGCCTGATTCACACGATAAAATTTGGGTGGGGAGATTTATTTAATATGCAGGAGGTTTTATACCTTCTTCGTGTTTCTTTTTTGGGAATTGTTTTAAATATAGGAACAGCAAGTATTTATGTATGCTTTGCCTTTTTATGTAAGGATATTCCCAAAACAATATGTGTATGCTTTGCTTTTCCCATACTTTTTTCAGTTATAGACAGCACGATTGGAAAAAAGATTGATTTGGTGGGGAGATTATTTGAGTATTCCACATTGTCACAGCTAAAGTATATTGTAAACGATAACCTTTCGATATCTACTATATTGATTGTATTTCTATCGTCCTGCATTACAATTTTTATTTCGATTACTTTAAGTGGTTACTTTTTCTCTAATACGGAAATAAAATAATAAAAAGTGGGGGGATAGTATGTCAATCATTATTATATTAGTTGTTTTGTGTATTGGTCTTGCTATTTCCCTTTTTCTCCTGAAAAGAGAAATACGCTGTGTACGAGAGCAATTACAAGAATGTTCCACAGGTGTAGAAAAACTAATAGAGGTTGCTTTTATAGATAAGGATTTAACAGAACTTGCCGCTGAGATTAACCGTCATCAGGCTTATCAAAGGGATATTAAATCTTCAATTTTAAAAAAGGAAAAACATTTAAAGGAATCCATTTCAAATATTTCTCATGATTTGCGAACACCACTTACATCTATGACAGGATATTTACAACTGTTGCAGAAGACTTGTTTAACGGATGAGCAAAAAGAGTATTTAGAAATTTCCATATCAAGAGGCAAGTATTTACAAACACTTATCAATGACTTTTATAGTATTTCGCTTTTGGAAGATGAGAGTAATGCTCCAGTCTTGATTAAAGTAAATCTGGATAATATATTAGCGGATACTGTACTGTCTTTCACAGAACAATTTGAAGAGAAAGGAATCATTCCGAATGTCCGGTCTTTAAATACAGCAACTTATGTAATGGCAGATGAAATTATGCTCAGACGTATTATTACGAATTTGACTTCGAATGCAATACGATATGGTATAAAGAAATTTGAGGTTGAAATCGTAAATACAGATATGGTAGAGGTTAGATTTCAAAATTTGATAGAGGAAGGATATAGAGATGAGCTAGAGATTGAAAAGCTGTTTGAAAAGTTTTATACAGCCGATTTATCACGCAGTCAATCTAATTCAGGATTGGGGTTATATATCGTGAAATTACTTTCAGAAAAAATGAAGGGTGGTGTTTCAGCCAGTTTAGAAGATAACAAGTTAATTGTTAATTTATTATTATGTAGGGCATAAAACACCTATAATGAGTGTTGGGGGTGATACGTTGGGTGAGGTGTTTTTCCTCCATTTAGACAATACAGATGAGGAACTGTATAGAAAGTTGGTGCATCTGTTGTCTGAAAGTGGATACCAAGTAAACCAAGTGCCTTGTGAAAGAGCAGATTCAGAGCGATTATCTTTTGAAGGACTGACAATTATTCCAGAGAGGTATCAGGTGCTTTTAAAAGGAAATGAAGTTGCTCTGACAAAAATAGAATTTGAAATACTTTTGTTACTTGCTAAAAATAGGGGGCGTGTATTCAGCAAAGAGCAGATTTATGATATTGTCTGGCAGGAACCATATTCCGGCGATTACAATATTGTTATGAGCCATATCCGCCATATAAGGGAGAAAATAGAGGATAATCCGGGCAAGCCGCTTTACATACAGACCGTATGGGGCATTGGCTATCGGTTTAACAAAAATTTAAGCAGCAGTCTGTGATACAACAACAGATTGCTGCTTATTTTTTGTCCTGTACACCTAAGAGGTATTCACAGGATACATGGAAGAACTCTGCCAGAGCTACCACTTCATAATCCGGGACAAACCTTGTTCCCTTTTCAATCCGTAAAACAGTCAGGTCGCTAAATTCATATCCGGCAAGCTGGAGCTGTTCGGCAAGAGCTTTCTGGGATAGCTTTCTTTCCGTCCGCAGTTCCATAACCCTTTGACCGATTAGGTTTTTGGAGTTGCTTTCTTTGTTCCAATAGATTTTAATATCCTACCACCAACTTTCTAAAGATGAAGTCCTTTATTATTGATTTTACGAAATATTGTTGATAATATACTTCTAAAGATGAAGTGCGGAGAGATTATCTTGTGAAAGGAAAGTTAGGGATTGATAATACTGCCTGTAAAATGCAATATTATTTTTAGCAGAGAAAGGTGGAAACAAACATGAATGAAGTTTTTGAAACATTGGCAGGTGTTTTTGAGGAGCTGCGCAGCGAAACAGAGGACAGGGAGTATTCCGTCCAGACAGAGGAAGCAAAAGCAGCCAGCCGGGAACTGAAAAAGAAGCAGAAGGCATTTGAAGCATATCTTTCCAAGCTGTCAAAGGAGGACAGGGAGTTTTTAGAGGACTATATGGATACGGTGGATCATGCCCATTACAAGGAGGAACAGCGGGCGTATTATCAGGGGTTTGTGGACAGCATACAGGTTCTTGATGGACTGGGCATCGTAAAAAGGCGTATGCGTATAAAGGAACTTCTTAAAATATTCAGCAGATAAACAAAGAGGTGGCTGGCAGGAGAGAAGGCGAGCCACCTTTTTTGCATGGTTCAGAATTATCCAGAAATATTCATGAGAAAATTCAGATATTGGGAATATTCTATTCTTTGGGAGATTTGTATGTCCGAAGATAGGCTTCCACAATAGCGAGGATTGTTGTAATCTGTTCCTCTGTACATTGTGACAGATAAACCAACAGCCGCTGGTAGTCGAGGTTGTCTGACGGGGCGGCTGGATAAAAAAACGGATCGGCGGAAATATGTAAGGCTCGTATAAGCTGCCCTAGCTTTTCAAGGCTTGGCACATTTCCATGATTTTCAATTTCCTTGATATAGCGGGAGGAAACGCCGGATTTTTCAGCCAGTTCTTCATAGGTCAGCTTCTGGTCGGTTCTAGCCTTCTTCAGACGGAATCCCATTTCCTTGTCAATTTTCTTTTTTCTTGCCATATATGCACCTCCATGTATAGTGTATATTGCACATTTCGCTTTGAAAATGCACTAATAAATCACTTTATAAGAGGGGCATAATACACACATAAGAATAAAAGACTTTGGATATTGCATATAAAAAAACGCAGTATCCAGAGGTTTTTTGCGTGAAATTTTATCCTTTGGGTACGTTTAGGGGAATTTATGTGTTCTGAACGGTCTGAGGGATATTTTTTTGGCTTAGTGAACCTGTCCGGCTATTGGCGTGGGAAGGTTCTTTTATAAGGTGTTTTACTGGCAGTAGAGAAGAATCTACCCTGACAAGTGAACTATACACTCCCGTAGCGTGTGGAGAAAACAGAATAACAGATATGAATAACGTCCAGCGGGCATTTTGCCTGTCCGGGCGTTTTTTATATACAAAAATTTTTACTCCCACCCGAACATCAGCCTACCGCCATTTGGCAGATACAACGGAAAGGGAAAAGGCGTATGCCTTTGTCACGTCACAGCGGGGGAGGAGGTGAACTCGCATGAAGAAACCTTCTCACCATGATGAAATGACGATCAGGCATCGTTTTGACCGCCTGTGCCAGATGTCGCTGAAAGGCGAAGCAATCAATTATTACAGGCACATGGATTACCGCAGGGAACATGAAGCCATGTTTTCTGAACTGTCTGAAAAGGAGCTGAACCAGTTGTTTGTTATGGATGAATACGGAGTGGAAAACAGCCATTTTACAGTGCATGGATATGACATTGAGGTGAAAGACACCCTGATTGCGGAAGCGTTACAGACACTTTCGGAGAGGAAGCGGAATGTAATACTGCTTTCGTATTTTCTGGAAATGAGCGATGCGGATATAGCAAGGGAGATGAACCTTGTCCGCAGCACAGTCCATGAACACCGGACACGCTCACTTGAGATTTTAAGGAAGATTATGGAGGGAAAAGCAGATGAAACAGAGATGTAAGAACAGAGAAGAAAAGAATTTGTTGCCTTTCCATATCATTAAGGCAGCATCAGAAGGCGATGTACTGGCAATCAACACAGTCCTGAAGCATTATGAAGGATACATAATTACTCTGTCCACCCGGAAGATGTATGACGAGGGAGGGCGGCTTCATTATTGTGTCGATGAAACACTGCGCCGAAGGCTTGAAACAAAGCTAATCACAAAGATACTGGCGTTTGAAGCGGTATAAAGGGCGGTTCGCTGCCCTTTTCCATAGCTGACAGATTTACAGCGGTGTACCTTGATAATTGAATACTGTATTGCATACAGGACGTGAGGATATGCAGAGCCACTAAGCAGATGCGCCATGACGTACCTGCCCTGATTTATAACAGGGTGAAACGTGAGGAAATGTCGAAGCAGGACATTGAAGCAAAGGTAAGGAGCGAGTGAGATCGGGCAAAATATGTAGCAGTTACATGGGGCGATGAAGCATATCTGTGATAATGATACTTCCGGGCTGCGGGAAAGCCGCAGTCCGGTCAATGAAATGACGGTGCAAGACCGATGTGGGCGGCGTAATGAGCCGCCACCTGTATTGCAGTTTTTATCTGCTAATAAATGGGAAGAAGCGTATTCTGCCTGTTTATTAGCAGATGAAGCTGTGCAATGATTGGAGGAATTTATGGTAAAAAAAGTAGACAGAAAGAAATTTGTCAGATATAAGGAAGGTGCAGAAATTTACAGCATGGGTTTGACAAAGTTTCAGGAGCTTGCAAAACAGGCAAACGCAATCTATAAGGTAGACAAATTAGTATTGGTAAACTGTGATATTTTCGAGCAGTATCTGGAGTCTTTTAGAGTAAGTGAGTGATTAAGGTAAAGAGGGTTTCGTGATAAATAATCGTTCTACAAAAAGTTCTTGACTTTTCGTAGAACGGGAATTATAATGGTATTAGTTGTGAAGGAGGTGCATAGTAAATGCCGAGAACGGGACGTCCAAAGACCGACTCGCCTAAGCTGAGGTCGTTAAGCCTTCGGGTTGACGATGCCGAGTATGAGAAGCTGAAAGACTATGCTGCCAAACATGACATGACCATAACGCAGGTGCTACAAAAGGGTGTTGAAATCCAATACTCAATGGAAGAAAGAAAGTAGCAGTACGAAATATCTCTTTCCTTTTGAAAGAAAGGAGCAGAGATGGCAAAAGCAAGAAAAGACCATAGAGGTAGGGCTTTACGGAAAGGAGAAATCCAGCGCAAGGATAAATCATATATGTATACCTATACCGATCCTTATGGGAAAAGGCGGTATATATATGCAAATGATTTGGTAGAGCTTAGGGAAAAAGAAAAGCGGCTGATGAAAGACCAGCTTGACGGTCTGGATGTATATGCGGCAGGAAACGCCGATTTGAATTTTGTTTTTGACAGGTATATCACAACTAAAACAGAGTTAAGGCGGACAACCTACACAAATTACACCTATATGTATGACCGATTTGTAAGGGATGAGTTCGGGAAACGGAAGATTGGAACGATAAAGTATTCAGATGTGTTGTATTTCTATTATCACCTGTTAAATGACAGGGGGATGCAGATTAACACCCTTGAAACAATCCATACCGTCCTCCACCCAACATTTCAGCTTGCAGTGCGGGATGACATCATCAGAAACAATCCGAGCGATGGTGTGATGGCTCAAATCAAGAAGAAGCCGGGGAAAAATCATGGTGTACGCCATGCCCTCACACTGGATCAGCAGAGAGCCTTTATGGACTACACAGCCAAAAGCCCGGTATATTGCCATTGGACACCGTTCTTTACAGTATTATTAGGAACAGGGTGCAGGATTGGTGAAGCAATCGGCTTGAGGTGGGAGGACATAGATTTTGCGAAAAGGATAATCAGCATAAACCATAGCGTTACTTATTATCCCCGGCGAAATGATACTACAAAATGTGAGTTTGGAGTATCCCTCCCGAAAACAGAAGCGGGTATCCGCACGATTCCCATGATGGACGCAGTATATGAAGCGTTCCAAGAGGAATACAGCGAACAGAAGGAAGAAGGGTTCAATACTACGGTGGTTGACGGAATGACAGGCTTTATTTTCAGCAACCGCTTTGGTAATCTTCATAATCCGCAAGCTGTAAACAGGGCAATCAAGCGGATATACGAATCGTACAATGCAGAGGAAGTGTTAAATGCTAAAAAAGAAAAAAGGCAGCCGGTCATAATACCTCACTTCTCATGCCACCATTTAAGGCATACCTTTTGTACAAGGTTCTGCGAGAAGGAAACAAATGTGAAAGTGATACAGGCGATTATGGGACACGCTAATATTGAAACAACGATGGACATATATGCCGAAGTCACTGACATGAAGAAACAGGAAGCAATACAAAATTTATCACGCAATCTTGATGTATTTTAGGAAAGAGTCCGAAACGGATAAATGAGTACAGCAAATTGTGTGGTTTACAACAAATTTACATCAAATTTGAAGTTTTACTGGTAGAATAACACATCATAATGAAGTGTTGAATTGTGAGAAAAAAGCGGAGATAAGCGGTTATGAAGAATAATGAAGTAAGTCGTTTGCCTTTCCCGACGATGAAAAGTAAAGAGTAGAAAAACCGCATAAAATCAAGGTTTTTAAGAATTGGAAAGCCCTAAATTCGTATAATTTTGCTTGTGTTCGTATACAATTCGTAGTACAATGAGCCTAGAATTAGTATAAATCAAGCGAGAATGAAAAATATACGAATGGAGGGCTTTTACTATGGCAGAACAGGCAAAGCGGACAAAGACGAAATACCCGAACATCTATTACAATGAGAATACAAAGCTGTATGATGTAAAGTATAACTATAAAGTCTATGACCCTCTTACTCAAAAGAACAAATATAAAGCAAAGTGGAAATACAATCTTTCAAGCCTTACAGAAGCAAGGGGAGAACTGGCAAAACTGCAGACAGGAACAAATAAGGCAGAGAATAAAGACATAACTTTACAGGGTGTGTTTGATTTGTGGAAGAACAAGGCAGGCGGGCAGAATTTTAGTCCTGTTACCATTAGGAATACAGAACAGCAGATGAAAATGATTTATCAGTTTCTTCCAAAGGAAACAAAGCTAAAGGATATAACGGAGGATGTGTATTATAAGTTATCTGCTGACTGTCGCAATCATGGATATTCGGAAGAAACATTGCATAGTATCAATGCCACATTCCGAAAGATGATAAACCTTGCTTATAAGAAAAAGCTAATAACAGAGAATATTCTTGCTTATGCGGACAATGTAAAGACGAAACAAAAAGAGGACTATAAAACTATCAGCAAAGAAGAATTTGAGAAAATAGATGCTTATTTTCATTACAATAAGTTTGTCCGTCTTGGAGTAGATAATTACCCAAAGTATCGGCTTTTGTTTAATATTCTCTATTACACAGGGCTTCGGATAGGAGAAGCAATCGCCTTAACCTATAATGATTTTGAAGAATTTAGTTATTATAAAAAAGGAACAGAACCGCTTTCCTTATATGTGCCAAACAGTCAAAATGCTCAAGGAGAACATTTAAGGGGTACTAGAATCAAAGTTACAAAATCTTATGTGAGTGATATGAATCTTACAAAGGACCCTAAAAATTTTAAAAAGAGAACGGTTCCGTTATATACAGACCCAGAACGGTTGTTTATTAGGCTCAAAAATGGACATTTACAAGATGGCGGTAGTTTAGATGATAAAATATTTGATTGGGGGCATACTGCCTGTGCATATATGTTAGAAAAGGCTTGTAAAGCCTGTAATCTCCCTAAGTATACTTGTCACGAGTTTAGGCATACATTTATAAGCAATTTGATAAAAAACAATGTTCCCTTGCCTGTTATCGAGAAAGTGAGCGGGGATACACAGCAAACGATTTTGGAACGATATTCACATATGTTTGAGAGTGATGAAGTGATGGTGTTGCTCACTATGCAAAGTTTGTAATAAAAAGACGAGTATTCCGCTTTCTGGATCGGGTTACTCGTCCTTTTTGTTTTTTGATGGAAATTCATGTTCTTTTACAAATTCTATAATATCTTCAATTCTGCAATCTAAGATGGAGCAAAGCATATCAAGAGAGTGTGTGCTAATGCCCTCATTATTTCTTAATCGCTGTAACAGGGATTTGCTTATATTGTAATCTGTCACAAGATTGTATTGACTTATTCCCTTTTCTTTAAGAGTTTTCCAAAATCGGTCATATTTTATCATGTTTTCAGCGAAATCTGTATGATTTGCTACCGCCTTTCTCTTGCATTATCTTAATTTTAAAGCTATAATAGTGATGACTAAATGGTCTATTTTTAGACCCTAAACAAAAAGGAGAAAACATATTATGAAGAAAAGAACAGCGGTATTAGTATTGGCAATAGTATTATCTTTTAGTTTGTTTGGCTGCGGAAATAATGCTGATCAGAAGCAGGAAGAACCGCAGGAAGAAACAGAACAGGAAGAGGCACAACAAGAAGAGATACAGGAAGATATTGAAACAGAAAACTTTTTATTTTTAAAAGAAGTTGGAAAAGTTGAATATTTGTTGGGTGAGTTTGAGTGGGAAGAAAGTACAATCGAATTTACGACACAATATGAAACAGATGTATATGATATGGAGGGAAGAAAAGTTGGTTATATAAAATCTGATGTACCTGTAACAATTACAGAACATGGTATAAACAGTGGATGGTATAGGTTTAAAAATCCTGAGAATGGAACAGATTATGAATATTTATGTGTGCGAAGGGATGATGTAGATTCACAAGTACAAAATGAAACTGAAACTCAAAACCTTGAAGAACAGGCGGAAACTCCTATTTTATCTGATGAGTATATTGAAGAACAAAGAATGTTTGATGAAGCGATGGATTTAATAGATGAAAATAAAACTTATACAATAGAAGAATTTCATGCTTTATTTAAAGACATTTGCGAAAAATTTGGAACAATATATGATGTTGAAGTTAAAGAACAATTTATAGGTACACCTGCGAAATTTACATTAAATCTAAATGGAAAAGAATTGAAAAATATTATCAATGATCAACAGTTTTTTTGGTATATTCTGTATGGCCCGACTGGCTCTAATCCAGTTGATATCTATTTTGGAATAGATGAAAATTTAGATACATCAAGAGATTTTGAAGCTACGTTGTTTATTAGATTTCACAAAGAAAATAATTGATAAAAATTTTGGAGAGGTTTCGGAGAAATTCGAGACCTCTTTTAAAGTTCATTCATATTTTTTTGATGATTTTTTCATATGTATTTATAATATACACCACTTTACAACTTATGCCAACCGCTACATTGATGCCAAAGCAGCTGTTTCAGTACCTTTGTAAAGACACTTGATTTTATGCCCGTTTCGACATTTTGCAGGAAAGTG
>CAJTFE010000024.1 GCA_910575725.1 Clostridia bacterium | reverse complement strand
TGAATTTATAATCATCCTTTACTGTGGTTTTAAATGCATCAATTACTGTATTGCCTGTAATAAATATATTTTTACTGACATTCTCTTTTAGCAGATTCTCTTCGTTCCGCTTTGTAGGCGCAAAATGATAGGAAGCAATTCTGCCTGTCAGCAATCGGTTCATTTCTTCCGGGAATGGAGAATAGATATTCCCTGTACGGAGGCCGGCCTCTACATGGCCTACCGGTATTTGTTGATAAAAGGCCGCAAGAGCTGCGGCAAAAGAAGTTGTCGTATCTCCGTGTACTAAAACAATATCCGGCTCTGCTTCATGCAAAACCGGATCCATTTTTTCGAGTACGCTTGTTGTAATTGTGGTAAGAGTTTGCCGCTCACGCATAATATCCAGGTTGTAATCCTCCTGGATTCCGAAAGCTTCCATGACCTGGCGAAGCATTTCTCTGTGCTGGCCGGTCAGGCAGACCTTGCAGTCTATTTGTTTATGTTTTTTCATTTCCAAGACCAGGGGGCACATTTTGATGGCTTCTGGTCTGGTGCCGAATACAATTAATATCCTCATTTTATCTATCCACCTTTATTATTCATTTTTTAAGCTAATTTTTAAATATATATCATTACATTAATCCCCTGTTCCAACCCAGCTCCATACAATATCAATCGGCTTTTCTATACTCATTCCCTTATTGTCATATAAGTTTGAATCAATTAACTTCATGGTATAATAATCAAATGTAACAACCGCCAATTGATTATCCACAGAAAACAATTGTATTCTTCCTTTATCCATACCAGCTTCATAACACGAATATATATCCATGCCAAAATCAAAGGTATATTTCCCATTAATAAGCTCTGCCTCTTTTATTCCTCCATCTGAATAAACATATATACCACGATCAATTGGTATCCCATACTTCAGAAGTATGGATTTTACTTCTGACGTTTCATAGCCCGAAACCCATATAACATCTGCCAAATGATTATATTTACCGGAAACAATACTTGAAAGATGTATTTCTAAAGAAATTTCTTGCGAAAGTTTATAATCAAACATGGAGGCATAAAAAAATTCACCGGCGTTATCCCATCGAACATATTTGTTGTCATTTCTATGGTTTTCAAGATAATAATGCTCTTTTAGGTAATCGCAAAAATATTTTGAAAATTTGGGGCAGCCATATTGATTCAAATGATTTTCGTCTGCAAAATCTTTCTCAAAATCCAGGCCAATAGCATCATACAGATAGTTAAAGTCAACATAATCAACGCCATATTCTTCGGCAATGTCACGAACCGTTTGATAATATCCTTTTAATGTTGGATACAACACGGTAGGACTCGCAAATAACAGCAGCTTGATATTTTCCTTCTTGCAGAGCTCAATTATCTTTATTAAATATTCCAGCGGCTTTTCCGACAATTCCGCAGCCTCGGCTTCTATCGCCGCATTCGGCTTTTCATAAGCAGCAGTCTTGTAATAGGTTCCATGTCCCAGATAGTATTCAAAATCCTTTTGGCCCCTATATGCTAAATAGTCACTGTCTGCTAAGCCGGAATATCTGTCATGATAATAAGGGAATCCCAAAAACATAGGGAACCATTGCTCACGGGCCGTACTGCATCTAACAGCATTGAATCTGTTAAGCGGCGATTTAATTGCGGACACATTATTCAGCACCCAGGAATTATCCGGCTGGTATTCTATTTGAGAGCCGTATATCTCAAGCGTAATTAAACTTGGCCTTTGCGTTTTCAGCGCTTCTTTTAAATAGTAGTAAGAATTCCACAAAGGTTGTACTGCTCCGCCTAATGAATAGGCTGCAATCCCCTCTTCGTTCCACATTACAGCCGGATCAATATTTATAAACGACAGACTGCTTCCCAGCATTAAAACATCAACAGTGTTATCCTCTAAACGGTAAAATTCTTTTAAATTATATATTCCGCTTCCGCCTTTCGGAGCGAGGATGCCCAGGATACCATTAAGGACAATGCTAAGACTTACAATAAACGCAATTCCCTTTATCAGATATTTCATGTTTCATCACTTTCATTCCAATCCATACTATGATTCATAAACAGCTGCCTGCCAAGCATTCAAAACTGAAAATAAATAAAATCTATAGATTCAAAGTTTGCTCCATACACTCCATATACAACAATCGAAACAAATATCATTATATAAATTCCCCACCGAAACCAAATGCATTGTTCGGATAAAACCATATTCAAATCTTTTCCCTTTGTATATTTAAGTGCGTCCACAATTGCAATAAAAATTATGCTGATAAGAGCAATATTAAATTCCAAAAAGGAGATTCCTGCCGGCAGAATATTCTGAATATTTTCTCCGCTGAAAATCCATGGATCCCATCTGGTAAATATTCTTTTGATTATTCTAAAAGCATCACCCACCGTATTTGCCCTAAAAAATATCCATGAAAAATCCACAAGAACAAAGGTAATCAATGTTTGAGCCAGCTTATAACTAAACGAATCTACCTTCGTATGCAATTTCCGATTCACGAAATCTATAGCCGGTCTCGATAATCGTTCAATTATCTGATATACGCCATTTGCCCCCCCCCACATAAAATATGTCCAGTTGGCCCCATGCCATAATCCGCTTGTGAGAAACACGGCCAAGATATTAAACGCATGCCTTATCTTTGAACATCTGCTTCCGCCCAAGGGTATGTACAGATAGTCCCTAAACCATGTATTAAGAGATATATGCCATCTCCTCCAAAACTCACTAACAGAGCGGGAAAAATACGGCGCATCAAAATTTTCCATAAGTTCAAATCCAAGAACCTTTGCACTTCCAATCGCAATCAAAGAATAACTATTAAAGTCACAATAAATTTGTATGGCAAAAAAGATGCATGCTATTATCAGAACGGCTGAATTATAAGATCTATAATCGCCAAAAACAACATTCACATAACCGGCAATTCTATCTGCAGCAACCATTTTGAGAAAATATCCGTATAGCATTGTCTTAAGGCCATCCGTAATCCTGTTATAATCAAGTAATCTTATATGGCTGACGTTATTGATTTGTTTCAATAAATTTGAAGAACGTTCTATGGGGCCGGCAACCAGCTGAGGAAAAAAAGACACAAACAAGGCATATTGTACAAAGTTTTTCTCTGCCTTAACCTTTTCCCTATATACATCTATCACATAGGAAAGAGCCTGAAATGTATAAAAAGAAATGCCTACAGGTAAAATAATATCAAAATACCTGTTATCCGTATATATGTGCATAGCATTCAGTACAATGCAGATATTACTCCATACAAAATTTATATACTTAAAAAAAACTAAAATTACCAGATTGAAAAAAATCCCAATTCCCAATAAAAGTTTTTCCTTCTGCTTTTGGGCTTTCTTGCTCCTTATCTTCTCAATGCCTATTCCCGCCAGAAATGTTGTAATTGTTGAAGCTGCTATCAATACCGCATATCTTGGATTCCAGCACATGTAAAAAAAATAACTGGCCGCAAGCAGAAATATCTTTCTGCTTCTTGAAGGTATTAAAAAATAAATAATTAAGATTGTTGGAAAGAACGCCAGAAAACGCACGGAATTGAAAAGCATTCTCTCTAACCTCCTCTACTGATTTACCGGAATCACTTCCATGTTATTTTCATATAAATATATCAATGCTTTTTTTCCATCTATAGAAGCCTTTTCTATTGCCCTCTCTAGTGTCAGCTTCGTTTCATTTGGATTCGGTTTATACCATCCACTTCTATATTCCGTTCCATCATTATAATACATCCGCCCGTCTTCATAGTACAGTTCTCCAATCGATACAATGCCTGTCATTGCCGGATAAAAATGTATTGCTTCATCCCTGTGTTCGAATCTCTGCCATACATTCGCCGATTCGCCGACATAAATATAGTAATCCGCTACGTTGTCCCCTGAATAGTCCGTTATTCTGCAGATAATATCCCAATAGCTTCCATTTTCAGAACAGGCCGCTCGCTGAAGCATCGCCCCCGTTTTGCAATCAGAAATAATCGTAAGCATATAGTCTACACTTTTTAACAGCGGATCACAGGAAATACAAAAAAGCATTAGTATAAGCAATGCTTTGGTAAAACATGTTAGTTTCATTCTAAGCTTTCGAAACACTCTATTGGGAATATTAAATCCGAGCAGCAATATAACAGCGGCCAGCTGCTGAACAGAAGAAAAATAAAACGAACTGCCTCCGCGAATAATAAATAAGTTTCCGGGAATTGCCCCCACAAGGCATATCCAAAAAAGTATTTCTTCAAATACATATTCCTTATTTTTGATTATTTTAAGTAAACTTTTCTCTCTTCTCAATTGAAAAGCCAAAACAATGATCGCAAAAAAATAATATATTATTATGTGAAATCCTAAAAGATTCATTCCAATGTATTTTTTTACATGATTTAACAAAGCAATCGAAGAAAAACCTGTATTACTTACAAATGCTGAATAAAATCTGCTTGGGAATAAAAAAACAAAAGCAAAGCATAGCATATAATATACTTCAATCAGCCAATAACGTATTTCTTTTGTGTGATTTCTGAATAAATAATACACAATACCCATACATAAGAAAAATCCAAAAGAAATCTTTGCCAGCGAAGATATTACTATGACGAATGGTATTATAATTATCATAAAAACATTTTTTGCCGGCTTGGATTTTAAGCATCCATTCCTATGGGCACATAAAAGAGCTTTTAAAAAAAGGAGTGTAACTACAGCCGCCACCAAATAAGACTCGCTGACAAACCAGCTGGTTTTCCAGTCAGCTAACATGTCGGATATGTTTTTGGGCACAAGTACCGGCATCAAGAAACACATGAAAACAAAAAAATCTAAGATTGTTATTGTTTCACTGTTATTTTTATAATATCGGAATTCTTGTATTACAGAAAGGCTCAGGTATACAAACAGAGGCAAAAATATGATTGGATAAATATAGCAATATGCAAAAAAGACAGGAATGCCTGAGCAAATCGATATAACTGCCATAACTAAATGGCTTCCAAAATGATAATTAAAAAAGGAGTCCGAATTTACTAAAAAAGACGGAACTCCATAATATTTAATTCCCTGTGCAATGGATACATGAAACAATGAATCATAATTTAATCCATTTTCCTGCTTATTAATAGCTGCCACTGGGATGTTTGTCAAATATCCGCAATGCCACACCCAATAAGTAAGGTACAGCGCCAAAATGACAATCATAATGCAAAAGAAAAGCAGCTGTAAAAAGCTGTAAGGCTTTATTCCTCTTGTCCGAACTAGCAAAATTCCCCAAAAACCGAAAATAAAAACCGCAATCATTTGAATATTGGAAGCAAAATGCAATCCGCTTTTATATGTCGTTGCCAATACGACAGCAGTTAACATAAATGATATGAAAAAACCTGCCATTCTCGGGATTAATTCTTTATATGTTATTCCTATGCTCTCTTTCATATGCTCCATCTTTCTTTACGCATCTCATTAACTCGCAATATTCTCTCAGGGCTTCTTCCATTGAATATTTTCTGGTCCATCCCAGCAGCTTTAGTTTATTTGTATTTGCTATAATACGCATCGGTTCTGATGCATTTACTGTATCGTTCACCTTAATCAGGCCGTCTACTTCCATCATATTTTCTACGCATTCTAAAAGCTCAAACAGACTTTTGCCCTCTCCGGAGCCTATGTTTACAGCCCCTTCAGCTTCTGAAAATAAAATCTTTATAAAAGCAGATGCCACATCTTTAACATACAAGTAATCTCTTACATAAAGTCCGTTTTTTAATTCTATCGCTTTTTTATTTTTAAATAAAGTTATTGCCGAGGGAATAAGCCTGTGAGTGTTTTCACCAGGTCCAAACAAATAAAATATCCTTCCGTGTGCCGCAGATAATCCATATTCTTTCATATATGCATAAGCCATATTTCCAAGTGCGGATTTTGCTGATGAATATAAAGACGAATTATTGTTCGCAGAAAAATCTTCCGAAATAATTCCATCGACAGAAATGCTCTTCCAATCGTATTCTGCACAGGTTCCGGCTGTTACGACTCTTTTTCCGCCATATTTAACAAATAATTGTATCAGCTTCAGAGAACAGCACAGCCATTTGACATTTTGTTTAGAGTGCATATACCTTCCAGGTTCAACATACCATGCCAGATGAAGCAGATGGCTGGCTGAAATATCCTTTAAAGCTTTCTCCATGCTTTCTTCATTTGTCAAATCACACTCAATATAATGAATCCCCGGCATTTTGACTGCCGGCAAATGATGACAGCATGCAAAAACATCGTACCCGCTGTTTTCCATTAGAAGCATCAAACAGTTTTGTCCAATAAATCCATTTGCTCCTGTAACAAGGATTTTCTTTTCCATGTTCCACCTATAAATAATCAAATGCTTTGTCTTTAATTGAAATAATGAATGGTTCCATCTGCGGCCATTCTATGCTTACTGCGGGGTCATCATATCTGATACCTGCTTCATATCCCTTATGATAAAATTCGGACATCTGATAAAACAGACACGCAGAATCCTCTAAAGTAACAAACCCATGTGCAAAACCTCTTGGAATATACAAAGATTTATATTCATTCGGGGAAAGGTAAAAGCCCTGCCACTTTAAATAAGTGTCTGATTCTTTTCTGATATCAATTATTACATCAAAAACACTTCCGCTTATACATGTCACTATTTTAGCTTCATAATAAGGTTCTCTTTGATAGTGCATCCCGCGCAATGTTCCTTTTTTTTCATTATAAGAATAGTTACATTGCCTGCATTCAAATTCAATTCCAATTTCTTTCAATTCATTCTGGCAGAAGCTTCTTGCGAAAAACCCGCGATTGTCCCTGATTTGTTCAGGAGTAATTAAATACACTCCTTCCAGCTTGCCTTTTTCAAAAATCATAAGATCTCCGTTTCAGGAATAAATATTACAAATTTGCCGCCCCAGTCCCGAATTTTTGATTCCTGCTGTATTATTTCATCTTTAATGTTCCAAGGTAAAATCACTACATAATCCGGTCTAAATTCTCTGATTTTATCGGGATGAAATACCGGGATCCGGCTTCCCGGTAAATACGTATTCTGCTTCAGCGGATTTCTGTCAACCGTAAATTTAATAAATTCCGTTCCGATTCCACAATAATTAAGCAAGGTATTTCCTTTGGCAGGAGCCCCATAAGCGCATACGCGTTTTCCTTGCCTTTTTGCTTCTATCAAAAAAGATAATGTATCAGCTTTAATTTTTTCAACATGATCTTTAAACGACATATAAAAAGCCAAAGTATCTGCATGCCGCTCCTGTTCATATTTATCTAATTCAAATACAGACTTCTCTACTTCTTGGCTGCTTGATTTGTGACAAGCATATATCCTTAATGAACCTCCGTGTGTTTCCAATAGTTCTACCCGGAACAGCTTCATATTATGTGCGGCAAACACCTTGTTTACAGTATAAAACGAAAAATATGAGAAATGCTCATGATAAATTGTATCGAACTGATTATAATCTATAAGATTTAATAAATATGGAAATTCCACCGTTATAATCCCGTTCTCTTTGAGAAGAATATCCATCCCTCCAACAAAGCTGTTCAGGTCGGGAACATGAGCCAATACATTATTCGCAACTATAAGATCTGCTTGAATCCCTTGAATTTTTAACTTTAAGGCTAACTCTTTTCCAAAAAACTCTACAATTGTATCAATGCCTTTATTCCTTGCAACTTCAGCAACGTTTGCAGCCGGCTCAATCCCAAGGGCAGGTACTCCCATCTGCTTAAAATATTGCAGCAAATACCCATCGTTGCTGGCAAGTTCAACAACCTGAGAATTCTTATCAATTCCAAACTCTTTGCTTACTTTATCAACATAGTCTCTCGCATGCCGCAGCCATGAATCTGAATAAGAACTCAAATACGCATACTCTGAAAAAATGCCTTCCGGCGACTCATATTCATCTAATTGTACCAGTAAGCACTCTCTGCATATGTTAGCTTTTAACGGAAGAAACACTTCTCCATAATCTAATTTGTCATAATCAATATAACTGTTAGACAAAGGTGAAACGCCCAAGTCAATAAATGTATCCGACAATTTTTTCCCACAAAATCTACATGATGCGCTCATCATTAACCTCCACATATTCTTCCCGATAAATAACCGCTAAAAGCTTATTTTCCAATACGCTCTTAATTTTCAGCTTATTCCATATTGATCCGCTCTTCTTCAACAACCAACGGGTGTTTCATAATACGGGCATTCATGTTTGCTATATATTCACCTATTAGCCCCAAATAAAACAAAATCACTGACCCTAAAAAAAAGAGACCTGTTGTCAAAGCTGCAACGCCTAACTCGAAGTCATTCCAATGCGTTAATTTTGTTATAAATGTGATTAGTGCAACAATGACACACATGATTGCCAATGAAAACCCCATAACTGTTGCAATTCTCAAAATGCCCTTTGAACTGGATGTTATCCCATGCATTGCAAAATTATAAAGCCCCCAAAACTTATAATGTGTTTTTCCATAGCTGCGTTTATTCTGTGTGTACTCCACATAAGCCACTTTAGGCGCCAGCTCTGCAACGATCCCCCGTAAATACGGCAGCGGATCCTCTATTCCCCGTAATACTTCAATAAAAGAGGCATCGTACAACGCATATCCGTTAAACTGGGCAATATGTCCCGTGTCACTTGTTTTCCTCAAAAAATCATAGTATTTCTGGCGTATAAAATAAATAACCTTTGATTCTTTACTATGGTTTTTTATTCCACAAACGATTCTGCTGCCCTTTTCCCACTCTGCCACAAATATAGGAATAATTTCAGGCGGTTCCTGTAAATCTGCTGAAAGAAGTACAACTGCATCTCCTTTCGCCTGTGTCATTGCGTAATACGACGACCTCGCATAGCCAACATTTGTAGAGTTGAAAATAGCCCCCACTCTGTTGTCTTTTCTGCATATTTCCCTAATCAATTCTCTCGTTCTATCTGTTGAATAATTATCTGCAAAAATAATCTTCATCGAGTAATCGGGCAGTTCTTCAGAAAAAAGCTGATTAAGCATTTCATATGCGTAATAAACATTATCTTCTTCGTTATACGTTGGAATAACGATGCTTATAGTCTTTTTATCTAAATTATCTAAATTCTTTTGCAAGATTTCATCATCCCCTTAATATCCGGCAGATGTTCCTTGCAATACGTTCCGCGCCCTTTCCATCTACCTTTTGTCTCATCGCTTCCGATACCCTGTTTCGGTATAAAAAATCCCGATATTTCCCATCCAGCAGCCCTGTTATTCTCTCTATAACAGGCTCACGCCTCAAATCACCGGCATATTCCATTATCCCTTCCTTCTGAAATGACTTGGCATTCCCCTCTTGGTTATCTGCTATTGTATAAGTAATAGCTGGCACTCCTGCCGCACACAGTTCATAGGTAGTTACGCCTGCCGCTGTTACAGCCACATCTGCAGAAAGCATATATTTCTCTATATCCTTTACTGCTTTATGAAAATGGAGCTTTTTGGTTCCTGCAAATTTTTCTGTCAGTTCATCGTACTTATCATAGTACCTTCCACATATGATCCGGATTGTTTCCAATGTTTCAAAAAGCGAGCTTTCTAATAGCTTTTGAGAAAAATGCAGCAAAAAATCATATGGATCAGTCCCACCGGAAAGAACAAGCACTTCTTTTATTTCCGGCGATATTCTTTTTGGCGGAAGATCGGAAAATTCTCTGCGAAGAGGTGCATACCTCGTTCCAAGAAGCAGCCTTACGTTTGACGGATACCTCTCTTCCAATTCTAATTCCTTATAATAATTTGCGTAGCATACAGCAAAATCTACATCATAAACCTCTTTCCCCAAGTCATCGATGTACATTGCCTTGGTAAAACTATGGATTTTTTCAAAATATGCTTTTGTCACATAATAGGAATCCACCAGCATCAATCCGATATGATATTTATCTACAACTGCCTGCAGTTGTTCTATCCCTTTCTCCATGTGTTTCCAATCCGATTGCAGCGAAACAAAATCGAATCCCCTCTGCTCAATCAGAGGCCTTGGGAAATCATCTGCGGAAATAAAAAGGGGATTCTGCCCTAAGCTTTTCAATTCTTCTGCTATAGCAAGGCATCTCATAACATGCCCCGTGGCAACACTTTCATTCGCATCTGCCCGTATGCCAATTCTCAACAGTCTATCATCTCCTGAAATGTATTTAAGCATATATGATATAAAATAAACCTTCCCTCTCTTGATTTTTCCCTGCATCCTATCCTGCTTGCTAATCTCTGGGAAGCTTTATTTTCTTCGTGTACGGCAAGAAGCGCCTCTTCACATTTCCAATTCTCTTTAGCAAAAAGCATTAATCTTTTTACTCCCTCCTGGGCGTATCCTTTTCCTTGAAATCCCTTATCAAGCAAATATCCTATTTCACTGCAAGACAGACTTTCAACATCACGCATGATACTAAATATACCTGCTTTTTTCCTGGAAGTCTTCTCTATGGCCATAAAATCAATCCGGTTATTATTCTGCATATAGTTGTTAAAATACCAGTTTAAATGCTCTTCCTCCGTAATGGCTTTCGGATAACGAAAATACTGATAAACCTCCGGAACGGCCCTCCATTGCACAATCATTGAAGCGTCCTCTTCCTTAATTTCACGCAATATAAGTCGTTCCGATTCTATAGATTTTACTTCCCTGTTCATTTAATCAGCTCCAGTAAGATTGGCTCCCCACATTTTATGTCTGCCGCAGCCACCTTTCCCAGCAGTTCCTGATAATGCTTTGGCTTCATACCCTGGCCGGGCCGGATACTCCGGACATTTTCTTTTGTAAATATCTCTCCTTCTCTGATATCTTTTACTGCAAACAAGCTTCGGCGAAGCGCTACATTTCCCTTTTCTCCCTCATTCGGTCCATATTGGACATTCCCACTGACCAGCTTTGCATTCCGAACATCTTTCACCATTTGTGCAAATTCATCTACCGCCATGCTGAAGCTGCTGTCCGCACTTTCTACCTCTGGCAGGCAAATATGCTTTTCTACCACACATGCACCCAAAGCAACTCCAACAACGGCTCCTAAACTCCCCTCACTATGATCGGAAAGTCCAACAGGTATCTGAAATCTCCGTTTCATATCGGTAATGCTTGCCAGATGCATATCTGACCAGTCTGCCGGATATTCACTGCAGCATTTTAATAAAACAATCTTCTCGTTGCCCATTTTACGACAAGCACTGAGAGCATCCTGTATCTCTTCTATACTCCCCATTCCACAGGAAATAATCATCGGTTTTCCCTTTGATGCTGTATACTCAATCAGCGGAATATCTACCAGCTCAAAGCTGGCTATTTTATAAGCTTCTATCTGAATTTTTTCCAAGAAGTCTACCGCCGTATTGTCAAAGGGCGTGGACAAAAAATCCACGCCGCATTTCTCACATTCTATTTTGATACGTTCCTGCCACTCCCAGGGTGTGCCTGCATCTGTATACAGATCATAAAGCTTATACCCCTCCCACAGGCCCCCACGGATACGAAAATACTTATTATCACAGTCAATTGTAATCGTATCTGCCGTATATGTCTGAATTTTCACACAATCAGCACCGGCTTCTGCTGACTGGCGGACAAGCTCTAACGCATTTTCAAGACTGCCGCCATGATTTGCACTCATTTCTGCAATCACATAGACTTCATTTTTATTTATTTTCTCAAACAGATGAAACATTTCAACCCCCTGTCAGTTCAACCTTCCAAAACCATTGTGGCAGACTGGTCCCTCAAGATACGATTCCACGATTTCATTCCTGCTGTTAATCTCTGATATCATCTGGAATACTTCATCCACGTGTTCCAGATATTCTTTTATAATCTCCGCTGAATGAGCATAGGTAGTATAGAAAGCATTGGATGCTATATATCCCTGTTTCAGCATCTCCTGTACGAAAAATGTCTTATAGACCAGGCTATTTTCCTTTCCCACAATAGAAAAGTGACTTAATGGATAAATACCTCCTATTTCAATATCAAGTCCATTCTTTTCTGCTTTCTCTCTCCAGCCTTTTTGAACTATCGCACCATATTCCTCTTGTTTTTCCCATACTCTATACCTTTGATATAGCTCTATATTCTTCAAAGTTGCTGCAAAGGCAATTCGCTCTGTATAGAATGTGCTGCTGATAAAGGTTCCCTGGGAAGCCTCCATCACTTCCTTCCGCCCTACTATAGCTGACAGAGGATAGCCATTTGTCATTCCTTTGGCAAATACAGCCATATCTGGCTCTATTCCAAGTACCTTATGGCTTCCTCCAGCACACAGCCGAAAACCTGCTGTAATTTCATCAAATATAAGAACCACGCCGGCTTTTTCTGTTTCCTTACGTATCTCTTCCAGAAATCCATTTTCCGGGTAATCATTCCGAATCGGCTCCATTACAACCGCTGCAATCTTCCCCTCATGCTTTTTCATTAGGGCCTGGAATTCCTCAATACAATTGTAATGGAAGGGAAGATTTGTACCTGCCAAGCCAGATGGAACGCCTAAAGGATCCAGGCCCGCTATATGCTGATCATTCAGAGCATTCTTATTTGCAAGGTTTGCAGCCAGATACCAGTCATGCCAGCCGTGATAGCCACAGAACAAAATGATATCCTTCTTTGTATATGCCCTAGCTATCCGGGAAGCCAATGCCATAGCTTCACCGCCTGCTTTTGCATACCTCACCCCTCCCGCCCAGGGATGAAGCTTAATCAGTTCTTGTGCCAGATATACTTCTTCCGGCGCATTTAAGGTACTCATGCCTCCATTGTCGATAGCTTCCTTTGCTGCTGCATCTACCTCCTCATTGGCATAGCCAAGTACATTGGATCCGATTCCCATGTAACTGACATCAATATATTCCCTGCCATCCAAATCCCATATTTTGCAGCCTTTTGCTTTGGAATAATATGCCGGCCACAAATCAGGAAGAAACATTTCTGGACGTTTGCTTAACAGCTGCGTACCTCCAGGAATTACTTTTTTTGCTTCTTGATAAAGCTTTTGTCCTTTACCTGTTGCTATTTTCTCCATAATCTTCTCCTCATATATTATAATTTCCACTCAGAAAAAAACTTTTATTTTCCGATTCTATAGCTTTCTCACTTCAAAAACTAAAAATTCAAACATTTCTTTCATACCTGAATACGTCCTTGTTACTTTTTCAAGATAAGTTATTTCAAACCTTTTTCTATCAAAAAACAACTCCACATCCTCCGTTCCCATAAAACGAAACGGATAGAAATTTCCATAATAAGGAGATGTCTCCCTATGTATTCCATCTAATGTGCTGCCATCTATCTTCTTTGCAGGGATATAATTTCCGAAAGCTTCTGAGCCCTTTGACGGAATATAGGAAAAATATTTCCCCCCTTTTTCCAATACACGACAAACCTCGTCGGCAAATATCCTAAAATCAGTTTCATCTAAACAATAAGAAGAAAATATATCAACAACTGCCTGGAACATTCCATCTTCCCAAGGCAGTTTCATCATATTCCCACACACAGCCGTACAGTTATCCATACTCTTTCCCAAGAGCAGCGGCATCAATTTAATGGCTTCATTTGATAATTCAATTCCATAGGCTGCAAATCCTTCCTCCGCAAGCAATCTTAAATTTGCCCCTGTGCCGCACCCCACTTCTAAAATTTTTATGGATTTCCGCTCAAGAGCATCCTTCGAAAAAAAGTTTCTTCCCATAAACCTGCAGAACTCTTCATTCGGCCATCTTCTCTGTGCACCCAGCTTTTCACAGCTATATGAATTTTCATAAAATTCTTTTGTGTCCTGTAGCTTTTCTATATACATGTCTTCCCCTCTTAATTATTTATTATTTTTTCTACACTGCATTCCAGATGTAATCTAAGGAATATATTTGTCGCAAATCCCTCTTTAAAATGGCCAATAGAAACTTCCTTCCTGCTTGGCTGATTCCAATCTCCGAAATAGGCACGTTTTCCGACATAATACCATCTCATTCCAAGTTCTTTCATATACTTAATTGCCAGCCACTGACTGACATGGCCTACTGGTTTATCAAATAAGTCCCGTCTGTAAGCCGCTACACTGTATAAGCCTGCACTTCCAGTTGTACTATACAAAGATGCTCCAATCAGCTCGTCCCGATCATCATACAGCATTACTACAAAATCGTTTGTATCTGAAACCGCCTTGCACTGAATATCCCATGTCTTTTGGCTCCTTGTCTCTCTTCCACTTACTTCTACATGCAGTCTGCGAAAGTCTTCAAAGCTTCTCTCTATTTTATCTCTTCCGCTGTTTTTTGTTATAATTTCGCTTCTCCAAAGCTGTTCTGATTTTTGTATGCTGTACTTATTTGTCCTCCTCATTTTTGACAAAATTTCTTGTTCTTCTAAAACCAAATCCACATAACACTCATTATCTACTCCGTAGCAGACGGCTCCGTTTTCAAAGAGCATCTGTGTCCAGATCGAGGTCCCCTGCCCTAATACTACATCTGCCGTCTTATACTTTGTAATATGAAGCTTGGCGCAGACCTCGTTCAGCGCATCTATACACTTTCTTAATAACTTTCTCTTTGACTCCGTTGTATTACCTCTTTCACAAAGTAAAGGCGGAAGCAATACCCCCCCCCCAGGAACCAATTTCATAATTCTGGGTATTTTTAGCTACGCTCAAAGGCCAAATGCCAGCCGCCGTACCGCCATTATATATCACAATAGATATATCTGTCAGTTCATCATGCACATCCGAAAAATACGCATTTTGATATACAACCATGTCATGTGCATAATCTACCGGAACGTATCCATTGTTATTATTCTCTATAGAACGCCATGTGTCTGAATCTTCTTCCAATTCTTTCAATTCAATATGCTTTCTCAATATCTCAATGAGCGCCTCTTTCATCAACCATCCCTTCCTTTTCTATTGACTTCTGTAATCCCTCATTTCGCTGGTACATTTTATTAAGCTCTCCAACCTCGGGATGTTTTTCCAGATATTTAAGAATCTCTTGGTAACCGAAATCCTCCGATTTCTTTTCTCCCAGAAAATATCCATAAATCCGGCTTACCACTTCAAAATCCTCCGCCTCATCGACAGTCCAGCGTTGATTTCCGAAATATCCTATGGGGGATACAAGGTCCTGCTGTTTAAACAATTCCGGATGATGAATAATATACTGGGTCACATGTTCCCGTTCATAAAAATGTTCTGCTTCTTTCCATGCTTTCTCTAATGCTACAAATTTTATAATTTCAAGATCCAAACCATCCGCAAAAGTCTCGCTCATCATCGCACAATAATCTGTATCCGGTCTCATCTGTTCAATTGCCATATCCAATAGTTCTGCGTCAAAGCAAGGGCAATCAGCTGTTAATCGGATCACATATTTAGGGGATAGCAGCTTTGCTGTCTGATAAAACCGATCCAACACATCGTCCTCTGAACCTACTCCAGTCCGAATACCAATAGAGGAACACAGCCTTAAAATCGGAAGGTTATCCATTTTTATAGAAGTAACAACCATTACCTCATCTACTAACCTGCTCTTCTGTACACGCTCAATCATGCGTTGTAAGGCTGGTTTTCCATGCAAATCTTTCAGCACTTTATTTGGCAGACGTGTGGAACCACACCTTGCCTGTATCATAGCAAGATACTTCATATTTTTTCACCTCTCGCTTTTTCAAATAAGGTTGTCAGCTATTCCACAGCACTGGATTTACCAGCTTTTCCTCTACTTCTTCAAATTCCTTCTTTAAGTCTCTTACCATGCCCTTTGGAATTATCTCTTCCTGCATAGAGATGTATTCTGACAACTGTTTTTTGTTATCAACTCCAAACACCACATATTCAATTCCTGGATGGCTTCCTACATATCCAACTGCAGCTTTTAACGGGGTTGTCTCATATTCCTTGCATATAGCTCGAAAATGTTTCAAATACCCTTCCGCAAACTGCAGCTGCGTGGGCAGATGTTCGGGTTCCATCATGATTAGTCCTTGAAGCAAGGAGCTTCTGGCATATACCTCCACACCTTTTCTTTCTGCCTTTTCAAAAAAACCGCATTTGTCCAGTCTCTGATCAAATACGTTGTATGGAATCTGTATCACCTTTATCCCTTCATATTCCAAGGCCTTCATCGCTTCTGCCGGTGTATAGACAGAAACCCCTGCTCTTTCTGCCAGGTTTTCACTGCACACGGAAAGCAGCGCAGATACGGCATCCTCATCAAAGATACATTTTGCATTATGGAAGAGAAAAGCCTCTAATTTTTTTGCTTTCAACTTATCAAGGCTTCCTCTAATATCTTCCAATACGATATCTCTCCACCTGTCTTTTAGGCTTTCAGACAATCCTTCAGGCGACATCTTAGAGATAATCCGCATTTTATCCGCTATGTCCGGATATTTTTCTCTATAGCAGCCAAGAATCCCCTGTGCATTTCCATAAGCGGAAGCCGTATCAAAATGATCAATTCCTTTATCAAGGGCCAGAGACAACATTTCATTGACTGCTTCTGTAGAAGGCTGTGTTCCGCCCTGCACACCGTAATCCATGCCGAACTGCACGGTTCCCAATGTAAGCTTCATCTTTTATTCCTTCATTCGTTTTCCTATACTTTTTTATAATTCTCTATTACTTTCCGAACTGCTGTTATCACATCCAGAACATCAGAATCACTCATCCTGGGATACAAAGGTATGCTTACAATCCCCTTGTAAATTTCTTCCGCATTTGGACACAGCCCCTTCTTATATCCCAGATGCCGGTAGTAAGGAAACCAGTAAACAGGCACATAGTGAATCTGGCACTGCACATTTTCCGCCGCCATGGCATCATAAAACTGACGTCTTGTACACGCCAGCCTTTCAAGGTCTAACCGGATAATATACAGGTGCCGGCAGGTATCTGATTCCGGTATCTCCTCCTGCACAATGATTTCCGGAAGCATCTGGAAAGCCTCATTATATCTTCTTACAATTTCTTTCCTTCTTTCAGCAAACCGGTCAAGCTTCTTTAACTGGCTCAGCAGCAGCGCTGCCTGGAAATCTGTCATCCGGTAATTATACCCCAATGAAATCTGCTCATAATACCAGGGGCCTTCATGGGGCCCTTCTTCCATCTGCTCTTCCTCATGGGTTATTCCATGGGTATGGGCCAGAACCAGCTTTTTATAAAGCTCTCTGTCATTGGCCGTGACAGCTCCGCCCTCTCCCGAAGTGATGGTCTTTACCGGATGGAAGGAAAAGCAGGTCATGTCCGCCAGACTGCCTGCAGGCTTCCCCTCATACTTTGTTCCGATGGAATGGGCGGCATCTTCAATGAAGATAAGCCCATGCTTATCACATATCTCTCTTATTTCCCTGATTTTTGCAGCCTGCCCGGTAAAATCCACAGCTACAACCGCTTTTGTCTTTTCCGTTATATGGGACTCTATACTGGCAGGATCGATATTATAAGTCTTCGGATCCACATCCGCAAATACCGGCTGTGCCCCACAGTACAAGGCGCAGTTTGCGCTTGCTGCAAAGGTCAGGGGCGTAGTGATGACCTCATCCCCCGGCCCGATGCCTGCCGCTATGCATGCACAGTGAAGCGCCGCTGTCCCGTTGGAAACTGCCACGGCGTACCCGGCTCCTGTATATTCTGCCAGCGCCCTTTCCAGTTCCGCCACCTTCGGACCGCAGGTGACAAAGTCACTTGTAAGGACTTCGCTCACTGCCTTTACATCCTCTTCATCAATCCATTGTCTGCCATAATATATTTTTTCTGTCCGGACCGGCATGCCGCCGTCAACTGCTAATCTATCCATGAACCGCTTCCTGCTCCTTACCTGTTTTTCTGCATAAAAAAAAGAGCCTTTAATGCTCATCCAGATCTGTCTTAAGCTTTTCTTTCAAATCTTCTATACTAAGCCATTCTGTATTTGTCCCGGAGCTGTATTCAAACTCAGGTTCTGCCAGCTTTCCTCCAGGGATTACGTCCTTTTTCCCCCACCAGTTATAATGTGGATAAACGATAAAGTGTTTTTCATACTCATAGGTGTGAAGGGAATCTTCTCTTGTAACCATAATCTCATGGAGCTTTTCTCCCTCGCGGATTCCAACCTCGGGCATCTCGCAGCCGGGAAGCATGGCCTGGGCCAGATCCGTAATCTTAAAAGAAGGGATTTTTGATATAAAGGTTTCGCCGCCCCTGGCTTCCTCCAAGGCTTTTATGACCAGCTCTACCCCCTGTTCCAGGCTGATCCAGAAACGGGTCATGCGGTAGTCGGTAATGGGGAGTTCTTTTCTTCCATTGTTTATGATATTCTGGAAAAAAGGGATGACGCTTCCCCGGCTGCCTGCCACATTTCCATAGCGGACTACGGCAAATTTTGTCCCTTCTGCTCCGCTATAAGAATTTGCTGCACAGAAAAGCTTATCGGAAACGAGTTTAGTTCCACCATAGAGATTTACCGGATTTACTGCTTTATCAGTAGATAACGCCACCACTTTTTTTACTCCTGTTTCCAACGAAGCGTTAATCACATTCATAGCTCCATTGATATTTGTCTTTATGGCCTCATTAGGATTGTATTCGCAGGCAGGAACCTGCTTTAAAGCTGCAGCATGAATTACATAATCTGCTCCCTTCATTGCCATTTTAAGCCGTGCTTCATCACGTACATCTCCAATAAAATACCGCAAAATATCATCATATTTTTTATATTTATTATCCATTATAAATTGTTTATACTCATCTCTGGAATAAATAATAATTTTCTTAGGTTGATAATATTTTAATACATAATCTACAAAATGATGTCCGAAAGAACCTGTACCTCCAGTAACCAATATAGATTTGTTATCTAGCATAAATCTGCTTCCTCCTTTTAAAAAATTTATTTTGTTTTTCTCAAAATATCATGCTGTTTCTAACCTATACATTTTTCTTTTTACTCCTAAAAAATGAGCTTGCAAATATTGTAAGCTCATTTATTTCTTCTATTCGCATTATCCTTCCGATAACGTAATAAACAATTCCCGCAATTATAAATAAACTTATTTTTGCCCAATCATTTAATAAAAAGTAATTAATAATAAATAATATACTTGCCATTATTATTGTAGATAATACTGTTTTTAAAGATGTAATATAAAAAGATTTCATCTCCAAATTATCCTTTCCAAATTTTGTTCCAAGAATAAAATAAAATTGGACTGCTGATACTATCCCTGAAATAGATGTGGCCAAAGCCAGTCCCATTATTCCCATAAACCGTGACAGTATTATATTTAAAATTATATTTGTTATAACACAAAGAATAGAATTAAACATTGGTGCTTTAGAATCTTCGATTGCATATAATGCTCTACTCATTATTTCTCTGGCACTGTAACCTATTAAACCAATTGAATATAACGCTAATGCCTGCGCAGTAAGCTTAACGACATCTTCCGAAAAAGCCCCATGCCCGAAAAGAATAGAAACTACTGGTTCTGCCAGAATTTGAATGCTGCACATTATAGGAATTATTAATACTACAATACTTTTAAGTCCTTTTGTAATAATTTTCCCCATATTTCTTTTATCATTTTGTGCTGCATACATACACAGTTTTGGATATAACAACATTGCCAGAGGCCTTGCCAACAACTGTCTTAACATAGAATTAATTTTATCTGCATATGCCAGTATCGAAATTCCTCCAACCAGAATTCCAGATGCAATTGTCTTATCTATCACTCCATTTATTTGTTCAGAAATAACAATCGCAATAACAGGTATTACTAAATTTATAAATTCAGACATACCTTCAAAATTTGCATTTAAAGTAAACTTGTATCCACTCTTTACTGCAAATATTCCAACAAATATAAGCTCCGCAAATGCCGCAAGCGGAACTCCCATCGCCAATATATCTGCATTAAATTCATAAGCTATTAAAATAGAACTAATTATTACAAAGTTATATGGAAGGGATGCAAGAACAGCAATAATATATTTGTCTTTTACTTGTAAATAGCCACAAAATATATCAGCAATAATCAAAAAATAAATATTCCATGATATAATTCGTGTAAATAATATAGTTCTTTCAAATATTGCACCTGAAAAGCCACTGGCAAATATTTTTACCACCCAAGGTGTAAAAAACTGCAATATACAATTTAATAAAGTTACAATAATCAATGCAGATACAATAAGCGAGCTAGAAAAATTAAAAGCCTTTTTTTCTCCATGTCTATGAGAAATATTTGTAAATATGGGTATATATGCAATTGATATGCCAAATGTCACATATTCAAATAATGTCGCTGGGACTGTTAACGCTACATTGTAGGCATCTGTAATAACTCCTGCTCCAAAATAATAAGAAAGAGCAATCTCTCTAACAAGTCCTACTGCTTTCATCAAAAATGTTGTTATAATTACTATGATAGATGTTTTTAAAAACGTCTGTTTTTCATTTTTCTTCATCTTGATCCTTATATTAAAAGACCTTTCAACTTTTTATATAAGTCCTCTATTTCCCTCTCCGTAATAAAATCCCTATTACGCATTTTTGAATTTTCAATTAGAACTCTAATTTTATACGGAAAGTAACTACTTATCTTTTCAGGAATTTTAGCCATAGCATATATATAAGCCTTATAAAAAGGAGTACGTGAAAATAACTTCTTTATCCGAAGAATAATTGGATATTTTATAATCACATTCTTGTTAACTATAAGTTCATTCTCTTTATACACTTTCTCTAATACATTACATATTCGTTTATAAGACGCCTCTATTTCAACATCATAATAATTTTTAATTAATTGTGGATCAACAGGAAATGTTTCCGAATAATTAAAACTTTTTAAGAACTCTTCACAAGATGTTACTTTTTTTGCATCTGCCAAAGTTGCCATATCTTTCTCTTTTTCAATCTCTATAGGACGAACTATTATACAATTCTTATTCGCAAAATAGATTTCTGCAATAGAAGTGCTTATCCAGTTTATTATCTTGTCACATACCAAAATCCATTGTTTAACAGAACACTCCCTTATCAATTTAAAATTACTATATCTATGACTCAAGTCCAGAAGCCGCAGATCACTTTTTTCATTTGGATGTGGACGATAAACAAACAAAATATTTGTTCTTATTTTAAGCAGTTCTTCTATCCATGATAAAAAAATGGTTTTTGATTTATCATAATTATTCTCATCAATCATATTACCATTTCGGTCAATTTTTCTTGCCTCCCCAGAAAAACTAGATATAAATAGAACCCACTCTTTCTCAGCGTTTAAATTAAATCTTTTAGAAATATGATCCCTATTATCATAATATCCTTTAAACTCTTTACGCAAAAAGTCCATATGAACAGGCCCCGTAACAACAGCATTTTGCTCTTTTACCCCACATCGAAGCAACGCCTGTTTTTCTCTTTCCCCCCAGCAAAGATGCATAGCAGTTTTAGTCACCCCATGAGGATAATGTTCATAATCGGAATCGTTTTCATCTTTAATCGGAAAAACCTGCTCCCATTGCAGATTTACAATTTTATTACTTCCTTTTGTATAACGCGACATTGCTTCTAAATGAACATTCTGATATAAATAAGGCGTTATTATAACCTTTGCTGTCTCCTTGGGCATACCTCCCATACCATTACAAGGAAAGAAATCACAAGAATAACCTCGTTTTTTTAATTCATAACTTATCAAAGCGATACTTTCCATTTCCCTAGCCTTATGTTCATACAGAAAACGAAAATCAACCATCGTAATTGTTCTCCTATCTACCACAATATAATTTCTATTTATTACTACTAATTAAATGCAATTTTATATCAAAAACACTATTAATAACCAAATTATTATGACAAAAAATATAATATATGTCCCTACAAGAATTTTTGCCAAACGATTATATTTACATATTGGTAATGCCCGAAGAAACAAATACCAAAAACCAGTCAAATAATAATTCCTGGCGATATCTATTTCCTTACTTTCATAGTAATCTTTATCAAATTGCTCCAAATCTTTTTCATTTATAAATTGAAAAAACGGTTTAGAATTAACATAATTTAAAAAAGAGTCCAGTCTTTTACCAGCTATTTTATTAGGAATTGGTTGGTCTGGTCTTTCTAAAAAATTCAAAAGTGAAAAACTATGTGCAAACACTGTTATTAATACGTTATTGGCCTTTTTTTGATAAGCTTTTAATATATGATGCATTTCGCTTGGCGTTATATTGAAATCCAGTTTATCATATCTTTTATATAATCCAAAAAAATCAAAGCTTTTAAAAATGGTAACAGGAAATTCCATCAATCCTTTATAATTACTTGGCAGAACTTTCGTAAGTTCTGGTGTAATACCACACCACTTCTGACCATAAAATTCTGAAAAATCATATTGGTAACCTAACATATTTAATATTTCCAAAGTCTCATAATTAGCTCCATATTTTCCTGCTCTAAAAGACTTTGGACGCCTGCCAAGAATCTTTTCATATAACTTTGTACATTTTTCTATCATGTCTTTTTGCTCTTCTTTTGTATACTGCCACAAAAAATGTCTTTCTATGTCACCCATATGATGTGGATGCAAATGCACACCAATATCATGTCCTTTATCATCTATATATTTTACAACTTCTGCAATTTTTTCTTCTCCCAAATCAAAAGCTTCTGCAAAATCAACAAAAAAAAGACCCTTGATTTTGTATTGATCAAGTTTCTCTATTATCTTTCTTATTCCATATTCAGAACCATCTCCGGTTTCTCCCCATATCTGATGCTTAATAGGATCCTTTCCTCTTGGCCCCTCAACGTCAACTGTAAATATCAATTTTTGCACATAAGCACTTAACATTTTTACTTTCTCCAATGAAAAATACTCTTGATTTTTCGCTTTACTTTTATTGGCACAATACCTTTCAAACAGTATATAAGCTGCTTAGTTCCTACCTCTTTTCTAAAAAATTTCTCTACCGCATCACCACCACATTCTCTACTTAACCTAAGAATTTCATCCCTTTCTTTTGGGTAATTAATTGATGATATGATACTTTTATTATAAGCAACCGCCTCTTCCAAGTTAGAAGGATATTTATAAGCCTCTATTTTATCAAAATATTTTTGTCCCTTAATACTATTAATCATAACCACAGACATTCCATTATCAATACTAATTTCTGGATGTATATGTGTTATCCCCCAAAAATCTCCTAATGTAATATCTGATATTCGATTTGCATTTGCATACGGACAAAAATAGCAAGATTTCCGATATATTTTTCCTAACATGTAATAGTAATAATAATAAAAATCGGAGCTATATTTGCTAAATCTAATTTTTTCTTTTTTACCTTTTAAATATCTTATCTTTGCAACACATCCCAAATCTGTTTTTGTTTTGTCTCGAAAATCATAGGCTAGTACTTTCACATTCTTCTTTTTCTCTAACCAACATATATATTCTTTAAAAAATTTATAACTTGGAACTCCATGGCAGACTAAATCAACTATAAGTAAATTACTGTATTCTCTTTTCAAATACGCTTTTAACCCAGCTGCCTGACAAGGTGTACCTGAAAAAAGAACTTTTTTATTATGAGATAAATCTTCCTCTACTTGCTGAAAAACTCTTCCTATAGAACTCTGTATATATTTTGAGCCTCTTAACAGCTCCAACTCTTCTTCTGTTTCCACCACTGTATGAACTGCTCGATCCCCATTAAGTATCCTGCAGCCATAAACTTTCCCTCCCTGTAATAGCACTTCTTTTGCCAGTAATGGAAATATTCCTCCAGAGCTGCTTTTTTTTACCTCATTAGAATTGCATCCCACTGCTGCAAATATTTTTTGATATTTTTCGTCATTTAATACTGGATTGATTATAGGGCATACTCTAACACATGCTCCACAATTAATACATTTATCAATGTCAATTTTAGGATATTCAAAGCCATCTTCATTCTCAGTCATTGCAATTGCATTATGCTTGCAAATACTAGCACATGCTGTGCATCCAGTACATTTTATCAAATCCGCCAGTTTAACTTTGTCAGTCATACCTATCTCCTAATATTGATTCTTCCAGGTATTTCTTTGATTTATTAACGAAAGCTTCTAATTTTGTATCCGCTTCGTCATAATTCGGTTCAAAAAACAAATTTTGTAAATCATATTCCGAATGAATAATCTTGCTTTCTAATTGCGTCAGTTCCAAAAGGCTAATAATCCGTTCCCCATTTTTTTCAGGCAAAATCACTGCAAAATTTTTATGAAAAATATGTGAAAATGCTGTGGCATGAAAAGAACT
Organism: Clostridia bacterium; assembly: GCA_910575725.1. Classification (GTDB taxonomy): domain Bacteria; phylum Bacillota; class Clostridia; order Lachnospirales; family Lachnospiraceae; genus Laedolimicola. The sequence goes on along the minus strand of CAJTFE010000024.1, from coordinate 47,229 downwards.
TGAAATAATTAACTGTGCATTCTTTATCAACGTTATGAAATCAAATGGGCCGACATTCTTCAAATGTATATCACATTCACACCTTTTTACACTTCCGCCTGCCTGGATAATACTCCACTTATAAACACCTTTTACATATTCAAGGACTTGATCTAATAAAATACTTGCTTTTGACAAATAAACAAGTACATATTTTCCATATTGATTTTCATTGCACATTTGTATATAATCATCTTTGTCTAACAAAAATACAGGATCACAAACCCATTCAACCTCTCTATTAAGTGCCTGACTTAACAGTCTGCTTGTTGAGTTTTCCCGAACAGATAAAAATTTGTAGTTATTAATCCGCAGACAAAGTTCTTTTAGCTGATTATCTGAAATATAACTTTTCCCCACACTTGTAGCATATGAAATCTTCTGTCCATCCTTTATAAAATCCAGATAATACGCCTTATCGCAGCCACAATCATAATCTGTGTTCCATAGTTGATCACTTCCTGATATATAAATATCCGCTTTGGGCAACCCATGAAACAATTGATTGAAAAAATAAAATTTTTTAGTAGTACAATGCATTTTTTCCTTTATAAATGTACTATATTTCTTATTAATTGCAAATTCATTATGTGCAAAAAAAATTATACGGATAATGCCTTTTATTTTATTTTTTCCCAGTTTAGAATATACAGGCCTATAATCAATAATCTGATTGTCCACCCCTATCCGATGTAAATACCTATCCAGCGCAAATGCCTGGAGAGCAGAACCAGGATTGTTAATACTATGAAGTGTAATTAATAAGGTTTTCATGTCTTTTTACTTTTTCCTTCAAATCATTATATTTATTTGGGCCAAAAAAAATAAAAGAGAGTATCAACGCATATACAGGTGTACTATAAACACTTGAAGATAATCCCATAATCAAAAATAAAAACATTAAACATTTACTTTGAATTCCTTTATTTTTTAATCCTTTATAGATTGCCGTTATCAAAATTATTGTTCCTATAATCCCAACTGAAGTTACAACATACATATCCATAGCCATATACTCTTTTTCCATTTCATAACTTGTCCAAATTCCAAATGCGTCTCGGTATCCCAGAAAGTTTCCAAATCCCATGCCAAATAATTTTCCCATCGTTGGCATAGCACCAAAAAAAGCAAATCCTCGCATCACTCTAACGGAAGCTGAGCTAGTACCTTTTTTCCCAATTGTAAATAATCTGTTTACTACTGACTGAACAAAAGGTATCTTAATATAAAGCACTCCCCCAACAACTAATAACAATATACCTATTAAAATAACATTTATCCATTCGCATTTTCTATATGTTCTTAATTTCTGTAAAGCCCATAAAAAATAGTCCACTAATAAAAACACAATTGCATTAACTGATGTTGTACAAACTAATGCTACAGAATATAAAAAAATTCTTTTCAATGATTTTTTCCCGTAAAAAGGAAAAATATTTAACAATAATGTTGTTGATAATAGCTGCGCACAATGGGCAGGTTCACATAAAAATCCTGCTGGCCTTAAAAATCCTTCTATATTTGCTACTTTCAACATAGTCTGTTTTATCTCTATTGCACTCGTTGTACCGATAGGCAAACCATCTATTAACCCTGGAACATAAACATGAAAAAGCAAAAATGCTAAAAATTGTACAATAATATAAATTGATAAAAAATCAGAAAAAATATTTAATACATTTGATGCACACCTATATTCAAAAAAATTTCGTGAAAAAACAAAAACAAGCACTATATAAAATCCATCGCGTCCTAAACGTTTCACAGTTTCAAATGAATCAATCTGCGGAAGCAGGATCATATAAATTATTGAAATTATAGCTGCATAAATAAGGAAACAAAAATAAAAAGAACCTGAATGATTTTTTACTATTTTACAATTATTAAAAATCAAAAAAGGAATACTTATCAAAAATAAGATTTCGCCAAATCCGATGTTAAACCGAGGGAACGTATACACGTTTATAGCAATAAAAAAAACTAATATACAACTAAAAAAGCTTTTCCATATACTATTTGTACGTCTTATTGGTATCATTAAATTATTCTCGTTCATTAAGAAAACCTCTGATTCGATTCATATATTCTTTATCTTCCTCAATGATTTTATTTAATACACTCATACAATTTCCAGTAAATTTTTTATAATCAAGACTTTTATAATAGTCATATATGGTATCCAGATATTTAGCTTCAACATTATTAATTGATATTCCTAATTGATTACTTTGTAAAAGCTTTCCTGAAAAAGTTTGTGCATTTCCTATCAATGGCAACATATAAATCAGTCCATCATAATATTTATTTGCCAATGCCCTATCACAGTTATAATTACATGGATAATAATACATAAGCATATCTGCATTGTTGATATATGCTCTTTTTTCTATATTCATATACTCCCCTTTAATTGTTATGTTGGAATAATTCTTTGCTGTTTCCACCACCTTCTTTGTATTGCAGCCACTACCAATAATTGACAAATGGAATCTTAAATCATCTCCAAACATTTTACATAATTTAAGATTAAATTCTTCCCCTCTTGTAACTCCAATTTGCAAAATATTTATTGTTCCATCTTCTTTTTTTCCTTTATGAGAGCCTGCATTTAAATCGTCATAACGAAAATTATGTGCCAAAACATATTTATGTTTTGGTAATACATCCAAAAAACCAGATGAAGAAATACATGTAAAATATGATTTTTCAATAATTTCTTTTACTAAACAATAAAATATTTTATTTTTCTCATAGCTTAAATCACGGAAATCAAAAATATATCTATTCTCATATTGCTTTAATATTTTTCTACCACAAATCACTGCAGATAAAGTTGTTAAAAATATAAGCTTTGTATATTTCTTCTGTTTAATTCTTTTTTTTACAAAATTATGATATTTGATAAACCCAATTACTTTTTTCTGCTTGCTTTTATAAATATCAGATTCATATACAAAAGACACATTTTTGTATCTAGATGTAATAGGTACATTTTTACGATTCCAAAGAATAAACTCATAATCCTCTTTTAGTTCTTCAAGCACCTCAACATATTTATCTGCATAAGGACACATATTAAAGTCGTTTATAAAAACTATCCCTATCAATTTTTCTTACCTTTCTATCTGGTACTCTTTGCTTTCTCCCATACAGCTTCCGACTTTCCCATAATACAATGATAAACTCCAACCCATTGTGCAAGGATTGTCATGCAATAATAATATGCTAGATTTACAAATCTATTTTTAATTTTAAACCTATATCCGCAAACACTGACAATGTAAAAAAGAACTTGTCCAATAAAAAAAAGCAGAAAGATTCCATGAACCCTAATTAAAAAGATATTTGCTATAAATAAAAGCAGATGATTCAACCATAATAAGTATCTCGCCGTTCTATGTCCAAAATAAAAATAAGAAAACCAGCCATACTTAAATATATTCATAGCCTTGATGCCATTTTTAATATGCTTAAGAATCACCCTGTTCATTCTCACTTTTCTTTTATATTCGTCCTCTGTATTTTCCCCTGCTTTTTCATATGCAATTGCTTTCTCATTAAAGACAGCTCTCAGACCATGTATTCCATAATAATAAGGCATACTGCTGTCATGGCATTCAATAGGAGGAATCTTAATATACGCACTGTTTCTACATGCATATACCGCTCCATTGCCCGCCGTGATTGTTTTTATACTACTTTCAATAAATCTGCTCTGAAGCTCCTTGTTCCAATAAGTTGATTCCAAATTCGCTGTTCCATTTTCTGTATTTGTATATAAAAGAGCTCCACATACATAAACAATATCATCAATTGAAAAACTTGAAATCAATTTAGAAATCGTATCCTTTTTGAACATGGAATTAGCGTCTGTCATTACTAAAATATCTGTATCTACTAATTCCTGAGCTTCATTTTGTGCATTTGTTTTTCCCTTATGTTCTTTTGACGTATATAATCTCATGGAAATTGCTTCATGTTCTTTAATAAATTGTTCAACAATTAAATTGGTGTTATCGCTACTATTATCTGATGCAATAAGATATTTAATTTTTTCTTTTGGATAATCATTATCAATAACATTTTCTAATTTTTCTTTAATTACAGACTCTTCATTATGTGCCACAATCATTACCGTAACTGTATACTTGTACTCTGTATACTTAACAGGTTTTATCCTCATTACTTTATTTATTATTTTTAAAGAAACATCATATCCTCCCATAGCCCAAATAATACAAAATGCGCTTAATAAAAAAATTGCTATTAAAACAATTCTTAACATCAGCATATAGTCCTTTTCTCCATTCGTTCTTCAGATAAATTTTTATTAAACTTAACCTTTCTGTTAGTTTTTATTTAATCATTTCCCATAAATTCTTCCATCGTCACAGATGCTTCCGAAGACACACCTTCTCTTTTTATTACTGTTTTTATTGTGTCAACAAGCACTCTGATATCTGTTACAAACGAAATATGGTCTACATACCAGACATCCATTTCAAATCTTTCCTCCCAGGAAACAGTATTTCGTCCATGAGACTGTGCATATCCTGTCAAACCGGGACGTACTTCATGCCGTCTGTGCTGCTTTTCACTATATAAAGAGAGATATTTAACCAAAAGAGGTCTCGGCCCAATCACTGCCATATCCCCCCGCAGAATATTCCACAATTCCGGCAGCTCATCAAGAGATGTGGAGCGAAGCCACTTTCCAAAGGGGGTAAGCCGGATTTCATCCGGCAGCAGTTCTCCATTTTCATCTCTGGCATCTGTCATTGTGCGGAATTTATAGAGCTGGAAAATCTTTTCATGCAGTCCCGGCCTCTGCTGCTTAAAAAGAACCGGGCTTCCCAATTTAATCCGGACGCAGACTGCCACTGCCAGGAGCACCGGGCTCAGAATCAAAATTGCAGCCAAGGCGCATAAAAAATCCTGCGGCCGCTTTACATATTTTTCATAGAATCCCTGTCTGTGCATCTCTTCTGCCATGAATGACTCTTTTTGCCGGAACCCCGACATACGTTCCTTTCCTTTCAATATCTCCAATCACAGCTGCACCTGCGCCTATTACACATTCCTCACAGATGCTTACATTATTTACAATACAGCTTCCCACGCCTACCCAGACCCTGTCTCCAATGAAAACTGTTCCCGAAATGTGGCTGCCCGGTGCCGCATGTACATAATTTCCGATTCTGCAGTCGTGATCGATCGTACTTCCTGTATTCACAATGACTCCCTTTCCAAGGATACTTGCACTGTTTATTACCGCATTGGCCATAATGACAGTTCCTTCTCCCAGCACGACATTTTCACCTAAGGCTGCAGTTGGATGGACAAGCGTGGCAATCCTGGTATCTCTCTCTATCTTTTTTTGAATCTCGCTGCGGATCCTGCAGTCCCCGACTGCCACAATGAACTCACAAGTGTCTTTCCACTTCTTATACTCTTTTACACTTCCAAGAAGCTGATACCCTGGTATTTCCTTTTCCAAATCATCATCCAGAAATGAAATCTCAGAATATCTCCCCAGTTTCCTGGCTATATCTGCTACAACCTTCCCATGGCCGCTGGCCCCGATAATCATTAACCTTTTACTCAAAACATTCTCTCACAGTCTTCACTATTGCCTCCTGCTGCCCCACCGTCATCTTATTATCCGAAGGCAGACACAGCCCTCTCCGAAAGATATCGGCTCCCACATCCACAGTCTCCTCTTCCTTAATATAAGCATTACTCTTCGCCCGTCCGTTCCCAGCTGCCGTAACAAACCCGTGGCTCCTGTACACCGGCTGCATATGCATAGGCTTCCAGATAGGCCTTCCTTCCGCATTCAGCTTTCCAAGGGCCTCCAGGATCTCATCCGGACACGACTTCCCGTTTTCACTCTTATAGAAAAACCGGTTCTCGGATCTCACACTCTCACACATGGCATCCGGATCTATCAAAAGGCAGCTCAGCCAGAAATTCGGCCGGCTGCACGACTCATCATAAGGATTCATCCTTACCGGCAGATCCCGAAACCCTTCCCGATACCTCTCATAAATCTCCCGTTTCTGCTCGATATGCTCTGAAAGATATCCGAACTGCCCTCTGACCACACCGGCAATCACATTGCTCATGCGGTAGTTATATCCCAGCTCCTCATGCTGGTACCAGGGCGCCGCCTCCCGGCTCTGGGTGCTCCATTTCCTCGCCTTATTGGCATCTTCCTCTGAATGGCACAGCAGCATTCCTCCGGAAGAGCCCGTGATAATCTTATTCCCGTTAAAGCTGATAATACTGTAATCTCCAAATACCCCTGTCTGCCTGCCGCAGTATGCCGCACCGAGAGATTCCGCAGCATCCTCAATCAGCAGCGCCTTATGGGCATCACAAACCGCCCGTATCTCCTCTACCTTTCCGGGTGTCCCGTAAAGATGTGCCATAATCACAAGCTTCACATCCGGATACAATTCAAAAGCCTGCTCCAGCGCTTTGGGAGACATATTCCAGGTATCGTATTCTGTATCTATGAATACCGGCTCCCCACCCTCGTAAACAACAGGATTCACTGTAGCGTCAAAGGTCATATCCGAGCAGAACACCCGGCGTCCGTAGAGGCTGCCGCCTCTTCCCAATCCGTCCGGCGTGGACACCCCGGAGCTGCTACCATACAGCCGCTCTGCCGCCAGCTTCACTGCCAGATGAAGGGCCGCCGTACCGCTGCTTAACGCCACACCATGTTCAATCCCGATATAACCGCTGAGCAGCCGCTCCAATTCATTGATATTTTCCCCTACTGTGCTCATCCAGTTTGTTTCATAGGCTTCCAGCATATATTTTTTCTCATCCCCGTGCATGGTGGGCGATGAAAGCCACACCTTTTCCGGAAATCTCTCAATTACCATACGAATTCCATCCCTCTATTTTTTTATCTAAAAAAGGAAGGTCATACCTTCCTCTCATTTCTTCTCCACAATCTCCAACCCCACCTGCGCATTCAGCACTCTCCCAAACATGGGAATCTCCAGATAAGCCTTCCGCTTATGCCTGTCAATCCTCTTGATACTCCCTTCCATCCCTTGAAGAGGCCCGCTAAGCACAATTACCTGTGTCCCCACAATATACCCTTCCGAGAATCTCACAACCCGTTCCCTTCCGGCCAGCACTTCCACAATCTCAATATCCTCCCTTGTCATAGGTGTCCACTTCTCTCCCACTCCAAGGATCTTCGTCAGTTCCGGAATATGCTTCAGCGACTGGTACAGTTCCTCCACCTGGTCGCTGATGACAAAAATATAGCCTGGAAACAGAACGGCCTGCTCCTGCCGCCACTGTCCCAGGTACTTTCGTCTGTGCTCATATCTTGGAGAAAAACACTCCTTCAGATATTTCTGCACCCCATATTTTTTTATCATTGCCAGGATCTGTTCCTCTTTTCCTGCTGCAACCTGAATTACATACCACATATGCGTACTCTTTCCTTCTGTAATGAATGGCAGCCTCCCCACAGACATGCTGCTTCCGGCCCTTCATCCTAAAAATGAGTATGCTTCGCCACTTCGCACTTTCGTCCGAATTCGATTCCTTACACTGCTATATCCACCCTCCTCCAAAACGCGGCGAAGCGACGATTTTGGAATCCAGGCTTTTTAAATATTCTATAGTTAATTACTGATGCAAAAATAACCGGCCGGCAAACCCGACCAAAGATAATGTTACTTCCAATTCTTATATTCCGGGGCGCCAGCCTGCACAAAGCAGACCGGCAATCCCCATAACTTCACAGGATCTCAGACCGCAACTGTCCCCAGCACCAGAATATCTCTTCCCGAAGCCAGCTCCCGTTCCTTCTTAATCAGCTTGGAATAGGAAACGCCTTTCTTCTCCAGGAATACCACTGCATCATATCCGTCCAGTTCTTCCAATGCCGCTGCGTCAAATACAATCTGCCTGTAATCAGAGAAAACAGTATCCTGCATATGTTCCTTTAGACAGCCGCAGAACTCTGCAACGTCTTCCTTGGCTATTGTACCAGTAAGCATGATTTTTTTCAAGCCCTCTTTTTGTGCTGCCGCTCCCTTCAGGCTGGCTGCCGCAATCCGCATCTGCTCATCCCTGGAAATATTGGCATAGGCCCCTTCCTCCAGATGGTAAAGCCAAGTGTCAATAAAACCAAAGAACTTCTTTTTTTCTGCAGGTGCTTTCACCTCTCCTAAAAGCTGCATTCCAAACTCTTCCCGGAATGTCTCCGTACTCTGGAGCCTGCCGCTCATCAGATAAATAAGAATCAGCAGGAACGCCATCAGAAATGCTCCCAGCACCAGACCTACAATTGCAAACTTCACGCCCGCAGACACCGGATTTGCCAGGACAATCTCTTCTTCAACCGTAATTGTCTCGCCCTCTTCTTCCAGTACCGTTTCCAGAGCGGTCCGGGAAGACTGCAGATTCCCCAGCTCCGTTGTATAAGAAGATAATATATCGGACTGATATTTGCGAATGCTCATATCTGTCTTTTCCGACTGTACAGCTGCCAGAAGCTCCAGTTCATGCTCTGCTATTTCGCTCTGAAGCTGATTGCCGTAGGCTGTCACAGCTTTTTCAATCTGAGACAGATATTCCGTACACACATCTTCGCTGGATGCCACTACCCCTATCTCGAAAATGACCTGCTCAGGCATTGCCACTTGAACCTCAAGAACTCCGCCGCCCTGGGCTGCCTGGAAGTTCGTCGTGCTGGTGGAACGGTAATTATCCTGACCGTCACATGAGAAAGAAAGCAGGTATTGAATCTCTGCTTTGGAAATATCTTCGTCTATTCCGAAAAGCTCCTCTGCAAGCCTTCCGTCCCCAACATAATTTCCGTAAGCAGTAATCAGGTTCTCCAAAGCATTTGCTGCCTGCTCATCTGCTATGTTCAGATAAAAGCTCACAGTCCCTCTGGGAAGATGATAAGGATCCAGCTTCATAATGACAGAATCCTTCATATAAGTCTCCTGCCTCTCTATTTCCTTCTCACTGTTGGCAATGAGCTTCTCATAGTATTCCACGTTTGGATTTTTTATCAATCCCTCCGCATCCCTATCCGCCGTTTCATCCTCATCCTCATTCTCCTTCTCCAAAAGCGCCTGCTCCTGCCGAAGCTGATTCCCCTTTACCGTAGACATATACTTATAGCATCCTGCCGCCACGGCAACAGCCAGCATAGCTGCCACAATCCATCTCCACTTCTTCAGACAGTAAAACATCAGCTCCACCAGACTGATCTCTTTTTCATAAGTTTCCTGATACTCGTTCATTGGATATCTTTTCCCCTTTTCTTTATTTTTATCACTTTACATTGTAAAATCTTTCCTTATTCACGCTGCATTCTTCCGGCTGTCAGAAAGCCGGTGCGAGACTGCAGCGAATCAATTGCTTTTAATCACGTAAGTGGGCACAATCTCCTGAACCTTCCTCCGGATGGCCTCCGAATCCTCATTGGCCGCCTTCTGCAGCTCTTCCAGCTGCCTTAAGAACCGCTTTTCATCCATCTCAATGGGTTTTCCAATATGAATAAGCTGATTCTCTGTCCCCTGGAGCCCTTCCTCGCTCATCAGCAGCTCCTCGTACAGCTTCTCCCCCGGGCGCAAGCCCGTAAACTCAATATCGATGTCCTCATAAGGCTTATATCCAGACAACCGGATCAGATTCTTGGCAAGATCCACAATCTTCACAGGCTCTCCCATATCCAGCACAAAGATCTCGCCTCCCTTTGCCAGCGCCCCGGCCTGGAGCACAAGGGAAACCGCCTCCGGAATGGTCATAAAGTAACGGATAATATCGGGATGGGTTACCGTCACCGGACCGCCCTGCTCAATCTGCTTTTTAAACAGCGGAATCACGCTGCCGTTGCTCCCCAGTACATTTCCAAACCGCACTGCCACAAAATCCGTCTTGGAACAATTGTTCATCGTCTGAATAATCATCTCGCAGATTCGCTTGGAAGCCCCCATAATGTTGGTGGGATTCACCGCCTTATCCGTGGAAATCAATACAAACCGCTTTGTTCCATACTTATCCGCAGCCTTTGCTGTCTTATAAGTTCCGAATACATTGTTCTTGATGGCCTCGTTGGGGCTGTCCTCCATCAGAGGCACATGCTTGTGGGCCGCCGCATGATACACAATATCCGGCCGGTAAGTTTTAAATATGCTGTCCACCCGGTGGGTATTGCGCACAGAGGCAATGAGCACCGTCAGCTCCAGCTTCGGATAATTGTGCTTAAGCTCCTGCTGGATATCGTAAGCATTGTTCTCATAAATGTCCACAATGATCAGCCGCTTCGGATTGTGCGCCGCTATCTGCCTGCACAGCTCGCTTCCGATGGATCCGCCTCCGCCCGTAACCAGAACCACCTTGCCGGAAACATACTCCATAATCTTGTCCAATTGTATCTTAATGGGTTCTCTTCCCAGCAGGTCTTCAATCTCCACCTTCCGCAGCTTGGACATGCTCACCTCGCCCTTAATCATCTGATAAAGGCCCGGCAGCACCTTCAGCTCACAGCCTGTCTCCTGGCAGATATTTAAGACCTCCTTCACCTCTGGCTGAGGTACGGAAGGCATCGCCACAATAATCTCGTCAATGTTCAGTTCAAAAGCCAGACGGGCGATATCTTCCCGTCCGCCCATGATCTTGATGCCCCGGATATACTTTCCGTGCTTGGCCGCATTGTCATCAACCACACAGCAAACGCATTGATCCAGGTAGCGGCTGTTCTGCAGCTCCTTGATAATCATGGCCCCGGCCTCGCCGCCTCCGATGATCATCGTCCGCTTTCTGGCGTCCTTGCGCTCTCCCATTCTCCGCTCCTGGAGCATACGGAGAATCCGGTACGTAAAGCGCACCGTTCCGATTCCCACAATCAGCAGTACGTATTTCATCAGATAATAGCTTACAGGCATCCGCATTCCCAGAAAAGCCATAAGCACAATCTGTATGAGAATACTGGCCGAGCAGGCCCCTATCACATTCAGCAGCTCCGTTGTGCTGGCAAACCGCCATACGCTCCGGTACAGCTTGAACAGCACAAACAGCAATATGGTAATAAGCAGATTCGCAGCCAGATACTGAATCTCAAAATCTACGTACCGCATCTCCATATTGCTGAAGCGGAAATCATATCGAATATACAAAGCCAGGAAACCGGATACGGTAATCAATAAAATATCTACCAGCACCAGCAGCGCAATCCGGTTCCTGGGTGCGTTTTTTTCTACAAACCTTTCTAAATTCATATACATCCCTCTTTTGCAATTGTGCATATACGGACATATTATACACCAGTATTGTCCTCCTGGCAAACTTTATTTATTCTTATTTCAAAAAAGTTTTTTTATTTTTTCCCGAAAACCTTACGATATTTCCTTTCTCGATCGTATTCATTTATACAATTTAATATTTTAAAAGGGAGGGGTTCAGCATGAACAAAAAAATTCAAGCTATTTTGCACTCAGCAGGCATATTCCGTCACTACTATGGGTACAGTTATTTCCAAGATGCCGTCCTTCTGGCTGTAGAATGTCCGGACAGACTGCAAAGCATCCGGAAAGAAATCTATTTCCCAATTGCGCAGACACATCACACTACAGTCGCCAATGTAGAACGAAATCTCCGAACAGTCCGTGACGCTCTTATCAAAAACGGCGGTCTGGAAACCCTGGAGGCCATGATGGGATGTTCTTTACCTTGTGGGAAAAAGCCTTATCCTAAGGATCTCATCTGTATTTTTGTAGGATACTTAAGCGAACAGTAACACCGGATTTCCTATAAACTTCAGCCCCTGCGCTGAAATCTATTTCACAAATGTGCAGCTACGACAGACAGCCTGCAGCCTGCAGCCTGCATAAAAATTGGTATATTGAATGAATTATCTATTATTAATGAAAAAAAAGTATTTAAAATAAAGGGGCTCAGCCAAATCTGAATTTCTCTCATGCTTCTGGCTTATCGGCAGGCTTGTCATAGAAAATTCTTGCAAACCGGCTGCGGCCCCTTATTTTTTTATAAAACATCTATTCCTCTGGCATAAACAAAGCCTCATAATCATACGTCATATAAAACTCATAAATCCGGCCGCAGTACTCCCGGTAATTCTCCTTTGTCAGCAGATGCTCCTTCCTGCTCATCCACTTAAGAATCTGTGAATTAATCTCCTCACTGTAATGAATCTCGTCCTTATAATGATCCAGATCGCAAATCATCTCAAACAGATCCGAAAACGCAAAGAGATAAATATTTTCCTGTTCCACCAGAAGCCGGATGGCCTCCTCCTCAATCGCAAGCTGCTTCTTAAGCGTTCCCGTCTGATTCAAATTATCCCAGTAATAAATACTGTAGGGCGTCAGAAACAAGTAAAAATCAATCTCCGGATGCGCCTTTGCCAGCTCCGTCACATTCTGGGAAAGATTCTCCCGAAGCATCTCAAAATCAGCTTCTGTTACCTCCTGGATCTCATCCGTCCTGTCCGCCCTGTGGTACACCGCATCCACCGCATCCTTTCCAAATGAAAAGGCATGCATCCAATTCCCATAAGTATCAAAATCTGTACTCTTCTGCCCGGAACAGGTAAATCCAAGAACTCCCTTTACATGGCTGCACAGCACATCCTTATTCAGCACATAATACACATCATTGTACAGCACATCGTCGTACAGATAGTACGGATAGGAATCCTTATCATACCCTGTCTTATCTGCATCCTCCAGAAGCCAGAGCTTGTCAAGCCCCCTCACAACAAGCCGGATGTCCGGATTGGCCGCAACAGCCTTCTCCAGATTATCGTTGATCTCCTTGTACATTGCTCCCGGGAACGCAACCTTTACGGAATGTACGCCAAAAAGCTCATCCAGCTCCGAAGCTTTAAAATTCAGCGTCATGGAAGTCCCCGTAATCACCGCATCGTAATCAAAATGCTTCACAATCCCGTCATTCTGGTATCTTTCATTATTTAATGGATAAGAAAGGCATTCCAAAGGCTTATGATAATGAAAAAACGGATCCACCACAGCCGTCAGCCCAGCTATCCCGGCCAGACAGACGCCCACAAGAACCAATAACGTAATCCCCCACTTTTTATCCCTATCCATTATCATTCCTCCAAAAAACACATCCCCAAAGCGCCGGATTCTTAAAAATTAAAGTACAAAAACGTACTGACTCCGGAAAAAGAGCAGATGCACCATACCAGCAGCAGCGCCGTTAAAAGCAGCCGCCCAAGCTCAGGTTCAAAGGCCTTCATCTTCTCATAAGCATTCCGTACCCCAAACAGCAGGAACAAAGCAGCCGCCGTAAATACAATCAGAAAGAACTCCGGACAAATCCTTGTAAAAGGAATCAGACTGTCCAAAAGCCCGCACTCCGGAAGATAAAATCCAGCCGTCAGGCTTCCATTCACCGGCCCGAAGTCAAGCTCCAGAAGCTTTCCAAGAAGCCTTGCCGCATCCCCTATACTGTCCGCCCGGAACAGCACCCAGGTCACATTGAGAAAGAGAAACGTTCCCAGCCATCGGACTGCCTGCGGAATCCTTTCCAGAGTTCCCTTGCAAAGCCTGGTCAGTACAGAACATACTCCATGACAGGCCCCCCACAGCACAAAAGTCCAGTCAGCTCCATGCCACAAGCCGCTTACCAGAAACACAAGCATCACATTCCGGCAAGTCCTCACTGTCCCCTTCCGGCTGCCCCCAAGGGGAATGTAAACATATCTCGTAAAAAACCGTGTCAAGGTCATATGCCACCGATCCCAGAACTCCGTAATCGACGCGGCACGGTAAGGGGAGTGAAAATTCAGCGGCAGCTCCAGATTCATCATCCTCCCAAGCCCCACAGCCATATCACAATACCCACTGAAATCAAAGTAAATCTGAATCGTATAAAACAGCATCACGAGAAACCCGTTGGTACTGTCCAGCTCCCCTATATTGGCAAACCCCCAGTTCACCCCGTTACCAAAGGTATCGGCAATCAAAACCTTCTTTGAAAGGCCCAGGACAAAGAGATACATCCCGCGCACAAAGTTATCCCACCGGAACCGCTTCCTCTCCTCATCCATAAATTGGGGAATCAGCTCGTCATGGGTCACAATGGGCCCGGCAATCAGCTGGGGAAAATACGTCACAAAACAAGCATAATCCAGAAACCGGTAAGCAGGCACTTCTCCCTTATAAGCATCTATCACAAAGGAAAGCTGCTGAAAAGTAAAAAAGCTGATGCCAAGAGGAAGCAGAATGGACGTAAGGGCAAAATTCCGCCCAAAAATCCCGTTCACATTTTCCAGAAAGAAATTAAAATATTTATAATAAAACAAAATCCCCACATCCAGCACAAGGGCCCCCGCAAGCAGCCGCTTTCTCCTGCCGCTTCCGGAACTTCTCCCCAGCAGCACATAAAAACCATAATTGCACAGTATGCTGAACACAATGATAAACAGATACTCCACATGAAAATACCCGTAAAACCACAGAGACATCCCCAGCAGAAACACCTGCCCGTAAGTCCCTTTCCCAAAATGGCTGCATCCAAAATACCCAATCATGCAAAGAGGCAGAAAAACCAGCACAAATATGTATGAATTAAAAAGCATTCCGTACTCCCAAATCCGTTTCTCTTACGTTTAAACAATAACTATCTTACCATTCTTCTCCCAAAAAGGGAATCCCAAAACTTCAAATTGCATTTCCCTTGCGCCTATGCTAAATTATATACCATGAGACCATACAACAGCTTAAACGAATCCTTACAGCAGCGCTTCGGCGAAAAACTATACAAGATCACCTTAAACATCGGCTGCACCTGCCCCAACCGTGACGGCACCTTGGGCACGAGAGGCTGCATCTTCTGCAGCGCCGGCGGCTCCGGCGAATTCGCAGGAGATCCGCACCTCACCGTCACCGAACAGCTCGAAGCGGGCATCAAGGCTATAACCGGCAAACGCCCGGCCCGGCGCTACATCGCCTACTTCCAGGCCTACACCAATACCTACGCTCCCCTGGACTATCTGGAAAAAGTCTACCGGGAGGCCTTAGGCCACCCAAAGATCGCAGCCCTTGCCATAGCCACCCGGCCCGACTGCCTTCCCCCGGAGATCTTAGAACTCCTATCTGCCCTGAACATCGAAAAGCCTGTGTGGGTAGAGCTGGGCCTTCAGACCATCCACGAGGAAACCGCCGCCTTCATCCGAAGAGGCTATCCCCTCCCTGTCTTTCAGGAAGCAGTCGAAGCCCTCCACGCCCGGAAGCTGGATACCATCGTCCATGTCATCCTGGGCCTTCCGGGCGAAACAAAAGAAATGATGCTGGATACCATCCGCTATCTCAACACCTTACCGGTAAATGGCATAAAACTCCAGCTCCTGCATATATTAAACCATACTGACTTGGCTGACTGCTACCTGCGGACAGGCTTCCACATCCTCACCTTAGAGGAATACACGGATCTTGTCATCTCCTGCCTGGAAGTCTGCCGCCCCGACCTCGTCATCCACCGCCTCACCGGCGACGGCCCCAAAGATCTTTTAATTGCTCCTGACTGGAGCACAAGGAAACGCCAGGTTCTGAACACCATTCACAAAGAGCTAAGCCGGCGGAACACCTGGCAGGGAAAATTCTGCCCCATTCAGAAAGGAGCTCAGACATGTCCGAAACCCAGACCCTGTACAAACTGATTATCCTCTACATCCTGAACCACGTAGCTTTCCCCTTAAGCAACGCCCAGCTCTCCGAATTTATCCTGGACAAGGAGTACACCGACTACTTTACCCTTCAGCAGTCCCTCTTTGAACTCACCGACTCTGCCCTCATTCACCCGGAGAAGCAGCATAACACCACCCTCTACCACATCACCGAGGAAGGCCGCACTACGCTCACCTATTTCGAAAAAAAAATATCCTCCGCCATACGGGAGGATATCGACACCTTTCTCTCAGAGCACAAATACCAGCTGCGCAACGAGCGCTCCACGCCTGCCCATTACTACCAGACATCCGCCGGAGAGTACGCAGCCCACTGCCGGGTACTGGAGAGGGATTCCACACTTGTGGATCTGACCCTCACCGTTCCAATGGAGGAGCAGGCCAAAGCCATCTGCGATCACTGGCGGGACAAGAGCAAAGAACTCTACGCTGCGCTGATACAGTCTCTTTTGTAATTGTATTTCTTTTATCTCATCTCATAAGCAATGCCAGCCACTGATTAGGAAACGGACAGTGGCTGTATTTTTTTGCAATAGATTCTGCGGAACAGCACCGTACTCATAATTACCGCCACAATCTCCGCAATGGGAAATGCCCACCAGACCGCAGCCAGTCCGCCGACCCTTGCAAGCACAAAGGCCACCGGAAGAATCACCAGAAGCTGACGGGCCACAGACACCATAAGGCTGTAAACGCCGTTTCCCAGGGCCTGGAACACCGAGCCCACCACAATCCCGTAGCCGGCAAAGGAAAAGCTTAAGGAAATAATCTTCAGGGCCGGAACCCCAATGGCAAGCATATCCAAAGACGCCTCAAAAATTCCCAGCAGCTCATCTGTAAAAATATGGAAAATAGCGAGTCCCGCAAGCATAATAGTCACCGCGGCCACGATACTGAGCCAGGCTGTCTGCATAATCCGCTTTTTCTCCCGTGCCCCGTAATTGTAGGCAATAATCGGCACCATTCCATTGTTCAGCCCAAACACCGGCATAAAGATAAAGCTCTGAAGCTTAAAGTAAACGCCAAACACGGAAACCGCCGTGGAGGTGAACATCATCAGAATCTTATTTATGCCGAATACCATCACTGAGCCGATCGACTGCATAATAATAGAAGGAATCCCCACCTGATAAATCCGCCTGATGGTAGGCAGATGGGGACGGAAGCCCTTCATATTGATGTTAATCTCCTTATTCTTCTTCATATTAAAGAACACGCCCAGCAGCATTCCGCAGATCTGGCCCACAACCGTAGCTACCGCAGCCCCCAGAACCTCCAGCCGGGGAAAACCAAACAGGCCGAAGATCAGAATGGGATCCAGAATAATATTGATAATGGCCCCCAGCCCCTGAGTATACATATTGTAGATGGTCAGTCCCGTAGACTGCAGAAGCCGCTCGCTGAGCACCGCCAGAAACAATCCAAAGGAAAACACCGTCACAACAAACACATACTGCGTTCCATAAAGCACCAGCTCCGGATCATCTGTCTGCGCCAGATAAAACTGCCGCGATCCAATCAATCCCAGAACCGCAAACACCAAATAACTTGCAATCCCCAGAAACAACCCGTTCCGGGCCGCCAGATTGGCCTGTTCAAACTGCTTTTCCCCTAAGGATCTGGAAAGCAGCGCATTGATCCCCACACCTGTGCCCACAGACACGGCAATCATCAGATTCTGCACCGGGAAGGCCATGGACACGGCCGTCAGCGCATTTTCACTGAGCTTGGCAACAAAAGCGCTGTCCACCACATTGTACAGAGCCTGCACCAGCATGGAAATAATCATAGGGATCGACATGGTAAATAATAATTTAGGAATGGGCATATAGCCCATTTTGTTCTCGCTTTGTACTTCAGTCATTCATCTGTCCTCCATTTTAGTCCCGTAATACCCCTTTCAATACACCTCAATCTAAGTCAATTTCCAGTCACTTAAAGCTGTGCCTGTAAATCGATTTGTGTATTGCAAGGGGTATTACTGTTTTTATCCTAATTTCTTCTTCGAAACTCATTCAGTCCTTCGGCCAGCTCTTTCACATCCCGGATCACATCTGCAAAAGCTCCGGCCTGGTAGAGGCTCACCAGGATCATGCCGATAGGCACCGCGATGATCATTCCGAAAATGCTGCTGACCTTATAGCCGATAAACATAAAAAATAACGTCGACAAAGGATCCAGCCCGATGCTGTCTCCTACAATCTTCGGTTGTATCAATTGCCGCACCAGCTGGCTTACCAGATAAATAATAATCAGCCCCACGGCAAACTGGTAATCTCCGCTGAGAACCTTTAAAACAGCCCAGGGAATCAAAGCCGTCCCGGTTCCGAAAAAAGGCAGGAAGTCAAGAAAAGCAATCAACAGCGCCAGTAAAACCGCATAGTGAATCCCAAGAACAACAAAGCCTGCCAGCAAAATCAGCGCCACCACGCCCATAATCTTAAACTGGGCCTTGAAGTAACCCCCGATGGCTTTCTTAAATTTCTCCGCAATAAAATGCCATTTCACCCGGACCCACTGGGGAATATAAGCTTGAACCCCCTGAACAATCCGATCCCTCTCCGCAATAAAAAAATAAGCGGACAAAATAGCAAAAATCACATGAATCAGCGCATTGGGGATATTTTTAGCCACCGTGCCGGCAGCCTCAACCGTAGGCCTGCCCACAGCTCCAATCAAATCCCCCAGGGAGCTGGTAATGGAATCCGTAAGGCTTGCCGCTCCCTCACGAAGCTGGGGCGGAACCCCTCTGGAAACCCCCTGGAGGTTCTCCCTTATCTCCTCCAAATCCTGGAGAAAGGAACCGTAAATATCGGGAAGGATGGAAGTAAACCCATAAAGCTCCCGTACAATGGCCGTCACCGCAAAATATACGCCTGCCACCACCAGGGCAATGGCTGTAATAATGATCAGCATGGAGCTGTGCCGGCGCACCATCCGAAGCCGCCGCTCCATAAAGCGCACCAGAGGGTTGGCCAGAAGCGCAATGATCCACCCTACCACTAGGGGCATAAAAAACACCAGAAGCCTGGGTGTCAATACAAACAGCACCACTACCCCGGCTGAATATAACAGGATATTTACCAGGCAGCGCAGATAGTTTCCGGACATTTATTCCACCTCCGGTTCCTTGTCATCCTCTAAAATTGCATCCATCTGTTCCCAGATCTCCTCCCTCCCCTGCTTTGTCAGGGCAGAAAAAGGAAGCACCGCCGTCCCCGGCTTTACACTCAGCCCGGTGCGCACCATTTTCAAATGCTTCTGCACCTGGCTTCGGTTGATCTTGTCCAGCTTTGTGGCAATGATGAGTGGATCGTACCCATTGTACACGATCCACTCATACATGCGCTTGTCATTAGCCGAAGGCTCATGGCGGATGTCTATAAGCAGGAAAACCGCCTTGAGCCTCTTAGATCCATGGAGATACCGCTCAATGAGCTTCCCCCACTGCTCCTTCACCTCCTGCGTCACCTTCGCATAGCCGTAGCCCGGCAGATCCACCAGGTACATGGCGTTGTTGATATTGTAAAAATTAATGGTCTGGGTCTTTCCCGGCTGGGCCGAAGTCCTGGCCAGGGATTTCCGGTTCATCAGCCCATTGATAAGGGAGGATTTCCCCACATTGGACTTCCCGGCAAAGGCTATCTCCGGAAGAGTATTCTCCGGAAGCTTGCTGGTAATGCCGCACACGGTTTCCAGACTTACGTTTTTAATGATCATGAAAGGCTGCCTCCAATACTTCTTTCATCTGCTCCACATAGAGAATCCGGATGCCTTTTCGAATCTCAGCAGAGATTTCCTCCACATCCCTTTTATTCTTAGCCGGCACCAGTACGGTTTTGATCCCGGCGCTCTTGGCTGCCAGAATCTTTTCCTTTAATCCGCCGATAGGCAGCACCCTGCCCCGGAGGGTGATTTCCCCTGTCATAGCCACGCTGGCATACACGGGAATCTCCGTAATGGCCGAAAGCATGGCTGTAGCCATAGTAATTCCGGCGGAAGGGCCGTCCTTGGGAACGGCTCCCTCTGGTATGTGGATATGTATATCGTGTTCCTGGAAAAACTCCTTGTCGATCTCATAGCTGCCGCTGACGGATCGAATATAGCTTAAGCCTGTCCGGGCCGACTCCTTCATCACGTCGCCCATCATTCCGGTAAGGGAAATCTCCCCCTTTCCAGGCATGATGTTCACTTCAATCTGAAGGGTGTCGCCTCCCACGCTGGTCCAGGCAAGCCCACGGACAATTCCGATCTCGTCAGTCTCATTTGCCATATCAAATACATATTTCGGCTTTCCAAGATAACGGCCCAGGCTGTTCTCTGTTATGCGGACAGATTTCTTATGCTGCTCCAGAATCTCCCGGGCCGCCTTCCGGCAGACCTCCCCGAGCTTCCGCTCCAGCTGACGGACGCCGGCCTCCCTGGTATAGCTGTGAATCAAGGTTTCCAGGGCGCCCGGACTGATGGCCAGCTGGCCTTCCTGCAGGCCGTTCTTTTCCATCTGTTTTCCAATCAGATGTTCCCTGGCAATATGCATCTTCTCGTTTTCCGTGTAGCTGCTCACCTCGATGAGCTCCATCCGGTCCAGAAGGGGACGGGGAATGGCGTGAGCGTCATTCGCCGTGGCAATGAAAAGCACCTCTGACAGATCCAGGGGAATCTCCACATAGTGATCCTGGAAACGGCTGTTCTGCTCCGCATCCAGCACCTCTAAAAGAGCCGATGAGGTGTCTCCCTTGTAATCGCTGCTCACCTTGTCTATCTCATCCAGAAGCATCAGCGGATTCTTTACACCGGCCTGACGCATTCCGGAAGCAATCCGTCCCGGCATGGCTCCGACGTAAGTCCTCCGGTGTCCCCGGATCTCCGCCTCATCCCTGACGCCGCCCAGGCAGATGCGCACATATTTCTTGTTCAGCGCCCGTGCAACCGACCGGGCAATGGAGGTCTTTCCCGTTCCCGGAGGGCCGGCCAGGCAGAGAATGGGGCTGCTGCCCTTCTTTGTCAATGTCCGGACTGCCAGGAATTCAAGGATGCGCTCCTTGACCTTTTCCAGGCCGTAATGATCTGCATTTAAGATCTCCTCGGCCCTCTTTAGATCTGTGCTGTCCCGGGAGGTCTTTTCCCAGGGCAGATCCAGCAGCGTCTCAATATATCCCCGGATCACGGCGCTTTCTGAGGAATTGCTTCCGATATTCTGAAAACGGTTAATCTCCTTGGTTATTTTTTCCTTAACCTCCTTGGAGGCCCGAAGCTTGTCAAGAGCTTCTTTGAAATGATCTGCGTCTGTCCCGGAGGTATCCTCCCCCAGTTCCTCACGAATCACCTTTAACTGCTCCCGAAGAAGGTAATCCCTCTGGTTTTTGTCCACCCGGGCCTTGATCTTCTCCTGGAGCTCCCTTTTAAAGCGCAAAATCCCGATCTCTTTGTTCATCAGAGTTCCCAGAAGCTCAAACTGCTCCGACAGGCTGCCTGCTTCCAGAAGCTTCTGCTTTTCTTCATAGTGAAGGGGAAGGTGAATCATCAGCTGCCTTGTCAGCCTGGAAAGCTCCTCCAGTTCTCCCATCTGGCGCTCCAGCTCCTTGCCCGGCTTGCCGCTCTCCTGGCAGTAGGTACGGAAAGTCTCCTTTAAGCTTCGTATCATGGCCTCCCGGATATCGGGAGCTATGTTTTCCGGCTCCTCCTCAAAGCGGATCACCTCCGCCTCCGGATAATCCCCATCCAGATCAAGATGAGACAGCTCTCCCCTCTCCAGACCCTCCGCCAGCACACGCAGGATGTTGTGGGGCAGCTTGATAACCTGCTTTACGGAAGCGATGGTTCCGATCCGGTACAGGTCTTCAAAGCCGGGATTTTCTGTCTGGGTATTCTTCTGAGTCACCAGAAATAACCGCTGCTCACGGAGCATCGCCTGCTCAATGGCATGGACGGAGCTCTCACGGCTCACATCAAAGTGGATCACCATATCCGGAAGAACCGTCATTCCCCTAAGGGCCACCACCGGCAGCATCTGAATCAATTCACTCACTTTTCTGCTCTCCTCTTCTATTCCAGTTCCGTAATATCTCTTCCAGTACACGGGTATAAAATCAATTTCCAGTCACAAAGCCATGTGCCTGTAAATTGATTTGTGCACTGTCAGAGATATTACTGTTCCAGTTCCGTAATATCTCTTCCAGTACACGGGTATAAAATCAATTTCCAGTCACAAAACCATGTGCCTGTAAATTGATTTGTGCATTGTCAGAGATATTACTGTTTTTATAATCTAAGAAAGAGATTCCAGGCTACGCCCGGAATCTCATCTCATTGCTTGTCGTTACAGGACTCCCTGTGCCTTCCACCACTTCTTTGGTAATCACGCAGCTCTTAATGCTCTCATCCGATGGAATCTCATACATGGTATCCATCATAATATGCTCCATGATTGCCCGAAGACCTCTGGCTCCTGTCTTTCTCGTTACCGTCTGTGCGGCGATGGCCTCAATGGCCTCCCGATCAAAGGATAATTTCACTCCATCCAGCTCAAGCATCTTCTTATACTGCTTTACGATAGAATTCTTCGGCTCCACAAGAATGCGGACCATATCCTCCTTTGTCAAAGCATCCAGCGCCACGGTTACAGGCACGCGGCCCACGAACTCCGGTATCATACCGAACTTCACCAGATCTTCCGGCAGCACCTGCCGGAGCAGCTTGCCCACATTCTCTTCCATGCCCCGCTTAGTCACTTCTGCGTTGAAGCCGATAGACCGGCGGTCCATTCTCCGCTCAATCACCTTATCAAGACCCTCAAAGGCGCCGCCGCAGATAAAGAGAATATTGGTCGTGTCAATCTGAATCAGCTCCTGGTGGGGATGCTTTCTTCCGCCCTGAGGCGGCACGGAAGCAATGGTTCCCTCCAGAATCTTAAGGAGCGCCTGCTGCACGCCCTCACCGGACACATCTCTGGTAATGGATGGATTCTCCGACTTTCTGGTAATCTTGTCAATTTCGTCAATGTAAATGATTCCGTGCTGTGCACGCTCTACGTCATAATCCGCCGCCTGGATGATCTTCAGCAGAATGTTCTCCACATCCTCGCCCACATAACCGGCCTCTGTAAGGGAAGTTGCATCCGCAATGGCAAAAGGCACATTCAAAAGCCTTGCCAGCGTCTGGGCTAAAAGGGTTTTACCGGAACCGGTAGGCCCAAGCATCAGAATATTGCTCTTCTGAAGCTCCACATCCAGATCCTTCTCTCTCCCCGCCAGAATTCTCTTATAGTGATTGTAAACTGCCACGGAGAGAACCTTCTTGGCCTCCTCCTGGCCGATGACATACTCATCCAGGAACTCTTTGATCTCCTTGGGCTTTAAGAGGTTAATCTCCTCATCCCCAGGCTCCTGCTCATCCAGTTCCAGCTCCTCCTCAATCAGCTCCGCACACAGTTCAATACACTCGTCGCAGATATAAGTTCCGCTGGGTCCGGAAATCATCTTACGCACCTGCTCCCCGGATTTACCGCAAAAGGAACATCTTACGTTGTTATCATTGTTTCTAGGCATAATTCTTCTCGTCCTTTTACTTACGATTTGCGATCACGCTGTCAATCAAGCCATATTTCATGGCCTCTTCGGCGCTCATATAATTATCGCGCTCTGTATCCACCTCGATCACTTCCACGGGCTGCCCTGTATTGGCCGCCAGAATCTCATTGAGCTTCTTTTTCGTGCGCAGAATGTGCTCAGCCACAATCTTGATCTCCGTAGCCTGGCCCCTGGCGCCGCCGGAGGGCTGGTGAATCATAATCTCCGCATTGGGAAGGGCCATACGCTTGCCCTTGGTTCCCCCTGCCAGAAGAAACGCCCCCATACTGGCCGCCATACCCATACAAATGGTAGATACATCACACTTGATGTACTGCATGGTATCATAGATGGCCATGCCTGCGGTTACGGAACCGCCCGGACTGTTGATATACAGATTGATATCCTTTCCCGGATCCTCGGACTCCAGGAACAGAAGCTGTGCCGTCACCAGGCTTGCAGTCACGTCATTGACTTCTTCTCCCAGAATAATGATCCGATCCTTTAAAAGTCTGGAGTAAATGTCATAGGAGCGCTCGCCCCTGCTGGTCTGCTCAACTACAACAGGTACTAAACTCATATCCATCATTGATTCTCATATCCTTTCTAAATAAATGCAGCGGTTCTTGCCAGAAGCTTCTCAAGCGTTACGGTTCACTCCGTGAACGGTAACTTCTAAACAACAGTTTATTTCTCCACTGCTGCCTCTGTCACCAGCTCAATCGCCTTCTGGATAGACAGATCCTGTCTCATATTCTTCTTCTCTTCCTCACTGATCAGCTCTTTCAGCTTATCCAGCTCCATCTTGCAGCTCTCTGCCATACGGTTCATCTCGGCCTCGATATCTTCCTCGCTGACCGCAAGATTCTCCGCTGCCGCAACAGCCTCCAGAACAAGACGGCTCTCAATACGCTTCTTTGCCTGAGGCTTCATCTGATTTTTCATAGACTCCACGGTAGCTCCCGTGTACTGTGCATACTGCTCCAGGGACATTCCCTGTATCATCAGCCTCTGGGCAAAATCATCCACCAGGCTCTCTGCCTGTGTGTCAATCATTGCCTCCGGAATCTCCATCTGGGCGCCCTCAATGATCTTCTCAATCACAGCGTCCTCTTTCTTTGCCTTGGCATCCGCAGCCTTCCGATCCTCAATCTTCTTCTTCAGATCCGCCCGGTACTCCTCCATGGTGTCAAACTCAGATACATCCTTTACAAATTCATCATCTGCATCAGGAAGCTCCTTCACCTTAATCTCCTTTACGGTACACTTAAATACAGCCGGCTTTCCTGCCAGTTCCTTGGCATGATATTCCTCCGGGAAGGTCACATTTACATCCACTTCCCTGCCGATCTCAGCTCCCACCAGCTGCTCCTCAAAGCCGGGAATAAAAGCGCCGGAACCGATCGTCAGCGGATAATCCGTACCCTTTCCGCCCTCAAAAGCCGTTCCGTCCACAAAGCCCTCAAAGTCAATCACAGTCATATCGCCGTTCTCAACCGCTCTGTCCTCCACAGTGATGGTTCTGGAATTGTTGTCTCTCTCCTTGTCCACCTCTGCGGTAATCTCCTCCTCAGTAGCCGCAGTATCAATTTTCTCCACCTCAATGCCCTTATATGCACCCAGGGTTACTTCCGGCTTCACCGCAACCTCTGCCGTAAATACAAAAGGCTGTCCCTTCTCAATCTTCACGATATCAATGACCGGACGGGACACCAGTTCCAGCTCGCACTCATCCATAGCCTTCGCATAAGCGTCCGGAATCAGCGCATTAGCCGCATCCTCATAAAAAATCTCCGGCCCATACATCTTCTCAATCATCTGACGGGGCACCTTACCCTTACGGAAACCAGGAACATTGATCCTATTTTTATTCTTAAGGTATGCTTTCTGAAGCCCCTGCTCCAACTCCTCCGCAGACACCTCAATGGTAAGCTTAGCCATATTCTTTTCCAGTTTTTCTACCTGTAAACTCATTTTTTATCTCCTCCTTAAATTGTATCTTTACATAATATTCTACACTCTTTACACACTCGCAGTCATTGTAGTAGTATAACACAACTTTTCAGAGGAAATCAAGCCCCAAAGAGCCCTTATGCCACAAAAAATCCCCAAAAACCAGTTCAGACGGTCTGCGGCGAAATCCGCTCCCGGGCATTTCCAATATCCAGTGTCCGGCTGTTCACGCACACTCTGTCTGATATGGACGGACATTGCCCAACCCCTGGCACATTAAAAAACAAAAAAGGCAATGTCCGTACAGAGCAGACAGAGTGTACGTGAACCGTCCGAACACAGGATATGGAAATACCCGGGAGCGGATTTCGCCGCAGACCGTCTGAACGTCCCCCCTCACACAAAACAACCCCTCATACACCGTCACCGATATACAAGGGGCCATTCTCTTCTTTTTTTATTTACCGCTCATCTGCTGTTCCTGCTTCATGATCATCTTCTTAACCATTTCGCCTCCGATGGAACCTGCCTGAGCAGAAGTCAAGTCACCGTTGTAGCCTTCCTTTAAAGGCACGCCCAGCTCGCTGGCAACCTCCTCCTTGAAGCGGTTCATTGCTGCCTTCGCCTCCGGAACTGCCATCTGGTTTGTCTTAGACTGTTCTGTCATCTTCTTTCACCTCCTATTCCAGTTCCGTAATATCTGTTCCAGTTCCGTAATACCTTCCATGATGGGAAATCACCATATCCGTTATTACTGTTAAGTATTGTGTACAGGCGCTTAAGATGACATACTGGAAATGAAAGGAAGTCCCGGTTCCGCATTATACAAACAACAGTGAATTCTGCAATATTGTATCAATGGCCGTAAATAATGCTCTTGCGGATCTCTTCCGATTTTTCTTTTCCAAACAATTGTTCAATCAGAGACAGTCCAAAAGGAATCGCCGTTCCCACGCCCCGGCTGGTTGTGATATTTCCGTCTGTCACCACCCGGTCTGTCAGGTATTCGGCTCCCGTAAGCCCGTCCTCGCAGCTTGGATAGCAGGTAGCCTTTCTTCCTTTTAAAAGCCCCATATCGCCAAATACCGTAGGGGCTGCGCAGATAGCCGCAAGCAGCTTTCCCTTCCCGCCAGCTTTTGCCAAAAGCTCTCTCAGCTTGCCGCAGGCCTTCAGATTGTTCGTCCCCGGCTGGCCGCCCGGTAAAATGAATAAATCCTGTTCGGAAAAATCCATCTCGTCAAAAACAGCATCCGCTGTAACGGGAATCTGATGGGAGCCTGTAACGACCCGTTCCTCGCCGATTGACACAACCGTTACCTCTGCTCCCGCCCTGCGCAGCAGATCCACAGGGGTCAGCGCTTCCACCTCCTCAAACCCAGGCGCCAAAAAAATACATACCTTTTTCAATTCTCTTCTCCTCCATTCCAGTCCCGTAATATTCCTCCCAGCACACTGATCTGAAATCAATTTCCAGCCACAAAAACATGTGTCTGTAAATCGATTTGTGCGCTGTGAGGAATATTACTGTTCTAGTTCCGTAATATTCCTTTTTTTCTTCTACCGCCCATTATAGCAGATTTTTTTTAAATTATCCACAAATTTACCGCCTTCTCTATAGCTGCCGATACCTATTCGATGTATAATGGACAAAAGAACATGGAAAGGACTCTCTACTATGGAAATCGAACGCAAATTTTTAATTCACACCCCTCCTGCAGATTTAGCCTCTTATCCCTCCCAGCTTCTGGAACAGGCCTATCTGTGCACAGAGCCGGTGGTGCGCATCCGGCGAAGCGATGATACCTATACCCTGACCTACAAATCCAAGGGACTTATGAGCCGGGAGGAATACAACCTGCCTCTGACGGCAGAAAGCTATGAGCATCTAAAA
Organism: Clostridia bacterium; assembly: GCA_910575725.1. Taxonomy (GTDB): domain Bacteria; phylum Bacillota; class Clostridia; order Lachnospirales; family Lachnospiraceae; genus Laedolimicola. The sequence continues at coordinate 20,057 of CAJTFE010000024.1, read as the reverse complement.
AAGAAAGCCGACGGCAATATTATCTGCAAAAAGCGCTTCCGGATTCCCCTTCCGGAAGGACTTACCATTGAACTGGATCTTTTTGACGCTCCCTTTGAAGGGCTTATGTTAGCCGAAGTGGAATTTACTTCCGAAGAACAGGCTCTGGCTTTCCTTCCCCCCGGCTGGTTCGGAGACGAGGTTACCTGGTCTACGGAATATCACAACAGCACCCTGAGCCAGCGGACGCCAAATGAATCTGCCGGTACAACGTGAGCCTCCCCCTATCCTTGTCGTCTTTTGTCGAATTTTGTTACATTTTGTCACTATTTAACGACATTTGCAATTTCATTGCTTCATTTTCTGCCATTTTGAACAAAACCAGAAAGAAGCTGATATAATAAGCCCATCATTTAAGGAGGGCTGATGGAATGCGCAAATTAAAAATAGCAGACAATATGCGTGAACTGCGCATTGCAAACGGATATTCCCAGAAATATATCAGCGATGTGATTCACATTGCCCGTCAGACCTATTCCTTATACGAAACGGAGAAACGCATCCCCGATTTGAAATCCGTCTGTGAGCTGGCTGAGTTATACAATGTGTCCGCAGACCTGCTTCTCTATGCAGATCTATCCGCAAAGCAGATTGCCGACTCACCCGTCAGCGAACATTTTGCCATAGCGCCGGAAACCAGCGCAATTCCCATAAACGGTACAGATGCGCGTATGCTGACCAATTACAAATCCCTTCCTCCGGAATTTCAGAAAGAGGTTCGGGAATTTGTCTTATTCAAGAAGAGGTTTCTTGAGACAGAGCAGACATTTGACGATGAAAAATAACTCCGCAGCCTCACGGCCCGGAGTTATTTTTATATCCTCATTGGCGCTTATCCTCTGTACACAATCTCTCCCTTGCAGATGGTATAACGAACCTTTCCCTGGAGGGTTCGTCCCCGAAAGGGGGAATTCACCGCCTTGGAAACAAAGGTATCAACCGTCCAGAGCTCATTTTCATCAAATATCACCAGATCCGCCGGCGCTCCCGGCACAATCCCCGGATAATCAAACCCGTACAGCCTGGCCGGATTCCGGCTCATCTTCTCCATCAGTTCCATCAGCGTCAAATGCCCCGGCTTCACCAGCTCCGTAATCCCAAGAGCCAGCGCCGTCTCCAGGCCGATGATTCCGCTGGGCGCCTCCGTAAAAGGCCTTGCCTTCTCCTCCTGGCTGTGAGGGGCGTGATCCGTAGCAATGATATCAATGGCACCATCCTTCAGGCCCAGAATCACCGCCTGCCGGTCCTCCTCTGTGCGCAGGGGCGGATTCATCTTGGCACAAGTCCCCCAGGTCAGCACCGCCTCCTCTGTCAATGTAAAATGGTGAGGCGCCGCCTCCGCAGTCACGGCCGCCCCTCTTGCTTTGGCCTGCCGCACCGCATCCACGGAGCCCGCAGCGCTGATATGCTGGATGTTTACCCGGGCGCCTGTCTCCTCAGCCAGAAGGCAGTCCCTCTCTACAAGGCAAACCTCCGCCTGGGCCGAAGCGCCCCCGATTCCAAGCTTTTTTGCCGCTGCTCCCTGATTGATTCCGCTATTCTCAATAAAAGCCGGATCTTCTTCATGGAGGCTCACCGGAACATGAAGCTTCGCCGCCCTCTCCATCGCCTGCCGTAAAAGCTCCCCGTCCATAATGGGAATGCCGTCGTCCGTGAATCCGGCCGCTCCAAGGCTGCGAAGTTCCTCCATATCTGTCAGCTCTTTTCCCTGCATTCCCTTTGTGACACAGGCACAGGTCTTTACATGGATTCCGGTGCCTGCTCCTTTTTCCAGTACCTGGCGAAGCGTCTCTGGATTGTCAACCGGCGGTTTCGTATTCGCCATGCAGACCACAGTGGTGAATCCGCCCCTTGCTGCAGCCCTGGCGCCTGACTCGATATCCTCTTTATAAGTAAAGCCCGGATCCCGGAAATGCACATGAATATCCACCAGCCCCGGCGCAAGCACAAGGCCCACCGCATCCAGAATCTCTATCCCGTCTCTCTCGTCCAATACGGTATCCACCGACACAATCTTCCCGTCTTCTATCAGTAGATTGAGCTCTTCATCCCTTCCGCTCACCGGATCAAGAACCCGTGCGCCCCGAATCCCCAGCATCCTACTCTCCCTCTTCTTCCTTTGGTTCCAATGTCTTATTGGCGTACTCCACAAAGCTCTCTGTAGAATCCTTCACACTGTACTCTCCGTTCAGAATCTCTGCCAGCATCTGATACCAGTACACACGCATTTCCTCAAAGCCCTCTGTGTGATTATAATAAGTTCCGCTGTAGGGCAGAAGCGCTTCATAAAGCAGCGCTTCCTCATTGCCCCCGTATACATCTCCCATAGATGTGCGCACGGGGAAACCGCCGCTTCTCACAATATTCTCCGCCGCTGTCACTTCATCATTGCAGAGAAAATCTACCAGATAACGGGAGGCCTCTTCCTGCTTCTCATCCTCCGTCTTAAAGATACAGAACCCCTTCAGCATATATTCAAGCTCAGGCTCTCCGTCTGCGGAAGGGTAAGGCATCACTACAACCTCCACACCGTTTTCCGCCAGAGCCTGGGCATTCGTCAGAGCCTGGGGCAGACTCCAGAGAAGACAGAAGGAATTCTCCCCGTTTACAAAGGAAGTCACTGCATCTGCTCCCGTAGAGCCGGAGCCGTTTAAGATCCAGCCCTTATCCATCCACTCCTTTACCTTGGTCAGCGCCTGCTGGTTCGCCTCACTGTTCATCGTATAGGCAGAGCCGTCCTCGTTCATAAGGCTCCCGTCATAGAGATTCGTCAAAAAAGAACGCGTAGCATAATCTCCGGCAATACCGGAGCAGTAAAGAATTCCGCCGTTTAGCTGGGACTCGCCGAGCTTCTCTAAGACCTGCTCAAAGCTCTCCGTAGTCCAGGTGCAGGCTCCCTCCCGATTCATCAATTCCATGGCGCCGGAGTCCTCAAGCATGGTACGGTTAAATGCCATCACATAGTTGGACGCACTGAAGGGATACATCACATAGGCCCCCTCGCTCCGGCAGGCGCTTAAGATTCCCTCGCTTACCACATCGGAAACCATTTCCTCCGTAAACATAGACGACAGATCTGCAAGAACCCCGGCCTTTGCATAACCGCCGATCCTTCCCGGCTCATCCAGCAGCACATTGGGCAGCTCAAGCCCTTCCCCGTCAATCAGGCCCTGGACTTCGTCCGGCCCCTGGGTATAATCCAGCAGCCGCAGCTCTACCCGGATATTGGGATACTTTTTATTAAACTCCTGAATCAGCGTCTGCTCATAAGCTCCCTCCTCCTGTCCTTCATCCTGGACAAATACCGGATACGTCCACCAGGAAATGGATGCCTCCAGATCGGAAACCACCTGGGACTCCTCCTCTGGTTCTTCCGGAATCTCTTCCGGTTCCTCCACTGCCTCTATCTCTATCTCATCGCTCTTAGGCTCCTTGCCCTTACAAGCAGCCATTCCAAAAATAAGCGTCCCACACATGGTAAGCGCAAGCATCCTCTTCCAAACGGTCATTCCTAAGCCTCCTGCCTCTTTATCAACATTCACAGCCCTCCGCCGTGAACAGCATCTCATTCTATCCCTGTAAATAATAACGACTTTTATCACTATATCATAAACCAATATACCTTTTCAATACTGGCTTTCCAGTTGACAGGCATTTCCTGTACCTGTATCTCGCTTCTTAAGCGGCCAAAGGATGTCATCCACAGCCAGATTGGCCGCAGGCAGGCTACTTCAGCTTCTCCACTCCCTCAATAACATACTGCTGCTTGGTAAATACCAGCTCGATTAAGACCGACAGGTATTTGATGATGATGGCAAAAATGGCAAAGACGCCGAAAAAGGCCAGTGACAGAAAGAGCATGGTGGTTGTCCACCCCTCTACCGGCCTGGCTCCCACAAATATGGCCACCGTGTACACACCGATCAAAAGCGCCGCCAGCATCATAATCCCGGCCAGAAAGCTGGATACCTGATAGCCCAGATTCGTAAAGAGAATCAGGCTGTTAAAGGCCATATCCCGGCGCATTTCCTTCTCTTCCGGCCCTATGGCCCCTTTCCGCTCCCGGGGTTCGTAGACGAGCGTCTCTGTCTGCAGTCCGCAGTTTGCATAGACCGCCTTCCGGTAGGGAACAGACTGGCACATGGAATGAACCCGGTTCACGGCCCGTCTGGACAGAATCCGGAAGGTCTCCGTCCGAAGCATCGTCCTTTTTCCGGCCGCCTGGTTGTAAACCCGGTAAAAGAGCCTGGAGCTCCACCGCTCTGCCCGTCTGGGCGCAGCGCTGACAATATCAAAGCCCTTCAGGGACGTCTCATAAACCTGCATCAGAAGCTCATCCGGGAAATCGCCGGATACCTTGTCAAACTCAAATACAAAATCTCCGATGGCCAGATCTATGCCCGCATTCATGGACAGCTCGATTCCCTGGTAGTAGCTCATATGAAGAATGCTCACGCTGGCGTCTTCCACGGTCTTGGCAAATTCCGAGATAACCTGGACACTCTCGTCTGTGCTTTGGTCATTTACGCAGATTATCTCATAATGCTCAAAGTTCTCCGTCAGAATCCCGTTTATTTTTTTCAGAAAATCTGCCAGCCGCTCTTTCTCATTGTGCACATAGAGCACGGCCGACACAAAATTCTTTTCTTTATTTTCCGTCATTGATCAGTACCTCATCCAGATCGTATACTGTATTGATTTTGCCCGAGAGGACGCTTACAAAGGCCGGCTTTTTCCATATCCGGCGCACCACCGTAGGTCTTGAGTCATCCAGCTCGGAATTTTTCAGAATCGGCTTCATGGAAAACAGGGAATGGGAGTAGGTAAAGCCATACTCCTCCCTCATATACTTTTCCGCCATGTGGGACATATAGGGCCATGCGCTCTTCGGCCGGGCCGGGCAGTTATTGCAGTTCCCAAGCTGTTCCGGGCTGCAGTACCCGCCGCTTTTCTCCTGGCAGGGAAAATGAGGAAGGCTCTCGTAGCTGGTCAGGTGGGGCGTAAAGGTTACGGAGGTCAAAGAATGGTATCCCGTCTTTCCAAAGGGCATAATCGAGAAGAACGGGCCGTCCATCACCGTAAGCCCCACAGGCCTTAGGGCCTCGCCCGGCTTGCACAGAATAATCTCACAAAGCTCGTATTTGATCTGAAAGGGCTCCTGATTCAGGCCTTCCGCCCTTTTCAGAACCTGGTTGGCGGATGCATAGGATGCGTTCAGAAGAAACTCTGCGGCAGCAGGCGGCCTGCCCTCCTGCTCAATCACAAAGGAGGAGCCGTCCAGAACAATTCTCTGAATGCGCGCTCCATAGCAGATGGACACTCCGGAATACTTTCCCAGCTCCTCCAAAAAAAAGTTCTTCAAAATCTGGGCGTCATACGTATATTCCGTAGTCAGAAAAGCGCCGTCACACATCCCGGGCCGGAAATAGCGCTCCGGATTCACCTCATCGCACCGGATACGGGCCGCCTGGCAGAACTTTTGAAACTGCCTGGCATCCGTCCATGAAAACCGGGCAGAGGTGGCATACACCTGGGCGAATTCCTTTAAAATGCAAAATCCGTAATCCCGGTTGAAACGCTCAAAATACCCCGCCGACTTAAGTGCCGTGGACAAGGAGCGCGGATAATGATACCCCATATGGACACGGGCCTGGTTAATATACGTTGCCCGGCCAAAGGCCTGCTCGTCCCATTCCAGCACCAGCGCCCTCTCTCCCCGCTTTGCGCAGAAAAGGGCCGCATAAAGGCCGTAAAGCCCCGCCCCTATGATCACCTTATCGTATCTCTCCATATTTCCTTTGACTCCCTGTTCCATCCTGTTTTTGGTAATTTATTTTAGCATACCATTTGAATGTTGAATATTCAACGGAAAAATGATAGTATGTGTATAATTTTATACCCTGCGGGTACCCCATTAATACATGCCCCTTTGGGGCTGGCAGACTTCGTCCGTTAAGGTATATGTTAATTCAAAGAAACACCCTTCGGGCAGATCTGAGAAAGGAACCAATCCATGAACTTATCTATTTCTAATATTGCCTGGAAGCCGGAACAGGATGCGTCTGTTTACGCTGCCATGGAAAAAATGGGCTATACTGGTCTGGAAATTGCCCCCACGCGCATTTTCCCCGAATCGCCCTACACCCATCTTAAGGAAGCCCGGGCTTTCGCACGGCAGTTAAAGGAACATTACGGGCTTTCCGTCTGTTCCATGCAGTCCATCTGGTACGGACGCACAGAGTCTCTGTTCGGGAGCAGAGAAGAACGGGAAAAATTGCTGGACTACACCCGGCAGGCCATTGATTTTGCAGAGGCGCTCTCCTGCCCCAATCTGGTTTTCGGCTGTCCCCGGAACCGCCGGCGGCCTGAAGGCGCAGACCTTGGGCCTGTTCTGGAATTTTTCCAAAAGACGGCTGCTTATGCGGCCCAATGCCGCGCCACATTTTCCATAGAGCCAAATCCGCCTCTCTATCACACGAACTTTATCAACACCACGGAGGAAGCCTGTGCTCTGACAGAGAAGATACGCGCTTCCCTCTCCGCTCCGTCTGACCGGGAAGGCATCGCTGTCAATCTGGATCTGGGGACCATCCTGGAAAACAAGGAATCCCTAGAGATGCTTCCGGCGCAGCTTCCTCTGATTCGGCACATTCATATCAGCGAGCCCGGCCTTGTCTGTCTTACCGAAAGCCACAGGGACATTTACCGCAGTCTGACGGATCTCGTCCGCAAGGCCTGGAAGGAGCATACGTGGAAGGGCTTTCTATCTATTGAAATGGCCTGCCTGGATTCCAGGGAGCGGCTTTTTGAAGTGATGGGCTGGATCTGTGAAGGGAGGAATTCGTAATATGATTTATGAAAAGCAGAAGGGGGTTCCCCGTTTCCGGGCAGAAGAATTCGCCCCCAGAAAGTCGGATTACTGTGTCTGTATCCCGGTTATCAATGAGGACGGACGCATTCAGAAAGAGCTTAAAAGAGCGAAGAGACACGGTATCCCTGAGCTTGTAGATATCATTCTCTGTGACGGCGGCTCCACAGACGGCTCCACGGAAGAGGGCCTCCTCTGCTCCCTCGGCGTCAATACGCTTCTGGTGAAGGAGGATACCGGAAAACAGGGAGCGCAGCTCCGTATGGGACTGTGGTGGGCCCTTAAGAGAGGCTACAAGGGAATTCTCACGGTGGACGGCAACAATAAGGACAGTATCGAGGATATTCCCCGGTTTATTGAAAAACTGGAACAGGGCTATGACTTTATCCAGGGCTCCCGGTTTATCAAGGGCGGACATGCCGTACGCACTCCTTTTGTCCGGCATGTCTCTGTTGTGCTGCTTCACGCTCCCATTATTTCTCTGACGGCACGGAAGCGTTTTACCGATACGACCAACGCCTTCCGGGCTTACTCCCGGGCCTACCTCTCTCATCCGCAGGTGCAGCCGTTCCGGGATGTTTTTATGGGCTATGAGCTGTTGGCCTACCTTTCCGTGCGTGCCTCCCAGCTTGGGCTGCGTACTTGCGAGGTGCCTGTGACCAGGGCTTATCCCAAAGGACAGAAGACGCCTACGAAAATCAGTTTTTTTAAAGGGAATGCTGATTTATTGAAAATCTTATTCAAAAATTTGGCCGGAGGGTATCATCCGTAAGATTTTTGTTATAGGACCCCTCCTTATTTCCCTCTGCCCCTATTTACCGAATGCCGCACTGCCCTTGCACAAATTTTTTGATATCTTCCATCACAAATTCTTTTTTCAGAAGATATCCCTCTGCCCCGCCCATTTCCCTGGCATACAGGCTCCGGTAGTCGTAAGCCGCGGGCCTGGATGCCAGCTCGTTTACAAAGGGCTCCCCGGTCAGATGGAAGTAAAGCTCACCCGTCTCTATAGGCTCTGTTGCAAGGTTTACCAGGGGCAGATGAAGCTCCAGGGCTTTTTTTAGATGCCCCCACAGCATGGACAGGGGATAAAACTGGAAGACGCTGCGGCTGTCTGTAAAGTTCAAAGCCGAAAATCCCGCCTTTCGGAACCAGTCCTTCAAAAGCTGCTCTTCCTCCGCCGCCAGGGGACGGCATTTATAAAAGCCGTTGTCCTGCTTTTTATAATAGTCGTCCAGAAAAGCGCCGCCTGCCGTAAGCTCCTGGTATTTTTCCTCCTTCAGCATGGAGGGAATCACATGGATAAAATCATAAATAAAGTTTTTCTTAATATTTTTCCCATAGAGGCCGGGAAGCCTTAAGATCAGCGCATCCGGATACGCCTCCCTCACCTGCTGCTCCAGCAGATACCGATTCCTGCCGTAAGGCTCCAGCCCCTCTGTCTCAATCTCCGTTTTTTCGTCTGTCAGAACCGGCGTCTTATACACGTCAATGGTAGAGATCAGCACAAGCTTCCCCGGACGTATCCGCTGTATATTGGAAAATGCCTCCTTTATGGTCCTAAGATCCCGTTCCGGCTCCCGGTTCGCCAGAAACTTCTCCGCCCGGACTCCGGCATAAACCAGAAGATCCGGCTCCGTTCCATAGGCCTGCTCAATATTTTTCGAATGATAAAGATGTGTAAATTCATAGGCCGAAGCCAGATTCGATCCTACAAAGCCTGTATATCCTACCAGGGCTGTTCTCATAGTCTTCTCTCCTATTCTAAGTCGCTGCGCGACAGCTCTAAAGGGTAAAGCTGCTTCGACACACCGGTAATGAGAGAAACTTTTATTCGAAAAAGCACTCATAAAAGTTCCTCTCGTGCGCCTTTGCAGCTTTACCGTCCAGCAAAAATTTTTCTAATAAATACTTGACATTTCTTAGCTGGACTTTTCCAAAGTATCCCTAAGGGCAGATAAGCTCTATATCCGCCGCATGCTCCCATTTTTCCATGTCTTCTATGCCTTCGCACTGTACATAAAAATAATTCCGGATATTTTCATTGGAGTAAAGCTCTGTTCCTGCAATCTCCGCCCGTTCTCCCCCAAGGCTCAGGGCCTCTGCCCGGGACAGCTCCCATTCCAGTACCGTAGTGGCCGGAAGCAGGATTTCATTCTCCTTTGCCCCTCTTAGGTACATCCAGTCCGGGCTTCCTTCCTCAATAGCGGAAAAATGTCCCGGTTTCTGGGAGAAATGGGCTTCTTCTGCTGTCACAGCTTCCTTCCGCCGGCCAAAGGCTGTATATCCTCCCAGCTTATAGGCCGCCAGATCCTCGTGAAGGTTCCAGGAAAGCTGCTCTGCCAGAATGGGATCCTTGGCCAGGTACAGTACGCCTTCCTCCATTCTCTGCCCTTCATAAAGGGCAAGGGTCATTTCCCGGCACCGTTCCTTGGCCCTGTCAAAATCTCCCCGGTTGGCCGGAAGAATATTGGACTTCACGCCGTGCTTCATAAGGAGGGCAGCTAAACTATAATCATGGTGATAATTCAGCAGCTCTACCCGGTCATATGCTTCCAGAAGCTGGCTCCAGTCCTCAGACAGGAAAAAGTCCGCCCGGTAGCTGCCCGGTTCTATATGGGCTGCATCTATGGAGCCGTGTTTTTCTATCAGGGCCGGCGACAGATCGTATAGCTGAAGCGTCAAAAGAACTGCCATGGCCCCTATTCCAATCCTTTTTGGAAGCCGGATCGCCGTCAAGCAGGCCAGAAGAAACAAAAGCTCATAAACCGGCCAGAACATCCGTCCGCTGGCCCGGAAAACGGAACAGAGCTCCTGTACTTTTTCCGGAAGCGGAATGGTAAAAAGCGTCGTCCCGTTCAGCGTAATCACATTGCTCCACGCAAAAAGCACACAAAAACCCAGGAAGAGAAGCAGCCCCCTATACTGTCCTAAGAATTCTCTCAGCCGCTTCTCTCTCACCAGGCCTACCGCCAGCCTGCCAAGCCCAAAAGCTCCGAACAGCAGTACGCCCATACCCAGATAATTAAAGCCGTCGTAGTTGCCTGCCGTCTGGGAAAGTCCCGGCAGAAGGGCCGACCAGCTTTCTACCCCGATGCTCACAGGATTCCAGAGGGCATTGAGATTCATGGAATAGTATCCGAAGCCGCCCGCCGTGCCCGACACTCCGCTGCCAAACACGCCGATTCCATAGCCGGCGAGCAGGACTACAGCCAGATTTCCCATGAAAAATGCCGCTGTCCTTTTCCATTCCCCCTCTTTTCCCTTGCACAGGCGCTCCAGCGTCCAGGCCGCCAGTATTCCGCATACCATAGGAACAAAGTAGGGATGCAGCCCCACGCACAAGACCTGAAGGGCCAGAAAGCCCCAGGGCAGTTTTCCGCTTTTCTTTGACTGAAAATACAGGTACAGAGCCGCCAGTATCAGCCACTGGGAAGCCAGCGCCGTGTGACGGAAGGCTCGTTCCACCAGTATGGGTGAACATACAAACAAGACAACCGCTCCATAAATGCCCCACTTCTTTTTGGTAAAGCTTTCCATAAGCAGCCCGGCAAAAAGGCCCTGCATCATAAAGCAGAACAGCACATACAGCCCGAAAAACTGAAAGGTCTGCGGAAGGATTCCGGACAGGCATTTAAAAAAGATTGACACCAGAGGAAGCGAGTCTGTAAAGGTAATCGCAATCCCCTCCGGATAGCCCAGATTCCCGGCCAGGCCAAGGGGAAAGCTCCAGTCCGAGGCCCGAAAAGCCATCCACCCTGCATAGTGCTGAATAATATCATCCTCAATATAACCATTTAAAATCCACCAGTCAAAGGTCACATGAAGGGAATCCGTCCCGTAAATCAGCAAAAAAGCCGCCGCGCCTATCACTGCATAAACAACATACTTACTTCTTTTTCTCAGCATATCTGTCCCTCGCCTGCATTGCCTGGTATTTCACAATCTGCGCCAAAGCTGCAAACCCCATCATGGTAAAGGGAAGGCAGAAAATGATATAATCAATGTGGGGATGATGAACGGCATGTCCCTTTGCCAGCACCAGCCAGGAGGCCGGCCCCAGAAAGGATACCATCATCACCAAAATCATCCCAAGAGTTTTGCGCTCCTCTGTCTCCATCTGAAACCGAAGCCCCGTAGCGCTTCTGCGCTTTTTCTCCTTGACCAGCAATGCAGTCAGCATAAGAAGGGCCGGAATGAAAAAGAGCGGTATCAAAAGACTCAGATGATAGCTGCTGCCAAAAAGAGGCACATCCCCGTCCCCTCCCCAGTACAGCTTAAACACATCAAAAAGGGGCATATCAAAGGCTTCTATCACATCCGGATCAAAGCTGTCCAAAGTCACGTATCCCGTGCGCCTGGCGCTGATAAAAATCATATACTCCACGGCTTCCTTCCAGCCTCTAAGCCCGGCCATCAGAGCCAGATTCACAAACAGCGCTCCCAAAAAACCCGTAATTGCTCCAATCCCAGCGATAAGGGCCCGTTTCAGATACAGGCGAAGCTCCCAGGCTTCCTTCACCGCATAGTAGATAAGCGGCAGCTCCAGCGCCACCATAACACAGCTGATAAACTCATAGCCGCAGGCGCTTCGAAGAAAGATCGTCCCAAAAGACAGGGCAAACAGCCATACATCTTTTTGCTTTCCATACCTCTGCTCCCACATCATCAGCGCCAGCAGCGCAATCATAGGCAGCAGCATCGTCCAGGTAACCCAGTAAATATTCCGCACGCTATAGGCCGTCCAGTTGGTAAAAAGCAGCGTCACATACACAACCCCGGCCGTCCACAGCCCCGATTCCCGGTACAGCCAGTACAAAAGGACAAAAAACAATGCCGAAAATATCAGCACATTAAGGCCGGCCATCACGTCCTTCGGAATGGGATCCGTAAACTCCGCATTGTGATCCACCAGCTTATCCACCACCGAAAACAGCATGCCTGCAAAGCCGATCTGCTGCTGATACTCCACCATCATGCCATTGTAATTCCCGATCCCGTTGATCCTGGCGTCAATGACCTTCTCTACGACCCACTCCTCGGAATCCAGCTGCCACTTCGTCCACATGGAATCATACTGCTGCAGTCCCCAGCGGTCGCAGAAAAAATGCTCCGCAAGAAACAAAAACGCAGCACAGGCCAGAACAGCCAGCAGCACACACTTTACTCTTTTTTCTATCCTCATACGCTTATCCCCGCTCTATCCTTACATTCCCAATCTGCCAAGAGGGTTTGCTGCAAAATAAGACAGCAAACCCTCCCTGGTTTCTCCATAATGCGGATAACAGGACTCGAACCTGCACGGTCTCCCACTGGAACCTAAATCCAGCGCGTCTGCCAATTCCGCCATATCCGCTTACTGTATAGAAAAATAAGGCCGTAAGCCAACCTATCGTTGCTTACGGCCTGTCCATGAAGCATCGGGGATTCGAACCCCGGACAACTTGATTAAAAGTCAAGTGCTCTACCGACTGAGCTAATGCTCCATATTGAGCGTAACACAGAAGCTCTCCTGTATCGCCCTAACTGGGCTAGCTGGATTTGAACCAGCGAATGCAGGAGTCAAAGTCCTGTGCCTTACCGCTTGGCGATAGCCCAAAATTGCTTTCGCAAGGGTGGATAAAGGGATTCGAACCCTTGGCCTCCAGAGCCACAATCTGGCGCGCTAACCAACTGCGCTATACCCACCATAGTGCCAAGTAATGGCAAATGTGCTCGAAGGGATTCGAACCCCCGACCCACGGCTTAGAAGGCCGTTGCTCTATCCAGCTGAGCTACGAACACAGACGGCAATACCAGTTCTGCCGCATACCAAGCGCCTCGCCAAGTGCAAAGCGTAAGCGGGTGATGGGAATCGAACCCACGTGTCCAGCTTGGAAGGCTGGTGTTCTACCATTGAACTACACCCGCATCAATCGGGGTGACAGGATTCGAACCTGCGACCTCCTGGTCCCAAACCAGGCGCTCTAGCCAAGCTGAGCCACACCCCGAAGCTGTTCACCACTACAATCTTTTCGTGACGCATGTTATATTTTACTATACCATTTTTTAAATGTCAATCATTTTTTTAAATAATTGATCGTAAAATGTGCCTGCCCTTCCCGATCCAGTTCCATTATCATATAACTGGGCTTTCTGCCCTCCTGACGGGGATAGGAAAGGCTTCCGGGATTCAGAACCACAATCCCCTTATCCTGCTCCAGGTAAGGCCGGTGGGTGTGGCCGAACATCACAATGTCAAAGCCCCGGGCCGCTGCATCCTCCTTAATCATCTGTGCGCCCATGGTAATATAATAATAGTGTCCATGGGTCAGCAGCACCCGGTATTTACCGATAAGAAACTCCTCCTCTTTGGGCAGATCACAGAAAAAATCATTATTTCCGGCCACCATATGAACCGGGCACTGGGCCAGGGAACGGATATAATCCTCGCTGCCCTCCACATCGCCGCAGTGAACGAGCATATCAATGGGCTTTACCTGCTCCAGCAGATGTTTTAATGCAGTATCCCGTCCGTGGGTATCGCTGACAATCAATATCTTCATCCTGTTTTTCCTCTCTTCAGGCTTCCAAAACCTTTTTTAATTCATTCTTCATCTCACGCAGCGCCTTTCCCCTGTGGCTCAGCTCATTCTTTTTCTCCATCGTCAGCTCCGCCGTAGAGCAGCCGTATTCCGGCAGCCAGAAGATGGGGTCGTAGCCAAAACCGCCTTCTCCCCGCTCCTCATAGCCGATGATACCCTCAATGACGCCACGGGCAGTTATGATCCTTCCGTCCGGAAACGCCGCCGCTATGGCGCAGACAAAACGGGCCGTGCGCTGCTCATCCGGCACGCCCTCCAGCCGGTCTATCAGATTCTGATTTTTAATCCGGTAAGAGGTATCCTCTCCCAGATACCGGGCGGAATATACCCCCGGTTCTCCGTTGAGATAATCAATCTCCAGCCCCGAATCATCCGCCAGCACAAGCGCGCCTGTGGCACGCATAACCTCCCTGGCTTTGATCACTGCGTTTTCTTCAAAGGTCTTTCCGTCCTCCTGAATCTCTATGTTAATGCCGGCATCCTTAAGAGAAAGAATCTCCGCTCCCAGCTCCTCCAGAATCAGCCGGATCTCCTTCATCTTTCCCTCATTCCCTGTAGCAAAAATAATCTGATTTATCATCACTTATCTCCATTCCAGTTCCGTAGTGTTGCTTGCAATACACTGGTATAAAATCGATTTACAGCCACAGACTTCTGTGTCTGTAAATCGATTTGTGCATTGCAGACAACACTACTGTTCCTGTTCCGTAGTATTCGCATAAACCTTCAGGCAGAGATTGCTGTCCTGTTCCTCCTCCACCCGGGCCCAGTGCCGATTGTCCGGGCTGATATAGCCTTCTCCGTCGCTTAGGTCTACGGCTTCTCCCAGCTCCTCTGAAGCATATTCCACTGCAACAGGGTACATGGCGTCCGGAGTCATAATCTCCACCACCGCAGCAAATTTTTCTCCGGCCTTCACGGTTACAGGCGTTTCCAGCCGAACGGTGTAGAAGCCAGGATACTGGAGGTAGCCTGCCTGTACATACTCCACTTCCGCAAGCTCTTCCTCCCGGCTGTAACCCGTCTTTACTGCCAGACGGTATTCCGTATCGTTTCCTGTGGCATAAAACCCAAGAGCCTCCACAGTCTGGTCTCCGGAAGCCGTGTACACATTGGCAAAGCTGGCCGTATCTGTGTTGTAGCCCACCTGGCCGCACCAGCCGCAGAGATCCGACTGATACAAAACCTCATAATTATCCTCGTACTCTACCTTAGTGAACGCAGCGTTATATTTCCCGATGTTGGAGTCATAATAGGACACGTAGAAAATGCCCCCGTCCCCAAAGTCAGCCCCCCAGCTGTTCTGACAGATAAACGCACCGTCTCCGGGAGCCTGCACAATAAAATTTTCCGCCTGGTACTCATCGTCCCAGCCGATAATGACAACATCGTGATTGGGAATCTCCGTCCCTTCATAATAATAACTGTAATTGTCCCGGTTGAAATAGTCGGAGGGTTCCCTGGGATCGGAAAAATCCACATAGAGAGAGCTCTCCACGCCTCCATGAAGGTATACGGTCTGCTTCACGGCCTCATAATCCTTTTCCGCCGGCATCCGCACCTCCTGTACATGGCGCACCGCCGAAAGGCCTATAGGAGAAATACCGTCCCCATAGGGATCGTCCTCCTCATATACAGGCCCCTGCCAGGCAGCCAGATAAGCCACCGACATAATATAAGATCCGCCGTCATTCTGCCCCATGCCAAAGCTGTTGTGAAAGCACAAATGATCTCTCGAAAAATCCGCCTCATCCTCCGGGAGCAGCGTACTCTCAAGGGCAGTCAGCGAGGCAAAGGCCCAGCAGGTCTCCAGCTGTTCCTGGTTCCTCACCTTCGGCGCGCGCCCCTCCTGCCGGTAGTCATAGGATACCGGAAGCTTTGCCGTCTCTTTCGTCCGGTCAATGAGCAGAGGCTTTGACTCTTCCTCAATCTGTTCCGGCAGACTGATTTTAACCACTGCCCGGACAGACTTGTCTTCCTCACGGGGCATCACTTTATCAATCCCGACAGCGCAGATGGCCGTCAGAACCAGAATCAGAAGACCGCTTCCAATTAATTTCTTCATAAGCTCTGCCGTCTTCCCGGGGGCTTCGGCCCCAGATACTGATAAAAATACGTCTTTAACATTCCGTTATAGATCTTCC
Source organism: Clostridia bacterium (assembly GCA_910575725.1). Lineage (GTDB taxonomy): Bacteria > Bacillota > Clostridia > Lachnospirales > Lachnospiraceae > Laedolimicola. The sequence continues at coordinate 4,422 of CAJTFE010000024.1, read as the reverse complement.
GGTTCTTATCCGCCTTTTTTCCGATATAACGTTCCGCTTCCTCATAGCCCGTAATCAGATAAACAGACCAGCTGTCCAGCCGCGCCATAGCCTCCCCAATCTCCCGGTACAGCTCTGGCAGCGCCGATTTTTCCTCCAGTCTCTCCCCATAGGGCGGATTTGTAATGACAAAGCCGTATTTTTTCGGATGCCTCAGCCCGCTCACCGGCCTGGCCTGAAAATGAATCAAGTGATCCACGCCCGCATCCCTCGCATTCTCTCTGGCCGCCTTTACCATAGCCGGATCAATATCATAGCCCTGTATATCCGTGGCAGCCGTATCATCCAGCAGATCATTCGCCTCCGTAACCGCCTCATACCAGTTCTTCTTCGGAACCAGATTAGCCCAGGCCTCCGCCGTAAAGCTCCGGTTCATACCAGGCGCCATATGAGCCGCCATCATAGCCGCCTCGATCGGAAAAGTTCCACAGCCGCAGAAGGGATCCACCAGAATCCGATCCCCCTTCCAGGGCGTCAGCATCAACAGCGCCGCCGCCAGAGTCTCCGTAATCGGCGCCTTGCTGGATCGTATACGGTATCCCCGTTTATGTAAGGAAAGGCCCGAGGTATCAATCCCCACCACTGCCTCATCCTTTAAAAAAGTAATGCGCAGAGGATATTCCGCCCCGTCCTCCGGAAACCAGCTTACACGGTACTGGGTCTTCAGACGCTCCACCACCGCCTTCTTCACAATCGACTGGATATCAGAAGGACTAAACAGCCGGCTCTTCACCGAAGTCGCCTTCGCCACCCAGAACCTCCCATCCGCCGGAAGATACCGCTCCCAGGGAAGAGCCTTAATCTGTTCAAACAGCTCATCAAAGGTAACCGCCTTAAACCTTCCCACCTGCAGAAGCACCCTCTCCGCCGTGCGCAGAAACACATTCGCCTGACAGATCCCTTCCGCATCTCCAAGAAACGTAACCCTGCCGTCCTCCACCAGACTAACCTCATACCCCAGATCCTGTATCTCCCTTTTCAACACCGCCTCCAGCCCAAAATGGCAGGGAGCAATCAGCTCAAATACTTCCATTCCATCTCCAATCCAAAAAATCATACCTTAACGGACGAAGTCCGTCCGCCCCGTAGGGGCATGCATTAATGGGGTACCCGCAGGGTATACCTTAACGGACGAAGTCCGTCCGCCAGCCTTCACCCAATCCCCCCACACCCTTATAATTTATAATAATATGCCCCTCCCCCCCTGTCAATCTTTATCTCATGGAAATCCCCCTCCATCACCATCCGCCAGCAACAGCCAGGCAGCTGCAGAACCGCCCCTCCGCTGTTTCCAATATCCAGTGTCCGGCTGTTCGCGTACAGACTGTCTGATATGGACGGACATTACCCAAAACCAATACGGCTTCAAGCATAAAAAAGCAATGTCCGTACAGAGCAGACAGACTGTACGCAAACCGTCCGAACACAGGATATGGAAACAGCAGAGGGGCGGTTCTGCAGCTGCCTGGCTGTTACGTCCCTCCCCCAATATAACTCTCACTATTCCTCCCCTGATAAGCCTGTATCCCGCCAATCATCGTCTTCACCCGGTATCCCTTCTCACTCAGTTCCCTGGCCGCCATCAGACTGGTCCCTCCTCTTTCACAGTAAAGTATCAGTATCTGATTCCGCAAAAAACGGACTCCCTCTTCCAGCTGTTCATAGGGAATGCAGACTGCTCCTTTCAGATGAAGCTTTCTGAATTCCCTGGGCTCTCTCAGATCAATCACCACATAGCCTTCCCGGAACAGATAGGCATCGATTTCCCGTGGGGAAATGGTTTCAAACTCCATACCTTCACCTTTTATTCTATTGTAATATAAAATATCTTATGCGTCTTTTCCGTAAAAGTTCCTCACAGTCTTTTGTCCCGAAGCTTTTTTGCATACCGGCAAAAAAAGCGGACGCCGTAGGCATCCGCTTCCTTTTTTACCGCTGCTTAGTAGTTGCAGTCCTGTGCATTGCTTGCATTCTTGCCGGAATTCTTAGAGCTTGCATTCTTGGAGCTGTTGGAAGAATTCTTGCTGGAATTGTTTGCATTGCTGCTGTTGTTTGCATTATTACTGTTGTTTGCATTGTTAGCCATAATCGTTTCCTCCTGATATTTTTATAGGCTTTACATTCTTATTATGGCAAAAATGCAGCGAAATATTTTTCCAGTTTCTTCCACCTCAACTGCGCACCGACCAGCCCGCACACCGGAATCCGAAAAAAATTCCTGTCGCAGAAATTCTATCTGTCACCGAAGAAAAACCGAATAATCCATACAATCAAAAGAACCGGAAGCAGCACGGGAAGAACCCACGACAGGATTCCGCCCACAATCGTAAAGACAACCGTCAGAATCAGAATCACCAGGATCAGAAGCAAAAGCCGCCCGTACCAAGTATTCAGATTGAACTGCCGGTACTTCAGATCCACGCCGCCGTCCTCGTTAAACTCCGCATGAAAGCCCTTCTCCGGCTCGCTCTGGGTATAGGAGCCTCCATAGGTCTCCCGTCCCTGCGAAGAGCCGTTGGTGTCAATAATGGTTTTGGCAATCAGCCGGGGCTCCCCAAGGGATTCCATAACCTCCCGCTCACTCTTCCCCCCTGCGATCTCCTGGGAAATATAAGAATCATAGTAACGTACATTATCTTCTACCACCGAGGCCGGCACTTCTCCGGTCAGCACTGCCCGTAATGTACTTACAAATTCATTTCTGTCCATGTCATCTCCTCTGTACTCTTCACTTGCTGCCTTACTGTTTTTATTGATTTTACGCTGTTTCAATTCTTCTGTCAATGGTTAACAAAAAAGCAGGAGCCCTCTCTCTAAGGCTTCCTGCTCTTTTGAAATCAACGTGGGCGAGAGGATTCGAACCCCCGACCTTTTGGTCCGTAGCCAAACGCTCTATCCAGCTGAGCTACGCCCACATACCTATAAATACCGCAGCTTGTACTTCCCTGTTCTTTGGCTGCTTGATTATCATAGCACAAAGTTTAGGAGAAATCAACCTTTTTTTCTAAATTTTTTCTACGGGTTCTATAGCGGTTTTTTCTGCTGCTCCATATAAAAAAGCAGTTCCCCTTCCTGGAAAAACTGCTTTTCTTCTGACTGCCGGCAACCGGAATCGAACCGGTACGGGAGATTAGTCCCGCAGGATTTTAAGTCCTGTGCGTCTGCCAGTTCCGCCATGCCGGCATTCTACAGATTGCTCTGTAAAATGGGACCTATAGGGCTCGAACCTATGACCCTCTGCTTGTAAGGCAGATGCTCTCCCAGCTGAGCTAAGATCCCACATATAAAAGCCTTATCCGGCTTAAACGACCCGAATGGGACTCGAACCCACGACCTCCGCCGTGACAGGGCGGCGCTCTAACCAACTGAGCCATCGGGCCAGATTCATCTGTACTGTATCCCTCTATACAAGGAATCTGGTAAAACTCTTATGCACTGATTCGCTTAAAAAATGGACCCACGGGGACTCGAACCCAGGACCGACCGGTTATGAGCCGGTTGCTCTAACCAACTGAGCTATGGGTCCAAGTAAATGTCAAATGACTCCTACGGGAATCGAACCCGTGTTACCGCCGTGAAAGGGCGATGTCTTAACCGCTTGACCAAGGAGCCTTGTTCTTTTTGCCCCTTTGGGCATGCCGCTTACACCTTACCAGCTTAGCGACATCTTAGATGTTACCACAGATTGTCCGTTTTGGCAAGTATTTTTTTAGAGTATTTATGGAGTTTTCGGACTGTTCCGTTTCCGGGCTGTCATATCCTGCGCAGCCGTTTGAACGGCAGGAAAACAAACATAAAAAGATGCGCCAAGCCTTCCTGTAAGCATCTCTCTATATTTGTCTTCCCGTCAGAGAGACATGGGGTGCGTCTGCGCCTTCCATGGCTCCTATTCTTCTCCCTGTATCCGCGTCATAAGCTCATATACTTCTATCCGCGCTGCATTCATCTCCGGCAGCCCGATGAAAATTGTTCCGCACATATACTTTTCATCCTTGGTCTGCTCAATCCGGACAACCTTCAAAAATGCATGGATCTCGTCGTCATTCCAAATCTTCAAAAGTGTCTCGTATACTGCGCCGATGGTTAAGGGCGCGCTGCAGATAAACCCTACGCCTGTCTTCGACACATCCAGCACATCAATCTCGATCTCTTCCGGCTTATCGGAAGTATCATGCATATTTTTAATCAATAATTTAGCTGTCAAGCTCATACGCCTGCTGTTTCTTTTCTCCTGCATCCTCCGTTTCTCCTTTCACGGCAGCTTTTTCTTTATTTTAGCGCATTTATCTCCTTTTGTAAAGCTTCCCGTGGAATGCCGTTTGCCATTTTTTACTGCCGCAATAATTAAGCCAGAACATGTATACCTGTAATACAGGTAAAATA
>CAJTFE010000023.1:50649-73155 GCA_910575725.1 Clostridia bacterium | reverse complement strand
GATTTGCAGGAATGATCGCATTGTAAATCCCCTGATAAGGTGATAATGGTAATTTCAACTGTGAATGATCTTTCAGCATTTCGGAGTCCTCCTTCCCTATACTTCTATTATAATACCTACACTGAAAAAAAGCCCAATTCTTTTTCAAAGAATCAGACTTTTTCAGTGCCCTCGTAAATACAGTACTTTCAAGGCTTTTGGCTAGTAGCGAGGAAGGGACTTGAACCCCCGACACTGCGGGTATGAACCGCATGCTCTAGCCAGCTGAGCTACCTCGCCATAATGGGACCTATAGGGCTCGAACCTATGACCCTCTGCTTGTAAGGCAGATGCTCTCCCAGCTGAGCTAAGATCCCATTCGTACAGGCCGTCATGTTTGACCTGCTTTGCTATTATACTATTATATGACAATAAAAGTCAAGAGTTTTTTTAAAGTTTTTTTATCTACATTCATTTGGCAAAATTCATTGAACATTTGCCTGTTTTATGGTAGTATAAGGAAGCTATCTGGAAACAAAAATGCAGATAAGAACAGAGCGTCCGGCTTCTTTGTACAGGGCTTAGAAATACGCCGTTACTGGATGCCGCAAAACATACAGAACTTAATATAGGAGGTGTCTGGAAGAAGATGGAGAGCTACAAGCAGGAATTTATTGAATTTATGATAGACTGCCAGGTGCTGAAATTTGGCGATTTTGTGACAAAGAGCGGAAGGAACACGCCCTTTTTTGTAAATACGGGCTTTTACCGCACAGGCTCCCAGCTGCGCAGGCTGGGCCAGTATTACGCAAAAGCTGTGAAGGAAGCCTTCGGCCTTGACTTTGATGTGCTGTTCGGGCCGGCATATAAGGGAATCCCTCTGACGGTCGCTGCGTCCATGGCCATCAGCGAGCTGTATGAGACAGATATCCGTTACTGCTCCAACCGCAAGGAGGTAAAGGATCACGGCGACAAAGGAATTCTTCTGGGAAGCCCCATTAAGGACGGAGACCGGGTTGTGATTATTGAGGACGTCACCACAGCCGGAACCTCCATAGAAGAGACGCTGCCCATTATCCGCGCCCAGGGAGAGGTAACCCCTGTGGGACTGGTGGTGTCCGTAGACCGCATGGAGCGAGGCCAGGGAGAAAAGAGCGCCCTGCAGGAGATCCAGGAAAAATACGGGCTCAAAACAACAGCGATCGTCACCATGGCAGAGGTAGTAGAGCATCTCTATAACCGGCCTTATAAAGGAAAGGTTATCATTGACGATACATTAAAAGAGGCAATTGATGCATACTACTTAAAGTATGGGGTAAATAAATGATATAGGGATATTACGGAACTGGAAACAGTAATATCCCTCAAAGTGCACAAATCGATTTACAGACGCATGTTTTTGCGGCTGGAAATTGATTTCATATCCGTGTACTTGGAGGGATATTACGGAACTGGAATAGGAGGGCTCACATGAACGAAAAAGCATATAAAACCATGACAGGCGCAGGCGCATGCAGTCTGGTAATTGGAATCATTCTTCTGGTCACAGGCCTTACAACGGGAATCCTGGCGATTGTGAACGGCGGCAGGCTTCTGAAAGCAAAATCAGATCTGATATTTTAGAGCAGGACAGAGTGAATGAAAAAAGAATCAATTAGGAAGCTTCGGTTAGGCGGACGGCTGCTGCTGGGAATTTATCTTGCGTGTCTGATCTACTTTATGTTTTTTTCAGAGAGCTATGGACGGACGGCAGTTAATCGGGACTACCATTATAATCTGGTGCTGTTTCGGGAGATACGGCGGTTTGTTCAGTATCGTCATGTTTTGGGAACCACAGCAGTTCTCATTAACGTGGCCGGAAATGTGGCGGTTTTTGTTCCCCTGGGCTTTGCTCTGCCCGTTTTATTCGAGCGCATTCACAGCTTTGGCCAGGTATTGATTTTATCTTTTGCCATCAGTCTTTTGGCGGAAACAATGCAGCTTGTTCTCCGGGTGGGCTGCTTTGATGTGGATGATCTGTTTTTGAATACCGTGGGCGGCTGCATCGGATATCTGGGATACCGGATTCTGCGCCGTTATTTCTGGAAAAGGGGAAGCTATGGCGAAGAGAAGCTATAAATTTACAGATAAAAAGCACACAAAGCAGGGAATTATCTCTTGTATTCTGGGAGCTGCATCGCTGGTCCTTCTTGTGTCCGGGCTTGTTACAGCTTATGGCATGGCAGGCGGAGCAGGCTCTTTGGCGGCGCTTATGGGCTTTTTGTCCATGGCGTTTTCCATTATAGGTTTTGTGCTGGGAGCCAGGGGATTTCAGGAGGAGGATGTCTATTATCTGTTTTCAAAAATCGGGATAGGAATGAATGGAATTCTGTTTGTTCTATGGGTGCTGATTTTTGTTGCAGGCATGTAGCGACTGTTCCCGGCCGGAAAATCATACCCTGCGGGTACCCCGTTAATGCATGCCCCTGCGGGGCGGATGGACTTCGTCCATTAAGGTATACCCTGCGGGTACCCCATTAATGCATGCCCCTGTGGGGCGGATGGACTTCGTCCATTAAGGTATAGTCAGAACAGGAAATCAGATGGAGGGCAAGGATGGAAAAAGAACTGTGGAAGCAGGAAAAGGAAGAGATTCTGGAACGGTATGAGCTGAGTATGGAGCGGATACGGACGATGCACAAAGAAGCGTCTGTGGCTGCTCCCTTTTACGATTATTTTCAGAAAATGGCATCGTTTATTGAAAAGATGGATGAGCTCGCCCAGGCGGCAGGCAGGGAGGGATTTGCCGATATTCCTTTGGAGGAGCTTCAGAGACAGAACAGGGAGCTCTATGAGGATGTGGCCCAGGAAGCCTACCAGGAGAGCTATGCCTGCCCGGAAACGGCAGTGGAAAGGCTGGGAGAAGGCTATGGCCAGTTTTTAAGCTTCCTTTATACGGAGCTTCGGGGAATGATTGTCTGGGCTTATGAACAGCGGTTTACAGATCTGACGGTTGCGGCGGAACTCTTTATCGAGATATACAATGCTTTTGAGGGGGGAATGCCAAAGCTTCAGAGCCTTAAGGAGATCCTTTACTGGCATATCAGCGACTACTGCGACGTGTGGATTCCGAACCGCATTCGGGAACAGCTTGACCCCAGGCTTTCCTTTGCAAAGGACATTATCTGCCAGGCAGATTTGAACGATGTGCGTTACCTGTATCGTTTCGGGGAATATATTACGGAAAATGAACTGGAAATAAGCTGGTTTCTGGCGAAGCTGCCCCAGGAGGAGATTGAGGCTATGGCTTCAACCTTTACCGAAGGATACCGGAAGGGCTTTGAGAATGCCGGCATTGATTTGAGCCGGAAGAGAACCGTAAATATCCGTTACTGCCTGGGCTTTGAGCGGATTGTCCGGGAGGCTGTAGGGCAGTTTGAGAAAATGGGCCTTAAGAGCATTATTTACAGGGAGGCCAGACACAGCATCAACCGCAGGCCCCAGGGAAATCCGGGCTATCAGAGCACGGCGTTTTCCAAACAGTACTTGTATGATCATAAGGAGGATGCGGCCCTTTACCTGGACAGTAAGCTGGTGGAACGCAGGCTGTCTGTGCTGAGGGCGGCTTATGAGGAGTGCCGGGAGCTGGCAGCCGTTCATGCAGGGCCGGCGGTGATGGAGATTTTCGGAGAGCAGCCTTTTCTGCCGAGGAATTGTCCTGCTGCGCTGCGGCTCAGTGAAAAGCAGCGAGAACTGAATGTCCGCTACAACAGCGGAGCCGGGCAGCTTGCCAATCAGTATATTCCCGGGGATGAGCGCAGCTTCACGATTATCGCATATCCCATTCCGGAGATTGGCCCGCAGTTTCCGGAGATATTTGCAGAGACGGTAAAGATTAATACCTTAGATTATCATTTGTATGAGGAGCTTCAGCAGAAGCTGATTGATGCCCTGGATGAGGGAGAGAGCGTGTATATACAGGGTACAGGCTGCAACCGGACAGCTCTCACTGTGGGGCTTTGGGAGCTTGAGGATCCAAAGAAGGAGACACTGTTTGAAAATTGTGTGGCGGATGTGAATATACCGGTGGGGGAGGTGTTTACCTCGCCCCGGCTTAAGGGCACCAGCGGAATCCTCCATGTGAGCGAGGTTTATTTAAATGAACTGAAATATCTCGATCTGGAAATAAGGCTTGAAAATGGAATGGTAACGGGCTGCACCTGTAAGAACTTTTCTTCCGAGGAGGAAAATGAGAGCTATATCCGCACCAATGTGCTGTTTAACCATGAAACCCTTCCTCTGGGGGAATTTGCAATCGGAACGAATACAACGGCCTATATGATGGCGAAAACGTATGACATTGGGGCAAAGCTTCCTATTTTGATAGCGGAGAAAATGGGGCCGCACTTTGCGCTGGGAGATACCTGCTTTTCCTGGGCGGAGGATACGCCCACTTACAATCCGGACGGGAAGCGTATGAGGGCGAAGGACAACGAGTGTTCTATTCTGCGGAAAGAGGATTTGTCAAAGGCTTATTTTAACTGCCATACAGACATTACGATTCCTTATGATGAGCTGGGGTGTATCCGGGTAAACTGCCGTGACGGGAGGACTGTTTCGATTATTGAACAGGGACGTTTTGTCCTGCCGGGGACGGAAGAATTGAACAGGCCCTTTGACGCTATGGCATAACAGTCCGGATAGGAAAGGAGCAGCTTTTTGCCTGATTTTGGTTGACAAGGAATCTGATACGGGTTAAACTTTTTATTAATATTTCTTGACAGAAAATAAGTATTTATAAGTAATGCTAATAAATATTTATCATATTTAAAACAGCTTGAAAAAACATGATTTTAAGGAAAAGGGGAGGACTTTCTATGGCAAAGGTAGGAATTGTAATGGGCAGTGATTCGGACATGCCTGTTATGAGTAAGGCGGCGGATATTCTGGAACAGCTGGGTGTGGACTATGAGATGACGATTATCTCTGCCCACAGGGAGCCGGATGTGTTCTTTGAATATGCCAAATCAGCAGAGAGCAGAGGCTTCAAGGTGATTATTGCAGGGGCGGGCATGGCGGCACATCTTCCGGGTATGTGTGCGGCGATTTTCCCCATGCCGGTGATTGGAATTCCCATGCATACCACATCCTTGGGAGGAAGGGACTCTCTTTACTCGATTGTACAGATGCCTTCCGGGATTCCGGTGGCAACCGTGGCCATTAACGGGGGAGCGAATGCGGGCCTTTTGGCGGCGAAGATTCTGGCTGTCTCGGACGAGGCTTTGCTGAACCGGTTAAAGGCATATTCCGAGGAACTGAAAAACCAGGTGGTAAAGAAGGACGAAAGACTGAAAGAGGTAGGCTATAAAAACTATTAAAGAGCGGCGTCCGGGAAAGAGGGGCCATTCATTGTGTCGGGAGGAAAAAAATGGATTATAAGAATGCAGGAGTAGACATTGAGGCCGGCTATAAGTCGGTGGAGCTGATGAAAAAGCATGTGGCGGCAACCATGCGCCCGGAGGTGCTGACGGGAATCGGAGGATTTTCGGGAGCATTTTCCATGGAGGCTTTTAAAAACATGGAGAAGCCTACGCTGGTTTCCGGAACGGACGGCGTGGGGACGAAGCTGAAGCTGGCATTTCTCATGGACAAGCATGATACGGTGGGAATTGACTGCGTGGCTATGTGTGTGAATGACATTGCCTGTGCCGGAGGAGAGCCGCTGTTCTTTCTGGATTACATTGCCTGCGGCAAGAATGTGCCGGAGCGGATTGCAACGATTGTAAGCGGTGTGGCAGAAGGCTGCCGCCAGGCGGGCGCAGCGCTTATCGGCGGTGAGACGGCGGAGATGCCGGGCTTCTATCCTGTGGACGAGTATGACCTGGCGGGCTTTGCCGTTGGAATCGTGGATGAGAAGAATCTGATTACCGGCGCAGGGATAAAGCCGGGGGACGTGCTTGTGGGTATGGCTTCCTCCGGTGTGCACAGCAATGGGTTTTCTCTGGTGCGCAAGGTTTTTACCATGAAAGAAAAATATATGAATACCCATTTTGAAAGCCTTGGCAGAACCCTTGGAGAGGCGCTCATTGAGCCGACGAAGATTTATGTGAAGGCTCTGCGGACAGTAAAGGAAGCGGGTGTGAATATTAAGGGATGCAGCCATATTACAGGCGGCGGTTTTTATGAGAATATTCCCCGGATGCTTCCGGAGGGGGCGGCTGCTGTGGTGAAGAAGGACAGCTATCCCATTCCTGTGCTCTTTAAGATGCTTGCTGAGGACGGAAGAATTGAAGAGCAGATGATGTACAATACCTTTAATATGGGAATCGGCATGGTGATGGCAGTGGATCCGGCAGAGGCAGACAAGTGCATGGAGGCTGTCAAGGCAGTGGGAGAAACGCCGTATCTCTTGGGAGAAGTACGCTCCGGTGAAAAGGGAGTGACCTTATGTTAAAGGTAACGGTGCTGGTATCCGGCGGAGGAACGAATCTGCAGGCGATTCTGGACGCCATGGACCGCAGGGAAATACAAAATGCAGAGATTTCTGCAGTGATCAGCAATAATCCCAATGCATACGCACTGGAACGGGCCCGGCTTAAGGGAATTCCTGCTCTGTGTATTTCGCCTAAGGCATACAAGACGAGAGAGGAATTTCACAAGGCCCTTCTGAAGGCTCTTAAGGACAGTGGGGCGGATCTGGTGGTTCTGGCCGGGTGTCTGGTGGTGATTCCGGAAAGCATTATCCGGGAGTATAAGGGGCGGATGATCAATATTCATCCATCCTTGATCCCTTCTTTCTGCGGAACAGGCTATTATGGGCTGAAGGTTCACGAAGAAGCCCTGAAACGGGGCGTGAAGGTAACGGGGGCTACGGTTCATTTTGTGGACGAAGGCACGGACACGGGGCCGATCCTGCTGCAGAAGGCGGTTGAGGTTCACGAAGGGGATACGCCGGAGGTTCTTCAGCGCCGGGTGATGGAGGAGGCAGAGTGGGTGCTGCTGCCCAAGGCGATTGACATGATAGCCCGGAAAGAACAATAAAAACAGTAAGCGCTTTACAATGGTGTATGCAAAGGAGCTTACAGAACTGGAATCATATGAAATAGGGGGTAGATTAGTATGAAGATTTTGATCGTAGGTTCGGGGGGACGGGAGCATGCCATCGCATGGAAAACGGCCCAGAGCCCGAAGGCGGAAAAGATATACTGTGCGCCGGGCAATGCCGGGATTGAGGAATACGCAGAGTGTGTTCCCATCGGCGCTATGGAATTTGAGAAGCTGGCGGCGTTTGCCCAGGAGAAGGAGATTGATCTGACGGTAGTCGGCATGGATGATCCTCTGGTGGGCGGCATTGTGGATGTGTTTGAAGAAAAGGGCCTTCGAATCTTCGGGCCCCGGAAAAATGCGGCGATCCTGGAGGGATCAAAAGCTTTTTCGAAGGATTTGATGAAAAAGTACGGAATTCCTACGGCAGCCTACGAAAATTTTGATAATCCGGAGGATGCTCTTGAATATCTGGAGCATGCAAAGTTTCCCATTGTTCTGAAGGCTGACGGTCTGGCTCTTGGGAAGGGCGTTTTAATCTGCAATACGCTGGAAGAGGCAAAAGAGGGCGTGAAAACCATTATGCAGGACAAGCAGTTCGGCGCTGCCGGAAACCGCATGGTGATTGAGGAGTTTATGACGGGACGGGAGGTTTCTGTCTTAAGCTTTGTGGACGGAAAGACGATCAAATGTATGACTTCGGCCCAGGATCATAAGCGCGCCCTGGATGGGGATCAGGGTCTGAATACAGGGGGAATGGGGACGTTTTCTCCCAGTCCATTTTATACAGAGGAAGTGGACGCCTTCTGCAGGGAGCATATTTACCAGGCTACGGTGGACGCCATGGCGGCAGAGGGACGTGAGTTTAAAGGAGTTATTTTCTTTGGGCTGATGCTGACGGAGAAGGGGCCGAGAGTGCTGGAGTATAATGCGCGGTTCGGGGATCCGGAGGCCCAGGTGGTGCTGCCAAGGATGAAGAATGATATTGTAGAGGTTTTTGAGGCCTGTGTGGATGGGACGCTGGATCAGGTTGACCTGCAGTTTGAAGATAACGCGGCGGTTTGTGTTGTGCTGGCTTCCGGCGGGTATCCGGTGTCTTATGAGAAAGGGTTTCCCATCTGGGGGCTTGAGCATTTTAAGGATAAGGACGGGTATTATGTGTTCCATGCCGGGACGAAGAAGGTGGACGGGCAGTTTGTTACGAATGGAGGCCGGGTGCTTGGGGTGACGGCTGCCGGAGATGACCTTAAGACGGCTCGGAGGAATGCTTATGAAGCGGTAAAGCTGGTGGGGTTTGAGAAGGCTTATTGCAGGGGGGATATTGGGAAGGCTATTGATGAGGTTTAGATGAGGGACGGACGGGTTCGGAGCAAACCGGGCGCTGCGTCTTTTCCATATCTGTGTTCGGACGGTTCACGTACACGCTGTCTGCTATGTACGGACACTGCTGGGGATTTTTTTGTTTGGCTCTTTGGCAGTGTCCGTACATAGCAGACAGCGTGTGCGTGAACAGCCGGACACTTGATATTGGAAAAGACGCAGCGCCCGGTTTGATCCGAACCCTGGGGTTGGGGGGGTAGGTGGTTTTTCGGGATATTGTTTATGGTGTGTTTAGAATAGAAGGCGGGCGGTCTGGGTGGTGAGGAGGCAGAGGGTTAGGCCGAAGGCGGTGGGGAGGAGGAAGGCCAGGAGGGTCCATTTGAGGCTTTTGGTTTCTTTGTGGATGGTGATTAGGGTGGTGGCGCAGGGCCAGTGGAACAGGGTGAAGAGGATGGTGCAGGCGGCGGTGAGGGGTGTCCAGCCTTGGGAGATTAGGAGGGATTTGAGGGTCAGGAGGTTTTCGGGGGCAGTGAGGGTCTGCTGGTTTAGGTAGGCCATGAGGATGATGGGGAGGACGATTTCGTTGGCTGGCATTCCAAGGAGGAAGGCCATGAGGATGACGCCGTCCAGGCCGAAGAGGGCGGCGAAGGGGTCGAGGGCTGCGGCGCAGATGGATAAAAGGGTGCTTCCCTGCCAGGTGAGGCTGGCCATAAGCCAGATGATGAGGCCTGCCGGGGCGGCGGCGGTGACGGCCCGGCCCAGTACGAAGAGTGTCCGGTCCAGGAGGGAGCGGATTAGGACAGGGCCGAACTGGGGGCGGCGGTATGGAGGGAGTTCCAGGGTGAAGAAGGAGGGAACTCCTTTTAATATGGTCCGTGACAGCAGCCAGGAGGCCAGGAAGGTTGCGGCTATGCCTAAGAGGATGACACCGGTGAGCAGAAGGGCTGCCAGGGCATTGGAAGAAAAGGCCCCGGCGGCGCCTGTGAAGAATAGGGTGATGAGGGTGAGGATTACAGGAAAGCGGCCGTTGCAGGGGACAAAGCTGTTGGTCAGGATGGCGATGAGGCGTTCTCTTGGGGAGTCGATGATGCGGCAGCCTGTCACGCCGGCAGCGTTGCAGCCAAAGCCCATGCAGAGGGTAAGTCCCTGTTTTCCGCAGGAATGGCAGCATTGGAAGGCATGGTCCAGGTTGTAGGCGATCCGGGGCAGGAGGCCGGCGTCCTCCAGGAGGGTAAACAGAGGAAAGAAAATGGCCATGGGCGGAAGCATGACGGAGACAACCCAGGTCAGGACACGGTATATGCCGGATACGGCCAGATCCTGGAGCCAGACCGGGGCGTGGAGGCGGACAAAAAATGCGGCCAGGGGTGTTTCCAGGGAGGTGAACAGGCCGGAAAGGAGCTGGGAGGGGTAGTTGGCCCCTGCAATGGTCAGCCAGAATACGAAGGCCAGTAAAAGGAGCATAAGGGGATAGCTGGTCCGGCGGCTGGTGAGAAGGGCGTCCAGGCGCCGGAGGGTGCGGCGGGCGTCTTGCTTTTCTTTTTGGATGACAGTCTGGCAGATGGTCTCTGCATGGTGGAAAAGGGCGGCTGTAATGAGATCGGAGAGCTGTTCTTTGTGGATATCGGATGCTGTTAGGATATGTTCTGCTTCTGTGAGAGCTTGTTTTACAGCCGGATCCGTGTGCAGGAGGGAGGGAAGTAGGGTGGGAAGGGCAGCTTCGGGATTCAGGCGGTGCTCTAAAAGGCGCAGGGCAGTCCAGCGCGGAGGAAGTGTGAGCCCGGACTGGTTTCGGACTGTAGGCTCTAAAATGGTCAGAGCTGCTTCCAGCAGAGGCGGATAGGTGACAGGGCAGGTTCCGGTTTTGGAACCGGCAGGGCTTTCGAACAGTTCGTCCAGAGCATCCAGCAGGGCGTCAAGGCTGTGCCTGTCTCTGGCAGTGGTGCCGACCACGGGGACGCCCAGAGCTTTTGACAGGGCAGGAAGGTCTATGTGGATGTGATGCCGGGCTGCTTCATCCATGAGGTTGACGCATACAAGTACCCGGGGAATCAGCTCGATGGTCTGGAGAACCAGGTTGAGATTCCGCTCCAGGCAGGAGGCGTCGCAGACGACGATGGCTGCGTCTGCCCTGCCGGAGCAGAGAAAGTTCCGGGCCTCTTCTTCTTCGGGGGAATGAGGCATAAGGGAATAGGTTCCGGGGAGATCGGCAAGTATGTAGTCATGGCGCTTGCTGTGGCAGAGGCCCAGAGCGTTTTCCACGGTTTTGCCCGGCCAGTTGCCGGTGTGCTGTTTCATTCCGGTGAGGCTGTTGAAAAGGGTGCTTTTGCCTACGTTGGGATTGCCGGCCAGGGCAATGGTTTTGTGGCCGGAGGCAGGCTCTTCGATGAGGATTTTTTTCCCTTCTGCAGAGCGGATGGCGATGACGGCGCCGCGGATGAGATAGGCACAGGGGTCGCCGGAAGGGCTTTTTCCTATGCATTGGACGAGGGTTTGGTCTACAAGTCCGAGATCTGAGAGACGGCGGCGTGTGCTTCCGGCGGCGGTGAGGGAGTGGATTCGGGCGGTTTGACCGGGCTTCATATCGTTTAGACAGTGATGGTTGGACATGGGGGCTATCTCCTTGAGGTAAGTTTATGGTGTTATTATTGTATGATGGAGAAGGGGAGGGGTGACAGGGGGGGACGCAGTTCAGCCAGTCGTCAGCAGCCTGGGACGGCGGACTTTTCCATATCAGTGTTCGGACGGTTCGCGTACATTCTGTCTGCTTTTGGTGGACATTACTTTTGGGGTTTTGGAGTAGGGGTTTGGTTTTTGGGTAATGTCCGCCGGAATCAGACAGACTGTTCGCGAACAGCCGGACACCTGATATTGGAAAAGTCTGCCGTCCCAGGCTGCTGACGACTGGCTGAACTGCTGGGGATGGGGCGTTTTTGGGGGATTTTTTGATAAAAAAATCGTAGAGCATGTTACTCTACGTAAATTAGAATTGTTTGTCTTTATTTCAATGTTTTTTATTATAACCAAATTCTTAAAATATTTCAATATAAATTGTGATTTTCTTTCGTAACCGCATAATAAATGGGAATTTATAACATTTTTTTACTGTTTTTCTGGTTTGGCGGATGAGATGTTCTAAATCATATCTAAAATATCTTACTATTATTTCCTTTTTTGTACTTTATTTGTTTTGTTTTTTCGTAGAGTAACATGCTCTACGAAAAATTGGGTTTTAAGCAGGGGAAGTGGTTTTTCTGCTTGGGATGGAAGGAGGCATTGGTATCTGGTATGTACTGTATTGCCCGGATTGCAGGGAAGAGGATATTGTGCGTTCCTGCATGCGGCACTTGACAGGGGCGGCGGTAAAGGATGTGTTTTGCTTTACTTATGATCGGATGCGGAGATATGAGGGCAGCTGGCATGTGGAGCAGCGGCTGATGTTTCCTCATTATGTGTTTTTGGAGAGTGAGGACGGGGAACGGCTTGCTGGAGAGATTAAGCAGTATGGGAAGATTTTTGCTGTCCTGGGGGGACGGGATGCCTTGGCTCCGGTGTGTAAGGAGGAGGAGCAGTTTCTTCGGGATCTGTGTGGGGAAAGCCGCCATTCGGGTATATCTAAAGGTTATATTCGGGGTGGGTGTACTTGTGTGACAGAGGGGCCTCTTCGGGGAAAGGAAAGGCTGATTCGAAAAATTGACAGGCATAAACGGATTGCGAAGCTGGAGATGCCGGGAAGTTTTCGGAATGTAAATGTGGGACTGGAAATTTATGAAAAAGTATGACGGCTGTACTGCAGTATAGACTGCGGCGTGGGTGAGAGTACCACATAGGGAGGTTAAAGTTTGGGGCATGGGCTGCAAAATGGCGAAGCATGCCCATTTTTAAGATAAAATACCCTCGACTAAGGAAGGAAATAGGAAGAGCAGGAGAAAGGGAAGCGGATATGTGGTATGCCATTCAAACCATGACAGGGAATGAAGAAGAGGCAATGGAGAGTATTCGAAGGCTGGTAGACAAAGAGGTTTATGAAGAGTGTTTTCTGTTGAAGAGGGAAGCGGTCTGGCGGATACAGGGGGCATGCAGAGTTTATGTGGAACTGCTGTTTCCTGGATATGTGTTTGTTTCCACAAAGAATCCGGAGGAATTATATCAGCAGCTAAAGAGGGTTTCTTTCTATACAAAGATGCTGGGAAAAGAGGGAGAGGAGTTTTATCCGGTGTCGCTGGAAGAGGAAAGCTTTTTGAAGGAGCTTATCAATGAGGATGAAGAGTATACGGTGAGGCTTTCTCCTGTGAAAGTAGATGAGCAGGGAAATATTGT
The DNA here is from genome assembly GCA_910575725.1 of Clostridia bacterium. GTDB lineage: Bacteria > Bacillota > Clostridia > Lachnospirales > Lachnospiraceae > Laedolimicola. Next base: position 60,513 of record CAJTFE010000023.1, on the reverse strand, counting down.
GGAGTGCAGAAAGCCATTAGACGGCTATATGGATAGAGTGATAAAGAAGCGGATCAGGATGCGGTATGTGATTATCCGCGTGCATTTATTTGGAAGGGATCGGGAGATTCTGCTGGGGCTTCGGCTGGAAGGGGACTGAACGGCAGGATGATATGGGATTTTCATGTAGGGAAAGGGAGCAGTCGCAATGTTAAAAAAGAGCTATCAACAATGGAAGAGGATATTAGATGTGATGTTATCAGCTGCTGGTTTGATAGTGTTATTTCCTCTATTTTTGATATTGGTTTTGGCAATTAAAGCGGATTCCCCCGGGCCTGTATTGTTTCGTCAGAAGCGGATCGGAATTCATAAAAAGTATTTTTATATATTGAAATTTCGAACCATGCGGATCGATACGCCTAAGGATACCCCTACGCATCTGCTGGAAAATCCGGAACAATACATTACAAAAACGGGAAGGTTTCTGCGAAAAACATCTTTGGATGAATTGCCGCAGATTTTTAATATTTTAAAAGGAGATATGAGTATTATTGGCCCCAGACCAGCGCTTTGGAATCAGTATGATTTGATTGCAGAGCGTGATAAGTATGGGGCCAATGATATTTTGCCCGGATTGACAGGATGGGCACAGATTAACGGAAGGGATGAATTGGAGATTCCGCTGAAAGCCAGGATGGATGGAGAGTATGTACAGAGGATGAGTTTTTGGTTTGATGTGAGATGCTTTTTTGAGACGATTTTTTCTGTCCTGAGAAGTGATGGGGTAATGGAAGGGGGAACCGGAAAAAAGCCAGAACAGGAATTTGATACAGATAATATGGATACGGGCATATTGATTTCTGTTATTATGCCGGCCTACAATTCTGCCAAATACTTACTGAAAGCAATAGAGAGTGTCCAGAATCAGACATATCCAAATTGGGAGCTGCTTATTATAGACGATTGTTCTGCTGACAATACGGCGGAGATAGTACAGAGATATGCAGAAAGGGATGAACGAATCAGACTTCTTAAGCAGAATTATAACTTAGGAGCGGCAGCGGCCAGAAATGCAGGATTGGATGCTGCAAGAGGAAAATATATTGCTTTTTTGGACAGCGATGATTTTTGGGACAAGAATAAACTTTTAAAGCAGCTTTCTTTTATGGAAAAAAATGGATATGTATTGACTTATACAAACTATCAGAAATTTAATTCCGATACAGGCAGGAGAGGAAAAGTTATGAAGGCTCCGCCCAAAATGAAAGCAAAGGATATTTACAGTAATACAGCAATTGGCTGTTTAACCGTTATGGTAAACAGAGATATGGCAGGAGATTTCCATATGCCGATTTTGGATCATACGGAGGACAATATAACTTGGCAGAAAATTTTACAGAAAGAAAATGCTGCTTATGGGATAGACGAAATTCTTGCATATTATAGAGAAGGAAATGAAGCTTCTCTAACCCAGAATAAAAAGCATTCAGCGAAATTGCAATGGAAAACTTATAGAAAATATTATGGATTTTCTATTATAAAAAGCAGTTTTTATTTTGCCCGTTATGCTTTAAATGCTGTTAAAAGGCATTTGTAATCATAAACAAAATAAGTTTTAAGGAGAAAACACATGAAAATTTTGCTTTTAAACCCCCCATTTATAAATAAATATTCAAAAAGCTCCCGCAGCCCGGCAGTTACAAAGAGCGGCACAATTTATTTCCCTCTTTGGCTTTCTTATGCGGCAGGGGTCTTAGATAAAGAGGGCCATGAATTAAAATTAATTGACGCTCCGGCAAAGTGCTTATCAAGGGAAGAAACGCTGAAGATGGTAAAAGAATTTTCCCCTTCCCTTGTTGTCATTGACACATCTACCCCTAGTATTAACAATGATCTTGCTGTTGCCCAGGCAATAAAGAAGTGTATTTCAGAAGTAAAGATTTGTCTTGTAGGTACGCATGTTTCGGCAGCGGTATCAGAGATTTTACCGGAGAAAAGTGCATATGTTGATTTTATCGCACGGCATGAATATGACTATACTCTTCCAGAGATTGCAAAAGCGCTGGAAGGAAAAATGCAATTAAAAGATGTGCCTGGTATTAGTTATTGTGAGAATAGGGAGCTGAAAGAGAATAAGGATCGCCCTTACATTGAAAATCTGGACGACCTGCCATTTGTTTCTGCAGTTTATAAAAAATATTTGGATATCGAAGATTATTTTTACGCTCATGTAAGCTTTCCCACAATCAGTATTTTTTCCAGCCGCGGCTGTCCTTCAAAGTGTTTTTACTGCATGTATTCTCAAGTTATGTTTGGTAAGCAGTATAGGAAAAGAAGTGCAAAAAACCTTTTTGACGAATGTGTGTATATCAAAAGGAACTTTCCGGATGTAAAAGAGATTTTGATTGATGACGATAATTTTTCTGTTGATCAGGAAAATGTCCAGGAATTTTGTAAGCTGATGATCGAGAGTAAGCTGGGGCTTAAATGGGTGGTGCAGTGCCGTGTAACACTTAAATATAATACTATGGTTTTGATGAAAAAAGCAGGATGCCGGCTTGTCGTCGTTGGATATGAGAGCGGCAGTCAAAAGGTACTCGATGGAATGCATAAAGGAATTACCTTGGAACAGTCCAGAAGATTTAATGCAGCGGCTAAAAAGGCCAAAATGCGGGTTCATGGCTGCTTTATGGTAGGCAATCCCGGTGAGACAAAAGCTACCATGAAAGAAACTTTGGAATTTAGCAAAAGTCTTCGTATGGATACCGTACAATACTTTCCACTGATTGTATATCCGGGGACAGAAGCCTGGACATGGGCAAAAGAGAATCACTATATCAATGCAAAAAGCTATGACGAATGGCTTACCGCAGATGGAATGCACAACTGTGTACTTTCAAGGCCTGAATTAAGCAGTCAGGAATTGGTTGAATTTTGTAATTATGCCCGCAAACAATTTTATTTAAGGCCAAGCTACATGTTAATGAAGCTAGGAGAGTGTCTGACAAGCAAAGAGGATTTCATTCGGACATGGAAGGCCTTTGGAACATTTAGAAAGTATTTGTTTAAAAAATAAGCAGGATGAATTTTTATGACAGTTTTTCTTTGGATAGTTCTCGCAGTATCATTGTTTGAGCCGGTTTACACATATGTGATGTATCCTTTTCTTTTGGCTGGATTCCGAAGAAAGAACTATAAAAAGTCGGAATATATGCCTAAAGTGTCTGTAATTATACTAGGACATCATCCGGAAGCAAAGATTAAGAATCTATATGAGCAAGAGTATTTTCTGGAAAATATCTCAGTGCAGACAGAAAAAACGGCAAATGGTACGGATTTAAGTAAAGCAGAAAAAATAAACAATTTGATTTCTGATGCACAAGGGGAAATAATTCTTTTTACAGATGACAAAACAAGATTGGATAAGGAAGCTTTAAAGAAAATGGCAGCTAACTTTTCCGATTCTCGCGTGGGAAGTGTCTGCGGCCAAATACGTAAAGAGAACGGACAAGAAAGCGCTTACTGGAAATATGAGAATTGGGTGAGAGAGCAAGAAGGAAAGATAGGAAGGGTGTCTGGAGCAAATAGCTTTTTATTTGCGATTCGGAAAGAAGCGGTATCAAAGATACCCCAAAATACAATCAATAGGAACTTCTTTCTTTCAACGGCGGTTATCAAATCCGGCTGGGATGCAGTGTTTGAACGCAATGCAATTGCATACGAACAAAGTGACAATACGTCAGCTGAGATATTTAACAAGCATGTGGAGGAGGGAGCAGGTTATTATCAGGCACTATGGATATTTCGAAAGATGCTTTTACCATCCAGGGGAAGCTTCACGTATATAAGCCATAGAGTTATGAAGTGGATCGTCCCTTTTAATATGATTGCGGCCTTTTTTAGCAGTGCGTTGTTGGGAAGCAGGTATAAATGGGTACATATACTATTTTTAAGCCAGCTTGCCGGCTATATAATTCTTGGTATTTATGCAAAAGCACGTAGCTGCAAAAAGGAGATAAAAGGAAGTATTGGTAAACTTTTGTCTTTGATGCAGTATTTTGCGGCCCTAAATTTATCCTATCTAATTGGTTTGGGAGAGCTGCTTTTCAAGAGGAAAAAATTCGATGAATATAATTAAAAAAATCATTAGGAAAATGCAAACGGTATTTTTTACCCAAATTGCCTGCTTTTCATCTGGGGGGGGGTAAAAACCATTACGGCAAATGGTTTTACCTGGCTTGGGAAAAGATGTGAGACAGGTAAAAACTGTAATTTTAACGGCATGCGTATACGAGGGTTCGGCAGGGTATTTATTGGCGATAATTTTCATTCGGGTGAAGGCTGTCTTATATTAACATCTAACCATAATTACGAGGGTGAAAGTGTGCCCTATGATGCAACAAACATAAGTAAAAATGTGCAGATAGGAAATAATGTATGGATTGGAAGCAGAGTCATTATTCTGCCAGGTGCGGTATTGGGAGAGGGATGTATTATTCAGGCAGGAAGTGTTGTAGCTGGTCATATACCGCCCTGTTCAATTGCAGGTGGGCATCCGGCAAAGGTATTTGCAGAAAGGAATAGAGAACATTATGAGAAAATGGTTCAAGAGCGGAGGTTCTTTTGAATGAACATACAGGAATTTATGCATAGAATATTGAAGTGGATACAGCATAGGGGAAATAGAGGGTTTAAAAAACCGGCCTTACAACAGCAATTAGATTTTATGCATTCATTTCCAGAACCAAAGGATGATGTAGAAAGGGCCTATTACCAGTATCTATGCCAAAAGCAGAATGAGCCGGCATGGAAGGATATTTTTTTTAATATATCGTCATTTTTTATGATTCCTTTTTATAAGATGCTTATGCTTAGGAGGGGGAAAAAACAAGTCCTTTTAAACAAGTCCGATGCGGTATTTATTAGCAATGGTATTTCAGATAAAATTATACCAAACAGCCTTAAGATAGAATTTCCCCAAATGGAAGAAACTGATTTTGAGACAAACTTAGGATTAATAAGAGAAGATCTTGTTTTTGTAAGACAGATTTATAAAAAATATAGGCAGCCTTATTTTCAATTAAAAATATTGGCTAAATTATCAATTTATTCATCCGCCATCAGACGATATAGTCCAAAAGCGGTTATTTCCTATACGGAAGGATCGTTTACCTGTGCTTTGATGACGAAATATTGTGAGAATTTAGGTGTCGAACATATTAATATTCAACATGGAGAATATTCTTATAATACAAGAGCATGTGGGATGCGGTTCCATAGGATGTATGTGTGGGAGCGTTATTTTTATGATGCATTGTATACACTTTCGGGATTTAAAGTACCATACGTTATTGAACTTCCAGACTCCATATTAAAGGCATGCGAAAGGAATAAGGAAGGAAATTACGAATATGAGATTACTTACTATCTACAAAATCAGAGCAAAGAGGAGCTTAGGAATGTAAGAGACATGTTAAAGCGTTTGGAGCAGAAAGGCTATAGATGTAAAGTAAGGCCCCATCCAAGGGAAAGCGAATGGAGTATACTGCAGCAGTGCCTGCCGGATATTGCGATAGAAGACATCCGTACAACAAGCTTGTACGAATCGCTTAACACGACAGAGTATGTTGTTAGTTTTCGTTCAACGGTACTATTGGAGGCCTGGTTTAACGGGAAAAAAATTCTGATTGATGATTATAGTTCCGAAAAGTATTTGGAAGAATTAAAAGGTGAAGATTTTTTTCTGCTTCATAAAGGTGTAATGATGTTATCTCATTTTATAGAACAGCATGCAGAAAAACAAAAGAGATAAAGACGATAATAAAGGTATGATGTAAAGTATGATGAAAATTCAAAGTATAAGCAAAATGCGAAGGAGAATAAAAGTGCGGATACCAATTGCACTTTTATTTTTATTTATTTTGTTTTTTTATTTACAGAATTTTACGATGATGAGCACAACTCTGTGTAATTTGGTTATGGCGGTGTCAGGAGCAGCATGTTTTTTATATGAAGCAGGCAATAGAAGGAATAATACAACCAGATATATGATTTTGTATACAATTGCAATGATTAGTCTTTCGTTTTTGTGTAAAAGTGTTTCTGATAATAAAAGCATTCAATTCATTGTCACTATTATGTCATATTCAGGTATTGCAATGGCTTTATTGTACGAAGATATAAAGCCTGATGTTTATAAAAAAATATACTATATAGCTGTTTTTTGGTATATAGTGCGGCACCTGTTAGGCTTGGCAAACCAATATGCTGTGGCAGATGAAAAAAATCAATATATATTTAATAAAGGAGGAGCGCTTTCTACAGACATTGTCCTATTAATTTTATATTTGCTTATGGCGGCGGCTTATTACAGAAAGCAAGAAAAAGTAGGATACATTCCGGTACTTTTGGGTGCAATACCAGTATTTCTTTCTTTGAAACGTATGGGAATTATTATTTGGCTGCTTTTAGTGTTTTTTCAGTTGCTCTATGATGAGAAAAAAGCCAGGTTTAAAATAGCAAAAGCAATTCCGTTGATAGTGATAGTAATGTTTGCTGCTTATTTTTTGGCAACAACTATATTCTCTTCCTTTTTACAGCGTTTTATTGAGCGATTTGCAAAGGATGGGGTTTCGATTTCTGGTTTAGCCGATTCAAGGCTAGGAATTTGGAAAGCGTATATACAAAATCTGTTTCATATAGAAACCTTTGTATTTGGAGTTTCCTTTGAAGTGGAGGAGATTTTACGCATATATAGGGGGAATGCTCATAATGTTATATTGAATTGTCATGCTACAGTTGGAATTTTGGGAGTGATGATGAATTTGCTGCTAAGTATAAGGGCTTTTTGGGGGTATATAAAAAGTAAGTACTATTATTTGGCAGGATTAGCAATTATTTTTTTCTTACGAGGGATGTCTGATTATGTTTTTTGGTTTAATTGGGGAGATATCGTATGGCTGCTTTTTGTTTTTTATCCTCAAATATATGATATAAAAGGAACACAATACAAGTATACGATGGGAAATAAAGGTAAACCAGATGAAGCATAAAACTAGTATGGTAAGGGCTGGATTTTTGTTATCGGTTTTATCTGTGATTGTAGCCCTTTTTTCTTTTTTGAGGGAGGTAGTTATTGCAGGTTATCTGGGAGTGACTTCAACAGCAGATGCATATATTGTTGCAGTACAAACCCCGGAAATACTTGTTGCAATTGTATGGGAAGCGTTAAATACAATAAATATTCCACTCTACACAGAACAGCGTTATTTAAAAGGTGATAAAGAAGCAGCTCTATTTATTTCGAATATTTTATCCATTGTGTGTATTGGACTGTTAGGGTTTATCATTTTTGCAGAAATATTTGCGAGAGGAATTATTTTTGCAGTATCTCCTGGTTTGCCGGAGGATGCACACAATTTGGCGGCAGCTTTGATGCGCTGTGTTATGCCTATGCTCTTTTTTGAGGGGATCATACGTATTTATACAGGTGTGCTGAATGTAAATAAAAGATTCGGTCTGCCTAAGATTATAAATACTTTTCGGAATATAGGCCTTATTCTTTTTCTGATTTTTTTCTATAAAGAGATTGGAGTATTTGCAGCCGTTATCGGTTTGGTATTGGGAATAGCAGTTGAGTGCTTTGTTTGTTTTTTTTATGCTCAAAAATACAGCAGGTTTGTTCCATATATAGATGTAAAAGCGCCATATATTAAAAAAGCCTGCAGATTGATAGTCCCGATTCTGATAGGATCCAGTATAGGAGAAGTAAATCAATTTGTTGATAAAATTATCGGCTCTTTTTTAGACAGCGGAAGCCTGGCCTCTTTAAGCTATGCGTCTAAGCTGACCAGTATTGTACAAATTGTTTTTATAAATAATGTAGTGATTCTTATGTTTCCTGCATTTTCAGAATATGCAGCGAAAGGAAAGAGAGCGGAGCTTGCAAAGATTTTTATACGGACAATAAACTTCCTGATTTTGATGTGTATGCCTTTGATTTTTGGAAGCTTTGTTCTACGCAATGAAATTATTACCATTGTTTTTGCAAGAGGCGCTTTTAATGCTGCGGCCATACCTGTTGTAGGAGGCATTTTTAGCTGCTATATGATTTGCACCTTGTTTTCAGGACTGCAAAATATTGCAGTAAAATTATTAACAGTGTGTGGGGATACTCACACGATTATGGTTAATTCAATGATTGGGGTAATGATAAATGTGATTTTAAATCTTATATTGTCAAAACAATTTGCAGCAATCGGGGTAGCTTTGGCAAGTGTAGTTAGTATATTGATAACAAGTGCATATTTGTTAATTATAGCAAAAAGAAAATTGTCAGAAATAAAATACAATAGGACGGCAGTAATTTTTTTGAAATCAATTCTGGCCTCTATTATTATGTACTGCATTCTTTCTTTTTCCAATATATTACAGATTAATTTTATTGGCGATGCTTCGAGTACACTATCATTTTTATTATTTATTTTTAAAGTTCTTTTAGGAGGAGCTGCATATTTTATGATACTTATACTTTTAAAGACGGATGAGATAAAAAATATAATGGCTTATATACGTCGGAAATCAATATGATTGTGGTTAACGTTAACAAAAAATATGTAAGGTTTGTAATTGAAAAAGAAATTTTAAAAGCAAAGGAGAATCGTTTTATGTTGAACAAGAAAACAATTTTAATTACAGGTGGAACAGGCTCTTTCGGCCATCATTTTGTGGACTATGTATTAAAACACTACAACCCCAAAAAGATCATCATTTATTCCAGAGATGAGTACAAGCAGTTTGTAATGGACAACCAATATAAGGAATACAGGGATGTTCTTCGTTATTTCATAGGCGACGTCCGGGACGAAGCCCGGCTTAAGATGGCAATGAAAGGCGCAGACTATGCAATCCATGCCGCAGCCTTAAAGCAGGTTCCTGCCTGCGAATACAACCCAAACGAGGCAATTAAGACAAACATTAACGGTGCAATGAATGTAATCAATGCTTCCTTAGAGGCCGGAGTAAAAAAGGTTGTAGCATTATCTACGGATAAAGCAGTAAACCCGGTAAACCTCTATGGCGGAACAAAGCTCGTTTCCGATAAGCTCTTCTGCGCGGCAAATGCATATGGCGGAGCAGATGGAACGAGATTTGCCGTAGTCCGTTATGGAAATGTGGCAGGCAGCCGGGGAAGCGTCATCCCCTTTTTCCGGAATATCATAAACAATGGAGGAAAAGAACTCCCCATTACCGACTACCGCATGACCCGTTTCTGGATCAGCCTGGAACAGGGGGTAGAGCTGGTCATAAAAGCCTTGGAGGAAGCCAGGGGCGGCGAAACCTTTATATCAAAAATCCCTTCTTTTAAGATTACGGATCTGGCCCAGGCCATGCTTCCCGGCTGTGGTATGCCCGAGGTTGGAATCCGCGAGGGAGAAAAGCTCCATGAGATTATGGTTACAAGAGAAGATTCCCTTCACACCTATGAGCATGAAAAACACTTTATCGTTTATCCCCATTATAACTGGTGGGGGAAAAAAGACGTGATCCCGGGAGGAAAACTGGCGGAGCCTGAGTTTGAATACAGCTCCGGGACAAATACAGAATGGCTTAGTATAGAAGATTTGAAAGAAAAGCTTAAGACAGATCTGGATGAGCATTAAAGGCTCTTTTTTTTATGCAGAAAAACAGGTAAGGAGCAGGAAGCGGTTCATGGATAGATTAGCAGTTGACGGCGGCATGCCGGTCCGGACAGAAAAAATATATTATGGCAGACAATGGATTGATGAAGAGGATGTAAAGGCAGTGAGCGAAGTCCTTACAAGTGACTTTGTCACCTGCGGTCCGAAGGTGGCGGAACTGGAAAGGGCGCTGGCAGAATATACA
>CAJTFE010000023.1:0-50564 GCA_910575725.1 Clostridia bacterium | reverse complement strand
CTGACCTTTGCAGCAAGCGCAAACTGCGCCTTGTACTGCGGTGCACAGCCGGTATTTGCGGATGTGGATCCGAAGACTTATAATATCGACCCTGCCAGTATAGAGTCCCATATAACGGAAAAGACAAAAGCGGTTGTAGCTGTGGATTTTACCGGGCAGGCTGCAAAAATCAGGGAAATAAGAGAGATATGTGATAAGCATGGGCTTATCTTCATTGAAGATGCCGCCCATTCCATCGGAACAAAGTATGAGGGGAAGCCTGCAGGCAGTCTGGCGGACATGACCTGCTTTTCCTTCCATCCGGTAAAGACCATCACTTCGGGAGAGGGCGGAGCTGTCACGTCCAATGACAGAGAGCTTTATAAAAAGCTGGTTCTGGCCCATACCCATGGAATAACCCATGAGGAGGAGCAGATGGAAGAAGGGCCCCATGAAGGCCCCTGGTATTATGAGCAGATTTCATTGGGGTATAATTACCGGATGACAGATTTTCAGGCAGCGCTGCTGCTGAGCCAGTTAAAGAAGCTTGACCGGTTTGCGGAAAGAAGGAAAGAAATTGTAAGAAGGTACAATGAGGCTTTCCAGATGCTTCCGGAAATCATTGTGCAGGAGGAGATACCGGAATCAGATACCTGCCGGCACCTGTATATTATCCGGTTAGACCTTGAAAAGCTGGCATGTACAAGACGTCAGTTTTATGATGCCATGGCGGCGGAAAATGTGCAGTGCCAGATTCACTATGTGCCTGTTTACTGGTTTCCTTACTACCGGCATCTGGGATATAAGAAGGGGCTGTGTCCAAATGCAGAGGAGATCTATAAGGGAATTGTAAGCATTCCCCTCTATCCAAGGATGACAGGGCAGGATGTGGAGGATGTTATTCGGGCAGTGAAGAAAATTGTCCAGCATTATCGTAAATAAGGAGCAGATATGTCATCAGTAGCGATTATCACAGCCAGGGGCGGCTCTAAGAGAATACCGAAAAAGAATATAAAGGATTTTTGCGGAAAACCGATTATAGCATACAGCATAGAAGCAGCCTTGCAAAGCGGAATTTTTGAAGAAGTAATGGTATCTACAGACAGTGAAGAAATTGCAGAGATTGCAGAGCAATACGGAGCAAGTGTGCCGTTTATGCGAAGCGGAGCCGCAAGCAGCGACTGGGCAGCTACAGCAGATGTTTTAAAAGAAGTAATAGAAAATTACGCCTCTCAGGGGAAAAAATTTGAATTCTTCTGCTGTATTTATCCGACAGCGCCGTTTATAAATGCAGAAAAGCTGAAACAGGCAGAAGAGCTGCTGGAGTGCAGAAAGGCAGATTCCCTGATACCTGTTGTGAGATTCAGCTTTCCGCCCCAAAGGGGCCTGGTAATGAAAGACGGGTATGCGGCATATAAGTATCCGGAATTTGAAAATTCAAGAAGCCAGGACTTAGAGCCGGTGTATCATGACTGCGGCCAGTTTTATTTCTGCAGAACAGAGTCTTTTTTTAAGTACAACAGCATGGTTATGCCGGATACAGTACCGATGATTATGCCGGAAGAGGAAGTCCAGGATATTGACAGCTGGTCAGACTGGAAATTGGCAGAGATCAAATACAGGCTGTTCAGCCAGAAAGCGGAGGCTTAGAATGTTTCATCTCTTTGAAAGAATACACCAAAATGAAGTTTATATCATTGCCGAAATGAGTGCAAACCACGGCGGAAACATTGAGAATGCATTAGAGCTTGTCCGCCGGTCAGCAAAAGCGGGCGCAGACTGTGTGAAGATTCAGACGTACACGGCGGATACCTTGACAATTGACTGTGACAATGAATATTTTCGTATTCAGGGAGGCCTTTGGGACGGGTACAAGCTCTATGATTTATACACAGATGCCGGTACGCCCTGGGAATGGCAGGAACGCATTAAGGAAGAATGCGAAAGATGCGGCGTTGATTTTTTGTCAACGCCTTTTGACAGAAGCGCGGTAGATTTTTTAGAAAGTATCCAGATAGAAGCTTATAAAATAGCCAGTTTTGAACTGATAGACATTCCGCTGATTGAGTATACGGCATCAAAGGGAAAGCCCGTCATTATTTCCTGCGGGATGGGAAGCGTGGAAGAGATTCAGGATGCTGTTGACGCATGTTACAGGATGGGCAACGAGCAGATCGTATTATTAAAATGCTGCAGCGAATATCCGGCAGCCTGGGCGGATATGCACCTGGGAAATATCCCCCATATGAAAGAAAAATTTAAGGTGCCGGTGGGCTTGTCAGATCATAGCGCCGGAAGCCTCGGCGCAGTTGTGGGCGCAGCTCTGGGCGCCTGTGTGGTCGAAAAGCATGTCCGTCTGAATGATGTAGAAAGTGCAGACAGTAAATTCAGCATGACTCTGGAGGAGTTCAGCCGGATGGCAGCGGATGTAAGGAATGCAAAGTTAATTGCCGGAGGGCCTGATTATACATTGACGGCAGGGGAGAAGGCTTCAACCGTATTCCGGCGGAGCGTATTTGCGGTAGAGGATATTAAAGAAGGCGGAGTATTTACAGATGAGAACCTTCGGATTATCCGGCCGGGATATGGGATAGCGCCCAAATATCTGAAGGATTTGCTGGGAAAGAAGAGCAGCAGGGAAATCCTTCGGGGAGAGAGAATTACAAAGAAAGATTTGGAGGATGCGGCGGCAGAATGAGTGAAAGGAAGCAGACAGGGCCATATTTGAGAGAAGCAGAGCCGGGGGATATGGAGCTTCTTTTTTATTGGGCAAACGAAGAAGAGGTAAGAAAAAATTCTTTCCATTCGGATTCGATTTCTTACGAAGAACATCAGAAGTGGTTTGAACAGCTGATGCAGGACAGAAACCAGTTCCAATATATTATGATGCTGGGGGAAAAGCCTGTCGGTCAGATAAGGCTGTCCATTTTTAAAGACAGAGCGGAAATCGGATACAGTATTTCAAAAGAGGAGCGCGGCCTGGGATATGGCACTTTGATTGTGGAGCTTGCAAAAGAAGCGGTGCATAAAAACTTCGCCGGTGTTAAAAAAATTGTTGCAAAAGTGAAATCAGATAATACTGCGTCTGTCTGCTGTTTTAAAAGAAACAGATTTATAGAAAAGTACAGCTTATATGAATTTGATATGTCTGAGTATAAGGAAAAATTGGGGGGGGGTATTGGTCAAATAAAGTAAAGCGCCATACCCTTGGTGTGGGTGCGCATCAGGCGGCTGCATGAAGATTCTCTGCTTATATAATAATGAGTGTGCCATAGAACTTTTTGAATGGTTAAGGAAACAAGGGCATGAAGTTGTCTGCAGCTCAGAAGAATTAAATGTTTTGTGGTGCAGAGCGCAGAAATTTGATTTAACGGTTAGTTATACGTATAGATATATTTTAAGAAAAGATATTTTGCAGGCGTTAAAGGATAATGCAGTGAATATCCATAATTCCTATCTGCCATGGAACCGTGGGGCAGATCCGAATATCTGGAGCATTGTGGATGGCACGCCGCGCGGGGTAACGCTGCATTATATGGATGCTGAGCTGGACAAAGGCTATATCATTGCCCAGAAATTAGCTGGAGAAGATACCGGTGATACCCTGCGGAGCAGTTATGAAAAACTGGACAAAGCGGCAAAAGAAGTATTTAAAGAAGCCTTTGCTTTTTATAACCATTGGCCGGAGATGAAAAAGGTTCCATTGGGTACAGGGAGCTACCATTCTTTAAAGGATGGAGAACGGATTAAAAGAGTAATAGATACCTATGATTTGAAAGTAACTGAATTTAAAGAAAGGGTAGTAAAAAGCATTATATAAAATGATGAAAATCGGTATACGGGTAGACGCGAATGAGATTGTCGCTACAGGGCATGTTATGAGATGCCTTGCCATAGCGGAAGAATTGAGAAAGATAGGCCAGGAGCTGTTGTTTATTTCTGCGGATGATTTTCCAAGGCCTCTGATTGAGCAGAAGGGATTTGAATTTGTTTCCCTGCAAACGGATTGGAAGCACATGGAGAAAGAGATAGAACGGCTGCAGGCGGTTATCGATAGGTATCATATAGGACTGCTGCTGGCAGATTCATATTATGTAACAAGGGCATACTTTGAAAGAATCCATAGTTTTATGAAGGTAATGTACATCGATGATTTGGGGAAAGAGGTTTATGATGTGGATTGTACCATCTGCTATGCAGACTATTATAGAGAGCTGGAATTGGAAGAGAGGTATCCGTCAAATGTAAAGCTGCTTCTTGGGACAAGGTATGCGCCTCTGCGCAGGGAGTTTTCAAATCTTCCGCAGAAAATCATATCACCGGAGATAAAAGAAGTGCTTGTACTTTCCGGCGGGGCCGACCCGTATGATTTTTTGTGGAATTTTTCTCAAAAGCTGACAGAAAGCGCCCTTTTTGAGACATTGGAAACAGTTCGGATTATATGCGGAAGGTATTATGACAAGTATGGTGAACTGACAGAAAAGTTTGCAGGAATCCCAAAGCTCCGTTTCCATAAAGCGGTAAAGGATATAGAGAAATATATGCTTTCGGCAGATGCTGCGGTGACGGCGGCAGGCGTAACAACCTATGAACTGTGTGCAGCAGGAGTGCCGGCTGTCACTTATACAATAGCGGATAACCAGCAGGGGAATGCCAGGGTATTTCAGCAGGAAGGGATAATGGAATATGCCGGTGATTTGAGGCGTGAGCCTGTTATAGAGAGAATAACAGGGCTGCTGGATGGGAAATATCGGGATTTTTCATATCGAAGCAGGGTATCGGAAGCGATGAGACAAAGGATAGATGGGAAGGGTGCGGAGCGTATTGCAAAGAGTATCTGCCAAATAAAAAAGAGATGATTAGATTAAGAGAACGCATTGCAAGAATTTTACAGAAAAAAAGGAAAAACCAGGAATTATGGTTTTTAATCGGGATTCTTTTGATATTCCTGTATTATTCTCCGATTATTATTTTGAAAGATAATGCAGTATTTATAATACATGATGCCCTGGAGGTAGATATTCCATATTTTAAGCTTAACAGTCAATTAATTACGAGTACAAATATATTGATACCAGAGTTATTTAACGGGGCTTTAAGAGGAGCCATACAGACAAGTTCTTTTTTGACGGTGGTACTTTTTGCAATATTGGAACCCGTTACTGCTTATATTGCTTCGATAATTTTAATTTCTATTTTTGCCTTTTGCGGTGTATTTTTATTACTGAATTTATTTTTTGAAAATAATAATCGTTGGATTTCATTTGGAATTTCATTTTTATATGCAGTAATGCCATTTTATCCAAATCAGGGGCTAAGTGCAATGGGAATTCCATTTGTATTATGGGCGATTCATTCTTTATGTGAAGCAAAGGCGGATAGAAAGGCTTGGATAGCAATTTTTCTTTATGGATTATCATCGTCACTTGTATATTCGGGATATATTATAATTATATATTTATGCATAGTTTTTTTGTATTTAAATTATAAAAAGCGTTATAACAGAAATATATTTTTGGCCGGTACAATATTGTGTATCTGCTATTTGACAACACATTATTATACTTTTTTCAGCTTGTTTAAGCAAACAAGCCATCGTGTGGATTGGAGATTGGAACCAATAACTGCCAGATGGGGAATAAAGGATATCTTATCGCAAAATAGCTACCATTTTCCAAGCAATCAGGAATCCTTTGTGGTTCCGGTGTTAATCATAACTGGGATTGGAATTCTTTTGTTTACCCGGCTTAACAGATATCAAAAAAAGCTAGTAAAATATTTGTGCGCATGCATTGTCCTAAGCATGTGCATTGGCATATTTGAAAATATTTATAATGGAGAAGCGGGTGTTGAATTAAGAAATCATCTTAATATTTTGAAGTCGTTTCAAAGCAGACTGTATGTGTTATATCCAACGATTTGGTTTACGATTTATGCAATTACATTACAGCTGCTTTTTTCGATCCTTGCTTCTTTGCTTCATCTGAAACGAATAATGGTAAATATCATAATTGGTATATGTGTTTTGCGTATAGCAGATATAAACTATAAATATAATAGCTGCTATCAGGCAAATGTCAGGAGCCTGATCGGGGAAGAAGTAAATCAATGCTCTTGGAAGGAATATTACGATGAGGAATTATATGCAAGGATTAGAAATTATATTGGAGTATCGCAGAGCTCCTATAGAGTGGTGAACATTGGCATTTCTCCGGGAGTTGCTTTGTATAACGGTTTTTATTGTCTGGACGGATATTCTGTAAACTATTCAGCGGAATATAAAAGATTTTTTAGAAAGATTATAGAGAAGGAGTTAGATAAAGATGAGGTATGTAAAGAATATTTTGATTTATGGGGAAGCAGATGTTATATGTTTGTGGCGGAATTGGGGAAAGATGGAACGGATGTTTTGAAAAATGATAAATTTGTAGATACAGGATTGGCATTAAATGATCTGGAGATAAATGGCTTACAGCTGAAAAAAATGGGCGGAAGGTATGTAATGTCTGCGTATGAAATTCTTAACGCAGGCAGCAGTCATCTGTGCCTGAAAAATGTGTTCCGTAGTGAACTGACAGATTTGTTAATTTATTTGTACGAGGTTCAATATTAATGAAAAAAGAAATGTATAAATCAATGTATGAGACAGAAACGTATCATTGGTATTTTAAGTCAAAGTATGAAATTGTTTTAGGGATATTGGAAAAATATGGGCTTAAAAAGAAAAGTGATTATCAGATAGTGGATATCGGCTGTGGCTGCGGCGTTATGCTTGAAGTTCTTTCAAAGTATGGGGCAGTTACAGGCATTGATTTTTCAGAAGAGGCATTGGAATACTGCAGAATGAATTTTAGTGGGAGATTAGAGCAGGCGGATTTGCAGAGATATGTTTCAAATAAGATGTATGATTATGGAATTGCCTTGGATGTTTTGGAACATGTGGAAGATGATAGGAAAGCATTGATAAACATAAAGAATATGCTGAATAAAGGAGCGGTATGCGTGATTACAGTACCAGCTTTGAATATGCTTTGGAGTGCACATGATAAAAATTGTATGCATAAACGGCGCTATACAAAACCACAGCTTGAAAATCTGATTAAAGCCAGTGGACTGAAAGTGGAATATTGCAGTTATTATAATTTTTGGTTTTTTCCTATTGTTTTCTTGGTTCGTAAAATTGAAAATTTATTAAAGCTTGATAATTCTGGCAGCCGTTTAGAGTATGGATTTAGCGACAGCTTCCTGAATTACTTATTGTACCGGATATTTGTTTCTGAAAAATACAGAATATGTGCACATAAGAATTTTTTTATTGGAGTCAGTTTAATATGTGTAATAAGAAGATAAAATAGAATATTTGCTTAATATTTAAAAAAAGTGATTTGATTAAAGCAAAAGGAATGCGGCTAAAACAGTTTATTTTTGAATAAGCTGTTTTTTTATTATCCTCTTGGCAAACACGTAAAGGAAAGTAAAATGAATAATTATTTTGAAAGTTTTATAGATGAGTATGCAGATGAAATTGTTGCAATTCAACCAGAGTTTTATGAAAATGCAGCAAAATTTATCAATAAAGCGATGGAACAAACTGGTTCTGACGGGAAGACAGTCCTTGATATTGGAAATGGAGGGGTAATTAATTATAATCATCGTAATTTGAAGAAGCTTGTGTGTGCAGATTTATCTATAAGTACAAAAGCGATAAACCGATATGCAGAATGTATCAATATTTCTTTTTGCGAAGCTAACATGCTGGATTTGAGTCAATGGCAGGAAAATACCTTTGATGTTATAATTGTGCAAACAGTGATACATCATCTGGCAGGGAAAACATTGAGACAGACAGAATTAAATGTTGAAAAGGGTTTGAGAGAATGTATGCGTATTTTAAAACCCGGCGGACAACTATTAATTGTAGAATCTACGGTAAAAGTATGGTTTGAATATCTGGAAAGATGGTTTTATCCACTGATGCAGTTGTTTTTCCGGATGATTAAATTTGATACGGTTTACCAATTTTCTTCAAAAAGATTATGGCAGTTTATCAATACAATGGGTTTTGATATTATGGAGCATGAAGAAATAAAAATGGACAAATATATCTGGCTATGCAGAAAAAAAGTATTGACAAAACTAACGCCGTGTGGTGCAACATGGTTTCGTATAAAAGGATGAAAGAATGGAATGAAATAGGACAGATAAAAGGAGCCGCTGCAGAAAGAAATTTTTTTGCAGCGGCTCTACTTTTTTGATAACATTTGCTAACTGACCCTTAGTGCCTTGGCAGCTCCATACAGATCATCTTATTAGTGATTTGATGCCGCACTCTATAAAATGCATTCCGTCCAGACTTATTTGCTGTGCTTGTGTATGATAAGATAAAGAATATAAAGAAAATATTGCCAATCTCTTTGAACTTTCTCCAGTATCTGTTAGAATAGAAAAAAACAAGAAGCCTTAAGATGGAAAGCTTTCCAAAGGAGTGACAAAGTATGATACCAGCAAAACCGCTGCCTGTCGGCATTGAATTTTTTGAAGAAATGCGCAGGGAAGGCTTTTACTATATCGATAAAACGGGGATGATAAAAGAACTGATTGACAGTAAGTCAAAGGTGAGCCTCTTTACCAGGCCCAGAAGGTTTGGAAAATCTCTGAATATGAGCATGCTCAAATACTTTTTTGAATATGGATGCGACAGCAGGCTGTTTGAAGGACTCGTCATAGCGAAAGAGAATCAGCTCTGCCAAGAGTATATGGGGAAATTTCCGGTAATTTCCATTACATTGAAGGGGGTGGGCTCAAGAGAATTTGCGACAGCAAGGGGAATGCTTGGTTCTATTATAGGAAATGAAGCCATACGCTTTTCCTTTCTTGAAGAAAGCCCGAAGCTTTCCAGCATGGAGAAAGAGCAATATAAACAACTGGTAAATGTGGATACAAGCGGCAAGAGGGCGTTTGTTATGCCGGATGAGGTGCTTGAAGACAGTCTGCGGGTTTTGAGCGGACTTCTTCATAAGCATTATAACCAGAAAGTGATTCTTCTGATTGACGAATACGATGTACCGTTGGATAAAGCACAGCATTACGGCTACTATGATGAGATGGTCAGTCTGCTCCGCGGAATGCTGGGACAGGCGCTGAAGACGAACGACAGCCTGCAGCTTGCCGTGCTCACAGGCTGTCTGAGGGTTGCGAAGGAGAGTATTTTTACAGGCTTGAATAATCTCAAGGTTTTGACAGTGACGGATGTCCGTTTTGATAAATATTTTGGACTTTTGGACAGCGAAGTCCAGGAAATGCTGGGATTTTATGGTTTGGAAGGTAAATATGGCCTGGTAAAAGAATGGTATGACGGTTATCATTTCGGCAATACGGATGTATACTGTCCCTGGGATGTGGTTAATTATGTAGAACTGCTGCGTTTCGATCCGGCGGCATTTCCCAGGGCTTTCTGGATCAATACCAGCGGAAACGATATCTTACGTACATTTCTTGAGATGGCAAAGGGTGGAGTAAAACGGGAAATTGAAGAGCTGCTTAACGGGGGAACCGTAATAAAAAAGCTCAAGGAAGAATTAACCTACCGCGATATGTATAGTAACATTGACAACCTCTGGAGCGTACTTTTCACCACGGGCTATCTCACCAGATGCAGAGGGGAGGAAGCAGCTAAGGAAGAGGAGGACGGTGTATACCGCCTGACCATCCCCAATCTGGAAATCCGCAAGATTTTTATGGAACAGGTAATGGAATGGATACAGGAGGAAGCAAGGAAGGACACGCCGGGTCTTGATGCGTTCTGTGACGCATTTCCCAAAGGCGACGCAGATGTAGTGGAAGCATTGTTTACCGCTTTTCTGAAAAAAACCATCAGTATCCGTGACACAAGCGTGCGCAAGGGGAAAAAGGAAAACTTCTACCATGGCGTCCTTTTAGGCTTATTAAGCCATCGTGAGGAGTGGGTTATCCGATCCAATGCAGAATCGGGAGAAGGCTTCAGCGATATCCTAATTGAGATTGAAGAGGAGGAAATCGGGATTGTAATCGAGGTGAAGTATCCGGATAACAGCAGCCTTGAGTCAGGCTGCCTGTCGGCATTGAAGCAGATTGAGGAAAAGGGTTATGAGACGAGGCTTTATCAGGATGGAATGACCACAATTTTCAAATACGGAATTGCCTGTGAGAGAAAAAGATGCATGGTGAAGGCAGGGTAATCGTGGCAGCATATGCTATTTGACAAGGCACTCTTTTGCGATTATAATAAACAATAGAATGCATAAAAAACGAATCCCTGTTAACTTTAAAAGTAATGTAATGATGAACGAGAGCATAACGGAAAGATACCTATATGGAGGAAAAAGAACATGAAAAAACTGCCTCACAAGCAAATAAGCCGCAGATTTCGTCACTGGGCGGCTGCATGTGCAGTCGGCGTAATGCTGATGATGTATGGAATAACCGGACGTGCAGCCCAGGTGGGAACCGTCCTCAGTGATAATGTAAATGTACGGACAGAGGCCAGCGCGAATTCGGACAGGGTATGTAAGCTGACCAAGGACACCCAGCTTGCCATCGTAGATCAGACCACAGGCAGCGACGGCCAGGTCTGGTACAGCGTGACCTTTACCCATGAGGGAACCGAGAAGTCCGGATGGATCCGCTCTGATATGGTGAATGTTACCGAGACAGAGGATCCGGCAGAGACCGGCGAAGGAGGAGATAACGGCGGTACTGGCGGTACTGTATCGGCAGGCGCTTATTCCATTCAGGAGCCCGTAGAGCCTTATCCGGCTGCCAACGCTTTATCTGAGACGACGCTTTCCGTAGGGGAGCAGAGCTTTTCCGCATGGGTTGTGGATGCGGGCCTTACAGGAGGACGGGAGTTGTATCTTGTCTGGGCCGTGGATGCCGGAGGAAATCCGGGCTGGTTTTACTACGATCCCCAGGAGGCAACCTTCCAAAGAGAGATGGGCCAGTTTTCCGGCAGCGGTTCCGGGGAGCCGGAAGGAATGATTGAGTCTCTGCAGAAGGAACTGGCAGAGTCAAAGGAAGCCAATGAAAAAAGCTTAAGCCAGCGTCTCTATATCATTATAGGCCTTGCTGCCCTGAGCCTTATCCTGCTGATACTGGTCATTGTCCTTTCCGTGAAGCTTCGGAATGCGGAATACGAATATTACGACGATGACGAGGATGAGGAAGACGAGGAAGAGGATGACGACTATTACGAGGAAGAGCCAAAGAAAAAGAGAGGCGGCCTTTTCCGCCGCCGTTCCCGGGATGAAGAGGACGAGGAAGAGGATGAGATAGAAGGAAGCGATTTCGATGATCTTCTGGTAGCAGTGAAGAAGAAATGGGCCGAGGAAGAGGAACGGGAGGCCCGTGGAGTGAATTACGCAGACGATGAAGAAGACGAGTTCGACGATGAAGACGATTACGAGGAGGAGGATCTCTTTGAGGAGGATGGGCCGGAGCCGGATCTGTTCTCAACCAAAGAGCTTCCCAAGATTGATATGAGCGCTGTCATGGAGATAGAAGAAGAGGCAGCCAAAGAAAAGCAGAAGAAAAATCCCAGGAAAAAAGCCCCGCAGCCTGTTATAGAGGAAGAGGACGACGACGATCTGGATATTGAGATTCTGGACTTTGAGGATTTGGGCATATAAGGGAAAAAGCCGGAATGGATACGGGCGAGGTGCTTACCTCGCCCGTTTAAACGGCGAAACCGGAATTTAAAATAGTCCAGCAAAGAAATATCAACCGGTGTGTCGAAGCGACTTTACCCTTTAGTGCCGTCGCGCAGCGACTTAAATTTAAACGGTAAAGCCGCAAAGGCGCACGAGAGGAACTTTTATGAGTGCTTTTCGAATAAAAGTTTCTCTCCTTACCGGTGTGTCGAAGCGACTTTACCCTTTAGTGCCGTCGCGCAGCGACTTAAATTTAAACGGTAAAGTCGCAAAGGCGCACGAGAGGAACTTTTATGAGTGCTTTTCGAATAAAAGTTTCTCTCCTTACCGGTGTGTCGAAGCGACTTTACCCTTTAGTGCCGTCGCGCAGCGACTTAAATTTAAACGGTAAAGTCGCAAAGGCGCACGAGAGGAACTTTTATGAGTGCTTTTCGAATAAAAGTTTCTCTCCTTACCGGTGTGTCGAAGCGACTTTACCCTTTAGTGCTGTCGCGCAGCGACTTAAAATAGGAGGTCAAAACAAATGTTTGAAAGATATACAGAAAAAGCAAAAAAAGTTCTTAAGGAAGCAGAAAAGATTTCCCGTGAACTAAAGCAGAATTATGTAGGAACCGAGCACATTCTTCTGGGTCTGCTTCGGGAAAAGACCTGTGCCGCCTCCCAGCTTCTCACAGAGCGCAAAGCAGAGGAAGAAAAGATACTTCAGCTGATTCAAGAGCTGATTTCCCCGGAGCACACCATCCGCCAGAAGGAACGCCCCGGATTTACCCCCAGAGCCAGAAAGGTTCTGGAGGAAGCAGACCGCGAAGCGGCACAGTTTAAAGAGCAGAGCACCGGCACCGAGCATATACTGATTGCCATGCTAAAGGATGCGGAGTGCACGGGAAGCCGTCTGCTCAACACCATGGATATCAATGTAAAGGGGCTCTACGCCGCCCTTTTGGATTCCATGGGAAGAACCGGCCGGCAATACCGGGAGGAGCTGGCCCGTAACGGAAAAGGCCAGGCAAGAGGAACGCAGGCCCTTGATCAGTACAGCCGTGATTTGACAGCCATGGCCGGTGAGAAGCGCCTGGAACCCTGCATTGGCCGGGAGGATGAGATCCGCCGCCTGATTCAGACCTTGAGCAGGAGAACCAAGAATAATCCCTGCCTGATCGGAGAGCCCGGCGTAGGAAAGACAGCCATTGTGGAAGGTCTGGCACAGCGGATTGCAGAGGGAACCGTGCCTGATTCCATGAAGGGCCGGCGTCTTTTGACCCTGGATTTATCCGGCATGGTGGCCGGATCCAAATACCGGGGAGAATTTGAGGAACGCATCAAAAAGGTAATGGAAGAGGTGCGCCAGGCAGGAAATATTCTCTTGTTTGTAGATGAGCTTCACACCATGATTGGAGCCGGAGGCGCGGAAGGGGCCATGGATGCTTCCAACATCCTAAAACCCGCTCTTTCCAGAGGGGAGCTTCAGATGATTGGAGCTACAACCCTGGAGGAATACCGCAAATACATTGAGAAAGACGCAGCCCTGGAGCGGCGCTTCCAGCCTATTACAGTGGAAGAGCCCAGTGAGGAGGAGACGGTTGCTATTTTAAAGGGAATCCGCAGAAGCTATGAGCGCCATCACCAGGTAGAGATTACTGATGAGGCTCTTGAAGCGGCAGCCAAGCTTTCCAGGCGCTATATCAATGACCGCTTTCTCCCGGATAAAGCCATCGATCTGATGGATGAGGCGGCGGCCAAGGTGCGTCTTGGCAGCTATAAAAGGCTGGATACCCTGTCAGAGCTTGAGCAGCAGGGCGCGGAGCTTTTGGAAGAAGTGGAGTCTGCGCTGAAAGCCGGGGAATTTGAACAGGCCGCTGAACTTCAGAAGGAGCGCGCGAAGGTGCTTGCGCTTCTGGATAAGGAACGGGCAAAGGCGGACAGGAATGCAAGGAAAAAGACGCTGACCGTGGGAGAGAATGAGGTAGCCCAGATTGTTTCCGACTGGACGAAGATTCCTGTGAGCAAGCTTGCGGAGTCAGAGACCCAGCGGCTTCAAAAGCTGGAAGCCATTCTTCACAAACGTGTCATTGCCCAGGAAGAAGCAGTGACGGCAGTTGCGAAAGCAGTGCGCCGGGGCCGCGTAGGCCTTCAGGATCCAGGGCGTCCCATCGGCTCCTTCCTGTTCCTTGGGCCTACCGGAGTGGGAAAGACCGAGCTGTCCAAGGCTCTGGCAGAGGTGCTCTTTGGCCGTGAGCAGGCGATGATCCGGGTAGATATGTCAGAATATATGGAAAAGCACAGCGTGTCTAAGCTCATAGGAGCGCCTCCCGGATATGTGGGCCATGATGACGGGGGACAGCTCTCGGAAAAGGTACGCCGGAATCCATATGCGGTGATTCTCTTTGATGAGATTGAAAAGGCCCATCCCGATGTGTTTAATATCCTGCTTCAGGTTCTGGACGACGGACGGATCACAGATTCCCAGGGGCGGACGGTGGATTTTAAAAATACCGTGATTATTATGACTTCCAATGCAGGGGCGGCGTCTATCATTTCCCCCAAGCGCCTGGGCTTTGCAGCTGTGGAAGATGAAAAAGAGAATTACAAGGCCATGAAGGGCAGCGTTATGGAGGAAGTAAAACGGATGTTCAAGCCGGAGTTTTTAAACCGGATTGATGAAATCATTGTATTCCATGCCCTTAACAAAGAGCAGATGAAGAAGATTGTATCCATTCTATTCAAGGAGCTTTCTATGCGCTGTGAGCAGCAGCTTGGAATCCGTCTTAAGGTAAGGGACAGCGTGAAGGTTCATATTGTGGAAAAAGCTTACGATGTGAAATACGGGGCCAGGCCTTTAAAGAGAGCCATCCAGACAAAGATAGAGGATACGCTGGCAGACGAGATTCTGGCCGGACGGATAAAACGGGACAGCGAGGTAACGGTCACCATGCAGAAGGGAAAGATAAAGTTTTTATAAAAAAACTGGAAATGAAACACGGAATCGTTTATAATCAAAATATCAATAACCAGTTAATTATGAATTCCGATTGGGAGGACAAAAGAAATGGCAGCAGTTAAAGAACTCATACGTGTGGAAGCAGACGGGAGCATCAGCTTTGGAGATTATGAGCTGGCATCCAAGACCAAGCTTGGAGATTTTAACCATCAGGGAGATTTGTATAAAGTAAAGACCTTTAAGGAGATCACCAAGCTGGAGCGCAACGATCTGTTTGTCTATGAGTCAGTACCAGGCACAGCAGTCCAGAACTTCCGGGTTTTGGCCGACAGCGTGGAATTTGAGGTGGACGGCCCGGAGGATGCCCAGATTACCCTGGGAATGGAAGAGAATACAGAGTACTTAACAGAAGTGGACGGCCATGAGTCTGGCAGAATCAAGACAGGCAGAGGCGGAAAGCTGGTGCTGAGCGTGGAGCTCGGCGGAAAAGAGAACGTGAGCGTGAAGGTTGTAAAAGCATAGGATAAAGTGAATGGCAAAAGGAAAGACCACCGTATTTTTCTGCCAGAACTGCGGCCATGAGTCGGCCAAGTGGATGGGCCAGTGCCCGGGATGCAGGCAGTGGAATACCTTTGTGGAGGAAACGATTGAAAAAACAAGTGTCCGAAGGATACAAAAAGAAAGGGCAGCCGCAGGTCCGGTCTGCCTTTCTTCTATTGATACGGCAGAAGAGGAGCGGATGAGCACCCATATGGAAGAGCTGAACCGTGTTCTGGGAGGCGGCATTGTGCCGGGCTCCCTTGTTCTGGTGGGCGGAGATCCGGGTATCGGCAAGTCTACGCTGCTCCTCCAGGTCTGTCAGAAGCTTTCCGGGGACGGCAGGCAGGTGCTCTATATTTCCGGGGAGGAATCTTTAAAGCAGATCAAGCTTCGGGCTGCCCGGATTGGCAGCTTTTCCGACGGCCTGCGGCTGCTCTGCGAGACCAATCTGGAACTGATCCGTGAGACCATCCGTGAGCAGAAGCCGGAAGTGGTGATTATTGACTCCATCCAGACTATGTACCATGAGGAAATCAGCTCCGCTCCCGGCAGCGTGTCCCAGGTACGGGAGGCGACCTCCGTGCTGATGCAGCTTGCAAAGGGTCTTGGAGTGACTGTGTTTATCGTGGGACATGTGACCAAGGAGGGAACCGTGGCCGGACCCAGGGTTCTGGAGCATATGGTGGATACGGTACTCTATTTTGAGGGAGACCGCCACGCCTCCTACCGGATTCTAAGGGGGGTAAAGAACCGTTTCGGCTCCACCAATGAGATCGGCGTGTTCGAGATGCGCGAGGCCGGTCTTACAGAGGTGGAAAATCCCTCGGAATATATGCTGAACGGCCGGCCGGAGGAGGCTTCCGGTTCGGTGGTGGCCTGTTCCATGGAAGGAACCAGGCCGATTCTCTTAGAGATCCAGGCATTGGTCTGCCACAGCACCCTGGCGGTTCCCAGGCGGACAGCGGCCGGAATGGACTATAACCGGGTGAACCTTCTTCTGGCAGTCCTGGAAAAGCGGCTGAATCTGCGTCTTTCCAATAGTGATGTGTATGTGAATATTGCCGGAGGAATCCGGATCAGCGAACCGGCCATTGATCTTGGCGTGGTGCTGGCGGTGATCTCCAGCTATAAGGACAGGGCCATAGACGAGAGGGTGCTTGCCTTCGGTGAGGTAGGCTTAAGCGGTGAAGTCCGGGCAGTGAGCCAGGCCGGCCAGCGCGTACAGGAGGCGAAGAAGCTGGGCTTCACGACGATTATCCTGCCCCAGGTCTGCCGGGAGCAGATCGGAGAGGTGGAAGGCGTGCGTCTCTGCGGCGTGCGGACAGTGGCAGATGCCGTGCGCCTGGTTCAGTAAGCGGGGCTTGGCATGCCGGATTTGAAAAGCAGCAGTTTGGCGGCAGGAATTCAGTAGTGGATTTTTTGACTTAAATGTGGTAAAGTGTTAAATAAATAAAATATTAGAGGGAACTGGAAACATTGTGAGTCAAATTACGGAACTGTAATAGAAAGAAGAGTGCTTATGTTAAGAAAAACATTTCAAGGAGGCGTGCACCCGGCGGACGGAAAGGAGTTTGCCAGGAATGTGCCTTACCGCCCTTATCTCCCCAAAGGCGATCTGGTCTTTCCGCTGAACCAGCATATCGGAAAGCCGGCCAGGCCGGTGGTGCAGAAGGGTGATCTGGTTCTTGCAGGCCAGCTTCTTGCAGAGGCAGACGGCTTTGTGTCGGCCAATATCGTCAGCTCCTGCTCCGGCAAAGTGAAAGCAGTGGAAAACCGCAGGACAGTGGCAGGATCTGCCGTTCCTTGCATCGTGGTGGAAAATGACGGGAACTACACCCTGGCCGAAGGCATTGGAAAGGAAACAGATGCGGCATCTCTCACAGGTCAGGAGATTCTTGAAAAGATCAAAGCGGCAGGCATCATCGGGCTTGGAGGAGCGGGCTTTCCCACCCACGTCAAGCTTGCGCCGAAAAATCCCCAGGAGATTGAATATGTCATAGCCAACGGAGCAGAGTGCGAGCCTTATATCACCTGCGACGATCAGCTTATGCGTACCCAGGGCAGCGGGATTGTGGAGGGGCTTAAGATTATGCTGCGGCTGTTTCCCAACGCAGAGGGCGTGATACTCATTGAGGAAAATAAACCGGAGGCCATAAAGGCTATGGAACAGGCCTGCGCAGGCCAGGAAAAGGTGCGTGTCCAGGCAGTACATACAAAATACCCCCAGGGCGGAGAGCGGTCGATTATCAGCGTGGTGGCAGGAAAGCATCTGAAGCTTGGCATGCTTCCGGCAGACGCAGGCTGCGTGGTGGACAATGTGGCCACGGTTCATGCCATTTACCGGGCCGTGTGCAAATCAGAGCCAGTGATGGAGAGGGGATTTACTGTGTCAGGGGACGGGGTTCAGAATCCCTGCAACCTGATGGTGCGGATTGGAACCAGTTTTGCAGAGGTTCTTGAGGAAGCCGGAGGCATCCGGGAGGGCGCAGAGGCCAGGAAGATGCTCTGCGGCGGCCCCATGATGGGGATAGCCCTTGCCTCCCTGGAAGTTCCTGTCTGCAAAAATAACAATGCGCTGACCGTTCTTTCTACGGATCCGGTGGCGGAGGCGGAAAAGGTTCAGACCGCCTGCCTGCGCTGCGGACGCTGCAATCAGGTCTGTCCCTTGGGACTGACGCCGCAGATGATGGCCGCTGCCGCAGAAAAGAAGAATTATGAGCGTTATGAAAAGAAGCTGTACGGCTTAGAGTGTATCGCCTGCGGCTCCTGCACCTATATCTGCCCGGCAAAGCGGCCTTTGATGCAGCTCTTTAAACAGGCAAAGGCCGAGATTATGGCAGCGAAGAGAAAATAGGGGGGCTTTTACAATGAATGGATTATATTATGTTTCTTCCAGTCCGCATGTAAGAAACAAGCTGACCACAGGCAAAGCCATGTATCAGGTGATTCTCTCCTTGATGCCGGCTGCTGTATTCGGCATCTTCCGGTACGGAACAGGAGCCTTTCTTGTGATTGCGGCTTCCGTTCTGTCTGCCGTGTTGACAGAATACCTGTTTGACCGCATTACCGGACGGCCCAATACGGTAAAGGACGGGAGCGCAGTCGTCACAGGGCTTCTTCTTGCACTCTGCCTTCCTGCCTATGAGCCCCTTTACGTACCTTGTCTGGGAAGCATCTTTGCCATACTGTTTGTAAAATGCTTCTTCGGCGGCATCGGACATAATTTTATGAACCCGGCCCTGGCAGGAAGGTGCTTTCTGCTGATTTCCTTCAGCGGCGTGGTAGCTGATTTTTCCCTGGACGGAATGAGCTCGGCAACTCCTCTGGAGGCTCTTGCCTCCGGGCAGACGGTAAATGTGGCGGAAACCTTCTTAGGTTTTGGAAACGGCGTCATCGGAAGCTCTATACTTGCCCTGTGTATCGGCGGTATCTACCTTCTGGCAGTCCGGGCTATTACGTATGAAATTCCCCTGGCAGTCCTGGTATCCTTCTCTGTGTTCCTGACATTGTTCGGCGGACATGGGCTGGATTTGGAATTTATCGTGCTTCACCTGGTGTCCGGCGGCATTGTGATGGGGGCTCTGTTTATGGCAACAGACCCGGTGACCAGTCCGGTAACGCCGAAAGGACAGTTGATTTTCGGCAGCCTCATCGGTATCTTAAGCGGAATTTTCCGGGTGTACGGAAGTGCGCCGGATTCCGCCAGCTACGCCATTATCATTGCAAATATGGCAGTTCCCCTGATTGACGAAATCTCCGTTCCCGTGCCCTACGGCCTGAGAAAGCCCTCAAAGGGAAAGAAGGGAATTCCGAAATCCGCCGTGATTCTCTGTGTGATTACGCTGATTGCAGGAGCGGCCTTAAGCAGCGTGTACGTGATGACAGAGGATCAGATTGCAGTGCAGAAGGCAGAGGCAAAGGCGGCCTCCTACCGGGAAGTATGTCCCGAAGCTGCGGACTTTACCTCGGATGAGAAGATAAACAGCGCCATTGAAGCTTTGGACGGTGGGGTTTACGGCACAGACTTTGGCAAAGCCTATATCAATGAGGCAGCCGTGGGCGTGGATGCGGGCGGCTCCCCGGTGGGCTATGTGATCAGCGTCACAACCGGCGACGGCTTTGAGGGCAATATTACCATGTCCGTGTGTATCCTGGCAGACGGCACGGTCAACGGCATTGCCTTTACGGAGATCAATGAGACGGCCGGTATGGGTATGCTCTGCAAAGAGGAGGCGTTTAAGGGTCAGTTTGCCGGGGTGAATGTGGAGCGGTTTACCTTGAACAAGGCGGGCGGTTCCACAGCAGACAATGAGATTGACACAGTGTCCGGGGCCTCCACCTCCTCAGGAGCGGTGGTGAATGCGGTCAATGCGGCTCTGGATTTCTTTGGTACACACATCAAATAAGGGGGGAACGAAATGAAACCATGTATGGAGCGTATTTATAATGGTATTTTAAAGGAAAATCCGGCTTTGGTGCTGATGCTCGGCATGTGTCCCACCCTGGCGGTTACCACCTCGGCTGTCAACGGATTCGGCATGGGGGTATCTACCCTGGTGGTGCTGGTCGTATCCAATCTGGTGATTTCCCTTCTTAGAAAGGTGATTCCCGATGAAGTCCGGCTTCCGGCATACATTGTGATTGTGGCTTCCCTGGTTACGGTGGTGGAGCTTTTGACGGAGGCTTACCTTCCGGCGCTTTACAGCGCGCTTGGAATCTACATTCCTCTGATTGTGGTGAATTGTATTATCCTGGGAAGGGCGGAAGCTTTTGCCTCTAAGAATCCGCCTGTGCTCTCTGCAATGGACGGCATTGGAATGGGGCTTGGCTTTACCATTGCGCTGACAGTGATTGGCCTTGTCCGGGAGCTTTTGGGGGCGGGCACGGCCTTTGGCTTTGAAGTGATGCCGGATGCCTTTCCGCCCATTGCCATTTTCATCAAGGCGCCGGGAGCGTTTCTGGTGCTGATGATTATTGTGATGATTATGAATGCAGTACATATCAATACCCGGGCAAATAAGGTAGTGGAGGGCTGCGACGGCTGCTGTGCCTCATGTGCGCAATCCTGCGGCACAAAGGAAGGAGGAACTGAAAAATGACTTCCCTGATTATGATTGTGATTTCAACGGCGCTGATTAACAATGTGGTGCTGAATCAGTTTCTGGGCATCTGTTCCTTCCTGGGCGTGTCCAGGCAGATTAAGACTTCTGCGAGCCTGGGGGGAGCGGTGATCTTCGTTATTACCATTTCCTCTGCAGTAGCCAGTCTTTTGTATGACTTTGTTCTGCTTCCTTTGAACCTTACGTATCTTAAGACGATTGTATTTATTCTGGTGATTGCGGCCTTGGTGCAGCTGGTGGAGATGTTCCTGAAGAAAACCTCACGGGCTGTTTATCAGGCCCTCGGCATCTATCTGCCGCTGATTACGACGAACTGTGCGGTACTGGGCGTGGCGCTGACCAATGTACAGAACGGCTACAACCTGCTGGAGAGCGTTCTGGCAGGCTTTGGAACGGCTGTGGGCTACACGGTTGCCATTGTGCTTCTGGCCGGTATCCGGGAGCGGATTGACGAGGATGCGATTCCTGCGCCCTTGCGCGGAGCTCCGATTGTACTGCTGTGTGCGGTGCTGATGGCGATTGCGTTCATGGGATTCGGCGGTTTATCATAAGGGGGAATGGAAATGCAGGGAATTGTAATAGCGACTCTTATTGTGGGAGTGATCGGGCTTTTGATTGGCGCTGCGTTGGTGGCGGCCGGGAAAAAGTTCTATGTGGAGGTGGACGAGAGAGAAGCCCTTGTCCGGGAGTGCCTGCCGGGAAATAACTGCGGCGGCTGCGGCCAGGCCGGCTGTGATGCGGCTGCGGCCGCCATTGTAAGAGGAGAGGCGGAGGTAAATGTCTGTCCGGTCTGCAATGAGAAGGCCATCCGGGAAATCAGTGCGATTATGGGAGTAGACAGCGTTCAGACCGTGAAGAAAAGAGCCTTTGTCCGCTGCGCCGGAACCTGTGGGAAAACCTCCGTGAAATGCAATTATGTAGGAATCCGCGACTGCCGGTCTGCAGTTCTGTCCGGCCTGCCGGTATGGGAATGCGACTACGGCTGTCTCGGCTTTGGCTCCTGCGTAGAAGCCTGTGCCTTTGACGCCATCCATGTAAAGGAGGGCGCGGCAGTGGTTGACCCGGAGAAATGCACGGGCTGCGGCCGCTGTGCCGCTGTCTGTCCCAAGAACCTCATTGAGCTGATCCGCAGCGATGCGAAGGCTGCCGTTGCCTGCTCCAGCAAGGCGAGAGGGCCGGAGGTTAAGAAGGTATGCGCGGCAGGCTGTCTTGGGTGTAAGCTCTGTACCAGGCAGTGTGAGGCAGAGGCCATCCAGGTAGAGAATAATCTGGCCCAGATTGATTATGATAAATGCGTGGGCTGTGAGAAGTGCATGGAGAAGTGCCCGGCGAAAGCGATTGTGCGGCCTGTGATGTGCCAGAAAGTTTAAATGTATTATTGATGTACGTAAATACGTACGGTATAATGCGATAAAAAGGAGATGACAGCATGACTGCAATTAGTGTGACAAAGGCAAGGGAAAATATATATCAAATACTATCTGAGGTTAACAGCAGCAGCCAGCCGATTACAATTACGAATAATCGTGGGAAAAATGCTGTTCTCATATCAGAAGAGGATTGGAATGCGATTCAGGAGACCTTATATTTAAATTCTATACCGGGTATGGCAGAGAGTATTATCGAGGCAGGAAAAGAGCCGTTAGAAGAATGTTCCGTATATAATCCGGATGAGGAATGGTAAATGTATATCATTAGATTTAGTAAACGGGCAGACAAGGATAAAAAGCTGCTAAAAGGAGCCGGGCTTGTTTTAAAAGCAAAAACCTTGCTGGATATGATAGCGGAGAATCCTTTTCAAAATCCGCCGCCATATGAGGGACTGGTGGGAAATTTAAATGGTTATTATTCCAGAAGAATTAATATTCAGCATAGATTGGTTTATCAAGTATATAATGAGCCTGCGGTTATTGACGGGACAGCATATGAAGGAACAATAAAGGTTATTCGTATGTGGTCACATTATGATGCGGTTAGATAAGGTGGGCAGATGTGAGAAAATAAATACTTGCATTTTCCCAAAAAATGCGATAGGATACATAGAAAAACAGCGGTAATCCAGGGAAGCTTTAGCAGGCTGTGTTTTCCGGCCTGCGGCGGATTTGGGATACCGTACATCAGAGGGATCAAGAGGAGAATATGAAAAATGAGTGACAGATTGAGAGTTGGAATCTTAGGAGGCACCGGAATGGTTGGGCAGCGTTTTATTTCCCTGCTGGAGAACCATCCCTGGTTCGAGACTACGGTAATTGCGGCAAGCGAAAGAAGCGCCGGCAAGACCTACGAGGAGGCTGTGGGCGGCCGCTGGAAGATGGACACCCCCATGCCGGAGGCCGTGAAGAAGCTTATCGTTATGAATGTAAACGAGGTGGAGAAGGTTGCTGCGGAGGTGGACTTTGTATTCAGCGCCGTTGATATGACCAAGGACGAGATCAAGGCCATCGAGGAAGCCTACGCAAAGACCGAGACTCCGGTAGTTTCCAACAACAGCGCTCACCGCTGGACTCCGGACGTACCTATGATCATTCCGGAGATCAATCCGGAGCATGTGAAGATTATCGAGGAGCAGAAGAAGCGTCTGGGAACGAAGAGAGGCTTTATAGCCGTGAAGCCCAATTGCTCCATTCAGTCTTACACCCCGGCCCTGAAGGCTTGGGAGGAGTTTGAGCCCTATGAGGTAGTGGCGACTACATACCAGGCAATTTCCGGAGCCGGAAAAACCTTCAGGGATTGGCCGGAGATGGTGGAGAATGTGATACCTTACATCGGCGGCGAGGAGGAGAAGAGCGAGAAGGAGCCCTTACGTGTTCTGGGAATCTGTGAGGACGGTGAGATTAAGCTTGCCAAGGAGCCGGTTATCACCTGCCAGTGCATCCGTGTTCCTGTGCTGAACGGCCACACGGCGGCTGTGTTTGTGAAGTTCCGCAAAAAAGTTACGAAGGAACAGCTGATAGAGAAGCTTACCAGCTACCGGGGACTGCCCCAGGAGCTTGAACTGCCCAGCGCGCCGAAGCAGTTTATCCAGTATATGGAGGAAGATAACCGTCCTCAGGTGAAGCTGGATGTGGACTTTGAGAGGGGGATGGGGATTTCCATCGGAAGAATCCGTGAGGATCATGTCTATGACTGGAAGTTTGTGGGTCTTTCCCATAACACTGTCCGGGGTGCGGCCGGCGGATCTGTTCTCTGCGCAGAGTTTTTGAAGGCACAGGGATATATTCGGGCGAAAGGTTAAATAGATGAAGGGAAATTCTATCAAAATGGTCATTTCTGTTATAGGAATGGCCATTTGCCTGCTGTGCAGCTGCCGGCAGGATAAAAATGAAGCGAAAACTGAGAGCAGGCAGGAGCAGGAGGCTGGCCTGGAAAATGCGGGCTCAGAAAATATGGGCTTGGAAGATGCCGGGCTTGAGGAGCCGGAAGAGGAAGAGCCGGATTACCGCACCTGCATGTCCGGAACGGTGGTGGAGCAGGAGCTGACCGGGGAAGAGATTTCGTCCCTTTTTTACGCACAGGAGATTCCACAGGAGGTATTTGCCAGGATGGATGGTGTCTCTTATGTGGAAAATGAGGACATTGCTCTTGCGGATCTGCGCTACCTTCGGCTTTTGTACGTGGGCTTTGACGAGCAGACCCATGTGGGAGAGCTTATCGTCCACGCATCCATTGCAGATACAATACTGGAGATTTTCCAGACCCTTTACGAAAACGGGTATCAGATTGAAAAGATGCGGTTGATTGATGATTACGGCGGAGATGATCATGCCTCCCTTCTTGACAACAACACATCCGCCTTTAATTACCGGGTTGTGGAAGGGAGTAAAAAGCTTTCCCGTCATGCATACGGGCTTGCCATTGATATCAATCCTTTTTACAATCCCTATGTGACTTATCCCGGGGGCGTGGAGCACATTTCTCCCGAAGGCAGCGAGCCTTATGCCGATCGGGAGGCAGACTTTCCGCACAAGATCGGAAAGGACGGAGATCTGTGCTGGCAGCTTTTTTCCCAGCATGGTTTTACCTGGGGAGGAGACTGGAAGAGCTTGAAGGATTATCAGCATTTTCAGATTTCGGAGTAACGAAATGTAGTTCCTGCCCGATATCAGCGTTTATTGAGTTGGAAAACGGATATCGGGTCTGCATATCATGGACTGTGTACAGCGGATTTGGATGGGAAGGAGGAGGTCGGTGAGCCGGCGGAGAAAAGTTGTTTTTGCAGCAGTGCTGTTGGGGATTTTACTGATATTACTGGCGGCCTTTGACACAAGGCTTAAGATTAGAACTTATACTGTCTGTTCAGATAAAATAAGCATTCCTCTCCGAGTGGTTCTGGTAACGGATCTGCATTCCTGTAATTATGGTGAGGGGCAGAAAACGCTTATTGAGGCCATTGACAGACAAAAGCCGGATGTGATTCTGCTGGGCGGCGATATCTGTGATGATAAGATTCCGAATGACAATACAGAGGCTCTCCTAAAAGGGATTGCAGAGCGATATCCCTGTTATTATGTGACAGGAAACCATGAGTACTGGAGCAATCAGATTGACGATATTCTGGATTTGTTCCGGGCTTATGGTGTGACGGTTTTGAGTGGAACGAGTGAGACCATAGGGATTCGGGGGCAGTGCATCAATATCTGCGGAATTTCCGATCCGGATGTTATAAGATATACGGATTCAACGGCAGGGACAGAAGAGCAGCTTCAAGAATTGGAGCATACGGCTGACAATGGATTTTATACGATTCTGCTGGCCCACCGGCCGGAGCGGATAGACATCTATGGGGCATATAATTTTGATCTGGTTCTGTCCGGCCATGCGCACGGAGGCCAGTGGCGGCTTCCCGGGATTATCAACGGAGTTTTTGCACCGGATCAGGGCATGTTTCCTAAATATGCCGGAGGAAGGTATGCGAGCGGCGATATGACTATGATTGTAAGCCGTGGGCTGGCAAGGGAGAGCACCCCGATCCCGAGGATTTTCAACCGGCCGGAGCTGGTTGTGGTGAACCTGGAGCCTTAAAATAATTCTTTACTTATGAATAAGCTGTGGGATAATAGCCGCTTTTTATCGGGGCTGTTCCCACAGCTTTTTTCGTTGTTGTTCTTTTTTTATCATTTTCTGCGCTGGTTAAGGAGCTTTTTCAAAGAAATTTTTTCCATCTGCAATCCATCGCCTGTACAATTCAAGAGAGCATGACCCGGAACAAGGACGCTCCTATATTCCGAAAATTTCCATAGGCTAGTCTTTTTTTGCCCCTGCCCTCATATACTTGTAACAGTTCAGATAACCGGACTGCCGCACAGGTGTTTCGGGGAGGAGACTAGGTAAAAATGAAGGACAAGGATGAAATCATACATTTTTTCCCCGGGCATATCCGGGAGATGTTAGAGCAGGCAGAGATTGATTTTGAACAGCTCCAGGAGATACGCTTAAGGGCTCATAAGCCCTTTCTGCTCCGTATGGGCGGTGGGGAATATTTTCTCTCTGGGCAGGGGGAGGTCTTAAAAGAGCCGGAGAGAGCCTGGAGCGTGACGCAAAAGGAGCTCCGGGAAACCATGGAGCTTGTGGGGAAATATTCCCTCTATGCCTATGAGGATGAACTGAAACAGGGCTACCTCACCCTGCAGGGGGGACACCGTCTGGGGGTGTCGGGAAAAGCCGTCCTGGAGGGGGACAAGGTGAAGAGCATCCGTTATATTTCCTGCCTTAACCTCCGCCTGTCTCATCAGATCATCGGCTGCGGGGACAAGGTACTGCCTTTTCTCTATGATGAGACAGGGCTGAAGCATACCTTGATTATCTCGCCTCCCCGGGGCGGAAAGACCACCCTTCTGCGAGATCTCGTCCGGCAGATTTCCAACGGGACAAAGGGTCTTAAGGGCAGCACGGTGGGAGTGGTGGACGAGCGGTCTGAGATCTGCGGCTGCTTCCAGGGGATTCCGGCCAATGACGTGGGAATCCGCACAGATGTAATGGACGCCTGCCCCAAGGCGGAGGGAATGATGATGCTGATCCGTTCTATGGCTCCGGAGGTTCTGGCGGTGGATGAGATAGGCCGGGAGGAAGACATCCGGGCCATGGAGACAGCGCTGTTCTGCGGCTGCCGTCTTCTTGCCACGGTTCACGGAAGCTCTCTTGAGGATATTCGTTCCAAGCCTCTTCTTAAAAGACTGGTTGAAGAGCAGATTTTTGAGCGCTATGTGATTATGGGCTATGGCATGGGGCCGGGAACGGTTTGGAAGATCTTGGATGAAAGGGGGAGCGTTCTATGATAAAGGGAATCGGCGCCTTGCTGATTCTGGCTTCGGCGGCAGGAATCGGCGTCAGCTTCGGCAATGACTTAAAGGGGCGGTGTATGGAGCTTCGGATGTTAAAACAGATGATTTACATGCTGCGGGGAGAGATTAAATATACGAAAACCCCTCTGCCGGAGGCATTTGCAAGCATTGCCGTCCGCATGAGGGAGCCTTTTGGAAGCTTTCTGGAGGAATTGGCAGAGCAGATGGGAAATCCGGGAAAGGGAAGCTTTGGGGAGCTGTGGCAGGATCGGATCAAGGCCAGGCTGTCCGGCACCCATCTGAAAAGAGAGGACAAGGAGCAGCTGGGGGGACTCGGCGAGGTCTTAGGATACCTGGATCTGGAAATGCAGCTGTCCTCCATTGATCTTTACCTGGAGCAGCTGGAGCTTGGCATCCGGGAGGCCCAGGAGGCGGCCAGAACAAAGCAGAAATTGTACCAGAGCCTGGGAGTGGCCGGAGGTATCTTCCTGGTCATCCTTCTGGTGTAAATGGGAGGAAGCTATGAGCGTCAATCTCATATTTAAAATTGCGGCGGTCGGAATCCTTGTGTCCGTGCTGAGCCAGATTCTCAAGCACAGCGGCCGGGAGGAGCAGGCCTTTCTCACCAGCCTCGCGGGCCTGGTGCTGGTGCTGTTCTGGATTCTGCCTTATATTTTTGACTTATTCGATACCATGCAGAGACTTTTTGCATTGTGATTAGACAAAACAGTAATATCCTTCACAGTGCACAAATCGATTTACAGACGCAGGTTTTCTGCGGCTGGAAATTGATTTCATATCAGTGCACT
Organism: Clostridia bacterium; assembly: GCA_910575725.1. Classification (GTDB taxonomy): domain Bacteria; phylum Bacillota; class Clostridia; order Lachnospirales; family Lachnospiraceae; genus Laedolimicola. The sequence continues at coordinate 23,213 of CAJTFE010000023.1, read as the reverse complement.
GTGAGGGATATTACGGAACTGGAATAAAACTGGAATAGGAGGTCATGTCATATGCTGCAGGCAGCCATGGTTGGAATTGCCGGTGTTCTGCTGGCGCTTCAGATAAAAGCAGTAAAACCGGAATTTTCCGTCTATCTCAGCATTGCCACCAGCGTGTTTCTGCTGCTTCTGGCAGCGGAGAAGCTCGAGGTGGTGGTGGAGAGCGTAAAGCTGATACAGAGCTCTATTTCCATCCAGAGCACCTACATTCAGGCGCTGCTTAAAATTATCGGCATCACCTACATAGCGGAATTTGCCGCGGATATCTGCCGGGACGCAGGCTATGGGGCCATCGCCGGACAGATCGGGGTGTTCAGCAAGCTCTCCATTCTGGCTGTCAGCATGCCGATTATCACGGCTCTTTTGGAAACCATCCGTGGGTTTCTGGGGACATGACTATGAAAATCTGCTGTTTGATATTTGGTATCCTGCTCTGGGGCTTCTGTCCGCCCATACAGGCACAGGCAGAGGATCTCTCCATGGTGGAGGAGCTTGATTTTGACGAGATTGAGCAGTCGGTGGACGAGATCCTGGGAGGGGAATTTCAGTTTGAGAATACGGTGATGGAGCTTTTAAAGGGAGAGCAGCCCTTTACCCTGGAGGGCTTTGTGACGGCGGCGGCAGAGCAGATGGGAAATAACTGGCGCACCGAGAAGCATGTTTTACTCTCCATTCTGCTGCTGGGCATAGCGGCGGCCCTAATGTCCAACTTTTCAAATATTTTCCAGAATCAGCAGATTGCGGAGGTGAGCTTTGAGATTACCTACCTGATGCTGTTTCTGATTCTTTTACAGATATTTTCCGGCGCCATGGAGATCACCAGGGAGGTGCTCATGGGAATTCAGGATTTTATGAATGTGCTGGTTCCGGCCTTCTGCCTGGCTGTGACCATGGCCTCGGGCAGCACTACGGCCCTGGTGTTCTACGAGTTTTTCCTGGGGCTGATTTATTTTATCCAAAGGCTGATACAAAACGGGCTCATGGCGCTGATACAGGTGCATGTGATTCTTGTCTTTGTGAATCACCTCACCAAGGAGGAATATCTGTCTCAGATGAAGGAAATGGCCTCCAAGACAACCATCTGGCTTCTAAAATCCATGCTTGCGGTAGTCATTGGCTTTAACACCATCCAGGGGATCCTGAATCCGGCTGTGGATTCCCTGAAAACAACATTGTTTACCCGGGCGGCAGAAATGATTCCCGGCATCGGCAACATCGCCGGCTCTGTGACAGATGTGGTTCTCGGCTCTTCCGTTCTCATAAAAAACGGCATCGGCGTCGCGGCCTTAGTGGTGATTGTACTCATCTGCCTGACGCCCCTGGCGAAGCTTGGAATGCTGATGCTGATTCTGGAGATGGCTGCGGCTCTTCTCCAGCCTGTGTCGGATAAGCGGATGACAGGCTGCGTGGCCGGGGTGGGGGAGGGAATCCGCCTGCTGTTCCGGGTGGTGTTCACAACGGCGGTGCTGTTTATGCTCACCATAGCGGTGGTTACTGTGTCGGTGAGGGGGTAAAGGAGGAGTGAAAGATAAAAGAGCTATTGTTTGGATGGATACAGGACATTGCGTTTTACACCCTGCTGATGGTGGTGGTGCTCCATGTGCTGCCGGAGAAAAATCAGAGGAAATACTTACAGTTTTTTATGGGAATTGTTCTGATGATACTTGTCATGTCTCCTTTTTTGTCAGCCCTTGGGCTGGATCGGCAGTTGGATGAGATTTACGCCAGACAGACCTATGACCGGGAACTCCAGGAATTCCTCAAGAAACAGGAGGCTGTGGAGGAGGAGTATCAAAGGCGCCTGGAGGAAAAGCTCTATGAAGCAAGGGACGAGGCAGAGGGCTTAAAGGAGGAACAGCAGGAAGAAGAAAAGGAGGAAGGAGAGGACAGTGGAATTTCTGAAATCCATATTGAAATCGGAGAACAAAAAGAAGATTAAAAAGCCCAAGAAGGATCAGCTGTTGATTCTCCTGCTTTTCGGTGTCCTTCTGCTGGTGATAGCCATACCGTCAGAGCCGAAGAAGGAAAAAAATCCCCAGGGGGAGGAGGACGGTCATAACGGGGAAGCCCTAAAGGGGACAGAGGAAGCATTTTCGGAAAGCTCCTATGAGCGGCAGCAGGAGGAACGCTTAAAGGAGGTTTTGCAGAAGGTGGAGGGCGTAGGCCGGGTGGAGGTGATGATTACCTTACAGTCGTCCTCGGAAAAGGTGGTGGAGAAGGATGTGCCTTCCCGGAGCCAGAGGGTGGAGGAGGCGGATTCCCAGGGGGGAAATCGAACCACACAGGAAAACGAACGGGAGGAGACGACGGTTTATGAGGAAAACGGGGATGGGAAAAGGACCCCCTATGTTGTGCAGGAGCTGGAGCCCAGGGTGGAAGGCGTGATTGTGATTGCAGAGGGCGGAGGAAATGCCCAGGTAAAACAGAATATTCTGGAGGCAGTTGAGGCATTATTTCCTGTGGAGGCACATAAAATAAAAATAATGAAGATGGAGGGTTCAAAGTGAAGAACATATTCAAGAAAAACCAGATGATCATTACCGCGCTGGCTATTATGATCGCGGTAGCAGGGTACTTAAACTATTCCGGAACAAAGCTTGACTCTGCCAGCATTACGGCAGGCTCAGACGCAGCTGCAAAAGAAGATGAGGACAACATTGCGGCGGATATTTCCGCAGAGGATCTGTACGCCCAGACAGGACTGGAGGAGCTGCAGTTCGCAGAGGGCGACATTGCAAGTCTTGACCAGGATGCAGCGGATCTGGATACAGCAGAGCTTGGAGAGGACGAGAATCCGGGAGAAGCCGTGCTGGCGAATTCCGCCTCCGGGGTAGGTTTTTCCGCTGAGGCGAAGGTGACCAGAGAGCAGCTTCGCTCCAGGAATAAGGAAATTCTTCTGGAGGTCATCAACAACACGAATATTTCCGACGCACAGAAGCAGGAGGCCATTGACAGCATGATTGCTCTGACTGACGTTGCAGAGCGGGAATCCGCTGCAGAGATTCTGCTGCAGGCCAAGGGCTTTGAGGATGTGGTGGTGAGCATCACGGACGGGCAGGCGGATGTGGTTGTGAATATGACGGAGATCGACGATGCAGGCCGCGCACAGATTGAGGACATTGTGAAGCGCAAGACCGGGATCTCCGGGGAGAATATTGTGATTACGCCTATGGCAGAAGCGGAGTAAGCCGTAAAAGAGGGCCAGTACTGGCCGTAAAGTGAATCGTAACAGGGCCGGATTCTTAAGGGAGTCCGGCTCTTCTGCTATAGTATGTCTAAGCACTGGTCAGGAATTGAATATTAACTCTGTAATAATTGCACAAGAGTATTTGACGAATGGGAAAAAGTCCGCTATGATAGTAGAAGATTTTTCAGAACAAAAGACAGAACAGGAGCAGCTATGGCAGGATCTATATTTGGAAAATATTTTCGTATCTCAACCTGGGGGGAGTCCCACGGAAAGGCCATCGGCGTGGCAGTGGACGGCTGTCCGGCAGGACTTCCTCTTACAGAAGCAGATATCCAGCAGTATCTGAACCGGAGAAAGCCGGGGCAGTCCCGGTATACCACCAGCCGGACAGAGGCGGATCAGGTGGAGATTCTCTCAGGTGTTTTTGAAGGAAAGACAACAGGAACGCCGATTTCTCTGTTGGTGCCCAATACCTCCCAGCGTTCCGGAGACTACCGTGAGATTGCCTCTTACTACCGTCCCGGACATGCGGATTATACTTTTGACCAGAAATACGGCTTTCGCGACTACCGGGGCGGCGGACGCTCCTCGGGCCGGGAGACCATCGGACGGGTGGCGGCGGGAGCCATTGCCGCAAAGCTTTTAAAGGAGCTGGGGATCAGCCTCACTGCCTATGCCTGCTCTATTGGCCCTGTGAAGATAGATCGGGCGCATTTTTCGGAGGAAGCCATCTGGGAAAATGCATTTTTTATGCCTGATGCCAGGGCTGCAGAGGAAGCGGCGGCTTATCTTAAGACCTGTATGGAGGAGGAGGATTCCTCCGGCGGCGTAATTGAGTGCGTAGTCCGCGGACTTCCGGCCGGTCTGGGAGAGCCCTGCTTTGACAAGCTGGACGCCAATCTGGCGAAGGCGGTGCTGTCCATCGGAGCCGTCAAGGGATTTGAGATAGGAGACGGCTTTGAAGCGGCCAGGGCAAAGGGCAGCGCCAACAACGATGCCTTTGTTAGCCGGGAGACGGGAATATCCAAGGAGACAAACCATGCAGGCGGCGTTCTCGGGGGGATCAGCGACGGAAGCGGGCTGGTATTCCGGGCGGCAGTCAAGCCCACCCCTTCCATCTCGTCGAAGCAGCGCACAGTCAATCAAAATGGAGAAAATATTGAGATCAGCATCCGGGGACGCCACGACCCGGTGATTGTGCCGAGAGCCGTGGTAGTGGTAGAGTCCATGGCAGCGCTTGTCCTGGCAGATGCCCTCCTGGAGGGAATGGGCGCGCGGATGGAATATTTGCAAAAAATCTGGGGACGGGATATTACGGAACCGGAACAGTAATATTACGGAACTGGAATAGAAAAGAGGTTATAATTAATGTATCGGATTTTAAAAGAAGACGGAAATGCAAAGAGAGCGGAGCTGACCACAGTACACGGCGTGGTTCAGACGCCGGTTTTTATGAATGTGGGAACAGCGGCAGCCATCAAAGGAGCGGTTGCCACATCGGATCTAGAGGGGATAGGCACGCAGATTGAGCTGTCCAACACCTACCATCTCCATGTGCGCCCGGGAGATGAGATAGTAAAAAAGCTGGGCGGCCTGCACAAATTTATGGCCTGGGGCAAGCCCATTCTCACTGATTCAGGCGGATTCCAGGTATTTTCTCTGGCTTCTCTGCGCAAAATCAAGGAGGAGGGCGTATACTTTCACTCTCATATGGACGGCCGGAAGATCTTTATGGGTCCGGAGGAGAGTATGCAGATTCAGTCCAACCTGGCCTCCACTATTGCCATGGCCTTTGATGAGTGCGCCCCGGCCCTGGCGGAACGGGATTATGTGGAGCGTTCCGTGGCCCGGACAACCCGGTGGCTGGGACGCTGCAAGGCGGAAATGAAGCGGCTTAACAGTCTGCCGGATACCATCAACCGGGAACAGCTTCTTTTCGGCATCAACCAGGGGGCGATTTTTGCCGATATCCGGATTGAGCATGCGAAGCAGATAGCGGAGATGGATTTGGACGGCTATGCCATCGGCGGCCTGGCTGTAGGCGAGAGCCATGAGGAAATGTACCATATCATCGAAGAGACAGTGCCTTATCTGCCAAAGGACAAGCCTACCTATCTGATGGGAGTGGGAACGCCGGCCAATATCCTGGAGGCCGTGGAGCGGGGCGTGGACTTTTTTGACTGCGTGTATCCCAGCCGGAACGGCCGTCACGGACACCTGTATACCAACTACGGGAAGATCAATCTCTTTAACGCCAAGTATGAGCTGGACGAGAGGCCCATTGAGGAAGGCTGCCAGTGTCCGGCCTGCCGGCGGTACAGCCGGGCTTATATCCGGCATCTTCTGAAGGCGAAGGAAATGCTGGGCATGCGGCTCTGCGTGCTCCACAACCTGTATTTCTACAATACCATGATGACCGAGATCCGTTCAGCTATTGAGGAAGGACGCTACAGTGCTTACAAAAAAGAAAAGCTTGGACGGATGAATGGAGAGATGTAGACAAAAATCCAGAGAGGCGTGTTACCGGCCGCAAAGCGGACAGTAACACACAAAATGGTTACTGTTCACTCCCAATGTCATTAACTCAAAATGAGCAGTAACATAAAATTAGAATATTTGCCACTTGTCATATAGTTTTAAATACTATATAATGAGCTATGAGGTGATTATATGACAATGGATATACAGAATATTTTGAAAAACATTTTGGAAGGCCTGGATAAGATAGACTATATCCGTCCGGAGGACGTGCCGGGGATTGATTTATATATGGATCAGGTTACGACGTTTATGGATCGGCAGCTTGGTTCCTCCAAGCGCTATGAAGAGGACAAGATCCTTACAAAAACCATGATCAATAATTATGCAAAGAATCACCTGCTTCCCCCTCCGGAGAAGAAAAAGTATTCCAAGGAGCATCTGCTTTTACTTGTATTTATCTATTACTTTAAGAATATTTTATCTATCAGCGATATTCAAAGCCTGTTTGCGCCGCTGACGGAGAAGTATTTCCACACGGATCATGCCATTCAGCTGGAGCGGATCTATACGGAAGTATTCAGTCTGGAGAAAAAGCAGATCGAGGCATTGAAAGCAGATCTTGTTTCCAAATATGAGACAGCCGGGGAGACCTTCAGCGAAGCCTCTGAGGAGGATAAGGATTTTTTGGAGATGTTTTCCTTTATCTGCATGCTCAGCTTTGATGTGTATGTGAAAAAGCATGTGATAGAGAAGCTGATTGATCAGCTGCCGGGTTCGGAAAAGAAGGGGAAGAAAAAGGGGAGCGAAGCTTCATAGCCGACAGGAAATAAGTCAAAGCCCCCACAGAAATCAAATACAAAAAACAGGGACAGCCAGGAAATGTTACTCCTGTCTGTCCCCTTTTTTGCTTTTTTCGTCCGCAGCCGTGCTTGCCGGACAAGCAAAATCCCGAAAGGCTGTTTTTACAGCTCCTTTGTTTCCAGATATTCCATATAACGGGCCACCATAAGGGCAATTTGGAATACCAGGGCATTTTCAAAGACGCGGATGTCCAGTCCGGTGGTCTTTTCCAGCTTCTCTAAGCGGTACACCAGGGTATTGCGGTGGACAAAGAGCTGCCGGGCCGTCTCGGAAACATTCAGATTATTTTCAAAGAACTTTTCTATGGTTGAGAGCGTCTCTTCGTCAAAGGTACTTGGCAGGTTCTCCCCCAGAACCTCTACCATAAACATCTTACACAGGGACAGGGGAAGCTGGTATATCAGACGGCCGAGCCCCAGGGTATGGTAGGCGACTACGATTTTTTCCGGGTAGAAGATTTCTCCCACTTCCAGAGCCAGCCGGGCTTCCTTGTAGGATTTGGACACGTCCTTAAGCTGGCTTACGATGGTTCCGTAGGATACGCGCACCGTGCTCAGCATGCCGGCCAGAAGACGGGCGGTTTTGTCCAGGGTTTCGTAGTCGTCCTGGTCGGTGAGTTCTTTTACCACTACCACGTTCTTTTCATCCACGGCTGTGATTACATCCTGGGAATCCGGCGCAAATGCGCCTCGTACAGATTCCATGGCGATTACGTCCTCTGCCGTCTGGGTTTCTACCAGGTATACCACTCTCAGGGTGTCCTGGTTGATGTGCAGCTTTTTGGCCTGGTTGTTGATGTCTACCAGGAGAAGGTTGTCAAGGAGCAGGTTCTGGATGAAGTTATTGCGGTCGAAACGCTGCTTGTAGGCGATGATAAGGCCTTCGAGCTGTTTTACGGCGACCTTGCCGATCATGTAAGCGTCGTCGCCGGTGCCTTTTGTCAGCAGAATGTAGCTTAATTGTCCTTCATCGTATATTTTGAAAAAATGGCATCCCTGGAAACTCTGGCTTTCGGCCGGGGAACCGGCGAATGCGCTGAGTATGTCTTTGGATATCTCTGAGGGCTCGAATGTGGATGCGGCCAGGCTGCCGTTTACGTCTAGTACGCATAGGTCGATTCGTGTTATTCCGCGTAAGTCGTCTATGGATGTCTGTATTATCTGGTTGGAAATCATAGGTCAGTCCCCCTAAATCTGTTTTTTTGTGCTGGTTCTGCCAGGTTGCACAAAAAGTTGGTGTTTTATGGGTTATATTATAAGTTTTTTTGGAGGAAATGTAAAGAGTATCTGGGGGGATTTGATTTTTTTCACAAATTGGGGGGGTGGTGGTCAGCCATGCTGCGGAGCTATCGCCCCTCTGCTGTTTCCATATCCGGTGTTCGGACGGTTCGCGTACAGACTGTCTGCTCTGTGCGTACATTGACCTTTTTGGGGACTGGGATGTTTTTTGTGGTGGGGTCAATGTCCGTACATATCAGACAGTCTGTACGCGAACAGCCGGACACCTGGATATTGGAAACAGCAGAGGGGCGATAGCTCCGCAGCATGGCTGAGGTCTTGGTAGTGGTAAAAATTACTTTTTTTGGGTGGAAATGGTTGACAATTTTTGGAAAATGGGTTATGGTATATGCCAAGGACATAACATATCATTCGGAGATTCGGGGAATTCCTCCCTGCTTCCTGTGAGATCTGTCCGGATTCTTTTTTTATTCCACTTTGTTTTTTGAGATTTTAGTTTAAAGGAAAGGAGTAGTTGTTGTTTGATGAAGAGATGTTGGTTTTTGGCGGGGGTGTTTATGGTTTTGGCCTTTGGGATGAATGTTTATGGAGCGGACGCCTGGCAGGAAGGGGAGCAGAGGGTGGTTGAGGGGGATGTGCTTACGAAGACGGTGATTCTTCCGGCGGGAGGGGTGACGGCGATTCCGCGGTATGAGGTGGATGGGAATGTGCTGTATGTTTTGGATGAGGATTCTCTTTCGCTGCGGACGGTCCGGACGGATTCGGCGGAGGGGGCTGAGCTGGTTACGGTTACGAAGGTGATTGGGGGACTGCCGGATAATGATCTGGAGCGTATTCCGATGACGGAGATGGAGGGGGATGTTTCTTGTGAGCTTTTGTATGTGAGTTATAAGGTTACGGAGGAGAGCGGGGAGGGGATGCCTCTGAAGTATGAGGCTTTGTGCTGGTATGGGGGCCTGAGTAAATATAAGGTGGATTATGATGCGGCCTGGGAGGCTGTGATGACTTATACGGGGCATCCGATTGAATCGAGTATTCAGTCTCCGGTGGTGGAGTATCTCTATGAGTATCGGAATCCGCCTGTGGTGAATGGGACAGGCGGAGGCGAAGCGGTAAGGAATGTTCTCCCGGGGCAGGGGACTGCTCTGGCAGAGGGGGAAGGCGGTCAAATGGAAGAAGCAGGAACGGAAGGTACGGAGCGTGTTGAGGATGAGACTGTGCCGATGGCGGCAGAGGAGGAGACGGGAAGAGAACCAGAAGAGGAACCGGAAGGGGAGCAGGACTTTGGGCAGTTTGATATTGAGGATGAGGCTGTGCCTCTGGGACTGCCGGGAGGAGCTTTTGCCGCAGGTGCGGCCGTTGTGGCTGTTGCGGGACTTCTGGCGGCGGTATTGTGGTATGTGTTTTTTCATACGGCTCCTATTTATACGGCTTTGTACAGCGGCGGTTATAAGAGGATTGGCCGAATCCGCCTGAAGTACCGGAAGGATCACTATGTGGCTGTTTTGTCGGAATTCCTGACGGAGAGGGCGGAGATTGGAAAGTATAAGATTAAGATGTCCGGGTATTTCCGGAAGCGCAGCAGGGTCGGGATTCTGGATATTGAATGCCCGGATGGGCGGATGATTACCCGGAAGCTGAAGGATGTGGTTCTGTTTTCGGTGATTGAATGAGATGTGATGAGTTGTACTTTGGGAACGGGATTTTGGAAAGGATTTTGGTGAATGAGAGGAAAGAAGTATAGGATTGGAAAAAGGGCGGCGGCGTTTTTCCTGGCGATGGCGATTCTGACGGGCTCTTTTGGAGCGGATATATCTGCCGCGGCAGTAAATGCAGGATATACGAAGGAGATTGTAAGTACAGAAGAAGCAGTGGAGCAGTTAAAGGCCGATGAGAATACGAATGAGAATGCCGGCAGGGAGCTGGGGGAGGGGACAGATAAGGAATCAGATAAGAAGCCGGGTATGGAATTGGATGAAGAAACAGAGAAAGAGCCTGGCGGAGAATTGAATAAAGAAACAGATGAAGAACCTGGTGGAGAATCGGATAAGGAAACAGATAGGGAGCCAGGTGAGGAATCAGATAAAGAAACGGATAAGGAGCCAGGTGAGGGATCGGATAAAGAATTGGATGCGGAGCTTCAGCTGACGGCGGTTGTGGAGAATCTAAGCGCTGCTTTTGACTGTGAGGAATTCACTGCTGGACAGGTTATCACTGCCACGCTGACACCGGAGGAGGGGTACGTGGTTCTTGCAGAGAGCATTGTTGTAAGGGACGCAGAAGGGACGGAGCTTGAACTGGAGATCCAGGGGCCGGATGAGGCAGGTGCAGTTGCAGTCTCTTTTGAGGCTGCCGAGAGCGATATGGAGCTTGCGGCATCGGCAAGACACATAAGAAATGTGCGGATTACCTGCCTGGATGAGCTGAAGGAGCCCAGCGCCCGTTTATCGGCAGAGGTTTCCCCGGAAGTCCTTTATGAGGGCGCGGAGGTTACGGTTTCGGTAACGAATACCGGCGATAAGCTCTGGGAGGCAGATATAGCTTCGGCTTCCGGAGAGGTGGAGTTTGTGGTAAAGGGGGATTCGCTTTCATTTTCCATGCCGGATGAGGATGTGGAGCTTGTGCTGTATGAACGGGAGGCCATTGATTATGGAAATCTTTCCGGCGAGGATCTGAGCATCAACGGCGACTGGCAGGGGAATACCTCTTCCACGAAAAAGGACAATGAGCCGGATGTGGAGCTTGGGAAGTCCGCCAGGTGGACAGATATTGAGGACGGCTATGCGGAGCTGACTATCACGGAAAAGGACACCTCGGATTACAGCAATACACCGGTGGATTACATTATCATTCTGGATCGCACAAGAACCATGTCTTTGAATGAATCTACCTGGGAGGGCGGCGGTCAGTCGGTAAAGTTTCAGAACTCGAATTCGCCATGTATCAATCCTCAGCATTTTTATATGAGGGGAGATGTGCGGTTAAAGCTTGTGGATCACCGTACCGGGTATGCCGTTCATTCCGGCCACTGGTTTTCCGACCTGCCAAGCTCGCCGAAATTCTGGAATAATCATTATAATTCCTCAGAGCAGAGCATTTCCCCTGTCTATGGAAACGGATGCCAGGACAGGCTTACAATGGCAAAACAAGGAATTGGCGAGCTGCTGACCAGGATTGAGCAGCAGAATAAAGACATCCCGGCATCCAAAAACAGATCAAGGGTAGCCTTCTGGTCTTTTGCAGGCCCATACATTGCATCGGGAGATAAAAGGGATCAGGGACTTTATAATTACGTCGGGCTGACGGAAAACTATAACCAGGTGAAAAATGCGGTCAATGCAGTGCAGACCTATTCCGGAACCTATTACAAGGAGTCTTTGAAGGAAGCATACCGCATCATCAGCCAGCGGAACGCTTCGGACAGCAGGCACAAGGATGTCTACACCAAGGTGATATTTATATCCGACGGTATGTGCGGCGACGACAATCTGAATGAAGTGAAAGCCCTTGCAGGCCAGGTGAAATCCCTGCCCAATACAGAGCTTTTCACCCTGGCTGTAGGCATGACCCCCGATTCCGAAGGCACGCGGTTTTTGAGGGAGCTGGCTACAAGCAGCGCCCACACGGCAAGCTTCTGGCAGAATCTTTCTTTTTCCGGAGGCGGCGGATCTGCTTTCGCTGAGACCCTGTTCAATATCGACAAGAAGGGCGGCGAGGTAAGAGCAGTCAGCAAGGTTCTTACGGATCAGATTGAAACAGATTACTGGGAGCCTGTTGAGGTTTTAAGTGCAGCCGGAGGAATCCAGAACGTAAGCCTTAATAAGAACACCGGACGGCTGGTATGGAATATCCCGGAAGGCGCAGGAAAGACTTATAGCTGCACCGTGAAGCTGAAGCTAAAGGATGCCTACCGTTTCCTGCTCTCCGATGCCTTGTATCCCACCAACCGGGACACGCCGGGGGCGACGCCCGGGGATATCCAGAACACGCCCGGGAAGGCAGGGGCGGTTGTAACCTACCGGATCAAAGGCGGCATTTATAATGAAGAAGGCAGGGAGACGGGAGTGATTACGCCAAAGCTTAAATACGGAACCGTTCATTTTACAGGAGAAAAGCACTGGACGGTATCCGGATCCAGACCGGACAGCATCACCGTCCGGCTGATGCGCACCCTGCCGGGGCAGAGCCGCTCCCTCCAGGTAAACAATGCTGTAACCAATGGGTCGAAAAACTGGCGTTATGAATTTACATACCGGTTAATGCCCGACGGCAGTAAGAAGCCGCTGATCAAGTATGACGAGAACGGACGTGCCGTCCGGTATGAGGTAACCGAGAGTGTTCCGCAGTTTTACTGTCAGCTTGACAGCGTTGTAAGCCAGAAAGCATCGGGAACGGGCGGGGGCGTGGTAATAGACACCCAGCTGTACAACGAGCCCTTTAAAGTAAAGGCGCAGATCCGGAAGGTGGATCGGGAGACGGGAAATCCCTTAAGCGGAGCCGTTTTTTCCGTGTATGCCTGGAGTGAGAAGCGCAAAGACTATGTGCCGTATCTGGGAACGACGGATGCAGGCGCAAAGCCCCATGAAACGGGAACCATGGAGGGAGCCGGAACCGGAATGACGCTTTCACAAGGGAGCAGGGGGACGTATACAACCCCGTCCTGGCTCTATTATTCCCAGGACAACCAGGGAAGGTTCCGCATTATAGAAACCAGGGCGCCGGAAGGGTATTTCGGCGATTGGAAGGATGCGTCCGGCGTCACGGACAGTTCCACGGATGCAGACAAAAACGTATATGATTTTGCGATTTCCCCAGACGGGGCAGAGAATAAGTCAACTGTGGAGGTATCCAACCAGGCGGACGGAACTTTCGGCGATACAAGAGTTCTGGGGCGGCTGGCATTTTCCAAGAAGGATCTGGAAAGAGGGGAGACGCTTCCCCAGGGAGACGCAAGCCTGGCAGGAGCAGCATACCGTCTGTATGCGGCAGAGGATATCCTTCATCAGGACGGAACCACCGGCGTGCTTTATGCAAAGGATGCCGAGGTGAAGGTGCGCTTTGTGAGCAGCGGTGACGGAATCCGCACCTACCGGTATGATACAGGCGGCACGGCGGTAATGAAGACAGCTGCCGGGGCGGAGCTTGCGGTGGAGGGCCTGGAAATCGGCCGTTACTATCTGAAGGAGGAGACGGCCAGCGAGGGCTATCTTGTGGATCCCAAGACGTATCCCTTTGAGATTGCGTATCAGGGAGAAAAGAAGGCAGTTGTAGAGATTACAGATTATTCTGTCTATGAGCAGGTGAAAAAGCAGGCGGTTTCCTTCTATAAGGTCACAGGGGCGGACAATGCCGACAAGCTGGAGCCCATGAAGGGGGCGAAATTCAGCATCTACCTGCTCTCTGATGTGGCGGATGGAAAATATATGCATCTGACGGATGAGGAGCTGCCCCAGGCCGTGATTGACGATTACCGGAATACACAGACCCTGGGCTATGAGGCATTTCGCAGCGTAAGGCCGGCAGTAATCTACGAGGAGAAGGATTCCCCGGATGTAAGCAGCGGACGGCTTGTGAAGAAGGTGCAGTATTCCGACGGGACAGAATACCTGGCGGGCAGTGGGAATGAGAACGCCTACCTGGCAGCGGAAATCGAGGCGGATGAAAAGGGCGTGGTAACTACGCCCAGGCTTCCTTACGGGCGCTATCTGATTATAGAAACGACAGTGCCGAAGAATGCCGTTGCCACCCGGCCCATAGCCGTCACAATCACAGGCGACGATGAGGATGCGGTGATAGACGGAGACGGGAAAGGAGAGGAACGCTCTGATTTGGAGATTCTTATGGACCGGCCGATTATGTCTCTGGTACGGATTGTAAAATACGATACCTTCCGTAACAAGCCTGTCCTTGAGGAAGGCGCAGCCTATGTAATTCACGATGTGGAAGGCGCCTGGTTTGACTATTACACCAGGGAAATGACGACGGCCCAGAAGGCGGCCTACAAGCTGAAATACGGGGATCTGGTGGTTCAGTACAGCCAGGGCGCATGGACGGGCACAAAGGACAGGCCTTTTACCACAAAGCATGTGGAAGGGGAAACAGACGAGACCTGCAATGTCTATATCGAAACCCCGGCCAAGCTGCCAAGCGGCATCTACGAGCTGGAGGAGCTTAAAGCCCCGGAAGGCTATATCCTGCAGGGAAAAGAAGGAGTTATCGCCAAGGATACAAAAGAAACCAGTGCAGAGAACCATACCTTCTACGAACGAGAGGCGGACGGCATGTGGACAGCGGCGCCCAAGGGACGGGCAAGATTCGTGGTATCCTCCAGTGAGGCCCATTATGACGAAGGCGTCGGTGCCTTTGTGGTTCTGGCCAGACAGAGCAACGATCCGGCAGTGGGCAAGATCTCCATTTATGCAGAGGGAGAACAGCTCACATCCGCAAAACAGGAGGGCAGCACCATTTTAAACCGCCTGGGGGATGTGATAGAGAGCTTCTTCGGCTATCTGGCAGGAATCTTTGTGAAAACGGAGGATGAGGAAGGCATAAGCGAGAAGGAGCTGACTTCCTACCGGGATTATGTATTTCAATATGAAATGAAGCCCATAGAAGGCGCAGAGTTTGAGATCCGGGCGGCGGAGGATATCTATTCGCCGGAAGGAGGAGCGAACGCAGAGAAGCTGTACGAAAAAGGCGGGCTGGTAACAACGCTGTCCACAGACACGGCCGGAAAGACCTGGACGGGGCAGAAGGACAAAGAAGGGACAGATATCCCGGAGGGACTTCCCTTAGGAAAGTATACAGTAACACAGACTGCAGCCGGAGAAGGCTTTGCACTGAGTGAAGAGAATGCTGTGCCCCGGGAGATTGAGATCGCTTATGCAGGCCAGGAGATTCCGGTGATTTACCGGGATACTGCCTATACGAATCCCCGTCAGAAGGTGCGTATCAGCATAGCCAAGCAGGACGCACAGAATGAGCAGGCCCTTGCAGGAGCCGTGTTCGGCCTGTATGCGGCAGAGGATATCGAAGGATACCAGGGGAAGCGGATCCTCAAGGCGGATACGCTGATTGCTACGGCGGAAACCACTCTTGCTGGGAACGGAGAGATCAAGGAGGCTGTTTTTGCGCCGGATCTGCCCCATGCCCGGTACTATGTGAAGGAGCTTTCCGCTCCTGTGGGCTATAGGCTGAATGATGAACCCATAGAGATAGACGCTTCTTATAATAAAAGGGATCAGAGCGCCCTGGCCGCTTTTTCGGGAGTAATAAAAAATGATCCGGCCCAGATACTGGCCGCCATGGTGAGCGTGGATGAATCTACCATAGCGCTGACCCAGGCCGGAGATATCTACAAGAGCACGGTAAATGTGGTGAAGAACAATACAGAATATCCTCTGGAGCACTTCACCCTTACAGACAGCCTGTCAGACCAGGTATGGCCCACAGAGCTCTGGACGGGAACCTACAACCAGGAACTCACCTACAGCGTGGAATACCAGACAAACAAGGATGAGGACTGGGTTCTCTGGGCGGAGGATCTGGATACAAAGACCAACCATCATCTTACGGTTCCGGAGGAGCTGGCCGGGGAGGGGGAGCATATCCAGGCTTTCCGGATGCGCTACGGGACAGTGGACGGAGGCTTCAGCAGAGAAGAGGCCCCGGCTTATATGGTGAAAAGCCATGCAGGGGCCAAGGGAAGCATCCCCAACGAGATAGAGGTGACGGGAATGCAGGCCGGCGTGGTGCACCGGGATGAGGCGGCCGTCCTCACAAAGCTCTATTCTAAGAGCGTGAACAGCTATCCGGCGGAGACAGAGGAAGAACCGGGGTATGAGATTGTGGATACGGTAGGGCCGGAGGAAGAAGGAAAGCGGATTGAAGAGATTGTGAAGAAGGTAAAGGAACAGGAAGCCAATCCTCCTAAGCCTGAAAGCGTACAGCGTGTGAAGGTAGTGGAGAATCCCCAGGCAGACGACGGAAGCGCGCTGCTTCGGATGCTTGCGCCCAGGACAGGGGATCGGGCAGAGATTCTTTTGTGGGTTCTGCTTATGAGCTGTGCTGCGGCTGGGATTGCAGGCGGCTTTATTCGAAACCGGAGAAAGAGAAATAAGAGAGAGGATTCTTAAGAAACAGGCAGCAGAATGATTATTCCGGCCGTATCATAAGGATACGGCCGGAATATGATAGGGCAGTTATAGGAGGCAGAATGGGGGAAGAGATAGAAAAGCTGTCAGAAAGGGAAGGTTTATACTGTACGATAGAGTAGGTAATGTGTTAGAATAAAAAAAACATACAAAAGAGGCATCAGCTTTGGAGGAACAGCATGGGAAGACAGTTAGAGAGAGCAATTTTGAACTTAAGCGGAGATGATTTGTGGAGATTACTTAAGATGCGTCAGGGAGAGACCTTCTATACGGCAAAACAGCTCCCCTTCACCTATGCCATCCGAGGCGGAGAGATGTTTGTGGATCGCAGATCCAAGTCTATCACAAAGGCAACTTTTTTAAAAGCACTGGACAGAATCAAGGCAGACCCGGAGAAGATCACCGGCCCCAAGTCGCTGAATGTCTTTGGAGCTCCTTATATCTTTGCACTTCTTAGGAGCCTTGGGGAGGACTGCGGTGCGGCAGAGCAGGTATGATATTGGAAAGGGAGGCGTGAAAGTATGGCAGATCAATTAACATTATCAGATTTAAAGGTCGGTATGAAAGTAAAGAAGAGTCAATTATCAAATATATTAGATACACACATTATTTTAATTAATACAGAAATAGTAGGAGATACAGATGTAGAGGGAAAGCTTGTATATTGTGACACGATATGCAGGGAAGATGAATATGAAAAATGGTTTCACCAGACCCAGCCGATTACCCCGATATATTTTAACAGTGAAGAATGGGAGGACGGTATTGTTTATGATGAGTAAATATATAAAAATACGGATGCGGCCCACAGGCATAGGCATTGGTGGGGCTTTTTCAGTGCCGGCATCTTTTAAATTGGATAATGTCAATACTCCGTTTAAAAATGTGGATGTAAAGATAGACACAGGATGCTCAGTCAGTACAATACCCTTAGCTAAATTTAAAGCACATGGATTAAATTTTGATACATTAAAGAGAGATGATATAACAAATAATATTGATTATATAACAAGTTATGGAGTAGAAACAGGCGGAAAAAATCATAAAGTGCCTAAAACATACGATGAAAAAATGGTGTGCGAGGCATTAAAGTTCAGACATGACATATACGATTTTGAGATAAACGGACTGCCTATATCACATAGTTACATTTATGTAAATTATAACAGGAAAGGCAATATATTGATAGGAATGGACATCCTAAAAGATTGGGACATACATATACGAACAATAGATACAGGAGAAACCATATTCCTGGGCTGTCCAAAGGAGCAGATAAATGATGCCTATCTGCAGGAATTGGAAGACACCTTTCATATTGCTTCTGAACTAAATACAAAGAATATCAGATAAAATCAAAATAGATAAAAATTTTCTTTAAGCAGATTCTGCTTGACTTCCTACTATATTATAATTCCGCCTGTCCTGCCGGGCCTTAGAGCGGGTACATGAAAAATGTAGCAGATTTTTTTCTCCGCAAGTATAATAATTGTGAGGGTATCTGCCGATATACATTATAGAAACGGGTAACTTTGTAAAAGGGACGTTAAGATGTATTCCGGTTATGGAGTTTCTGACAGATATATTCCGAATTATAACAAAAAATTAACGATTTCTATGCTTCACATTCGACAAATTTTTTGGTAAAATGAGAACAATAGCAACAGTTTATCGACAGTTTCCGGCAGAATAGGGAGACTGCCGGTTAGGAATATAGCAGTACATGCCTGGAATATGTTAAAATAAGCGGCAGATACATAAAAGGAGAGAATGTAATCATGAGTAGATGGGGAAATTGGTTAAAAAGATCCACATTGGTGATGCTTGGCGCAGTTCTGATCGGAAGCTCGGCAGGGATTCCGGCCATGGCGTCAGAGCCTTCTTCTGAGACAGGAGAGCAGACGGATAAAACAAGAATAACCGTTTTGTCTTTTACAGGACTGAGGAACGAGGAGATGGTGCGTCACGTAGAGCCGGGATGTGCGGAGGAAGAAGTATTGAGCCAGCTTCCGTCAGAACTGGAAGCCATGGTTATTGTCCGGACGCCCCAGGATACTTCCCAGAATAATCCGGCAGAAATTCCGGACAATTCTTCTGATGTATCGGATGTCCAGGAAGGGCAGGAGCAGGGCGCTGCAGAGAGTACAGAAGGACAGGATGCCGATGAGCAGACGGCTGATACTGCAGGCACTGCAGATAATGCAAACAATACCGTAAAAGCACCGGGAAGCAGCCAGGCGATTATGGAAGCCGGCGAGAATCATGTGCTGACACCGGTTTCTATGATGGTTCCGGTTACCTGGAAGCTTGATGCGGCAGACAGCTACAGTTCCTCCGGAACGTTTGATTCTACAGAAGGGACACAGTATGCCTATGTCCCGGTGCTGGCAGATTCAGACGGGAGTGGGAATGTGTATACGGCGGAAGCGACACTCTATAAAGATGCGGCAAAAATTCCGTCTATGCATGTGCTGGTTCTGAACCAGGCGGTTGGGGAGGATAGTCCGGCTAATGATGTGGCTCCAGCAGTTGATGGAAATAATAATAGTAGAGCAACTGGGAATGATTATATAGAAGATACGACACATGGAATAAGAATTTATGCTGAGACTAGTGAAGGTGGGAGCATAGGTAATGTTGATCTTGCGGCAGATAATAATTTTACGATAAAAGGCGGAGGAACTTATAGTGTACATGGTACATGGGAACCGCAAAAAGGTTCTAATGGCGAGATAATAGCGGCTAATGATTTGCCAGTAATTACGATAAAAGGTCCAGGAGAATTTAGAATTGTCTTGGGAGATCAACTTGCGTTAAATACTATTGCTAATGGTGCAGCTAAACCACTTATTAAAGTTAGTGGAGGCGCAGTAGTAGAATTAATGAGTCAGGGCGGCTATATGGGATGCAAGAAAGAGGGTGTATCTAAATATGCTGCTTTATTAGTTGAGTCTGGTTCTACTGTAGAGATTACGGAAGGTAATACGGCAAAAGATTTTATTATCAATGGTGTGATTTGGAATGAAGGCACTTTAGTTGTTAAAAAGAATACCAAAGAAGTAGTAGTTGATAATGGAGCGGTAGTTAATTATGGTAAGATGCAGGTTGGAATATTTGATGAAAAGGCTTCTACAGGTTCGGGTGCTGGAGCTTGGTTTCCAGGAAAATTAAGTATTGGCAGTGATGGTTATTTTCTAAATGCAGCTGGAGAATTGACAATTGGAAATAGCAGTGCAGTGACTGTAGATGGAAGTACTGTTGGTGCACAGGTGTCGAATGCGAATGGATTTACGAATAGTGGGAACTTAAAAGTAGTAGAAGATAAGAGTACCCTTATAGTGAAAGGAGCATCTTTTGAAAATCAAGGTAAGATAGTAGTTGGAGAAGAAAAAAGTGATAAAGAGGGCAAAGAAGGAAAAATTATAGCAAATCGACAATTTATAAATGTCGGAGAAATAATCGTAGGGAAAAAAGGAACTTTACAGGTTGATGGTTCATTGACAAATAGTAAGCAATTGACTGTGAAAGGATGGACTGTACCTGAACCTTCTACGGGGGATAAAGAAGATGGTGGTAAATTAATAGTTGGTACTACAGGGGTGGATGTTGAAAATACTGGCACTATGGAGTTTGCTGAAGGTGCGCGCTTTTCGACAAATAGTGGTTCTGGTATTGTAGTGAAGAACAGTGGTACACTAGGAATTGCCAAACAGGATTGTATTGACACAAAGATAGAATTGAAGAAAATAGGAGAGGATACATCAGAGGGAGAAGAAGAAAAAACAGGTGGGAAGTTTTATTTGCGAGGTCTTTCTGATGATTTGATTAAGTCCATTGATGATATTTCTTATACAGGTGACAATCAGTATGAGGCTGTAAAGCCGCAGTGGGATTATGAGCGTACATGGACATACCCAAATGGATCTGTGGATTTTGAGGTAGTGCCTGGTGGAAAATGGCTTCCTAAAATTTGGTGGTCAGAAGATGAGCAAGGTACTGGTCTAAAAGAAGCAGGAACTGATATAACTATGCCAGGGTGGTATTGGATTGTCTATACAGCTAGTGACAAGGAATGGAGAAATAATACCGCAAAAAATAAGTTTTATATGAAACCAGCATCGCTGATTGTTTCTTGTATAGATACATCTTCTGTATCGTTAGATCATCCTGATTTAGTAAAGGCGTATCCAGATGAAGAGCAACGTAAGAAAGCGATTGTATATGAGCTTGGCGGCGATGTAAAAATTAGGGCAAAATTAGCAATAGCTTCTAAAAGAGATAAAAATGAAGGTTTAAAAGATGCATTAAAGATTACGGTGAAACGTATTAAGGAAGATGGTTCAGAGGAATTTCTTAAGGATCCAACTACTGGATCGGAGTTGAATAATGTTGCATATCAGGCTAATTTTGATTCTAAAGGGTGTGCAACTATTTCAATAAAAGATATTCCGACGATAGAATCGCTTCAAAATATGGTGTTACCAGGTATTTATAAAGTAAAAGTTTCTTATGAGGAAGTTAATTCAAGCTTGGAGCCAGATGAGGAAGCTATAGTTACAACGGAGGGAGATGAAACAGAGTTCCTTGTTGTTCGAGGACAGACAAAGATAGATTTGAGTTCTTATGATTTTTCTTATACTTATGGAGATAAGATAGTAAATCCGGAGCTTAATAAAACGGTTTTTGTTGAGAGCGCGGCTATCAACAAACAATTAGAGTATGAGTGGTTTTTGACAGACAGCATAGACGAAGTAAAGGAAAATAAGGATAATGTTCAGTCTTTAGGGTCGAATTTTCCAACTAAGGAGGATATGGAGAATTTATTTGCCGGCCAATGGGATGGTGCAATTGCGGGAGACTATGTTTTGCGCGTAAGTATGGGTGAAACAGCATTGACTACAGAAGGCGAGGCATATCAAAAGATTACTGTGAACCGCAAGGATATTTCCATTAAGATTCCAAATGAACCACATAAGACTTACGGAACGCCAGATGCCGATACACCTATTGAATATCAAGTGACAGGATTAGTAAAGTGGCCTCTTGAACCGAAGGAGGGAGAGGAGCAGGTAGAGGATGAGTTGGCGGGCGCATTAAGCCGTGAAAGAGATAAAACGAATGTTGCAGGTGGAGTACAGGGGCCGGATGAATACGATAAGGTTGGTTCTTATATTATTGAAAAGGGTACATTGGATGAAGTGAGAAATCCCAATTATAAAATTAACTTAGAGGGGAATTATTCTTACACAATTGATCCCAAAACTTTAAACTGGGGGATGTCAAATCTGATTATTGCTCAACAGGATAACAGATATAAGGTATATGGCGGATTGACTTTGACTGATGTGGAAGACCCGGATATAGGAAAAGTAGGTGTAACCTATGAGAAGCTGATTATAAGTGAGGATGGAGCTACTCTGGAGATAGTTGAACCTAAAATTATTAATATCAATGATGCGGTAGATATTAATTATGCGCTCAACTATAATCCTCCGGCCAACAATAAGATTTCGATTAGTGACAGCATTTACCGACTGAAGGTTACAGAGGGCGGTACACAGCATGTGTCTAATGCATTGAAGGAGCTGAATAAAACTACTGTAGGAATCGATGGTGAGATGTCAGCGGCAGTTAAGGCGCTTCGTGCAGAGCAGCTCAATTATAAAGCGGACGATCAGTTTAGGATATATGATGTAGCAGTATTTGATAAAAATAATGAGAAAGAGCCGGTTGAGGATATTTTCCAGAAAGGCGGTTTGATAGTTACCATCCCCTATCCGGAAGGGACTTCCAGCACTACGCATAAGTTTGTTGCGACTCATATGATCACGTCCAAGATAGACGGGGCAAAGGCTCCCGGAAACATTGAGCGTTTCGCTGGTTCGGAGGACAGAGGGGAGCTTTATAAGCTGGAACAGACGGCAGAGGGAATTACCATCAAGGTAACCGGACTTTCCCCGATAGCCATCGCCTGGGCACCGATTAATTCCGGTAATAACCCAGGTAATCCGGATGACCCGAATAATCCAGGCAACCCAGACGACCCGAATAACCCGGACGATCCGAATAACCCGAATAACCCAGATGATCCCAATGGCGGCAACAATAATGGGAACAACAATGGTAATAACGATGGGAACAACAATGGAACCAATAACGGAACCAATAATGGAACCAACAACGGAACCAATAATGGAACCAACAACGGAACCAACAACGGAACCAATAACGACAAGAAAAACGATAATAACAACAAAGCAACCACAACAACGAAGGGCACGACAACCACAAAGACCACATCCGCCAAAACCGGCGACACGGCGCAGATTGCCTTCTATATGATAGCAACTCTGGTGGCCTGCCTGTTATTGATTCTAATCATTGTCTTAATAAGATTACAGTTCCGTAAAAAAGAATAACAAAGAATAATACCTGCCAGAGCAAGTCTCTGGCAGGTATTATTCTGTTGTATCAAAATGAGAATGCTTCATAAACGATAAATATTAAATACCTATAAAAACTTTACACAAACAAGAAGTGCTCTATCTACAGTACCAATAGTTGCGCTAGACTTGAAAATAAAAATTAGGAATTTCTGTAAATTTTTCTTGCACTATTTATTTTAACATGCTAAAATAAATTAAATGTTGAGAGACAACCTCTATAGATGATTCATCTCAAGGATTCTAAAAGAAGACGCTTCCGTCTTCTGATTTCCAAGATAGTAAAAAGAACGATAAAGTGAGGGTACTTTCTATGACTGCTTATTTCCGGGCTTGCAGGATAATGTAGAAAACCGTATAATGAAAGGAGAAAAATTTGAAACTAAATTTAAGCAAAGTATTCCGTTTTCGCAGAAAGGTGAATCGAAAATACAAGGATGTATTGTTCCGGTTTATCTTTCGCGACAAGAAGGATCTGCTGTCCCTGTACAATGCTATTAACGGTACGGATTATCAAAATCCGGAAGAACTGGAGATTAATACTCTGGAAAATGTCATTTACATGAAGATGAAAAATGATTTATCTTTCCTGGTAGGGGCCTCTATGAATCTCTATGAGCACCAGAGCACCTGGAATCCCAATATGCCTCTGCGCGGCCTGTTTTATTTTGCGGAGTTGTATGAACGGTATGTAAACAGCCAGGGCTACCGATTGACAGGAAGCACACGGATTCCGCTGCCGTTTCCGAATTATATTGTGTTTTATAATGGCATGGAATGGGAAGCAGAGCAGACGGAGCTGACTCTG
>CAJTFE010000022.1 GCA_910575725.1 Clostridia bacterium | reverse complement strand
GTAAAGGTTTACCCCTGATTATGCAAAGTTCAAAAGAGCCTATACCCTATAAAATCAGCAAAAGTGTAGGCTCAACTTTGCATAATAACTTACTTTTCATAACCACTTATTCCCTTTTCACTTCTCCATTGCGCCGCTGTCTTGCCAAACAAAGCCATATTTAAAATATCTGCTTCGGATGCGTATGTATAAACCATTTCCTGTGGGGATAATGTTGGTGTTATCAGAAATTCCTTTACCGCATCTGTATGAATACGATAATTTATTTTTGAAAGTTCCCTCTTAGCATCCCAGCCAATCGCTAATCGGTTTGCTTCATCTTTCTTTAACCGCTGATAATCCTTAATAATATAGAGTTTAAATTCTGGCGAAATCCAAGACGCAAATTCAAAGGCTATATCTGTATGGGCATATGTACCGCCGTATCTACCCGATTTTGATATAATACCAATTGCGGCTGTTGCCTTTATCCACTGTTGCGGCGTCAATGTAAATGCATTATCTCCCGACTCCGCTTTAAACCTATCGAATTCGATAGGTTTAAAATTGGGATTATGAATCTGCTCCCACAAACCCAGAAATGAGATTGTTGAATGGTTACGCATCCAGTTCGCAACCACGATAAAAGCATTGTCTGGATTTTTATATTTGGCAATATCCGTTAAAGAAATATAAGCTTCTTCATTTACGACATCCCCCATTACTCTGATTTCTGTTCCATTGGCATCTATTTTCATATTTTTCATTATCTCCAACCACTTCCTTTAGCACAGATTATCCCTTATATGACATCATATATAACAGACACTCTTGCAGCAATTTTTCTGGATTGTGTTCCAATTCTATTATCGCTTTTATCTCCGCTTTAGCCTTATATGGAATATTGTTATTATTCTCAATAATCTTTTTTAAGACTTCCTTTACTGCTTTTTCATCTAAATTCTCAGCCATTTACACATACCCTCCTCATCACACGTCCCTGTTTTGCAGGATTTCTTCTCACTCCATCCCGGGGGCGGATAGACCGCATCAAATGGGGATGCCCCCTTATAATTGTATATTGGAGTACATACTCTTATATCAAGAAATGCCCATGTAGATATTACCTGCCCCTATGCTTCTCTTTCTTTTTCTGCTGTTTCAGTTCAAACTGCCGCTGTCTTTCTTCCTCCCGTTGTTCCCGACACGTTTCCGCACTTCACGCTGCATCCGTTTAGGATTGCGGCCAGCTTCTTTTACATCAGTTGCCACAGCCGGACTAAATCGCAGCCGACAGTAATTTTTCAGAACGAAATCATAAATTTCATAGTCTTTAGGCTCTACGCCAAATCGGTGCGACTGGACTACCTACCAGTTCTGCAAGATTACCTTGCGTTGTGTTTTTATCTTTGTTCCTATATATTACCACATAACTGCTTATTTTGATATAAAATGCGGCAATTCGCTTAATAGTGTGAACTGCCACATTATCACATTTTCCTTATCCGAATTAACTTGCATGGTGCTAGCACCATGTTCAAATCATTACTAAGGAAAAATATTCTGCCTTTCTTACAGACGAAAATTTGATACTCATTTTTCAGCTTTAAGAAACACCCCTTCCCCTTTTCTATAAACCTGCACTGTTTTAAATCCACAATTGTAAAAGATTTCCTCTAGCTCTTTTTTGCTGTATATTCTTACATCTCCACTTTTTGAAAAGGGAAACCAAAATTTATTTGCTATAAATCTAACTACTGCTCCAAAATTAGGATCAGCTATATACACTGTACCGTTTTTCCTTAAAACTCTTTTACATTCATTTACGAAAGCTTGCGGATTGTCAAAATGATGAAACGCACAACATACAGTTATAATATCAATACTTTCATTGCTCCATTCAAGAGGATAGCATGGTTTTACCTCAAAATTCATATTCGAATACCGCATCTTTGCAGAACAAATCATGTTCTCAGATATATCTATTCCATTTGCTTGGATTTTTGCTTTTTTTGATAATTCCCACAACAAAGTTCCATTTCCACATGCAACATCAAGGACAACATTACCCTCATGCAAATCTATCGTATTGGATAGTTCCATAATGTGAAATCTTGTATATTGTCCTTCCCTTGACGCATCATATTCAGATGCTATTTTATTGTATGTAATTCTTGATTCTTCTGTTTTCTTATTCACGTTTTTTCCTCGCTCCTGATCTCTCCATTTGATTATACTTTTTTTATTCTCTGTCTGCCATTATAAAATATGGGGGATACCTTGTATTTTCTTCTCCCTCTCCCCTGCCAGCCAACAGAACACTCCTTACGACTGCCAAAAAATCAATTGAGGAAAAATCAATCGAACCCCTTCCCTGGTATGCTTCCTTATTTTCTGCCGCTTAGCATTTCTGATAAGTTTTGTTCCTGTATTATCTGAATTATGTTAGAATATTTAAAGAGCACAGAATTGAGAGGTCAGCTATGGACTATAAGATACGCAAAATACAAAAACAAGAATATCCGTTATTGGATAATTTTCTATATGAAGCAATTTTTGTTCCAGAGGGTATCGAGCCTCCACCCAAAACCATTATCACGTCTCCCGAATTACAGGTTTATGTGGAGCGTTTCGGTGAATCAAAAGATGATTGGGGATTGGCAGCGGAGGTTGGATGAAAGAAATTCTTGCTCTGCTGAAATCACATGGGTACAGACGAGTTTCTCTTTCTGTCCAAAAAGCCAATTATGCAGCAAAGATGTATTTAAAGATTGGTTTTGAAATTATAAGGGAGAATGAAGAAGAATTTGTTATGATATGTCATTTATGAATCAATTACCATTACAAAAATACGGTTCTTTTATTCAAACTCCTCGGCGGATAGCTTGAACTAGTTATTTTTCTATGGTTTATAATGGATTTATTGTGTTGGACGCTGTTTTCATCATTGTTTTTGACTGGGGCGTGGTTGGCGCTGCCAGTGCAACCGTAATCGGACAGGTTTTCTCTGCCTTGTTTGGTACATATCTTGTCTTTGGAAAGAAAACCCAAGTAACGATTTCCAAAAATACATTCCATTTGGAAAAGGCGCTATGCCTGCAAGCGGTATCAATCAAGGTATTCAGCCTATTATCGGAAATAATTACGGTTCAAAAAATTATAGCCGGGTAATTCAGACACTTTTTCAAGCTGCAATCTTTTCCGTATCAATTACCTGTTTTATTTGGCTTATCGTACTTTTTTTCCGAAACAGATACTCGCTGCATTTGGTGGAACAGAAGAAATGTTCCATATCGGAATTACGGGACTGAGGATAAACTTCTGCATTACCCCGGTTTTAGGATTTGTCATGTTGGCAACCACTTTCTTTCAATCCATTAACCGCCCCACACCCTCTATTTTGATAACTGTATTAAGACAAGTGGTGTTTTTAATTCCGTTTATATTTGTTTTGCCAATCCTTTTCGATATAAATGGTATATTTTTTGCACAGCCAATCAGTGACGCAATAGCAACAATCTTATCTATGTATCTTGTTTTGAAAGAGCGTAAGGAAATGTTGTCATTATCACAATGCTTATAATTACAGCATAATTGATAACTATGGAAGGCGGTTGCAGCATATGGGAAAATTTTAGTACTGACACTTAATGAACAGGAAGAAAAAGTAACTAACCCACCTATTTTATAAAGAAAATATTATTTCTTTTGCAAACAGGAATCAACGCTGCTATTTTTTTAGAAAATCGCTAAACTCCTTTAATTCCTTTTTCGTATCTTCTGAAAGTCTGTTAAATTCTGTATCATGGATTGCTCCCTCCAGTGTGTATAAATGTACCAGACACACCTTCGGATATTTCTGCTTTAGCTTAAGAAATGCGCCTTTTGCACCTATCTCAAAAGCCGGAAAGTCCTTTATTTATTCGGCTTCCCGGCTCTCTGTTTACTATTTGAGCTCGACTTTTCCTAACTAATTTTATTTAGGAATTATTCTCTATCGAGTATGTAAATCTTTTGATTATTTGATATATCCATATTATTCGGCATATATCAAAGCTGTTTATTATTTTTACTCTAGAAAATCAACTCCCAAAATTCCTCTAATAAAAATCAATCCTATGTGTAGACACAAAATACTATTTTTACTTAGACAAATCCACTATACTATTTTACTCGCTGATTTTCTGTCAGCGTTTTGTTAATGCTTTGCTATAACTGACATAAAAACGTCTAACAAGCTTTATTTTGAGAACATTACATCATTTCTGGAAAGAAGATATACACAATACTGATTCATACTGATTCCTTCCCTTTGAGAATGTTCTGCCAAAGCTCTGTGCAGACTTCGTGGAATTCTCAATTTAAACTGTCCTGAGTAATCTTCCAGGCTATCTGGCTCATGAATCTCTACACCCTCTTCAAGTGCTGCTTCAATCCATGCTTTCTTCGCATCTAATGCATTTGCCACTGCGCTTTCTACTGTCTCACCACAAGTAATGCAGCCAGGCAAATCCGGATAGGAAACCACAAATCCCCCCTCATCCTTATCTTCTACAATTTCCATGCGATAGGACATTGCCATGTAATCATTCAGCTTCTTCATCATTCTTCGCCTCACTCTCTACAATCTGCCTTACCATTTCAACATATACTTTCTTGATTGGTTCGTGTTTAGGTATTGTGATCGGCATACAGCCCTCCTTCCTAAATGTATAATGGATATACTCCGTATATTTTTTACAAATAAAATCTTCATCAACTACAAAAAATATTATCACTAACCGCTTAACTATAAAAACACTGGATTTCTTCGCTACTCCAACTTATTCCAGTTCTATCGTCCCAGGCGGCTTCGAAGTCAAATCATACATAACCCGATTCACCCCTTTGACCTCATTAACAATCCTGCTAGTAACCTTAAACAACACCTCATAAGGAATCTCCGCACACTCCGCCGTCATAAAGTCGCTGGTATTCACTGCCCGCAGCGCCACCGCATAGTCATAGGTTCGAAAATCCCCCATAACCCCCACAGACCGCATATTCGTAAGCCCTGCGAAATACTGCCCAAGCCCTTGATCCAATCCGGCCTTAGCAATCTCTTCCCGGTAAATGGCATCCGCATCCTGCACAATCCGGACTTTCTCCTCCGTAATCTCGCCCACGATCCGCACGCCAAGCCCCGGCCCCGGAAACGGCTGGCGGTACACCAGATACTCCGGAATCCCCAGCTCCAGTCCGGCTTTGCGCACTTCATCCTTAAACAGCATCCGCAGCGGCTCAATAATCTCCTTAAAATCCACAACCCCAGGCAGGCCGCCCACATTATGATGAGATTTAATCACCGCCGACTTTCCAAGCCCGGACTCAATCACATCCGGATAAATCGTCCCCTGCACCAGAAAATCCACAGCACCAATCTTCCGTGCCTCCTCCTCAAAGACCCGGATAAACTCCTCGCCGATAATCTTCCGCTTCGTCTCCGGCTCCGTCACCCCCCGAAGCTTCTCATAATACCGCTTCTGGGCATTCACTCGGATAAAATTCAGCTCATAAGGGCCCTCCGGCCCAAAGACAGCTTCCACCTCATCCCCCTCATTTTTCCGCAGAAGGCCGTGATCCACAAACACACAGGTAAGCTGCTTCCCGATTGCCTTGGAAAGCATAACTGCAGCCACCGAAGAATCCACGCCGCCGGACAGAGCACAGAGCACCTTTCCGCTTCCGACCTTGTCCCGGATCTGACGAATACTCTCCTCCACAAACGATCCCATCTGCCAATCTCCTGAGCATCCGCACACCTCATACACAAAGGCCCGAAGCATCTTCTGCCCCTCCCTGGTATGCATCACCTCCGGATGAAACTGCGTGGCATACAATTTCTGCTCCTGGCATTCCATAGCCGCCACCGGGCACACCGGCGTGTGTGCCGTAATCCGAAACCCTTCCGGCGGCGTCTCAATATAGTCCGTATGGCTCATCCACACAGCCGTTTCTTCCTCCACATCCCGGAACAGCACAGAGGTCTTGTCCACCTGAACCTCCGTATGGCCATACTCGCTTACCGGCGCCGTCTTTACCGTTCCGCCCAGAGTATGCGCCATCATCTGGGAGCCGTAACAGATTCCCAGAATCGGAACTCCTATTTCAAATATCTCCTTCTGGTAATGAGGCGATGCCTCCTCATAAACACTGTTTGGCCCTCCTGTAAAAATGATTCCTTTAGGGTTCATTTCCTTAATCTTCTGAAGGCTGACCGTATACGGATGCACTTCACAATATACACCGCACTCCCTGACCCTCCGGGCAATCAACTGATTGTACTGTCCTCCAAAGTCCAGCACCATAACCATCTCTCTGTTCAACCCATTATCCTCCTATTCCAGTTCCGTAATATCCCTTAAACCACACGGATATGCAATCAATTTCCAGCCGCAAAATCCACTGCCTAAAACCGTATTTCCTGCCACTTCCCTCTGTGATATCGGACGAAGAATAGAATCGCCCGAAACAGCCAGTCTATGGTCATGGCAACCCAGACTCCAAAAACGCCCCATCCAAGATTTCTTCCCAGCAGAAAACTAAAGCCCACCCGGAAAATCCACATAGACAGCATACTGACCACAAGCGTAACCTTCACATCTCCCGCAGCCCGCAGCGTATTGGGCAGACCAAAAGACAATTCCCAGATAGTCATACAGCAAAAAGCATGGTAAATCAAAAGCTTTTCCGTCAACGCTCCTGTCTCCGGAGACAGGTGATAGGCCTGCACAATAAAGGGACAGCCAAATATAACAATGATATTCACAAGCCACATACCTGCATACATATATTTTAAAAGCAGTTTTGTATAGTACTTGGCCTCTTCATACCGCTTTGCTCCCACACATTGAGAAACCACTGTAACAATCGCATAGCCAATAGCCATTCCAGGTATAATCTGAAACAAAGCAATCGTGCCTGCCACTGCATTTGCCGCCAAAGCCTTTGTCCCAAAGCTGGTAACCAGGCTCAGCACCAGAATCTTTCCAAGCTGGAACAAGCTGTTCTCCAGTCCGTTGGGAATGCCGATAAAGCATATTTTGCGAATTACCCTCCTTTGAATCCCCAGCCTCTGCCCTTTTCGCAAATGAATATCCAAAGCCTGATTTCGAATCAAAACCAGAATAATTACAGCCGCAACCATCCTGGAAACCAAGGTCGGGATCGCTGCGCCCTCCACGCCCATGCCGCAGCCATAGATTAGAAGCGCATTTCCTGCAATATTTACCCCATTCATAATCAAAGACACAAGCATAGGCGTCCTGGAATCACTCATAGCTCGAAAAATCGCGGCTCCTGCATTGTATAGGGCGATAAAGGGAATGGAAAATGCCGTAATCAGCAGATAAATTCTTGCATTGGCCATAACATCCCCTTCAATTTTTCCAAAGACTCCCTGCAGGATCCATGGACAGCCAATGAGCAGTACAAGCATAATCGCCGCCGAAAGGAACGCCGTAAAAATGATTAGCTGTTCAGCGGCCTCCGATGCCCTCTCCTTTGAGCCCTCTCCCAGGCTGTGGCCGGCAACCACGGCTCCGCCAGTTGCCAGAGCTGTGAAAATGTTAATCAGCAGTACATTGATATTATCCACCAATGAAACACCCGACACAGCCGCCTCTCCTACGCTGGCAATCATCACCGTATCCGCTATTCCCACCGTTGCAAGTAGAATCTGCTCTATAATCAATGGCAGAATCAGTTTTCTCAAGTCCTGCTTTGTAAACATTTTTGCCTCTCCTCGTTGGTATCCCGTCTTGCTCCAGACTTTATCCCTTTATTCTAGCAACTTTCTTATAAATGTCAATGAATTTTTCCATACCTCAAGGATGTGCCCTCTGCGATTAAGAATCCCTCAAGAGACAACGTTCTGCACTTGGCTCATTGCCCGCTGAAATAAAAAGAGCCGTCCCGGCATTCAATGCCGGACAGCCCTTTGCAAACGATTGAGGCTTCTATATTTATTTTTCTAACAGATGCGGCACATCCAGCAAAGAATCACAAATAGCCGTCAGCTTCTTTGAAAGCTGCGGATCCGGCTTCTGCTGATCCGGAATCATCACTGCATGAAAGCCTCCCGCCAGAGCGCCCCTCAGACCATTCCAGCTATCTTCCAGAACCATGCATTCCTCTGGCTTCAGCCCCAATTGCTCTGCTGCTTTGCAAAAAATTTCTGCATCCGGTTTTCCGCGCTCTACCATATCGCCGAATACCCTGCCGTCAAAATACGCTGTTACCTGTGCCATTTCCAGATATGGAACTGCCTCTTTCTCCATGGTAGACGTTGCAATGGCGATTCTGTACTTTCTTTCCTTTAAATATTCCAGGAGCTCATAGAGACCTTTTTTCACAGGAAGTCCATAGGTATGAATATACTCCTCCATAAGCGCCTGCTTTTTCTTACGCAGCTCATAGTAATTCACTTTGCCGTGAAATGCTTTTTCATACCTCATAGCTGCCTCCTGCACTGTAATCCCGTGCATATCCCCCAGCTTTGGACAATTCGGATCGATCCCTTCACTTTCCCACACCTGGTTCCAAACCATGAGCGCTATCCGCTCTGTGTCGAACATCAATCCATCCATATCAAAAATGATTCCCTTGATCTCCATATTTTTCCATCTCCCATTCTCCCGTGTACCAGCTTGCCGTCTGTATCGGAAAAACATGCCGGAAATAGGTACGAGAATTTCCGGTACAGTCACTAACATCCGCTAGGTTTAAAACGATTATAACATAAGGAAGAGATATCCACTATCGTCTCCTCGCCCAGGGCCACTTGGCTTGTTACCTTCCCTGCGGCCGGTCCGATCGCAAAGCCATGTCCGCTATATCCGCATGACAGAATCATGCCCGGCACCTCTGGAATCTCCTGAATAATCGGAAGGCGATCTACCGTAGAATCCAGCCACCCTGCCCATTGACGAATAACCTTCACATCCCGCAGCGCCGGGATATACTTGGATACCGCCCGGCATTTATCCGAGGACTGCTTGTTCGTATTGCGCGGCCGCTGATCATAGGTACTTTCATAACGCTCCAGATTCGTATTTCCTCCAAATATAAAAGACCCATGTTTTGTCTGATGCCCGTAGAAATTGCCATCCGCAGTAGAAAGACGAAACTTTGTCAAGGGAGCTACCGCTTCTGTGACAATGCATTCATCCACACGCTTTAAAAATGGAAGCCATATACCGACTGTCTCTGCGATTCGTTTGGAATTAAAGCCTGCTGCCACTACAATTTTATCCGCTTCATATACATTGCCCTCAGCCGTAATTACCTTCCTTGCCCTTCCACGGTATTTTTTTATGCATCGTACATCCTCGCCTGTGATATAACGAACGCCCATCTGCCGGTTTTTCCGATAATATGCTAAGGTAGTAACCATAGGATTTGCATATCCGTCCTCCGGACACCAAAGCGCCTGATTCACTTTATCCGACAGGCAGGGGCAGATTTTCCGCGCCTCATCTCCGTCTATGAGATGTACCTCTGCCCCATAGGCCTTTGACTTCTTTAAGGAGCCCTGCAAAGCTCTCATCTGGGTCTCCGTCTGCGCCAGGCAAAGGCTTCCAGGAGCCGTATATTCCAGATCCGCATCCAGTTCCTCTCCCAATACAGGCCAGATATGCTTAATCGCCTCCTCCGCCAAGGCGCTTTCCGGAAATACGCGGCTGGACAGCCGAACGCCCGCGCCGTTTCGGCTGGAAGCTCCGTCTCCAATATTATCTCTTTCCAGCACCAACACCTTCTGCCCCTTCTGAGCCAAATAGTAAGCTGTGGAACTCCCTACAATACCCGAACCAATTACAATTACATCTGCTGTATTATTCATCTTTTTCTACCTCCCTGCCAAATGCCTCCATTTCAATCGGGCGGGCCGGGCCTCTGGCCGTGCAGTCATCCAGTTCTCCCGGTCTGCATTTCAGCTCGGAAGCCAATATTCCTTTTACAATTCTTCCGCAGGTATTTCCCTGGCACAAACCCATTCCTGCACGCAGGTATCTGCGTATCTCGGTCATGGTAAACATCCCGTCATGAATAGCTCTGCGTATCTCCCCCTTTGTAATTTCTTCACACCGGCATACAATCAGATCATCATCCGGCCCTGGAACAAATGGCCCGATATCAATACTCCTGTCCTGAACCTTACTCATTTCATCTCCTCCTCTGCCCGGAAAAATCTAGCCTTCATTACCATATCCTTAGGCACCTTAATGGTTAAAAGAGCCGTGTGATCCATGCTTGGATTTATACGACAGCTCACCACCTCCGCACTGCACACAGCCTTGCCGTCTCTTCCATATGCAGTTCCTCTTGTTCCCGGTGCCGGGTGGGGCAAAAACTCATAGGCCATAGTCACAGTGCCGCTGGTCTCTTCATAATCTTCGTCTACCAGGAAAATCGCCTGGCCGGAACAGGATACCACACATTTTCCGCATCCTGCACAAGCTGCCTCCAGATTCACCTCCGGAAGGCGTGTAATCTTATCTCCCACCTTAATGCAGCCAAACTTACAGGCATCCTGACAGGGATTGCATGGTATATTCTGGGTACACTCAATAACCGGATGCAGCCCCTTTATCTTCTTGTCCGGAACGCCCGGGAAACGGTTAAGCTCCTGTTCTTCTATGTACCCTTTTTTCAACAAGCTTTCAGAAATATCAATTCCTTCGTCCGTCAGCTTGATATCGCATTTTCCTCGATTCTGCGG
This sequence comes from Clostridia bacterium, assembly GCA_910575725.1. Lineage (GTDB taxonomy): Bacteria > Bacillota > Clostridia > Lachnospirales > Lachnospiraceae > Laedolimicola. The sequence continues at coordinate 66,978 of CAJTFE010000022.1, read as the reverse complement.
ACTGAACATTCCCTCGTGAAGCTGCCGCAGGGACTCCCTAAGCCGCCCTATTTCTTCTATACAGGAGGCTTCTTCCAAATACCCCAGCTTAAAGGCAGCCGCCGTGCCTGCAATACGTCCTGTAATCATCGCAGAGCTGGCCTCCTCAATCCCAGCCACATCGCCTGCTGCAAAAATGTTTTCCAGGCTTGTTTCCAAATGCTCATTGACTACGGGAACCGTCCCCCCTCTTTCCGTGGTATCACACCCTGCCATCGCTAAAATCTGAGACATCGGGGAAAGGCCTGCCGCTATACAGATGGTATCTGCCTCCAGCTCCTTTTCCGTCCCCGGGATCGGCTGAAAATGACTGTCTACCTGGGCAATCACCGCTCTCTCCACATGATCCGTTCCTATTGCTTTCACAACAGTATGTGATAAATAAAAAGGAACGCCGGCCCGGGCAATCTTAGAAGCATGCACGCCATAGCCTCCTACGCGGGCAGCCGCATCCACAATCGCCTCCACCTTCACGCCTGCCTGCAGAAGCTGATAAGATACTACCAGTCCCACATTGCCGGTTCCAACCATCAACACCTTACTCCCTGGGCGCACTCCATGCAGGTTCATCAAGGTCTGTGCAGCGCCTGCGCCAAGAACACCCGGGAGTGTCCATCCCTCAAAGGGAATCATATTCTCTCGGGCGCCGGTGGCTGCAATCACTGCGTCTCCTTTGTAATGCCCTGTTTCATCACCCTCACGAACAAGAATTTCTTTATTTTCATACAAACCTAAAACCGTAGCGTTTAAATGCACATGGACCTTGCATTCCTCTGCCTCCGCCAGCAGCTCTCTTCCTATCTGAAAGCCTCTGATTTTTGCACGATGCTCTTTGGAGCCAAAAAATTTGTGAATCTGCTTAAACAGCTGTCCGCCCGGCCTTTCATTTTCATCAAATACAGCTGTCTCAACCCCATATTTTGCTGCCTGGATCGCAGCGGATAATCCGGCCGGCCCGGCTCCGATTACAATCAAATCATATCGTTTCATCTTCTGACTCCTTTGCACTTATTCCATATTGGGTCTGAACCTGCATTCCAGCCTTCAGCGGCGTTATACAAGTCCGCACATTTGGTTTGCCGTCTACAATCATCACACAGTCCGTACACCTTCCAATGGCGCAGAAAATTCCCCTGGGCTCATCCTTCTTACGCGTATGACGATGCGCCATCACTCCCGCCGCACGCAGGGCCGCTGCAATGGGCTCTCCCTCATAACCATGTATTTCCTTTCCGTCCAGGGTAAAGGCCACCTCATCTCCTTTCTCAAAGGCGCCTAGAATCGGATGCTCTTCAATTCTCATAACATGTTACCTCCTGTATTATAATTTCGTTCTGATTCCGTGTGCCGTCTGATTGCAAGACAGACGGTACTCTGATTTTATCTACACAGCTTTTCTAAATACCGCCTCAGAAAAGCTACGGTATATTCCATTTTATCTTCGTGAAGGCCACTGTCCTGTCACGTATCTTATCATCCCCCGTATATTTTTCAGGAGGCGGAAACGCCACCGCCTCCTGCATATGCATCAACTTATTTGATATCTTATACAATGCCAAGAAGTGAAAGCACCATAGCCACAGCAATGATAATCAGAATCAATACCCCGAAATTCTGTCCCTTCTTCTTGATATATCCATAGATCCCCATGATAGAAAGCAATGGGAGTACCCCCGGCATAATGCCATCAACGATACTCTGATAAGTTACCTCAGTTCCTGCGCTCATATAAGTTCCCGACAGATTCAAAGTTACAATAGACGCAGACAATGCACCTACCATGAACAAACCAAGAATACTGGCTCCCAGAATAATGCGGTTAATCCACCCGGACTCCAAAAGCTTCACCAAGGCGTTCTTTCCTACCTTATAGCCAATGGACATCAAATACCAGCCATAGGCAACAGTCACAGGGACAAACAGGAGCATCAGGAACCATCCAATCACAGAACCGTCGGCGCTGGCCGTCAGTGCAATTGTAAATATCAGCGGCTTAACGGTTCCCCAGGTAATGGTATCTCCAATTCCCGCAACAGGTCCCATCAAGGCCGACTTTAATGCTACTATGGCATCTCCTGTCAAAACCCCTTCCTCTGCCTTCTCTTCCTCCATAGCGACGGACATACCCAAAATCACGTTTCCGCAGATACCCTCTGTATTGAAAAATACCAAGTGTCGCTGCAATGCTTCTGTAAATGCTTCTTTATCCGGATACAGCTTCCTCAATACTGGGATCATGGCAAAACAGTAGGCAATGGACTGCATACGCTCATAAGAATTGGACATCTCACAGGAAAGCCACCATCTCCAGAAGGTGATCCAGAGATCCTTTATTGTTATTTTAGAACTCATTTTTGCCTCGCTCATCTTTTCACCCTCCTCACTCATCATCATCGTCATCATCCACAGAAGAAGCCGCTTTTACCTGTACCATAATCTCTTCCTGAGAATCCTTTTGCATAAGTACAATAATCACTGCGATGGGAACTCCAAAGCAAGCCGCTGCAATGCTGCTGACTCCAAAGAACTGAACCAGGAAAAAGCCCAGGAAAAAGAACGGGAAAATACTCTTTCTCTCACTCAAAATTCCGATCAGCACGGCAAAACCAATAGCCGGCATAACGCCTCCTGCTACGGATAAGCCATTTAAAATCCAATCCGGAAGAACCTCCAGAAGCTTCTCAATGACAGTAGAGCCAAAATATACGCCGATAAACGCAAAGGGAAACTTGGTTACAAGGTTCATAATCAACGGATACCACATCGCACAGTTGGCAATTCCTTTTGTATCGCCTTTTAATGCACATTTGTCAGCCATATGTGCAAATTTCGCATTAATAATTCTTCGAATCTGATTCAGGAATACTCCCAGCACTCCGAAAGGAACTGCAATGGCAATGGCTGTTCCTGTATCAGCGCCAATAGACAATGCAATGGGGATGCCGATTAACCCCGCCAAAGACATATCTGCCGGCATCTCAGAGCCGGGCGCCACCATACCTACATACATCATACTGATGGCGCAGCCAATGACCATAGCCCCTGGCACATCTCCCATAATCAAACCGATAGGCAATGCCGAGAACAATGGGAACATCCAGATTTCATGTGTGCTGTAACCTGGTCTCCAGCCTGCAATGGCGTACCAGATTCCGGAAAACAAAGCAACACCTAACATAACATGTACCTCCTTCTTATGGTTACTTATTAAATATTTTCACAATCTCGGCATATTCCATTTTGGCGTTTTCGGGAACTACCTGGATTGTAAAGTTCACTTCATAGTCTTCATACAGCTCCTTTATCAGGTTCATTTCTCCATTGTTAAGAGAAACGGCCTTCATAATCAGCTTCTTTTCTTCCGTATGCGGCACGCCTCCCAGCTGTACCTCAGACAGAGGAAGTCCTTCTTTAATCATTCTGCTGCAGGTTGCAATATCTTTAAATAAAATCATCACTGCTCCTGTTCCAAACTGATTCTTTCCCCAAAGGCGCAGCGCCTTTTCCTCTGTGTAAACCTTTACCGTAATATCAGCCGGAGCGGCAGATGCGTACACCTTTGTCATAAATTCATCTGCTGCAAGAATGTCATCAATCACAATGATTTTGTTAATATTAATTACCTTTCTCCATCTGGTGATAATCTGTCCGTGTATTAACCGAAAGTCCACTCTCGCTAGTTCAATTTTGGCCACCTTTATTTCCTCCTGTTCATCTAAAGTTTCGCAAATCCTTCTCTGGAGAAGGATACCGGCTTTTCGCTATGAAAGGCCTAAATGTCTCCTGACGTTGACAATCCCGTCTGTTGCCGCTTTTATACAATGCTCTGCCAATTCTTGTACCGGCATATCTTCCCGCGCCTGCAGCGCTTCTAAAACCATTGGAAGATTTACTCCTGTAACGCACTCCGCCGAAAGCTGGTTCAGCCAGGATGCCGCCACATTGTAGGGGCTCCCCCCCATCAGATCTGTCAAAATCAGAACTCCGTCCCCATCGTCCAGTTTTTTGATGTGATCCGCTACCTGATTTCGATAAATCATCACATCATCGTCGGCGCAGAGCTTAAGGCATTCCAGCTTTTCAGCCTCTCCCATGAACATTTTCACGCCTTCAATGATCCCCTCGCAGAACTGTCCATGTGTTAGCAATAAAATTCCCGTCAAGTCAATCCCCCTCCCTTCACTGACAAACTATTTGAAATTTTCTGCTGTATCAACTATAATAAATATCATTTGTATTACTCGACAACTACAGCAAAGTTTCTTTTTATACAATATACCTATTTTTTTATTTATTTCAATACTCTTTTCGTCAATAGTGACAATTTCAAAAATCTGTAACACTAAATTCTTTGATTTTTTAACTAATTATTACAAAAACGAGGAAAATGTAACATGGAAAAATCCAGAAATCCAAAGAATATTTTCGTCAAGGAGTGCCTTTTTACTGCTCTCCTGATTTTGATGCAATCTAAAAATTTTCATGAAATAACAGTTACAGAGCTGACCAAAAAAGCCGGCGTATCCAGGATGGCATTCTACCGCAATTATGAAACAATTGAAGATATTATTATTGATTATTTCAATACGACTAAGCTGGGAATCAACGAAAACAATGCAGATAAGATCATGTACCTTCCGAATATGATTTTAAGAACCTGTGAATTTTTTTATGCCAATCAAGAATTAATGAACGATCTGATACATTTTCATATGACAGATCTCATTCTCAATGCCATTGAAGCGCATTTTCATTCTACTTTTTATCTTTTGCTTTATTCTTATGGTTTTCAAAGCGACTATGAGATCTCCGCACTGGTGGGTATTTTCTTTAAAATCCTCATAGATTGGACGAAAAACGGAATGACAGAAAATATTGAGCAGATGAGCATCACCATTTATGATATTATGACAAAATTCGACAATTATTAAGCGTTACAATTTTCAGACTTTTGTCACTATCCCTTCCTTTCTTCTTGCAATTTTCGTCTTTTATTCTAAGATAGTAAGAAAAAACGAGCGATTGCTAAGGAAAGAGAGGTATTTTTATGAAACTCCACATCTACGACACTTATGAAGAAATGAGCAGGGCAGCTGCAAATGTCGTTACGGCGCAGCTTCTATTAAAACCAGACAGCCACGTGGGATTGACTGCCGGAAAAACTCCTGTTGGCATGTTTGCAGAGCTAGTCCGCCTCTATCAAAACAAGACGGTCTCCTTTGCTGATGCCTGGTTTTACAATCTGGAAGAAAAAATCGGGGTTGCAAAGGATGATCCTTCTACTTGCAGAAGCTATTTCCATAAGCACTTTATGGACGAAACAGATGTTTCTCCGGAAAAACTGCTTCTTCCGGACAGCCAGCCTGAAGATATCTCTGCTGAATGTCAAAAATACGACAGGCTGCTGAGCAGTCTGCCCAGCAGCCGCCTGGATATGCAGATTCTGGGAATCGGCGAGGACGCACATATTGGAATGAATCGCCCAAACGACGCTTTGGCCCCTGGAGCTCATAAAGAGGTTCGTCCCAGCGGCAGCTATATTGCTATGGGCGTTTCTCACATTCTTCTTGCAAAGCGTATACTTCTTATTGCCAATGGCGAAAGCAAAGCGCAGGCTGTGGCAGATATGTTCGCACAAGGGATTTCTTCTGCAGTTCCGGCTACACTTTTGAAGCTGCATCCCGATGTCATCGTCTTGATAGACAAGCCTGCCGCCTCAAAATTAGCGCTGTAGCAGCCCAAGAACACTTAAGAGGGGGGATATTCCAAAATTCACAAAGCAATTTTGAAAATCCCCCTCTTCCTTTTATCCCCACTCTGATTTTATGAAAGATCCTTGCTACACGCTTTTCTGATGCAGGTACTTCTCCTTTGTAGCCATTCCGCCCCGAATGTGACGCTCTGATTTGTTGATATCCAGTACGATTCTGGCCTGCTTGGCAAGAGACGGGTTGATGTGGGTCAGACGCTCGGCTACGTCCTTATGTACCGTGGACTTGCTAATCCCGAACCGCTTCGCTGTCTGCCGCACCGTTGCATTGTTCTCTATGATGTAATTAGCGATGGCCACCGCCCGTTCTTCGATATATTCCTTCAAGGTAATCCCCCTTGAGAACGTTTTTTACATCTTATGAGTAAAAAACCAGGATTATTCCAGGGGCTTAAAATCTATTCTTACTCTGAATATAAACGCCGGACATTTTGCATCTTTGTATAGCCAAAGGCCGGCAAGCGGACGAAATCCGGGACAGACGGCAGGCTAAATCTCCACCGCCTGCTCCACTACAAAGTCAACAGTCTTGTCAAAGATCAGACCGTCCTCCACCGTCTCCCGGCCGTACTGCTCCTCGAACGCCTCCGGACTCTCTGCTCCATACTGTTCGGCCAGGTCTTTTAATCCCTCCTGGTATTCTTCTTCCGTCACTGTAATCTGTTCCGCTTCCCTTATAGCCTCAATCACCAATTGGCTTTTCAGCTGATTCTCCGCCCGTTCCGCAGCCTGCTGGTAGAATTCCTCCTCGGAAATGCCATTCATATAATACTTCAGAAACTCCGCCATCTCTACGCCGTAAAGGGAGGCGTACATCTCATACTCCTGGACAATATTTGTCTTTATAAGCTCAATCTCCTCCTGGTCAAATTCAAACTCCGTATCCGCCGCCACTGCCTGGATCACACGGTTTTCCCACTCTGACGGCTGGTTCTGCACCTTTTCTGTCTCCAGCAGGGCCTTTGTGCCCTCCCGATATGCCTCTATGGAATCATATTCCGTATATTTCGCCACAAATTCATCCGTCCATTCAGCATCTACATACTCCACAATCTCGTGAACCGTAACTTCAAATACAACTTCTTTTCCGGACATTTCCGGATTTACCTTGTAGGGATCCGGAAAGGTTAGATTGAGATCATACGTATTGCCAATCTCTTTCCCAATCAGCCCTTCCTCAAAGCCTGCAATAAAAGAACCGGATCCAATGGTTAGATCATAGCCTTGATCCTGGGAGCTGCCCCCTTCAAAGGGTTCTCCGTCCATCCGGCCTACAAAATCAATGTTCACCGTGTCCCCTTCCTCTATGACCGTCTTGCCCTCCACCGGCTTTGTAGCCGGATAAAAATTCAGCAGAGCATCAATCTCCGCCTGAAGCTCTTCCTCCGTCACCTCTGTGCTGACGGCCTCTGCCTTTACACCCTTGTAATTCCCAAGCTTGACTACCTTGCTCTTACTCTCTTGGGTCTGCGTCTCGGTTTCAACCGGCGCCTCATTTGTCTCTGCTTCCTCTTTTCCGCCGCAGGCTGCGGTCATCGCCAGAGCTCCTGCAATAGCCAATGCCAAAATCCATCTTTTTTTCATAATCATTCTCCTTTTTAAGTTCTTCCATATCCATCTCTGCATCCTTTTTTACAGCAGAGGCGAAAACAATCTGGAAAACTGCTCCTTCAAACGCACCACATAGGATCTTTTCCCATAGAGATAAGGCGTCACCCTGGTACAGTATTTCAAATCCTCCAGGAACAAAGCTTCCAGCCGCTCAGCCGTCTGTACGCTGTAAATCACCGCATTTACCTCAAAATTGAGACAGAAGCTGCGGATATCCATATTGGCTGTCCCATAACAGCTTACGACCCCGTCCACCACCATTCCTTTGGCATGGAGAAATCCATTGTCATAGGTATAGCATTTGGCCCCGGCTTCCAGCAAATCGCCGATGTAGGAATAAGTAGCCCAGTATACAAAAGGATGATCCGGCTTGCAGGGAATCATCACCCTTACATCCACCCCGGACATGGCTGCAATCCGGATGGCATTCATAATAGTCTCATCGGGAATAAAATAGGGGGTCTGAATATAAATATTCCTTCTGGCCTTGCTGATCATTTTAAGGTACACATTGCGGATGTTCTGCCACTTGGAGTCCGGTCCGCTGGCAACAATCTGGACTGCCTCCTCCCCACAGCGTTCCTGCTTATATTCTTCAAAATACCGATCCGTTATAAAAAGATTCTGTTTTGTGGCATAATTCCAATCCAGAATAAAACGGATATGCAAAGAGAGTACCGCAGAACCGCATATTTGTAAATGGGTATCCCTCCAATAACCAAACTTTGGATCCATCCCCACATACTCTTTTCCAATATTAAAGCCCCCCACAAAGGCTGTTTTCCCGTCAATCACCACAATCTTACGATGGTTCCGGTAGTTGATGCGAAGCTGCAGCCGCCCGAAGAGAGCCGGGAAAAACTCTCCCACCTGAATGCCGGCCTCCCGAAGGCGCTTCCAGTCCTTTTCCTTCATGGCTCTGCTTCCCATGCTGTCATACAACAGGCGTACCTCCACCCCCTGCCGGACTTTTTCTGTCAGAAGCTTTTCAAAGGCCTGCCACAGTTCGTCGTTCCGGATGATATAGTACTGGATATGAATGTATTCCTCCGCCTTCTCCATTGCTTCATAGAGGGCCCGGAACTTTTCTTTCCCGTCCGTGTAAATCTTGATATCATTGTCCGCCGTATACACGGCATCCGCCGCCTCCAGGTTCATCAGCACCACGTCCAGGTATTTCCGAAGACGTGGATCTTTGGGCTCGAATTCGTCCCGGATGATGATTTCCTCCTGCTTGCTGATGGCAGAATATATGGCATCCTCGATCTCCTTTGTCCGGAACATATGCTGCTTATGAAAATCATGTCCGATAAAAAAATACAAAAAGATTCCCAGAATGGGAATAAAGTACAGCAAAAGAAGCCAGGTCCAGACCGTCCGCGGCTCCCTGCGTTCAAAAAACACAATCACAATGGATAATATAATATTGATAAAAATCAGATGATCCATCCAGAATCCTATAAGCTGGATGAGTCCATTCCACAAGCCTTCCAGGACAGCTAACATAATGCCTTCTTTCATTCCGGTTCTCTATTTACGGTTCTCCATTTCCTTTTCAACGCCTTATTTGCTAGTATATCATTTTCCCTTGCGCTTTACCAGAAAAACTGTTATAATATCTTTTGTTTCAAGTACGCAGGAGGAATTGAGTCCATGTCAACACTTAGTATTGTTCTGATTGTTATTATTGTTGTCCTTATAGCCGTATTGGCAGCATTATATTTTTTTGGAAAAAAGGCACAGCGGCGTCAGGCTGTCCAGCAGGAACAGATGGAGGCCATGGCCCAGACCGTCAGTATGCTCGTTATTGACAAGAAGCGCATGAAGATCTCACAATCCGGGCTTCCCTCACAGGTCATCGAACAAACGCCCAAGCTTCTGCGCTGGAATAAGCTTCCCATCGTTAAGGCAAAGGTAGGCCCCAAGGTAATGACACTGGTCTGTGACGATAAAGTATTCGAGCTGATTCCCGTGAAGCGGGAGGTAAAAGTAGTGGTCAGCGGTATCTACATCAGCGCCATCAAAAGCGCAAGAGGAGGACTTGAGACACCGCCCCCGAAGAAAGGCTTTTTCAAGCGTCTGTTTAAAAAATAAGGATTCAAAAAGAAGCGCAGATTCATTTCCGGCGCTTCTTTTTTTAGATCCTGGATTGTATACCCTACGGGTATCCCATTAATGCATGCCCCTGCATCCATTTACCTGTGCAGACGGAAATCTCCAGCGTCCTTGGACTTCACATTCAGCTGTATGGAACAGTCCGCCAGATATTCGTCGTTCACATCCAGGGAATAGCCCACCTCCACATCAATGTCTGTGTCCCTCTCCTCTATCCGTATCCGATGCGCCATAATCCCAACGGTCAGATTACCGAAGGGCGTTGCATAGCAGGACACATTTTTCTTATTCTTTTCAAATACCATATGCACATTGGAAATGCCCCTCTTGATCACCTCCAGGCTTTCCTCCCCGATTTTCACCGTATTGTGAATATGGCCCGAACAGCCCTCTACTACCTCATCATAGAGAATGTAATGCTTCCCATTCCGATGATAATAGCTTCCTGCCGTTACAACCTCCACCGGAACCCCCTCTTCTCCTTCCAGAAGCTGAAGCCCGGCAATGGTAAGCAGTACTTCCTTTGTCATACTTTAAAACTCCTCTATCTGAATCTGCCGTGTGCTTGTAATATCAAAAGGTAAAATGGAATTGGCAAAAGCCTTAAAGCGCTCAGCCGCATCGCTTACAAAAAACTCGTAAGGGTTCTCCCCCGTCTTATTGTGCCCCTGATTATCAATCTGCTTTTCCCGTAAAAGCTCCCGAAGGCTGACCGCCGTCTCATAAGCCGGATTCACCAGGTTGACCTCCTCCCCCATCACTTTGCGCACCGTAGAGCGCAGAAGGGGGTAATGGGTACAGCCCAGAATCAAAGTATCTACCTTCCGATCCTTCATCTCCTGGAGATATCTTCTGGCTACAGCCTCGGTAATCGGGTCTTTCCACCAGCCTTCCTCCGCCAGGGAGACAAAGAGAGGACAGGCCTTTTCAAACACCTGTGTCTCCGGCCGCAGGCTTTGTATGTAATCCCTGTAAATATGGCTTCCCACCGTGGCTTCCGTGCCGATAACGCCGATATTTCCGCCGGGCGTCTCCCGGGCCGCTACCCGGGCCCCCGGCTTCACCACCCCGATCACCGGAAGCTCTATCTCCTGCTGTAAGGTCTCCATCGCATAGGCGCTGGCCGTATTACAGGCAATGACAATCACCTTTACCCTCCGGGTTCTCAGAAAGCGGACAATCTGCCGGGAATAGCGGATGACTGTATCCCTGGATTTCGTTCCGTAGGGCACCCGGGCCGTATCTCCAAAATATACAATTCGCTCCTGGGGAATCTGACGCATGATCTCCCTCACTACCGTCAGACCTCCCACGCCGGAGTCAAAGACCCCTATCGGCGCCTCCCTTACATCACTCATGTCCTGCCTCCTATTCCAGTTCCGTAATATCTCTTACAACACACAGATATGAAATCAATTTCCAGCCACACATCCATGTGGGAAATTTCCTGACCTTCCATCAGTCATTTAGAAAAGTCAGATATTTAAAACGAATCCTGACCTGCTTCTCTGTCTCTTGAGCGCTGTCCGCTTCCTCTTCTACGGCTTCCACAGCCCCGGACAGGCAGTATTCCGGATAAACGCCTCCCCACCAGGCCATCAAAGCCATAGGAGCCGGGCTGCACTGAGCCACCCGTCCGGCGTACAGAAAAGTCCCCGCGCCTCCGATCATCACAGACAGGGCCAGAATCAACAGCTGCATTTTATTCTTATTTCTCATGGTTCTCCTCCTGAATTTTCTTCCGTTCCCTGACCGTAAGCCGCGGAACCGAATCTTGTCCTCCAGAGAATTCCCATAATTTTCTTATTTTATACCTGTCTGTATGACCTTACTGCCGGATCATCAGTATCTCGCTGTACTAGTCCCGGATTCCGGCTAAGATAGCCGCTTCCTGATTATCGATATGGATACACACAGCGTCACATACCGCCTTCTTGTCCCCATTTTTAATCCCTGTGTAAATCGCATTGTGTTCCCGGTCAAGCCGCTCTCTGCTGCCCCTATCCTTCAGATACTCCAGCCGGTAACGGTACATCTGCTCCCTTAAGTTATTCAGAATATGAATCAGCCTGTCATTTTCCGTAGCCGCATAAATAATCTCATGGAAACGCACATCCGCATCTGCCAGACAGTTGACATCCTCCGCATCCTTCAAACGTCCAAACTCCTCTCCGGCCTCCTTAAGCTCCTCCAGAAGCTTCGGTGTAATCCGCTCACAGGCCACCTCACCGGCCAGAATCTCCAGCGTGCGGCGCACCTCCAGCACATCCTTGAGATCCTTCTCTGTAATACTGGCCACCACCGCTCCCCGGCGTGGAATCATCACCACAAGCCCCTCCAGCTCCAGCTTTCGGATAGCCTCCCGGATCGGCGTCCGGCTCACCCCCAGACGCTCCGCCAGATGCACCTCCATCAGACGCTCCCCGGGCTTAAGCTCCCCATACAGGATCGCCTGCCTGAGCGTCTGAAACACAACATCCCGAAGAGGAAGATATTCGTTGATCACTGTGCGAATTTCCTTACCCATCTTTCGCTCCTCTTTCCGTACCATAATATCAGAAAACAAATCGGCCCTTCCTTCATCAGCCGCCGAAACTCCGGTTATTATAAGGCGTAGTCAGAAAAATCTGCTTCGCCAGATGTCCCCGTTTCAGGACGCCGTAAGCCCTTTTCGCCGCCTGCCTGCTGTCAAAAATTCCAAACACCGTAGGGCCGCTCCCACTCATCAGCGCCCCAAGGGCCCCGGCCCGAAGCATCGCATCCTTAATCCTCTGAATCACCGGATAAGCCGGAACCGTCACCGTCTCCAACACATTCCCGGCCTCCATAAGCCCTGCAAGCCCCTTCAAATCCTGCTTTTTCAGAGCCTCCATCATCCCGTCAATATCCGGATGCCGTTCAAGCTCATCCGCCTTCAGATTCTCAAACACAAAACGTGTAGAAACTCCGATCCCAGGCTTCGCCACCAGAATCGTACAAGGCGGAAGCGGCGGAAGCGGACTAAGAACCTCACCAATCCCCTCCGCCAGAGCTGTCCCGCGCATAATACAGTAAGGCACATCCGCTCCAATCCGGACCCCCCTCTGCATAAGCTCCTCCACAGAAAGCCCCAGCTCATACATCCGGTTCATCCCAAAAAGCACTGCCGCCGCATCCGAGCTTCCCCCCGCCATCCCGGCCGCCACCGGAATATACTTCTTAAGCTCAATGGAAATCCCCCCCGGCAGCCCAAACTCATCACACAAAAGCTTCGCCGCCTTAAACACCAGATTATTCTCATTCTCCGGCAGATAATAAAGGTTTGTCCGAACCCGGATCCCCTCCTCCCGCCGTTTCTCCAGCTGAAGCTGATCAAAAATATGTACCGTCTGCATAATCATCCGGACCTCATGATACCCGTCCTCCCGTCTACGCAGAACATCCAGCCCCAGATTAATCTTCGCCATAGCCCTAAGCTGCATCCTATCCATTCCACCCATCCTCTGTTCCCAATCCATTGTATTTCCTCTGTTTTTTGTATACACAAAAGTATAACAAACTTCCCCCTCCCACACAACCCCAAAAATACACCAAATCCCCACCCCCTTACATCCCCCACACCTGCCGCCCCCAAAATCAGGGGCAGGCAGAAAATAAGCCCTCCGGCATTTCCGATATCCAGGTGTCCGGCTGTTCACGCACACACTGTCTGATATGGGCGAACATTACCCCAAAGCATCCCATACCCCAAAACACTCCAAGGTAATGTTCACACAGAGCAGACAGTGTGTACGTGAACCGTCCGAACACCAGATGCGGAAATACCGGAGGGCTTATTTTCTGCCTGCCCCGTCCATCCATCCCTCCTCTCTACAAATTCTCCATCTGTTTCACCAGCAGCAGCTTCTGCCCCTGCCGAATCTGATCACTGCTCAACTCATTCAACTCACAAATCCAATCCACCGTAGTATGATAAGCCTTCGCAATATCCCAAAGCGTATCCGCCGGCTGCGCCGTATAGATCAAAAACCCTGGCAGCCCCTTCACCACATCCATATCAAGAGGCCGCTCCTCAACCTCCGAAATACGCTCCATGCTCACCCGGTTCAGCACCAGCGCATTCACCTGCACAACCGCCTTCACTTCCAGCTCCCCGCTATTCACCATAGTAACCCCAAGCTGCTCCAGGGAAGTCTGAATATAATAAACACTATCCTTCCCAATCCCGGAAGCCTCGACAAGATGCTCAAAAGGAACCACATCCTTCAGGCACAGGAACGGGTGGTTATCATCCGAAGTCACATAAAGAACCTGTATGGAGATGACACCTTCCACCAGAAGCCCCTCCGGCGTAATCGAAGTCTCATCCACCTTCACCTCGCCCCGGCTGTGGCAGATCTGAAGAATCTGCACCTCCGGGCTTCCGGTCTTCATCCGGTCCGCCACCCGGCACTTCGAAGAATTGCTCACCAGAATGCTCTCATAAACCGCCGGCGCCGTAATCAATTCCAGCTCCCGTACCGGACTGTATAGATCACAGATCATGCTCAGATGCTCTTCCTCATAAAGCTGGATATCCAGCTCCAATACCGCATCCAGATTCAGCACCCGAAGTTCCCCGTCATAATCCGGCTTCAATTCCAGATCGCTGTGCGCCAGGAGAATTCCGAGATTTCCAAGCATCCCTTCCCGGCAGCCGCTCACATCCACATGACTGCTGAAAGGAATCACCTGCTCCATCCAGAATGCCTTTCCGCTCTCCTCCTCGCCCTCATACAGAACGAACACCACAAGCTCGCCCTTAACAAGAATCTCGCCTTCGCCTATCCGAAGCTCCGTCCCCTGCATAGAGATATCCTGCCAGAGCAGCTGGCGGATATTGGGCTTGTTGGCCGGCAGAATCATCTCATCCTTAATCCGGCAGGTGTCCTTCTTCCGGACAGCCAGACCGGCTGTGGATACATGGCAGGTCTTTACCTGGATTGTCTCAGAATCCTCTGCCTCCACCGGCACTTCCACGTCAAAAAGCTCCTCCACGCAAAGCTCCAGAGTTACAATTGTCTTGATGCTCAGCTTCCTGGAATTGATCAGAGCCGAGGACACATCCTCCAGCATCCATTTTAATTGTAAGCTGTCTCCGTCCCTGGCATCCTCTACATTCATCATTTCCTCAAAAGGAATCTGCCCCTGTACACTATGTAATCCGCTCTCCGGCCCTTCCTCCATATAGAGCACAAAAAAGTTCAGAGCGCCTTTGACCTTCACCCGGCCCGCCTCCACCCGTACTTCTCCGATCTCAATACTTCCTTTTTCCTGTATAATCATACCGGCATCCGGCATGTTATCCGGAATATTATAGTCATCATCCAGAGTCATCTGGCTGACTGCTTTTCCCTTTCGCCGGTTCATATGTATATTTCTGCGAACAAGCTCCATAACATACACCTGCTTTCCCATTTCTTTTCTACCAATCTATGCAGAAAGCTCTACTGAAATACCACCGGTTTATCCACATATTCCGTCCGCGCCACCAGACAGGGGTAGCTTGATACCTCCGCTACCTGCTCTTCTTTGCTAGGGCCGATAAGGCTGGTGTCAAAATAAATGGCATTTTCCGAAAGATACAGCTCGTTGACTGCAATGCTGTAGCCGCTTGTATTCTGCTCCCCATAGCCGATACACAGGTAAAGCTGCCCCTCCTCCTCATAAGTTAATTTGAACTCCCCCTTCCGTTTTTCTTCCAGAATCGCCTCCAATCCCTCCGGAGCCTTCCCCTCTTCCACAATCGTATATTCCAGATCCCTAAGCTTTTCCTGTTCATTTGTCTGAATGCTGCACCCGGAAAGAAAAATCAGAATGCTGCCGATTAAAAGAATCCGTTTCCACATATTCATCACCTCACTTATATTTACGTGGAAAAAGCTTGTATTATCCTTGTTTTTTAATGTTATCTTTATTATAATGGGAAAAGAAGAATCCGGTTACGGCCTGCTTGATCTATCCGCCGTACCGCGAAAGGAGAAGTACTATGCGTTTTAAAACCTCTGCCGATGACCATGTGAATCACAGGTACAGCGGCATTTTACTGCACCCCACTTCCTTTCCGTCCCCCTACGGAATCGGGGATTTTGGAAAAGGTGCCTACGAATTTGTTGACTTTCTGGAAGCCTCTGGGCAGCATCTCTGGCAGATCCTCCCTCTGGTTCCCATTACCTCCTACGGCAATTCCCCCTACCAGGGCTATTCCGTGTTTGCCGGAGAGCCTCTGCTGATTAGCCCGGAGCTTTTGAAGGAAAAGGAGCTTCTGACCGAGGAGGATCTGAAGGATATTCCCAGCTTCGACGCAACACGGATAGATTATGAGAAGGTGCGCGCCTACAAGTTCGGCCTTTACAAGAAGGCATACGAGGCCTTCCGCCATACTGCAGATAAAAACTTCCTTGAGGAATACAATTCCTTCTGTGAGGCCAATGCCTTCTGGCTTTCGGATTACTGCCTGTTTATGGCCATCCGAGAGGATCAGGAGGAAGCCCCCTGGACAGAATGGCCCGAGGAGCTTCGCAGCCTTTCCGCCAAGGATCGGCCCCTGTGGGAGAAGAAGCTGGCCAAGGGTATTGCCTATCAAAAGTTTTTACAATACTTATTCTATATACAGTGGTATGATCTGAAAACCTATGCCAATGAAAAGAACATTGCCATCATCGGCGATATTCCCATTTTTGTGTCCCCGGACGGGGCCGATGTATGGGCCAACCGGCATCTGTTCCAGGTCAACGAGGACGGCTATCCGGATTCCGTGGCAGGCGTTCCCCCCGACTATTTCAGCGCTGCCGGCCAGAAGTGGAACAATCCCCTCTATGACTGGGACGCTCACAAAAAGGAGGGCTACCAGTGGTGGATTGCCCGTATCCGCAATCAGATTGACCAGGTAGACTACCTGCGCATCGATCATTTCCGAGGCTTTGAATCCTACTGGGAAGTGGACGCCAAGGAGGAAACAGCCATCAACGGCACCTGGAAAAAGGGACCGGGCGAGGCGCTTTTTCGGGCTGTCCAAAAGGAACTTGGAGACGATCTTCCCATTTTCGCAGAGGATCTGGGGCTGATCACCCCAGAGGTTGAGCATCTTCGTGATACTTTAGGCTTCCCTGGCATGAGGATTCTGCAGTTTGCCTTTGAGGGCGGTGAGAGCACCTTCCTGCCCCATCAATTGAACACACGCAACTGTATCTGCTACACAGGCACCCACGATAACGACACCAGCACCGGCTGGTATCAGAATACTTCGGACTATGCAAAGGATAAGGTGCGCCGTTATATGAACACGGACGCCTCCAGCATCAGCTGGGACTTTATCCGTATCTGCCTGGGCACCATTGCCCGTTACGCCATTTTCCCGCTCCAGGATGTACTGAAGCTTGGAAGCGAAGCCCGGATGAATACCCCCGGCGTGCCCCTTGGCAATTGGGAATGGCGTTATCGCAGGGAAGATTTGAATTCCGGCATGGCTTCCGGATTACGGCAGATGACGGAGCTCTTCGGCAGATAGGAGGCATGAATGATACGATTCATTATAATTGTTCTGATGTTATTTCTCTATCTGCTTCTGGGCATCCCCGTTCTCCTGGTCGAATGGGTCATCGGAAAGTTCAATCAAGAGGCAAAGGACTATAGCTGTCTGCACATGGTGCAGACAGCCTTTAAGCTAATGCTCAAGGTAACCGGCGTGCGCCTAACGGTCATCGGGGAGGAAAATGTCCCCAAGGATCAGGCTGTTCTCTACATCGGAAACCACCGCAGTTATTTTGATATCCTTCTTACCTACTCCCGATGCCCCGGGCTTACAGGCTATGTAGCCAAAGTAGA
Source organism: Clostridia bacterium (assembly GCA_910575725.1). Taxonomy (GTDB): domain Bacteria; phylum Bacillota; class Clostridia; order Lachnospirales; family Lachnospiraceae; genus Laedolimicola. The sequence goes on along the minus strand of CAJTFE010000022.1, from coordinate 49,598 downwards.
GATGCTCCGCTACTGGCTTCTCCGGGACTGGATGAAAGCGCTCTACTGCCTGTTTCTGGATCGGAAGGACATTAAGGCCGGATTAAAAACCATCCTCCAGGGAATTGAATATATCAAAAGAGGAATTTCCATCTGCATCTTCCCAGAGGGAACCAGGAACCGCACGGACGAGATGCTTCCCTTTAAGGAAGGCAGTATGAAAATTGCGGAAAAGACAGGATGCCCCATCATCCCTATGGCCATTACCAATTCCGCAGAAATATTTGAAAACCATCTTCCTTTTATCCGCCCCTGTCATGTGATTCTGGAGTATGGCGCCCCCATTCTCCCCAGGGAGCTGACAAAGGAGGAGAAAAAGTTTCTGGGCTCCTATACCCAGAACCGGATACAGGAGATGCTGGATAAGAACAAGAGCCTGATATAGCTCTGTGTACACGGCTCGCCGGTTATCTGTATATTATAAGTAGTGAAACTGGAATACGAGGAGAAAATATATGAAAATCGTCGTTTTGGCCGGAGGCACCAGTACCGAACGGGATGTATCCCTAAGCTCCGGCAGCAAGATTTACTATGCCTTGAAGGCAAGAGGCCACCAGGCCATCCTTCTGGATGTGTATCTGGGCCTGGAATTCAATGAGCCTGTGACAAAAGGGCTTTTTGAAAAAGACATTGACTGGGCAAAGGATATCCGGGCCGTTTCCGAATCCCACCCGGATCTCTCTCGTCTGAAAGAGCAGCGCAAGGACGGCGGCAGAAGCATGTTCGGCCCCAATGTGCTGGCTCTCTGCGAACTGGCTGACATTGTATTCCTGGGACTTCACGGAGCAAACGGAGAGGACGGCCGCATCCAGGCCGCCTTTGATCTGATGGGCATTCCCTATACCGGAACGGGATATCTAAGCAGTGCGCTTGCCATGGATAAGGGCCTGTCCAAGCAATTGTTCCGGCAGGCCAAAATTCCCACCCCCGCAGGCATCACCTTGAAAAACGGCCAGCAGGCGGATCCTGCTTCCGTTCCCTATCCCTGCATGGTAAAGACTGTCTGCGGCGGATCCAGTGTGGGCACTTACCGGGTAGAGCGTCCGGAGGATCTGCCAGACGTGCTTACAAAAGCCTATACCTTCGGGGAGGATGTCATTGTGGAGCAGTTTATCTCCGGACGGGAATTCTCCGTGGGCGTGATTGACGGAAAGGCTCTTCCTGTTATTGAGATTGCTCCCTTGCAGGGCTACTATGACTATAAGAACAAATATCAGCCCGGAAGCACCGTGGAAACCTGCCCGGCGGACTTAAGCAGCGAACTGACCGCTCAGCTGCAGGGCTATGCAGAGCAGGTATTTGAAGCCTTAAAGCTCAGCTCCTATGCCCGGATTGATTTTATGATGGATGCGTCCGATGACTCTTTTTACTGCCTGGAAGCCAACACTCTGCCGGGCATGACCCCCACCAGCCTGCTTCCGCAGGAGGCTGCGGCTGTAGGGATGTCCTTTGAAGAGCTCTGCGAGAAACTGATTGAAGTCTCCCTTGCCCGGTATCGGCAGGCATAATCTGTATCTTTGACAAAACCATTATGCAAAACCGCTCCCAATGCTACACTTCTCAGATACCGGATTTTCTGTTTATGAATTTAGTTGTGACGGTAAAGTAAATCTTATTTTAACCTCAACGGAATAGGAACTGCTATTATGAAAGAAATGTCATTAAACCAAATCGCTCGTGCCTGCAAAGGAACCTATATAGGAGAGGAATCAAAAAAGAGCCTGGAGGTATCCGGTGTTGTCATCGACAGCCGGAAGGTTGAGCCAGGGTATCTTTTTGCTGCCATCAAGGGCGAGCGTGTAGACGGCCACAGCTTCATCCCCTCAGTCTTTGCAAAGGGCGCGGCCTGCGTCCTCTGTGAGCATGTCCCCGAGCATCCGGCCGGCCCCTGCATTCTGGCAGATTCCTGCCTGGAAGCCTTGAAAAGTCTGGCAGAATACTACCGCAGCACCTTGTCCATTCCCATTGTGGGAATCACCGGCAGTGTGGGCAAAACCAGCACCAAGGAAATGATCGCCGCCGTACTGGGGCAGAAATATAACGTCTTAAAGACCGAAGGTAATTTCAACAACGAAATCGGCCTTCCCCTGACGATCTTCCGTATCCGTGAGGAGCATGAGGCCGCTGTTCTGGAAATGGGCATCAGTGACTTTGGGGAAATGACCCGTTTAAGCCGTATGGCAAAGCCCAATCTCTGTGTAATCACCAACATCGGCCTCTGCCATCTGGAAAATCTAAAAGATCGGGACGGCATCTTAAAGGCCAAGACAGAAATGTTCCAAGAGGCCCAGCCCGGCGCACAGGTTATCTTAAACGGCGACGACGACAAGCTGATCACCCTTCGGGAAAGCCGCACCCCAACGCCCTGCTTTTTCGGCCTGGATCCCTCTAACGATCTCTATGCGGAGCAGATTGAAAACCTGGGCCTTGACGGCACGCACTGTACCTTTGTAACCAAAGCAGGAAGCTTTACGGCTCATATCCCCATTCCAGGCCGCCATATGGTCTACAACGCTCTGGCCGGAACTGCCGTGGGGCTGGCCCTGAATCTGACCCCGGAGCAAATCAAGGCCGGTATAGAAGGCCTCACTCCTGTCAGCGGACGAAATAATCTGATTCACACGGAAAAATGGACGATTCTGGACGACTGCTACAACGCCAACCCCGTCTCCATGTGCGCTTCCCTGGATGTTCTGAGCTTCGCTCTGGGACGAAAGGTCGCCATTCTGGGAGATATGGGCGAGCTTGGGGAGCATGAAAAGCTGCTTCATTACAATGTAGGCTGCCATGCAGCCGATGCCGGCATAGACGCTGTCTTTCTTGTAGGAGAGCTCTCAAGGGAAACCGCCCGGGGCATCGAGGCCAAAAACCCCTCACTCACCTTCCGGCATTTTGGCTCCAAAGAAGAGCTGCTTGCCGCTTTGCCGCTTCTTCTTTCCAAAGGAGATTCAATCCTGGTGAAAGCTTCACATTTTATGGAGTTTGGGGAGATTGTAGATTATTTAAAAAATGCCAGCGGCTTTACCCTTTAGTGCTGTCACGCAACGACTTTAACCAGGAGAGAAATGCCATGAAAAAACTACGCTTCGGAATCCTAAGCACCTCCTCCATCGCCCCACGCTTTATCAAGGGCGTACGAGCCGCAAAAAGCTGCGAGGCTTCTGCGCTGGCATCCAGAAATCTTGAAAAAGCCCAGGAAAAGGCAGCTCTCTGGAATGTCCCAAAAGCCTATGGAAGCTATGAGGAGCTTCTGCGTTCCAATGAAATTGATGCGGCATATGTAGCCATGATCAATAGCGCACACTACCGCTATGCAAAGATGGCCCTGGAACAGGGAAAGCATGTACTCTGTGAGAAGCCCTTTACCTTAAGCGTCCAGGAATCCCGGGAGCTGTTCGCCCTTGCAAGGGAAAAAGGCCTTTTTATTATGGAGGCTCAGAAGGTTCTCTTCCTTCCCGTTGTGCAGGAATTAAAAGAACTGATCCGGTCCGGCTCTTTCGGGGCCATTAGGATGGCTGACTTCTCCAGTTCCTTCGACCCAGGCTACAATACCTGGTTTTTTGATGCGGAAAAGGGCGGCGGCCCCCTCTACGGGAACGCTATTTACAGCCTTCAGCTTATGCAGTATCTTTTCGACTGCAGGGTTACGGACTGGAGCGGACTGTGCACCAAAAGCCAGGCCCGTGTAGAAAATCAATTCTCCCTCTCCCTGCTGATGGAAAACGGCCTTCTCTTCACAAACAAAACAAGCACTGCCGTAACCACCGCCCACACAGGTTATCTATATGGAGAAAACGGCTATATCGAAATCCCGGACTACTGGAAAGCGCGTAAAGCCATTCTGCACTATCCCGGGCAGGAGCCTGTAATTCTTGAATACCCCTGCGAACACGAACTCATGTATGAAGTTCTTCATGTGGAGCAATGTATCCGGAAGGGATTGACCGAAAGCCCTCTTATGACAGAGGATATGACCGTAAATGCCATAAAAGTATTAAACGCCATTCAAAAAATGTGGTTTTCCTAAAACAGGTTAGCCATAAAAACAAACAAAAGAACATTGGAAAGCTCCCCTTCTATACACACAGAGCTCTCTCAAAAAAACGAATTTTGCAACATTTTCCCACAAAATTCCATTATTTATGCTTGACATTTAGCTTAGGATAGGCTAATATGAAGGTGCATTGAAGTATATTTTTGATGAATTTGATTCACATGTTTTGTAGGTCATCATTCTATGCATGATGCTTACAGAACATGTTTTTTTTATCTCGGAGAAGATATGCGGAATAGTACTTAAGTTAGGAGGTAACTTTTAATGAACAAAGGTACAGTAAAATGGTTCAACGGCACAAAGGGATATGGTTTCATTACCAATTCCGAAACTGGCGAGGACGTATTCGTACATTTCTCCGGTATTGTTGCCGAAGGATTCAAAACACTGGAAGAAGGACAGTCCGTAACCTTCGATATCACCGAGGGGAATCGCGGACCTCAGGCAACCAATGTAGTTGTTGTTGCGTAGACGTCAAAAAAGATATCCCGGCAATCCGTAAGGACTGCCGGGATATCTTTTTGTTCTATTCTACCTCTATCAAGGCTCCATTTTCTCCTCTGGCGTAATGCCGCAGGAAGTCCCAGGCTACAAATGCCTTCTGTTCTGTCAGTTCATGCTTTCCTCCCTCTATCAGCACCAGCTGGCCAAGGGGTGCCGTATGGCCTTCCTTATAATAGTTGCTGAACGTCCAGGTGATTTCCTCGATAACGGATGTCTCCACCTCATCCGGTTCATAGCCCCAATATTCTGTCTTATCAAAGTCCTTGGCCTCTCCGGATTCCAGAAGTCCGTTAAATCTCATTAAGGACTCAATTCCCCACACTTCATCGTCAATGACACGCATGGAGCCAGAGTCCATTTCCAGTGTCAAATCTTCACTTCCCTGTATGATCTGGAAAGGCATTTCATAGGGGGAGCTCAAATGCTTGATCGGCATCATCCAGCTCATAAAGGAGATTCCGGCAAAGATTCCCGGGTAGTCATTCGTCAGCGCTCCTACCACCCCTCCTCCATTGGAAAAGCCCGAAGCATAGATACGGGTGGTGTCTACCGGATAATGCTCGATAGCATAATTCAAAATCTCCATCACACGTTCTGTCTGGCTGTAGCTTTCCGTAGTTTTATACTTTGGAACCAGAAGAAGCAGGCCTGCCTCCTGGGCTTGTTTTATCCATCCGGACTGCTGAAGCTTTTCCTCCGGATGACTTCTAAAAGCGCAGGTTACAAGAACCAAGGGACGTTTTTCCTCCGGATTATCTATGGCGGCGTCCGGCAGGTACATCCACCCCTGTTCCCCTCCATCTGTGGTGTAGCTCTCTTCCTTCATCTCTACTTCCTTTTTTTGCGAACAACCGGAAAGCAGTAAGGTGATAATTACCATGATACTTACAAACCGCTTCATTCGTATTCCAACCCCTTTCTCAAAATATCCTAACTTCCTTTAATTCTATCTTTAAGTCTCCTTTTCTGTTTCCTCATAGGATGTCTCACCGGCAAGCTTCAGCAGATCCTCTACCTCTTCCACCGGCATATCCATATACAGCGCCAGTTCTTCTACGGAAACCTTGCGCTCCAATTCATCTGTCAGCTTCTTAATCTCATCCCTCAGATGATTCAAGCGCTCTGCAATAAGGCTTCCGGCCTCTTTTTCTGCCCTGTCAGCTTCCAGTGCCTGGGCCATTGTCTGGCAAATCTCCTGCCGCAGGTACTCAAGAGGCGAACTTCCCGGTTCCCGCATTCCCAGAGTTTCCAACGCCAGCATCAATCCGATATTGCCCTCCTGAACCAGATCTCCAAGAAGGAGCTCCCGGCCGCGGAAGTCATGTGCCAGGCGCAGCACCTCCGGCAAAAGCTGTTCTGTAAGCTTTGCCTTGGCAAATCCGTCTCCGGTCTCCTCTATCTGGCTGCACAGCTTTAGAAGCTCTGCTTCCTCTAAGAGCTCCAGGCGTTCAAGCTCTGCCTGATAGCTTTTTAAAAAGCTTTTCTCCTCACCGGACAAAGGAAGATCGGTTTTCGGCTTTTCCTCCTTCCCTTTTTGTGCCGGCATATAGCCTTCCACAACGACCTGGCGAGAAGCCAGATATGCGAAGATTAATTCATACTGCTCTTCTGAAAGCTCCATTGAAATAAAAAAATTCCGCACCTGGTCTACGGTCAGACGATTCCCGTTCTCCCCGGCCAGTTTTCCAAGTTCTGTAAGCTTTTGCTGAAATTCTTCCCGATTCATGGGTGCCTCCTTTGATTTTTGATGAGTTATTTCTTATTTTAAAAAGCGTGTTTTTCTGCCGGCCCTTCTACAAAATCGTAAATCCGGATTTAAGTATAACACTACTTGTCAGCCGCAGCAACAGAATTTAGCTCAATTACCAACACAGCAGCATCTCTTTTATCTTATCACTCTTTCCTTTTTAATAAACAACAGCACTCGACTCTGTTTTTTCGTTGAGCAGCCGAATATCCATCTTGCCCTTCATAACAAACACCGAACTTGAAGTTTATCTGCTTCACGATGCTTCCATTATCCATCTTTTCCGGATAAAGTTCAATACTGTTTATGAAGTCTTTCATAAATTCTTTCTTTTCAAGGTCCGTCATTTTATAGTACATCATTTCAAAATGTACCAGAATGTCATATATCTGTTTTCCTGTAATCTGGTTCCCGTACACTGCCTCAATCTTTGCTGTGATATCTGCAATACTGTCTTCATACTCGGAAATCTTATCGTACAGATTATCCAGTCTGTCGTGCATGTCTTGATATTTTTGGTCATAATGCTTATCCATCACATCCAATTTATCAGGTATGTCAGTAAGCTTTGCTTTTGCCCCCACTACCTGTCTGAGCAGTTTTCGTATCCTCTCTCTTTCTTCTTCCAGAGCACTTACATCAACTTTTGTATTAACCTTGTCCATAACAAATTGACGGAAGTTCTCGTGGTTTACCATATCCAAAATCACTTGCTCCACTTCATGGTTAAAATCATTCTGATTAAGAGACGGTTGAAAATTACAAAAATGCTCATCATCAATCTTGTGTCTGTGTTAACAGCGATAATAGAAATCATCCACATAGCAGATAACCTATCTCTGACTTATCCTCTATCCGGCGCAGCTCATCACATTCATCTCTGATTTCTTCTTCATTTTCTAAGGAACAATCTTTCATTTTCCGGCTTTCATCAATGCATAAATGATTTGCTATTGTATATAAATATGCCTTAAATTTCCCTTTTTCTTTATATCCAGACAAATTTTTAAACAGTTTCAAAAAAGTTTCCTGCGTTAAATCTTCCGCTTTCTCCAGATTGAAACATTGTCTTTTACAATAACGTAAAACAGATGTATAATAACGTCTTATCAATTCCTCAGCCGCTTTTTCGTCTCCGATCCTTATCTGCTCTACCAACGCATCATCAGAATATATTTCTTCCATATTCACACATTATCAACTTTCTTTGAAAGGTTCGTATATATAATAACGCTCCATTCCGCTCAAATGATCAAAACTTTATTAAATTTTTCAAATCTGCATCATGGAAATGTGCATAACTGGCTATGGAATCCATCTCTTTATCCATTTCTTTTATAAAAACATTCTTTTACACGTCTATCCCTGCTCTCTCTGCGAAATCAGCTTTTCGCCCGATAAGTATCGACTGTTTTTCTTCCGGCAGGCTCTCAAATACACCCTTGTACCCCTTTTCTAATAAAGGCTATCCTTCTGTCCATCCGGCATAAATAAAATTAGAGGCCTGATACACATATCCAACCTTGCCAACCATTCCATCTGCCCAGGTAAATAATATCTTCAATTCCGGAATATTCCTTTGAATCCATTTCACAAGTTGTGATAACATCTGGGATTCACTGTTTCGTGGCATCTCTTCCGTCATACACATTCGTCCAATCTCCAGATAATCTTTTAATTCTCTGTATGGTGTGTCGTGGCCTTGTACCCCATCCAAGCGTGGCCACACCGACCAGTTCTTTCTCCAGAAAGACTCCCAGAAAATATTTATTTATTTTCGGAAGAGTATTGGAATAATGGTATTTCTGAATCATTTTCAGGGCATCTTATTTTGAAATCTCTTTTATATTGAACCGATACATTTCCTCACTTCCTTGCATAATAAAAGCACCTATCATTTCTGATAGATGCTTCATCTCATTTTTATATAATTTGTAACAGCTTATTCAAGCACTTTCCAATAACCAGTCTTTTTAGAACCAACTCTTTCTACATATCCATTTTCTTTCAAGAATGTGAGATTATTTTCTACTGCCGTTTCGCTAATCCCCAGTATCTGATGCAATTCGCTGGTAGTAATATTAGGATTATCTCTCATTTCTGTTATAATTCTTTGTCTTCTTGAGTTTAATCCTTTTTTATTCCCAACTTTATCCCCAACTTTTTTCCCAACTTTTTTAATCTTCTGAAGTGGGATTGTTACAACGATTGAATTTTCTCTAAAAGTAAATGCTTCCTTTCCGTAAGTTTCAATAATCTTAGGCACTCCTCGACCAGATTTCTCACTGATATGCAACTGCAAAAAGATTTCTGATAGCTTTTCATTTACTGGAATGGATTCTCCCAAGAAAAATCCTTCCATAGTCTGTGCCGGTGCCAATGTTCCTCTCGATAAGATTTCAATTCTGTTTGAGAATACAGAAATCATCGGTTCATTTCCACTAATCCACAGATTGTGTAAAATAGCATTTATAATTGCTTCTCTAAAAGCCTTATTATCAAACAACGGTGTTTCCGGACGTTCCACTATGCGCTCACTTTCATCTGTCTGAATCAAATTTAATACATCTGCGTATCTTAATACCTCGTCCAAAGTATAGAGCAAACAATTATTACCAAATTCTCTTACCGCAAACAAATTGGAACCTTTCGTTTCTCCTTCAAAAATTGATACTCTTAATGGAAAATGTGAATTATCTGAAAGCAACTGTGCCAACAGATTATATTCTCCATCCTTATTTCTTAACCCAAGATTCTTCTCAAAGGTTCTTTCATTTAATACGATTCCTTTTGAACCATAATATCCAAACAATTTAGAGAATGTCAGTTCCTGATATTTTGCCGGTAATGTCTCAATCGTCTCCACTCTTCCATCCAAAATCTTAAATAACTGAATCTCCCTCTTCGGGTAATCTTTTAAGTTTGCTTTAGAAGAGCCTATACGGATATATCGCTTTTCTTTAAAAGCCGTCGGAATCTCCTCGGCAGCAGGAATTACCAGAACAACAACTCTTTTACCATCAATGATTTCTTCCTCGAACAAAAAGTTGATACTTGGTGACAAATTTCTCGCCAAGAAATTTTGATATGGCTCTTTATTATGATCACAATACTGATTAAATGTCGTACCCACAATCTCATGGGTTTCATCATTTACACCCCATACAAAATATGCTTGTTGTTTATAATGAAATGCCGCTGCGTTTGACAATGCTGATATATATTCACCCAGCACTTCTGGCTGAAACCAATTTTCTTTAAATTCAAACCATTCCTGTTCATCGTCATATGCACATAAGTCTAAAACTAATTTTTCAATATTCATAAATCATCATCCTTTTCCCAACTTATAATCCCAACGAAAACATTATAACACGTTGGGAATAAAGTTGGGAATATTTTATGCATTTCTCAAAAAATTATTCTTAGAACCTATCAAAATCTTCCTGTGTCGCAAGCTGTGCGTACTTGCAGTCATCGTTTCTGCTTTCCGCATACATATCATTAATAAGGCCTATCGACAACAGCTCCAAATCTGTCATCGACAAGCCTAACTGTACGCACCTTAACAGGAATAAGGGAGTTGTCATTTCACGGTCTGTCTGACGAAGTTTTTTTAGCTTCCACATCGGTCTGCACATTCAATCCCCAAAGTTCAATGAGCCGTGGAAGCACTATCCCTCTGGAACTTCATACGGTAAATTCTCGGAATGGCAGCAGATGCCTTAAAAGACACCTGCTTACCATCAATCTCAAATTGTGTTCCATAACCCAACGGCACCACCTCCCTTACACGAAAAAAAGAACTGCCAACACTTCATCGTGCTAACAGTTCTTCTGTAAGTTCGGTTTATTATGGTTTATTTTTCTTCGTTCTTAATTCTATGGTAATCTTCCATATTGACGCTTAAGTCTACGTAAGAATCGGGCTTAGATTTTCGGTTGCTCAAGAGACACACAGTCTCTATCCCAGCCGTATGCGGAAACATATCCACCGGCTGCACCTTCTTCAGCTCATAACCACCCTCGCAAAGAAGCTTCAGATCCCTTGCCATCGTAGCCGAATCGCAGCTCACATAGACAATCCGTTCCGGCGCCATGGAAAGCATCGTGTCAAGACAGGCCCGGCCGCAGCCCTTCCTGGGGGGATCCACCACAATGACATCCGCCCGGATTCCCTTTTCCTCATACTGCCGGGGCAGAACCTCCTCCGCTTTCCCCAGATAAAACTCCACATTGGACAAGCCATTCAGCGCAGCGTTCTCCCTGGCATCCTCCACCGCCTGGGGAACCACCTCCACCCCGTACACTCTTCCCGCCTTCTGTGCCAGAAATAAGGAAATCGTCCCAATACCGCAGTACAAATCCCACACGACCTCCGTCCCCGTCAGTCCTGCATAGCTAAGAGCCGTCTCATAAAGCCGCTTCGTCTGTACCGGATTCACCTGGTAAAAGGACAAGGGCGAAATACGGTACTGTACATCGCCAATCCGATCCGTAATATAAGCCTGCCCCCGTACCGGAATCAGCTTATCGCCCAGAATCACATTGGTGTTTTTCGTGTTAACATTCAATGTAAAACTCGTCATCCCTGGAATCTGAAACAGCCGATCCGCCAGCTCCCCGGCCCCCGGCAGCACATCGCCGTTGAGCACCAGGCACACCATCAGTTCTCCCGTAGCAAAGCCCTTACGGATGAGCACATGCCGCACAAGGCCCTCTCCGGAAGCCTCCTCATAAGGGGCAATCCCTTCCTGTTCCATAAAGTCCACAAGAATCTCCAGAATCTCCTGATTCTCCGCCACCCCAAGAAGGCAGTCCCTATTGGGCACAATATGATGCGTCCTGCCGGCATAAAATCCGGTCACAACCCTTCCCTCCCGATCCCGGCCAAAGGGAAACTGCGCCTTATTCCGATAACGGAAGGGCTCCTCCATCCCCAGAACCGGAAGTACCTCGGGGTCGGAAAAGCCGCCAATGCGTATCAGCTGATTCTGCACCTTTTCCCATTTGTACTCCAGCTGCTTCTCATAGGAAAGAGCCTGAATCTGGCAGCCGCCGCAGGATCGGTGCACCGGACAAGGGGGTTCTGTCCGATCCAAAGAAGCCGTCACAATCTCCATCAGCCTTCCATAGCCGTAGGTCTTTTTCACCTTCAAAGCCTTCGCCCGGATCACATCCCCCGGCAGCGCATCCTTAATAAACAAAGGAAAGCCATCCGCCTTTCCGATGCCTTCCCCTTCGTTTCCCATTCCTTCTATTTTTAAAGTAAGCAAATCATTTTTCTTCATCCTGCACTCCAATCCGTTCCTGTTCAACCAGCGGCCTGCAGCCCCGCTTCACCGCTGCCTTTCCCGGTTTACTGCTGCTCGCCTGTCTGAAGGCCGGACGGAGAGCTTCTTCGGATATTGGACTCAAACAGCCGGTTATAGCCAAGCCACTCCTGGCTTGCCCCTGCCGACTTAAAGATCTCCTTCAAAGTCTCCATCTTGGCATCCGTATTATCCGCCATATTCAGAGCTACCGCCTCAATCAGCGCCGGCTTCTTGGGCGAACCATACTCCAGCTCTCCATGATGGGCAAGAATACAATGCTTCAGCTCATTCTCAAGCCGCCGGGGAAATCCAGGGATCCGCCGGGCGCATTCCCCCACCATCTCGCTTCCCATAGAGATATGTCCCAGAAGCTGTCCCTCATCGGTGTAATCATTTTCCGGAAAATCCGACAGCTCGTAGACCTTGCCGATATCGTGGCACATAGCGGCCGTAAACAGCAGATCCCGGTTCAGCACCGGATAAGCCTCCACATAATAACCGCAAAGCCTGCACACGCTCAAGGTATGCTCCAGAAGGCCGCCCACAAAGCTGTGATGGACGCTTTTCGCCGCAGAGTGAAACTTAAAGGCCTTGACAAATGCCCCGTCCTTCACAAAGAATTCCTGAAGCAGCGCCCTCAGATGGGGCTCCTGTACCTGATCCGCAAAGCCCATAAGCTCCCGGTACATCACCTCAATATCCTTGTCGCTCACCGGTAAATAATCCGCAGCCTTATATTCACTTTCCCTTGCCTTCCTGGCCCGCTTGATATTAAGCTGCAGGGTTCCCTGAAAGCTGGTCACCTCCGCCATAATATCCACATAGTCCAGAACCTCAAAGTCCTCGATTCCCTGGGAATTGGGATCCCAGATCTTGGAATCAATGGTGCCCGTCTTATCCTGCATAATCACGTTCTCGTAAGTCTTGCCGTTCTTCGTCACAGCCGACTGCTTGTATTTACACAGATATACGCCGGAAATCCGGTCGCCCTCCCGAAAGTTTTCAATATATTTCATAACGCCCTCCTCATATAGTCTCTTGCCATTACCAGCCGCGAGCGTAGACTACGGCCCGTCACAGCTGATCCAGCGTCACGCTGCAGGGAATCTCCTTGTAGCCTTCTTTCCCGAGACGCATCACAAGCACCTGTATCACCTGTTCCCTGGAAAACTTCAGAAGCATCTCCTGGATCTCGGAAATCCCCGTAATGGTCTGCCCGTTGATTTCTGTAATCACATCGCCCTGCTGGAGGCCTGCATCCATAGCCGGTGAATTCATCTCCACGCTGGTTATATACACGCCGGTGGGCAGGGACTGAACCTCCGCCGTCTCCTGGGTCACGTCCGCACCCATGATTCCGATATATACCAGATCCTGACTGTTGGAAAGGTGCTCTATCACATCCTTCACATCCGAGATCCCATATGCTGTCAGCGTATCCCGGCTTCCCGGCCCCTGGCAGCTCTGCTGGATAATGCCCACAATCTCCCCGTCCAGATTCACAAGGACGCCGCTGCTCTCGGAGGCCTTCGGCATATCCGTAAGAAGCAGCTCATATTCCCCGTCGATGACGCTCACACTGTAACCGGCAGATACCAGATTGCCGTACAGCACGGAGCCGGACACGCCCGCCGGACTTCCGACAGCAATCACCAGTTCTCCCGGACGCATATTACGGGAGCCGCCCAGGTTCGCCATCTGAAGCTGATCCAGGGTTCCCTCCGGCAGATCCGCCAGGTTCACGCTGAGCACGGCCAGATCCGTCACTGTATCATAATTTTTCAAAACTGCGTCAAAGCTCGTATGGCTGGCCAGCGTTACCTGGAGCTGATCCGCCGACTGGACACGGGAATAAATGGTGAGCACCAGAAGCTCCACCCCGTTGTTGCCCACCAGAATGCCGCTGGTCTGCTCGCGGCTCTCATAGGTCTCGTTGAACCAGTCCATATCGTTGCTGGCCGCCGTGACCGTAACCAGGCTCTTGGCGCACTCGTCCGCCACGCCCTTCAGCTTCCCATAAAGCTTCCTGTAATCCTCCAGTTCAAGCTCCACGGACTCTGTAATGATAACAGGCTCCTGGGGCGGTTCCGGCTCCTGAGGCGCGGACACAGGCTCTTCCTCTTCCTCATCCCGGGGCAGGCTGATCTCCTGGCGCTCCTCCTTCTGAAACCGCTCCTCCATCCAGGGACGGGAAATCACAAAGACAAAGCAGGCCGTAATACCGCACGCAGCCGCCAGTATAAGCTGGAAAACCACCTTCCGGAAGGTCTTATTCTGATAGAAACGCTGACGCTTAATCTTCTCCTTCACAAAGGAAAATTCCTCTTCTTCCCGATTCTTTTCTTCTGCCATAAGATTTCTCCACTACTGTAAATCTGCTGACCATGTACACTAATGTCTATTTTAATACATTTTGCCTTTTCTGTCCAGATTTTCCGATTGCGAAAAAGCCCTTTCTTTTCCGGCAAAAGTAGGGTAAAATAGGATACATGAACGAGAAAGTATTAAAAACCTTAGAATATGACAAAATTATAGAGCAGCTGGCCCTGCTGGCCGGAAGCGAGGGAGGCCGCAGGCGCTGCCTTTCCCTGACGCCCGGACACCGTCTCGACGAGATTCTGCAGGCCCAGGAAGAGACTGACGATGCGCTGAAGCGCTTATACCGGAAGGGAAGCGTCTCTTTCTCCGGCGCTAAGGATGTGGGAGCTTCCTTCAAAAGACTGGAGATCGGCGGTTCCCTGAATGCTGCAGAGCTTTTGCAGGTATGCAGCCTTCTGGAGGCAGCAGGCCGGGCCAAGCGGTATGCCAGAAGCGCCGAGACAGAGGAAGAAACACAGGACAGCCTGGATCCCCTATTTTCCGCTCTGGAACCCTGTACCCCCTTATCCACAGAGATACGGCGGTGCATCCTCTCGGAGGAAGAGATAAGCGACGATGCCAGCCCGGGACTTCGGCAGGTGCGAAAAGGCATTCAGACAGCCAATGGGCGGATTCACTCCACCCTGGCCGGACTGATCAACGGCTCCTCGCGCAGCTATCTGCAGGATGCGGTGATTACCCAGAGGAACGGCCGTTACTGTGTCCCTGTCCGGGCAGAGTACCGGAGCCAGGTTCCCGGTATGATACACGATCAGTCCTCCACCGGTTCCACCCTGTTTGTAGAGCCTATGGCTGTTGTAAAACTTAATAACGATCTGAGAGAGCTTTATTTAAAAGAGCAGGAAGAGATTGAGCACGTCCTGGAACGCTTAAGCGAAGAGACGGCTGTTTTTACGGAAGCCATTCTCCAGGACTATGAGCTTCTGACTGAACTGGATTTTATATTCGCAAAGGCCTCTCTTGCCAAGAGCATGAAGGCCTCCCGGCCCCTGTTCAACACCAAGGGGCAGATCCATATCAAGGACGGGCGGCATCCCCTTCTGGATCCGAAGAAGGTGGTTCCGGTGACCATCCGGCTGGGAGCGGATTTTGATCTACTCATTGTAACCGGCCCCAACACAGGCGGAAAAACCGTATCTTTAAAAACAGTGGGGCTGCTGACGCTCATGGGACAGGCAGGGCTGCAGATTCCTGCCGCCCCTCACTCAGAGCTTGCCCTGTTCGAGGACGTATATGCAGATATCGGTGATGAGCAGAGCATTGAGCAGTCCCTAAGCACTTTTTCTTCTCATATGACCAATATTATCCGGATTCTTAACGAAGCTTCCCTAAATTCACTGGTACTTTTCGATGAGCTCTGCGCCGGAACGGATCCCACGGAAGGAGCAGCCCTTGCCATCTCCATTCTCTCCCATCTGCACAAGATGGGGATCCGGACTATGGCCACCACCCACTACAGTGAGCTGAAGGTCTACGCCCTCTCCACGCCAAGGGTGGAAAATGCCTCCTGCGAATTCAATGTAGAGACCTTAAGTCCCACCTACCGGCTTCTGATTGGAATTCCCGGCAAGAGTAATGCCTTTGCCATTTCTTCTAAGCTGGGGCTTCCCTCCTTTTTGATTGAGGAGGCAAAGACCCATTTAAGCGAGCAGAGCGAGAGCTTCGAGGATCTGCTGGCGGATCTTGAGGCCAGCCGCAGAACCAGTATCCAGGAGCAGGAAGAGATCCGTCTGCACAAGGAAGAAATCGCCCGTCTCAGGGCCGCCCTGGAAAAGAAGCAGGAAAAGCTGGAAGACCAGAGGGAACGCATTTTACGCGAGGCCAATGAGCAGGCCCGCAAGGTGCTTAAGGAAGCCAAGGACTATGCGGATCAGACCATGAAGGACTTCCACAAGTTCGGCAAGTCCAATATCTCCGTAAGCGAGATGGAGGCAGAGCGGGCCCGTCTCCGGGAGCGTATTCAGAAGACAGAGGAAAAGCTTTCCCTCAAAAAAGAGCAGGCGCCGAAAAAGCAGTTAAAGCCCTCGGAGCTGCATCTGGGAGACTCCGTCCGGGTGCTCAGTCTCAATCTGGAAGGATCCGTATCTTCTCTGCCGGACGCAAAGGGAAATCTCTTCGTGCAGATGGGTATTCTGCGCTCCCAGGTCAAGCTTTCCGATCTGGAGCTCATAGACGAGCCGGTGATCACCGGGAAGAACTTCAGCAAGAGCGGCGCCGGCAAGATTAAGATGAGCAAGTCTGCCAGCGTCAGCACAGAGATCAATCTCATCGGCATGACCGTGGACGAGGCTTTGGCCCACCTGGACAAGTATCTGGACGACGCTTCCCTGGCCCATCTTCCTTCCGTGCGCATTGTCCACGGCAAGGGGACCGGAGCTCTGCGGAAAGCGGTTCACACCCATCTGAAGCGTTGTAAATATGTAAAATCATTCCGATTGGGCGAATTCGGAGAAGGAGATGCCGGCGTTACCATTGCGGAATTTAAATAAGGAGACAGACGGATTATGGTTGCAAAACAGAAAATTCTCATTGTTGATGATGATGCCAATATTGCGGAGCTTATTTCCCTCTATCTGACGAAGGAATGCTTCGAGACCATGATGGTACATGACGGGGAGGAGGCCCTCTTTGTATTCGACAGCTTTGGGCCGAATCTGATCCTGCTGGATCTGATGCTTCCCGGCATTGACGGCTATCAGGTCTGCCGGGAGATCCGGGCAAAATCAGCCACTCCCATTATTATGCTCTCCGCCAAGGGGGAGGTTTTTGACAAGGTGTTGGGTCTGGAGCTTGGGGCCGATGACTACATTATCAAGCCCTTTGACTCCAAGGAGCTGGTAGCCCGGGTGAAGGCTGTGCTCAGACGCTATCAGCCGGCCAAGCAGGAAGCTCCCAAGTCCTCAGCCAAGGTAGTGGAATATCCGGAGCTGGTGATCAATCAGACCAACTATTCGGTTCTCTATAAGGGCGTGCCCGTGGATATGCCTCCCAAGGAGCTGGAGCTTCTTTACTTCCTGGCCTCCTCGCCCAACCAGGTATTTACCAGGGAGCAGCTTCTGGATCATATATGGGGCTATGAATACATCGGTGATACACGTACCGTAGACGTACATATCAAGCGTCTCCGGGAAAAGATCAAGGATCATCCTTCCTGGAGCCTGTCTACCGTGTGGGGAATCGGCTACAAATTTGAAACCAGAGGATAGACGCTTTATGAAACATTCCCTCTATTTAAAATTCATCTTAACTTATGTGGTATTCGGTTTCCTAAGCTTCTTTATCATCGCCACCTTCAGCTCCCAGATGACGCTGAACCATCTGACCTCCCAGAAGGCGGAAAGCCTGTATAAGGAAGCCAACTACATTTCCACGAATTTTGTGCGGAGCTACTACTCCAGGAGCCAGGATGCGGATTCCCTTCGGGCCATCCACTCCCAGTTCCAGGCTCTGGATACGTATCTGGGGGCCTCTATCTGGCTTTTGAATTCTGACGGCACCATACTGGTGGATTCTGATGCTGTCTTTTCCGAGGCTTCCTCCCCCGGCGTGAGTGCCTTTGACCCTACGGATATGGGCAGCCGCTACTATATCATCGGCAATTTTTACGACACCTTTGAGGAGGATGCCCTCTCTGTTGCCGCACCTATTACTTATAACTTCCGAACCCGGGGATATGTGCTGATTCACATGCCTTTGGCCTCCATCGAAGGCGAACGGGATCAGCTTCTGAACATCACATATTTAACGGTTCTTCTGGTCTTTCTTCTGTCCCTTCTGGTGCTGGCTGTCTTTACTTTTACCGTATACCGGCCTCTGATGAAAATTACTGAGGCCGCCCGGCAGTATGCCCAGGGGAATTTCAAATATAACCTTGAGATCAACGAGGAGGATGAAATGGGACAGCTGGCGGACACGCTGAACTATATGTCCCATGAACTGGGAGAAAGCGATGATTACCAAAAAAAATTTGTCGCTAATATCTCCCACGACTTCCGCTCTCCCTTAACCTCCATCAAGGGCTATCTGGAAGCCATTCTGGACGGAACCATTCCACCGGAAATGCAGGAAAAGTACTTAAATACAGTTCTTATGGAGACAGAGCGCCTCAATAAGCTCACCAGCGGTCTTCTGGCTCTGAATTCCTTTGACACCAAGCGCAACCGTCTGGATATCACGGATTTTGACATCAACGGCGTGATTAAGAATACCATCGCTTCCTTTGAAGGCCAGTGCCGGCAGCGCCATATTACCCTGGAGCTTCTCTTTGACGCAAAGCAGCAGTATGTATCCGCAGATATGGGGAAGATTCAGCAGGTCATGTACAATCTCATTGACAATGCCATTAAATTCAGTCCCAACAACTCGGTCATTACCATTGAAACTACTCTGCGCCATGAAAAGGTCTTTATCTCCATAAAAGATGAAGGAATCGGAATTCCCCGGGACAGCATGAAAAAGATCTGGGAGCGGTTTTACAAGACGGACGCCTCCCGGGGCAAGGACAAGCGTGGAACCGGGCTGGGCCTGGCGATTGTGAAGGAGATTATCACCACCCACGGGGAGCATATCAACGCTATCTCCACTGAGGGCGTGGGGACGGAGTTTATCTTCACTCTGCCCCGTGTGCCGGAATCGGAGGATGCGTAAATCGATACCATATCTATCAAAGGAGGAGCTCACAGACTATGCTGAAAAAGACTACCAAACACACCCTTGGCAGGCGTTCTGCCGCCTTGCTTCTCGCCCTTTCCCTCATAACTGCCTCCCTGGCAGGCTGCAATTCCGGTAAAAAAGCGGCAGAGGTGCAGGAACGCTTTGACGCTTTTACCAATGAGGTTTTTGTTTCCGATATTACGGAAAATATCCTGAATCTCCACTGGACACTGGCCTTCCCCGAGAATTACGGCATCGAGGACTACGAGATTTCTTTCGGCAGCTTTTCCAAGGAATACGAAGAGGAATCCTACCGGGAGCTCCGGGATATGCTCAAGGAGCTGAAGGAGTTTGACTACGATCTGCTGACCGAGGAGCAGAAGCTGATCTACGATATTATGCTGACCTATGGGGAGGATAATCTGAAGACAGAAAAGTTCCGGCTCTATTATGACTATCTGTCTCCTACCAACGGGGTACAGTCCTATCTGCCCACCCTTCTGGCGGAATACAAATTTTACAAGAAGCAGGACGTGGCGGATTATCTGGATACCCTGCGGCTGTTTCCGGACTATTTCAAGGATCTGATGGCCTTTGAGCAGGAGCAGGCGGACAACGGATTTTTCATGCCGGATTTTGAGGCGGACAAGGTGATTGACCAGTGCCAGCAGTTCATGGAGGATCCGGAAAATCACTATCTCATTGACAGTTTTCAACTGCGCCTTGAGGAAACGGATTTTCTTACAGAGGAGGAAAAAGAACGTTATCGGGCAGAAAATGCGGATCTGGTGCAGAATACGCTGATTCCGGCCTACGGTTATCTGGTGGAAGAGCTGGCAAAACTGAAAGGCTCTGCCAAAAATGACGCCGGCCTCTGTTACTTTGAGGACGGACGGGAGTTCTACGAGCTTCTTGTACGGGATTCTACCGGATCCGATAAGTCTGTGCAGGAATTCGAGGATCTCATCCTGGAAAAGCTGCAGAGCGATATGGAAACCATCTGGGGGCTGTCTCTGGCGGATGAAGATTTTGACCTTATGATGGAGTGCCCGGTGGAGCTTGACGATCCCTACGCGGTTCTCAATCAGTTAAAGGAGGGAATCGCCGAGGATTTTCCGGCTTCCGGCGAGCTTCCCTTTAAGGTAAATTATGTTCCGGCTTCTATGGAAGAGTATATGAATCCGGCCTACTATATCCTTCCTCCTGTGGATTATCTGGAAAATAACGCTATTTATATCAACAATAAGCATTCCAGCGATGACATTGAGCAGTTTGTCACCCTGGCCCATGAGGGCTTTCCGGGGCACCTGTATCAGACGACTTATTTTTACGGGAAGGAGCCCTCGCCTATCCGTAAGCTTTTCGGCTTCTCCGGGTACTCGGAAGGCTGGGGCACCTATGCGGAAATCTATGCTTACCGGCTGGCCGGGCTGGATGATAAGCTGCTGAAGCTGAACGAGCTTAATAAGACCTATACCCTTGCCCTTTACTGCCTGACGGATATCGGCATCAATTATCGGGGCTGGAATCTTAAGGATACGACAGAGTTTCTTGGTGTGGATGAGGAAACCTGCCAGGAAATCTATGAGATGATGGTGGAAGAGCCTGCCCTTTATCTGGCTTATTATGGCGGATATCTGGAGTTTACAGAGCTTCGGGAGAAGGCAGAGGAGACCCTGGGGGAGAAGTTTAATTTAAAGGAATTCCATACCTTCCTGCTGGATGTGGGGCCGGCGCAGTTTGAGATTATTGAGGATCGGATGGAGGACTGGATGGAAGAGCAGTAAAAATCGGCAGCCGGGAAATTTTTTCTTTCCCGGCTGTTTGATTTGAATTATTTTATGTATTGTAAGTCTCCATTTCTCAGAAGCTGAAACTTCCCATTATAGATGTCATCCAACACCTGACTAATCGACACTCTAACTCTCTGATGTCCGGACAGCGACCAAACTCTATAATCCGTCTGGTTTTTCAAAAAAGCTGATAGACGCTTATAGTATTCCTGCATTTCAGCTTTATCATGTCCCATTTTCATCAACTTATAGAACACACCCAGGATGCTCATACAATTAATTGGTTTTGTTAAGCTAGAAATACTTTGTCTTGCTTTAAAATCATCGGAACAGAATACATAGACCTGCTTATTTTAAAGTATCTCCATCATCTGAACTAAAACATAGGTTTTCTTTTCTCCTAAGCCATTTTGATGTGGTATCTTTTCATCACACTCTTTTATTGTTGTAAGAAAACACTCAATATCCGTTACATTTTCAATACAGTCTAAAGCTCCATAGTATTCTTCAAAAAATCCAGCATGAAAAGTATCACAGCTAATCTTGAGTAAGGAAATATATATGAGTGTCGCTGCTGTCCCATATATTTTATTCAGCTCATTCACAATACCTCTGTCAGAATACAGTTTTATTCTTCCGGTTTTGATTTTTTCTTGAAACCACGGATTGGGATCCAGATAGATTCTATATCTTGTCAGTTCTTCTTTTATCATTTCATGGCAGTAAAATTCGTAATCGTTAAAATCAAAAACAAATTCAGCCAATGTATGGTTTTCTGTATTCCTTGCCAAATGTGCTTTATATAAAAATCAGTATCCAGCAAGGCGTATTTTTGTCTATCTCCATCGGCGCTGCCTCGCTGGTTTTCCTAACATTTTTTCAATCTCTTTCAATCTGGCCTTGTCGCTATTCAGACGTTCATCCCGTACTCTTTCTCGTTGTTCAAGATCATACATTTTTTCTAATAAGCTGCCAAACCGAATGAGATTTCTTGGAATTTCTTGCCATCTTACAGCTTTTCCAGTCACTTCCATCTGCTTATTTATTTCATCACGGTCAATCTGCAAAAGATTCCTCGCAGTTTTTTTATCAATCTTTTCCTCTTCAAAAAGTCTGAGTACTGCTGCTTTATATGGAATTGCAAAAATATCCATTATTTTTAGAATTAACTGAACAGAAACCTCTTTGTAGGATAAATTATAAACATCCGACTGTTCTTCAAGGCGATCCCTAGGAGCCAATAAAAGCGCAGCAAAAGCATTTGCTTCCATATCCTCAAGTTCTTTTGCTTCATCCTCGATAACACCTGATTCAAGAATGGAACCAAACTGTAATAATGCAAAATCTTTCTCTTCACAATAACAATAGATATGGTATAGCTCATGCGCTGCAGCAAATATTTGTTTTGACAAAGGAATCGCAGAATTAATCATTACAAACATCCGTCCCTGCCTTATAAATGTGCAAGCACACAATTCTGCATCCCCTATTGGATATCTAAGCAATTCTAATGGCATATCGTGTCGGGCTGCATAATTTTCCAACACACAAAAAATATCGTCCTGAATAATGTTATTCTTATTATAGAGAGCATTAAAGCTTGTCACACATTGGCTTATCTTTAAATATTTTTTTCGTTCCTTTATATAAAGGCTGTTGTCCAAAACCTTACACATAGACTTATGCCTCCCATGGCTGCATCATTTCTTCTACATTTTCATAAGTACGAGCATAGAAGCAAATCAGATTTGCAATCTCATCCGCAATTGCAAGTCCCTCCTTTGCTTCCTGAGATTCCACTCTTCCCATAAAAGCCTTCACTGTATTGGTTTCCGGAAGCGTCTGCGAAACCTTTACCAGGCTTTCCATCGTAACATCCAGAAACTCTGCTATTTTTTGCAGTTCAACCGCATTGATCATTCTGGAGCCACTAAGCATTTTACTTATAATCTGCTTAGATACACCGAGATGTCCAGCAAGTTCTATCTGCTTCTTGTTATTTTGCTTCATAATATTCATAATATTGTTACTGATAATCTCATTCATGTTTACCATCACAAATACCTCCAAGTAAAATTAACGATAATAACCTATTTCACACTATTATTATATGTAGAGCACAACCACTAGTCAATATTTTCTTGACTTCTATTCCGTATTCTTTAATTTTTGTTTTTATTTTGGAGATAAATTATTTATTATATACAGAACCAGATTGTTAAATCCTCAAATCCAATTTTCCCTTATATCATGATCTCTTTTACTTCGCAATATCTCTTTTCATTATTTTCCCATCATCACAATTTATATAATACCTTCTACCATAAAAATCCGAAACGATAGCTACTTTATCTTCTATAACCATTTGCTCATATGGCAATAGCACTTGATTTTTAAACATTGTTTTCAAATCTTCTACTCTCCATATAATTTCACATTTTTCGTTAATCGCATATAAATTATTAATTTCATCATCTTCAAATGGAATTTCAAGTAACACAATAATCTTATCTTTACATAATTTGGCATCTCTAATCAAATATGCAAATTCCTTGAGCTTCTCCCCGATTTTAAATAAATTGCCTTCATAAGAAAACCCATTTTCCATATCTATACCTCCACCAGCCCCGAAGGGACATGTATTAATGGATACCCATAGGGTATATTATAGTAATTCTATACCATAAAGCTCTTCTATATTATGTAACAAAGTATTTTCTTTACCATATACATTTATAATATCCTCTGTTAATTCTTGAGCATATTCCTCTCTTATGAAATGATCCCATCTAAGCATGACCTCTTTTACTTCATTTTGGATTTTTTCATCACAAATTACAACTAGCGGAAAAATCCAATCATTATCATTACAATCAACACATATGAATTGTCCATTTTCCTTTAAGAAGAACAAATTATTTTGACTATTTTTATCTTTCTCTCGTATTGCTTTTTCAATCCTTGTTTCTTCTATATGCAAGCTCATTACTTTTTCCAAATCATATAATATTTCTTTCGTATATTCATTTGTAAAATACATTTCATATTGAACCATTAACATAACTCCCCAAAATTTTTCCCTTATGTCTGATTTCTGGAAAAGTATCTTTCAATCTCTCTATTTGTATCATACTGCCTCTCTCCCATAAAAACCCGCCAAAATGCAGTAAGGCTGCCGCCCCGGCAATTCTCTCATCCGGTACGGCAGCCCCATTTTTATATGCGAACCACTATCCTCTATAGTAATTAATCAGACAGCCCTTCAAAATAATCTCACGCTCATCATCTGTCAAAGCGCCCAGGCGAAGCGTCACTGCTCTGTCCTGCTCTCCATTCACGTAAGCCTTCACTTCACTTCTGTTTTCCTCAATGGCCTTGCGCACCTCAGGGATAAACAGGAAATCTCCTTTTGTAAAGGGCAGCTCACCCTCGTCAATCAAGAAGGGCAGCATCCCCCAGTTAATAAGGTTGGAACGATAACGCTTGGTGGCATAGGAATTGGCAATATTCGCCCATCCTCCCAGTACCTTCTGGCAGGAAGCCGCCTGCTCTCTGGCCGAACCATCTCCCGGCTTCACGGCAAAAATCGTGCTTCCCACTCCCAGGTTAGTCTTATCCACGCCCGGATGCCAGGGATTCAAAGCGTTAAAAATTCCTTTCAGCTCCGGAACTGCCTCTGCAGGGCACTCACCGGCCTCAATAGCCTTCTGAGCCGCCTGGATCTCCTTGGCTTTTCCTACATAAGCCGGATCTTTCCTGGACAAGGTAAACTCCGCAAGTCCCAGAGGGTTCGAACGATAGGAAGAAGTCTCTCCGGAAGGAATCAGCTCATCCGTAGTTGTAACCGGATCGTGAATCTCCGAAACCACCTTCAAAATCATATGCTCCGGCAAAGCAGACATGGCCGGCCAGTCCTTGATGTTGGGGCCAAACTTAATCTCCACATCCGGATCCGCCTCACCCTTGCTGTCAAATACCCTGTTCTCATAAATCTTACTGTCAAAGAAGTACCTGGGATTGGTGTACTTCGCATCCACCTCTGTAGCCGCCGTCAGGTATCCCTTATTTGCCGCCGTAGCTGCAATAGAACGTGCATCCATCAGCGCCACGGACGCAATCTGGCCGCTCTGAAGCTTGGAGCCCTCCCGGTTGGGGAAGTTTCTTGTGGAGTGGCGGATACTAAAGCCGTTGTTGGAGGGCGTGTCGCCGGCGCCGAAGCAGGGTCCGCAGAAGGCTGTTTTCATAACAGCGCCTGTCTCCATCAACGCTGCCGCCGCACCGTTTTTCACCAGCTCCATATAAACAGGCATACTGGCCGGGTACACGCTTAAGGTAAACTCGTCCGGTCCGATGCTTGCTCCCTTTAAAATATCGGCTGCCGCACAGATATTTTCAAACCCACCGCCTGCGCAGCCGGCAATGATTCCCTGATCCACATAGAGCTTCCCGTTGCGGATCTTATCCGTCAGGCAAAAATCTACCGCGTCTCCCAGGCTTACCAGCGCCTTTTTCTCTACATCACGAAGAATATCGCTTAGATTGGCCTTTACCTCCTCGATGGTGTAGGTATTGCTCGGATGGAAAGGCATCGCAATCATCGGTTTAACTGCGCTCAGATCCACATAAATCATTCCGTCGTAATAAGCGGCGCCGCCCGGATTCAATTCACGATAATCCTCACTTCTGCCGTGGATCTCATAGAATTCCTTAATCACATCATCCGTTTTCCAGATAGAGGACAGGCAGGTGGTCTCTGTGGTCATCACATCAATGCCAATACGGAAATCCGCGCTCAGATTCTCCACGCCGTCGCCGATAAATTCCATAACCTTATTGTTTACATACCCCTTTTCAAATACGGCTCCGATAATCGCCAAAGCCACGTCCTGGGGGCCGACGCCCTTCTGAGGCTCGCCGGTGAGGTATACGCCTACAACTCCAGGCATGGGAATATCGTAGGTTTTATTAAGAAGCTGCTTCACCAGCTCCGGGCCGCCCTCTCCCATTGCCATCGTTCCCAGAGCTCCGTAACGGGTATGGCTGTCAGAGCCAAGAATCATTTTTCCGCCTGCCGCAAGCATTTCACGGGCATACTGATGGATTACTGCCTGATGAGGGGGCACATAGATGCCGCCGTACTTTTTCGCACAGGTCAGGCCGTACATATGGTCGTCCTCATTGATGGTTCCGCCTACGGCGCAGAGGCTGTTGTGGCAGTTGGTCAGCACATAAGGGATGGGAAAACGCTCCAAGCCTGATGCCCGGGCCGTCTGAATGATGCCTACAAAAGTGATGTCGTGGGAGGTAAGCTTGTCAAACTTAATCTCCAGTTTTTCCATATTGCCGGATGTATTGTGTGCCTCCAGAATTCCATAAGCAATTGTCTGCTTTTTGGCCTCTTCCTTGGAGGGCGCCTCGCCAAGCCTGCTTTCCAGAACGCTCACTGCATCCTTGCTGTCTGGGATAATCTCTGTTCCGTTCAGCACATAGGCTCCGCCTTCAAATAATTGAATCATGATTCTCCTCCTATTCCAGTCCCGTAATATTCCTTCCAATGCACCCGTATAAAATCAATTTCCAGACGCAGATACATGCGTCTGTAAATTGATTTGTGCATTGTAAGGAATATTACTGTTTCCAGTCCCGTAATCTCGTTTATTTTCATTAAATTGCCGGCCAAGGGCAGTACGCCTTGTCCGGCAACGCTAAATTTATTATAAATAGCACCGACAAAGATTGCAAGTTTATTCTGCGAGAATTTCCTCCTTAAGCTCCAGCTCGTTGAAATTTTCTCTGGACGGCCTCTCTTTTTCCGTTTCCAGCCTGGGAGCCTCCGGAAATATAATCGTCACCTTAAACAGATCCCCATCCAGATAAATATCAAAGCTTCCTTTCTGCAGCTCCGTCAAGGTCTTGGTAATGGACAGTCCGAGACCGCTGCCCTCGGTGCTTCTGGCCACATCTCCGCGGATAAAGCGCTCCGTCAACTCGCCTGCGTCAATGTTCAAGGGCTGCTCGGAAATATTTTTAATATGGAACCGTACCATATGCCCCACCACAGTCAGCTCAACATAGACCCTTGTCCTGGGCATGGCATACTTGGCCACATTTCCGTACAGGTTTTCAATAATCCGCCAGAGCCTGCGCCCGTCTGCCTCGATGATCACCGGCTCCTTGGGCATATTTACCACAAGCTGCAGCTCACGCTCCTCGAACTTCTCGCTGAACTCCCCGTTAGTCTGATTGATAAGCTCCTGGAAATTAATCCTCACAAGCTCCAGCTTCACATTTCCGGAGCTTATCTTAGAAGCCTCCACCAGATCGTCCGTCAGATGCTTCAGGCGCTGGGACTTATCCTCCAGAATGGCAATGTAATTCCTTGCCCTCTCATTCTGAATATCCTCTCGTTTCAGCAAATCCACGTAGTTGATAATGGAGGTCAGCGGCGTCTTAATATCATGGGACACGTTGGTAATCAAATCCGTCTTCAGACGTTCATCCTTCACACTCTGCTCCACCGCCGTAGAAAGACCCTCGCCAATGTGGTTTACAGCCTCCGCCATAAGCAGACTGTCGCCTGACAGCTTTTCCATGGGAATCTGGTAATTCAGATCCCCCTCGGAGATCTTCCGGATTCCATCTAATATCTGCTTGCGCTGCCGCGCCTGCTGCAGCAGAATCAGTCCCGTCCCAAAATCAAAAATCATAATGAGTATAATTCCAAAGCTGCCAAAGAAAAGAAGAAAGACATTTGCCAGCAGGAATATTCCATAAGAAAGAATTACCTTAGTCGTTACCTTCCAGCCGCCCGCCACCCGGTAACAATGCTTCAATACAGCGTAAAGCACACTGTTATTCCAAAGGGTTCTCGTTTTAATGCGCCGCACCAGGCTTAAATATCCGCAGAGAAATAAAAAATTCAGCGAAAAGGTCATCACTCCTCCAAATACTCCTGCCTCTCCGATTCCATTTACCCGGTTATACAGCAGAGCTCCTGCAAATAAAATCATCCATGCGGGTATCACCAGAAGCAGCGCAGCCCCTTCGGTGCGAATCCGGTCAAATCTGGTAAGGGTGACGCTCCTATCCTCTTCCTCCGTTCCCCGTCCAGCAGCCAGGGTCAGATAGACCAGGGTCAAAAGGTACAGAATACCGCCCAGAATCACTCCATACACAGACATACGGCTGATAGGCTGGATCTCCTCGTACTGCTTCTTATACATCTGAAGATTGTCGCTTGCCACATAGCTTGGGTCAATGGCAATAGCCAGCGTATAATTTCCCTCCACAGACATCGGGAACTCCTTCAGATAGCTGCTGATTTCACTTAAAGAAACCGGCATCTGACTTGCCTCAAAGCTCATATCCGAGCTGTTGAAGATAAGATAGTCCCCATGCTCCCGAATATACTCCAAGAGGCTGCTGCGATCCACAAGCTCTGTTTTTCCAAAGCTTTTGATATTGGTCACAGTCTTTTGCTCATAGTCCTCCCTGCTTATTCTGGTGACATCCTCCGGAATCACCAGATAGCGCATATTGGTCATACTTGGACTAAAAAGCTCCAAATTTTCCTTATAGGAATAATAGTCATTGTAAATATTGTTAAGTACATTCTCCAGGGATGCATAAACTTCCTGCAGCTCCTGGGTAGACAGCTTCTGCGCCTCCGCATAGGAAATAATATCCGTATACTCCGCCGGTGCATAGCGCTCCTCCACCGCCTGGATTTCTTCTACATCCTGAATCACGGCCTGACCGAAGATCCCTTCTCCGAACAGATCAGGCTCCTCTATCCCTCCCTCCGGTATAAAAGCCTCCTCCATCTCTGCCTCTGAAACCTCCTCCAAAGATTCCTCTATAAAGGACAGGGCCGCATCATAGGAAATGGAAACGGAGGCTACCGCCGTACCGTCGTCATAGATTGCCTGCTCTGTATAATCCTTGGAGCTCTTGGATATATAGCCCACTCTCCCGTCGTCATAAGTAATTTTCAAAAGGGTATTGTATGTGCAGCCATCCAAAGACCAGTTCAGCAGATCCGTCAGCTTGTAGCAGAGGCCTCCGTCCTCGGGTCTGGTATGGAGAATCTGATTTTCATCCGCATATTCCTGGATATTCAGCACCAGAGACGCATCATACACACCGTTTTTCTCAAACCGGCTCTCCCGGCTGGCAGCACGGACACACCGGAAAATCTGCTCCCGGGCCTCGCGCTGAAAATAGGATGTATTCTCAAAGATATCATCTTCTTTGAACAGACGGAATCCGTTGTTTCCCACAGATACCATGCAGACGGCTATGGACAGCACCAGCACCACCGCACAGACTTGATTCAAAATAAGGGCCAGGGCCTTCCAGCCCTTAGAATATTCCCATCGCTTCATTCCTACAGCTTCTCCACTTTATAGCCGATTCCCCACACCACCTTCAAGTAGCGGGGCTCCTTGGCATTGATCTCTATCTTTTCCCGAATGTGGCGGATATGCACCGCTACCGTATTATCCGCTCCGATGGCATCCTCATTCCAGATGCTTTCATAAATCTGATTGATGGAAAATACCTTTCCCTGGTTTTTCACCAGAAGGAGCAGGATGTTGTATTCTATGGGGGTCAGCTTCACCGGCTCCCCGTCCACCGTTACCTCTTTCAAATCGTCGTTCATCACCAGGCCGCCGGTCTGATAGATCTTCTGGCTTTCCTCCGCCGCATTGCCAAGCTTGGTGTAGCGCCGGAGCTGGGATTTCACACGGGCCACCAGCTCCAAGGGGTTAAAAGGCTTTGTTACATAATCATCGGCTCCGATGTTGAGGCCCAGAATCTTGTCGGCGTCCTCGGATTTGGCAGACAGGATGATAATGGGAATGCTGCTCTTCTCCCGGATTTTCAAGGTTGCCCGAAGCCCGTCCAGCTTTGGCATCATAATATCAATGATAAGAAGCTGAATCTCTTGCTTCTCCATCATGCTCACCGCCTGGAGGCCGTCGTAGGCCTTTAGGATCTGATACCCCTCCTGGGATAAATAGATCTCTATGGCGTCCACAATTTCCTTATCATCGTCGCATACTAAAATGGTATTTGTATTCATCTTCATCACCTCTGCTCCCATTTTACCGATTCTTCTTGATTATAACAAGGGTTTTTTAAGTTCTGGAAGGGGAATTCTTAAGAATTTGTTATGGAAGCAGCGATAACCCAAAAAGGAAGTCAGCAAAATAAGCCGGCTTCCTCTTTTATATCTGTTTTTCCAAAAAAATATCTTGTATTATACAACAGCCTCAATCAAGGTCTTCTCGTCCAGGACAAACTGATTCTTATCCTTTTGTGATGCAAGGGAAATCTCTTCCCCCTGGGTTTCCTGCTGTGACAGGAAAAAATTATAAAGCAGTGTATCAAAAATTCGATTTGCCGGAACCACCGCATGGTTCTGCTTTTTCACAAATCCAAACATCAAAGCCAGCGCAATGGAAGGATCTAATGCATTGTACGAAATCTCTTTCCCTGCGAATAAAAGCTCCCTCAGCATCTGCTTTAAGGACGGATATGCCTCCATCTTATCTAAAAGAGATTCAAACAGCGTATTTTTCTCCATCAAAAGCATGCGTACTGCGGCCAGAAATCCTTCTTTGGTCCACACCTCTTTTTCCGAAGCAAATCCGCTCTCTTTTCCGAGCTTTTCATCCATCATCATGCAGAGACGCGATACCAGAAAAGGATAACCGGAGGTATATTCGTAAAGCAGAGCCGCCATCTTTCCAATGTCCATGCCGGTCTGGACGTCAGACTCATATGCTTGCAGCATACCTGCAATATCATCCACGTCAAAGCTCATATCCACATCAAAATCAGCGGCAATATTCCAGGGACTGTTCGTCTTATGCTCTTCATCTCCCCGAAGCTTCCTCTTTAAATTTTTTACATCATAGACTCCTGCCAGAATAACCGAATGGAAGGCTGCGGAATTTTGTGCTGCCCTTTCCAGATAATAGTACCTGAGCTGTGCCAGAAAATCCAAAAAGACCTGGTTGTTTACTGCACTGTCCACCTCATCAATCATCAAAACCACCGGTTTTTGCAGGGACTCGCAGAAATTCTGCAAAAGCTGAAACAGCCTGCGCAAATCCAAACCGCAGTCCCTCTCCCCTTCTCTTTTGCAAAGCTCTGCAAGGGCCGTGCTGTCTGCCGCTGATTCCTTATCTGCTATCCAGACTGCTTTTAAAAAACAGGATGCAAAGGCAAGCGAAAATGTATTTTCATTCTGAAAAGAAGCGCTGCCAAGAACCTGAAAGTCCAGACGTATCACCAGGTATCTGTCTGCCAATGTCTTTTCCAGAGCTACCAGGGTGGTTGTCTTGCCATACTGTCTTGCACGATTGATTGTAAAATAAAACCCTCTGTCTACCAGCCTCTGGATCTGTACCAGCTTCCGGCTGATATCCACCATATAATGTTTATCGGGCGTACACAGTCCTGTAACATTAAAATACTTTCTCAATTTCCATCCATCCCTTTTCCCGGCCTATCCCCAAGCTGATTTTAAAGGTATCTATTTCAGGTATTCCCGATACTTCTCCTCACTGGCGCTTAAGAACACGATTCCGATGATTCCCGGGCCTGTGTGGGCGCCGATGGCGCAGCCGACCTGGGATTCTATGATATTCTTACAGTGATACTTCTCTGTCAGCATCTCCTTTACCTTGGCGCAGGTGCCGGGATCGTTTCCGTGAACTACGGCAATCTCCTGTTTTTCCAGCTCCACGCCCCGTTCGCCTGCCAGATCCACGCAGCGCTTTAAGGACTTCATGCGTCCCCTTACCTTCTCAAAGGCCACCAAGGCCCCCTCGTCGTTGACTTCGATAATAGGCTTAATATCAAGCACGCCTCCCACTACGGCAGAGGTTCTGCTTAAGCGGCCGCCCTTGTAGAGATATTCCAGGGTATCCACGGTTACAATGTGTTCCATGTTGTCAAAAAAGTAACGGGCTGCCTCTGTAATCAGCTCCTTGGGCGCGCCGTTCTTCTGCATTCGCAAAAGCTTGATAACGCCCAGGCCAAAGCCCATTGAGGCGCATTTGGAATCTACGATAGTAATTTTAAAATCCGGGTATTCCTCCAGAAGCTCCTCCCGGGCCAGATTTGCTGCGTTGAAGGTTCCGGCAATTCCGGTGGAAAAGCACAGATAAAGCACTTCGTCCCCGGCTTTTGCATAAGGCTCAAAGTTCTCCCGGAACATATACTGGTTGATGTGGTAGGTTTTGATTTCTGCTCCCTCTGACTGGATGCGGTAAAAATCCTTTGGGAAAATGGTCTTTCCGTCAAAATAATCCGTTCCGTTGATGGTGACAGGGGTTGGGATCACATGAAGCTGATATTCATCGATAATCTCTTTCGGCAGATCTGTTGCTGAATCCGTAATAATCTTAAAAGCCATTTTTGCTCTCCATTTTAGTCCCGTAACATCCACCCAACACACCCTCAATTGGCTGGATGTTACTGATTCCAGTTCCGTTATATAGTTATAGTTCTTCTAATTCTTTCAGCCAGATATCACTGCAGGCATCGCTGGGCATCCGCAGGTCGCCTCTGGGCGACACGGCTGCGGTTCCTACCTTGGGGCCGTCCGGAAGGCAGGAGCGTTTGAACTGCTGTGCAAAGAACCGCTTGTAAAAAGTCTTAAGCCATTTCAAAATAACCCCATCCTCATAGACGCCGGCAAAGGCCAGCCTTGCCATCCGATAAATCTTGGAGGGCGAAAACCCAAACCGAAGCACATAATACAAGAAGAAATCATGGAGCTCATAAGGCCCCACCAAATCCTCGGTCTTTTGGGAAATACTTCCGTCCCTGGGCGGAAGCAGCTCCGGGCTCACCGGCGTGTCCAACACATCCAGGAGCACCTCGGAAAGCTCCTTATCCTTACAGGTATCCGCATAATAGCGTACCAGGTGGCGCACCAGCGTCTTAGGCACACCGCTGTTGACCCCGTACATAGACATATGATCCCCATTGTAGGTAGCCCATCCAAGGGCAAGCTCCGACATATCGCCGGTTCCCACTACAAGACCGCCGGTCTGATTGGCAATTCCCATGAGCACCTGAGTCCGCTCCCTGGCCTGGGCATTCTCATAGGTAATATCGTGATTTTCCGGATCCTGCCCGATATCCCAGAAGTGAGCGTTCACCGACTCCCGGATATCCACCTCACGCAGGGTAGCTCCCAATTTCCTTGTGAGCTTGCAGGCATTGTCATAGGTTCGGCCTGTGGTGCCGAAGCAGGGCATGGTCACGCCGATAATCTGCTCTCTGGGAAGGGACAAAAGATCAAAGGCCCTGGCCGTCACAAGCAGCGCCAGCGTGGAATCCAAGCCTCCGGAAATTCCTGCTACAGCCGACCAGCAGCCTGTATGCTCCAGACGCTTTTTAAGCCCCATAGCCTGTATGGAAAGGATCTCCTCACAGCGGCGATCCCGATCCGACTTGTCCGCCGGAACAAAGGGGCTTGGATCAATGGGGCGATCCAGCTTTGTGTCTTCCATTGAAAGATGGAAGCCCACCTCCGTATAAGCATCATTATTTTCCACGGAAAAGGTATTCATCCTTCTTCTCTCGGCGGTAAGGCGGCATACATCCACATCGCCGTAAGTAATCCCGTTCTGAAAACGCTCCGAGCAGCTAAGAATAGTTCCGTTCTCTGCAATGACATTCTGCCCCCCAAAGACCAGATCCTGAGTTGACTCTCCCTCTCCTGCATTGGCGTACACATAGCCGCATACCAGCCTTGCAGACTGGCTGCGAATCAATTCCTCCCGATAGCGATCCTTTCCCACAGTCTCGTCACTGGCAGAGCAGTTCACAATAACCGTTGCCCCTGTCAATGCATGGCGCACGCTTGGCGGCTCCGGAACCCACAGGTCTTCACAAATCTCTGCGGCGACTACGAGCTCCTGCAGCTCTCCACAGGAAAATACCATATCGGTTCCGAACAGTACATACTCCTCCTCTTCGTTTCCGCGGCCAAGCCACACATATTCCACATCCCGGTTTCCCGGTGCAAAATGGCGCAGCTCATAGAATTCCCCGTAATTGGGAAGATTTGTTTTCGGCACCATTCCCAGGATCTCGCCCCGGTTCAGCACAGCCGCCACATTATAGAGCTTTCCCTGCTTCTCCCAGGGCAGGCCCACGAATATCAGCGCATCCAGCTCCTTTACAGCGTCTGCTATGGTAAATAAAGTCTCCCTTGCCTTTCTGATAAGGGCCGCCTGCAAAAATAAATCTCCGCAGGTGTAGCCCGTAATGCAAAGCTCCGGAAATACAATCAGCTTTGCGCCGTTTCCGGCTGCTTCCTTTGCAAGACGAATGATCTCTGCTCCGTTAAATTCCGGCTGGGCCACACGAATCTTCGGTGTGACAGCCGCTGTTTTTACAAATCCATGCTTCATATGCTCATCTCCTGTTCCAGTGCTGCTGTTTTCAGTTCCGCAATATATCCCTTACAATACGCAAAAGCCTAACGCTTTGCCTTCTCTAATATTTTCTTTAGTTCTTCTATCTGGAAGCTGTACGCCTCATTGCAAAAATGGCATTTTACTTCGATAGGCTTGCCGTCCCGAATCATCTCCCGGATCTCTTTGCTTCCTATACTGATGATAGCCTTTTCCACACGTTCCTTGGAACAGCTGCAGGAAAAGGCCGTGGGTATGGTATCGTTGACGGTAAGGCCCAGATCGCCTAAAAGCTCCTCCAGAATCCCCTCCGGCGTCAGCCCCCGGTTCAATAGCTCCGTCACAGAACTGACTCCGGCAAGACGCTGCTCCAGAGCGTCAATCACCTTGTCCTCCGTATAAGGCATCAATTGAATTATAAAGCCTCCGGCCTGGCATACGGTGTTGTCACGGTTCAGCAGAACCCCAAGCCCCACGGAGGAAGGAATCTGCTCAGAGGTTGCAAAATAATAGGTTAAGTCCTCTGCAATCTCCCCGGTCTGAAGCTCTGTCTGTCCCACATAAGGCTCCTTCATGCCCAGATCGCGTATCACCTGAAGCATCCCGTTTCCAATAGCTCCCGACACATCCAGCTTCCCTTTTTCATTGGCCGGGATCAGCACTGCCGGCTCGTTCACGTAGCCCTTTACCTGAGCCCTGGAATCTGCAGTCACCGTAATGCCGCCAAGGGGGCCGTCTCCCCGGATCTGAAGGGTCAGAAGATCCCGCTCCCCCTTCATCATAGACCCCATCATAGCGCCTGCGCTTAAGGAACGCCCCAGAGCCGCCGTTGCTACGGGGCTGGTATTGTGAATCTGTCTGGCCTTCTCCACCATTTCCCGGGAGGTTATGGCAAAGGCCCGGATCTGGTTGTCAGCCGCCGCTGCCCTTACAATATAATCTGACATTGCTTTGCTTCTCCTTCTATCTCCCTTGCATATATTTTTACTGTTCTCCTTCTGTCCCTTTCCCATGCTCCCGCGCGATCACATGAATTCTCTCCGTCGTTTCCGACGGCTCCTGCCCTGTATCGGCATCGCAGATCCGCAAAAGCTCCATGCCCGCCTCCTTCACAAGATCTCGAATCTGCTCTTCGGAATAGGCCCGTTGAAAATGCGTTTCCTCATATTTCTCATACAGCCCGTCCTCCCGGCAGATAAACAGCGTTAAATCATACTGATTCAGCATTTCCTCTGGGTCATAATAGTTTTCCCAGATAAAGCTTCCCTCTTCCCGGCTTTCCGCAATGGTATTCTCCCCTAAGAGCATCTCGTATTTATAAACGGTATTGAGATCAAACAGGAAGATTCCTCCCGGGTCCAGATAATTATTTACCAGACGCAGTACCTGCAATAGATCTGCTTCCTCCGTAATGTAATTGACGGAATCGCAGACGCTCACCACCGCCCTTACCGTGCCGTAAAGCTCGAATTCCCGCATATCCTGAAGAAGATATAAAATATCGCGGCCGGAAGCTGCACGCTTTTCCACAGCCAGCTCCAGCATTTCTTCTGAGGAATCCACACCTATCATATCATAGCCGGCCTCTGCAAGAAGCTCCGTCATGGTTCCGGTTCCGCAGCCCAGGTCTAGTACCAGGCCGTCCTTCACCCCGTATTCTTTTAACAGCTCTGCAATGCGGTCACGCCATGTTTCATAAGGAACATTGTCCATGAACAAATCGTAAACGGCTGCAAAACCGGCATATTCATCCACAACGATTCTCTTGCTGCTCATGTGCTTCTTTTTCTCCCTCGCCCAATGGGTTATTGCTCACTCTATGAACAATTATCCCAATCGTTTTTATCATATCAAATTTTTTTTCAAAAAACAAGACAGC
Organism: Clostridia bacterium; assembly: GCA_910575725.1. Classification (GTDB taxonomy): domain Bacteria; phylum Bacillota; class Clostridia; order Lachnospirales; family Lachnospiraceae; genus Laedolimicola. The sequence continues at coordinate 13,793 of CAJTFE010000022.1, read as the reverse complement.
CTCCACCCGAAATGAGAGACTGTCTATTCCCCGTTACTGTCCATTCCGCGGCCAGTAACTATTCCGCACCCTTTTACTTACTGCTCAAAAACTTCTCTATATTAGCCATGGCCTCTTCCTCGTCCTCGCCGCTGGCTGAGACGGTCACTGTCTCTCCTGCGTAAAGTCCAAGGGTCATCATACCCATAATGCTTTTGGCATTTACCTTCTTGTTATCACTTTCCACGTAAATCTCACTGCCATACTGGCTTGCCACCTGTACCAGCAGAGCCACCGGTCTCGCTTCCAGGCCGTTTGGAATCTGAATCGTGATTTCCTGCTTAATCATAATAACCTTTCCTCCTTGTGCTCCCTTAGCTCCTCTGCAATGAGACTCAGTTTCCTCAGCCTGTGGTTAACACCCGATTTCCCCACAGAAGGGGACAGCATCTGTCCTAATTCCTTCAATGTGGCCTCCGGCTGTTCCAGGCGAAGCACCGCTATCTCGGTTAACCCTTCGGGAAGCTGGTCAAACCCGATTGTTGCTTTAATATATTGTATATCTTCAATCTGCTTTACCGCTGCAGAAACGGTCTTGTTCAAGTTGGCAGTCTCACAGTTCACCTGCCTGTTCACAGAGTTGCGCATATCCTTAAGTATCCGGATATTTTCAAAATTCATAAGGGCTACATGAGCCTCCATGACATTGAGAGCATCTACAATCTGTGCACCCTCTTTGATGTATACGATCTGGTTCTTCTTGCGCCTGGTCACTTTAGCCTCAATGTCAAAGCTCCCAATCATATTGCAGAGCTGCTCTGCCTTCTCAAGACTGTTACAGGCAATCTCAAAGTGATATCCCTTCTCAGGATCGCTCACCGAACCCGAGGCCAGAAACGCCCCGCGGATGTATGCGCGCTTACAGCAAAGATTCTGAATCAGCACATGCTTCGCAGCAGAGATATCCCCATAAGAAACAACCTCAAAGCTGTGTCCTCCCTTAAGGCTCTTATTCTGCCTGGCTGATACGTCCAGTCTTATATTAAAGGTTTTTTTCAACAATGTAAAGTACTTTCTTGCAACTGCCAGATTTTCCGTATGCATCCGGAGCCCAAAAGGGGTGTCCCCTTCTTCTGTTACACGGCCGCAGAATCCTAAGATTGCCGCAATTTCCGCCAGCTGGCAATGCCTTGCCCCGGGGATCTGCCTGGACAGCTCTTCCTTAATTTCACTGGAAAAAGACATTTGTCACCTCATATTGTTCACTGCTTAATGGGCTTTTACAATGGCATCTTTTTCAATATCCCGGTGTTCGCACCGCACTACATAATCCCCATTTTCCTCAAGACGCTCGTAAAGCCGGTTGGCCAGGGTCACGGAGCGGTGCTTTCCTCCCGTACAGCCCACGGCGATGACAAGCTGGTTCTTTCCCTCCTGTACATAGTTGGGAAGAAGGAAGCGTACCATGTCCTCCAGTTTATCCAGAAAACGGTGAGCCGCCTCAAAGCCCATGACAAAATCCTGTATCTCCTTATCGTTTCCGGTCAGCCTGCGGAGATCCTCATAATAATAAGGATTCGGCAGGAAGCGCACGTCAAATACCAGATCCGCATCATTGGGGATTCCGAATTTGAATCCAAAGGACAGGACGGAAATGACAAGATTTCTGAATTCTCTATTTTGTACGAATATTTTGTCCAATTCTACCCGAAGCTCTCTTGTAAGAAGGCTGCTGGTGTCTATAATGTAATCCGCCTGCTTTTTTAAAAAGGTGAGACGCTCACGCTCTTTTTCAATTCCCTCCATGATGCGCCCGTCTCCTGCAAGAGGATGATTTCTTCGTGTTTCTTTGTAGCGTTTTATCAAGACATGGTCGGCCGCATCCAGAAACAGGATCTCGCAGGTGTAGCCGGCTATGGCCAGCTCCTCCAAAGAACGCTGCAGATCGCTTAACGCCTGTCCGTTCCGCACATCGATGCCCAGGGCAACCTTTGTGATTTCACTGGTTCCGGAATAGACGAGCTCGGAAAACTTTCCCATCAGCGGGATCGGAAGATTATCTACGCAAAAATAGCCGGCGTCCTCCAGCATCCGAAGGGAGGTTCCCCTTCCTGCTCCGGACATTCCCGTAACAATTACAAAACGCACTTTTTGTCCTCCTATTCCAGTTCCGTAATATCCTTCACAATACACGGGTATGAAATCAATTTCCAGCCACAAAAGGCATGTGTCTGTAAATCGATTTGTGCATTGTGAAGGATATTACTGTTTTAAAGTCGCTGCGCGACAGCACTAAAGGGTAAAGTCGCTTCGACACACCTGTAATGAGAGAAACTTTTATTCGAAAGGGCACTCATAAAAGTTCCTCTCGTGCGCCTTTGCGACTTTACCGTCCAGCAGAAATTATTTTTAATAAATACTTGACATTTCTTTGCTGGACTATTCCAGTCTTATTCCAGTTCCGTAATATCCTTCACAATACACGGGTATGAAATCAATTTCCAGCCACAAAAAAACATGTGTCTGTAAATCGATTTGTGCATTGTGAAGGATATTACTGTTTTAAAGCCGCTGCGCAACGGCATTAAAGCTGTATCATCTAAAATCCCAGCAATTTCACTTCCAGCTCCAGGTTCACGCCGAACTGCCGCCGGACCTCCTGCTGAACATGGGAAACCAGCTCCAGCACATCCTGGGCAGTGGCTTCGCCTCTGTTGATCACAAAGCCGCAATGCTTCTCTGACACCTGGGCATCTCCAATCCGGAAGCCTCGAAGGCCTGCGTCCATAATAAGCTTTCCCGCAAAGTATCCTTCCGGCCGCTTGAAGGTGCTGCCGGCGCTTGCGTATTCCAGCGGCTGCTTTCCCGTCCGCATCTCCTTAAGCTCCCGCATCCTGGCCTCAATAGCCTTCTTATCTCCCTGTTCCAGATCCAGTACGGTCTCCAGAACGATATAACGCTCCCTGGCCACGCTGCTCGTCCGATATCCCAGATCCAGTTCTTCCTTTGAAAGCCTTATCTGCTCTCCGTCTTCCTTTAAGATAAGAGCCTCCCTCACCACGTCCTTCATCTCGCCGCCATAGGCTCCCGCGTTCATCACAAGGGCGCCGCCCAAAGTTCCGGGGATGCCTGAGGCAAACTCAAGTCCCGTCAGGCCTTCCTTCGCCGCCAGATGGGCGGCCTTCACCAGCAAGGCGCCGGATCTGGCATACAGAGTCTTCCCTTCTATACGTATTTCGTTCCAATTCTGAAACAGCTGAATGACAACGCCGTCATAGCCGCGATCGCTGGCTAATACGTTGCTTCCGTTTCCAAGAATATAGCAGCTCTCTCCAAATGTACGGCAGGCGGCTATGATCCCGGAAAGCTGCTCAGGCGTCCTTGGAAGGCAGAAGTACTTTGCCGGGCCTCCTATCCGGAATGTGGTATGTTTTTTCAAAGGCTCATCTATCTGTACCTGGCCCTCTTCCCCAAGGATCTCTCGTAATCTTTCATAAAACTCCTGCTTCATACGGCACTCCTGCTTTCAACTCATTCTTATGTACACGAGCTGTCCCTGCCTGGAATGTACACAAAAATCTTCGATATATTAATCTAAGTATATGCCAAAACATCGGAAAGTACAACCCCTTTCCGATGCTCTGACGGCCAGCCGCCCTTTTCTTGTTACTGGTCACGGAGTGAACAGTATCCTTTTCTTTATTTTTTCTCTTTCTTTAAAGACTTTCTTAGATACTGTCCCGTGTAGGAAATCGGCTGTTCTGCCACTTCCTCCGGCGTTCCTGTCGCAATCACGGTTCCGCCCCGGTCTCCTCCTTCGGGCCCCATATCAATGATATAATCCGCAGTCTTAATCACATCCAGGTTGTGCTCAATCACCACAACCGTATTTCCGCCCTCTGCCAGGCGCTGCAGGATCTCCGTCAGTTTATGCACATCCGCAAAGTGCAGACCCGTGGTAGGCTCATCCAAAATGTAAATGGTTTTTCCTGTGCTCCGGCGGCTCAGCTCCGTTGCCAGCTTAATCCGCTGCGCCTCGCCTCCGGAAAGCGTGGTGGAAGGCTGCCCCAGCTTAATATAAGACAGGCCCACGTCATAGAGCGTCTCTATCTTCCGCTTAATGGAAGGCACATGCTCAAAGAAGCTTAAGGCCTCCTCCACCGTCATGTCCAGCACGTCGAAAATATTCTTTCCTTTATACCTGACATCCAATGTTTCCCGGTTATACCGTTTTCCCTGACATACCTCGCAGGGCACATACACATCCGGAAGGAAATGCATCTCAATCTTGATAATTCCGTCCCCAGAACACGCCTCACAGCGGCCGCCCTTCACATTGAAGCTGAAGCGCCCCTTCTTGTAGCCCTTGCTCTTGGCATCTGCCGTGGCCGCAAACAGATCCCGAATCTGGTCAAAGACTCCCGTATAGGTGGCCGGATTGGATCTTGGTGTCCGCCCAATGGGGGACTGATCAATGGCAATCACCTTGTCAAGCTGCTCCACTCCAAGAATGCCTTTATTCCTGCCTGGAATGGTTCTGGCCCGATTCAGCTTTTTCGCCAGGGTTTTATACAAAATCTCATTTACCAGAGAGCTTTTTCCCGATCCGGACACGCCGGTGACGCAGGTCATAATTCCAAGGGGAATCTCCACGTCAATCTTTTTCAGATTATTTTCCTGCGCGCCCTTTATGGTAAGCCAGCCCGTGGGAGTGCGCCGCTTTTGGGGCACCGGAATCTGAAGCCGACCGCTTAAGTAAGCTCCTGTAATGGATTCCTGACAGGCCATGATCTCCTCCGCCGTTCCGGCTGCCACCACTTTTCCACCGTGCTCCCCGGCTCCCGGGCCGATATCCACAATGTAATCCGCCGCAAACATGGTATCCTCATCGTGCTCCACCACCACCAGGGTATTTCCCAGATCTCTAAGACGCTTTAAAGTTGTCAGCAGTTTGTCATTGTCCCGTTGGTGAAGGCCGATGCTTGGCTCGTCCAGAATATAAGCCACGCCCACCAGGCCGGAACCAATCTGGGTAGCCAGACGAATCCGCTGCGCCTCGCCTCCGGAAAGGCTTCCGGTAGCTCTTGCAAGGGTCAGATATTCCAGTCCCACGTCAATAAGAAAACCGATTCGTGCCCGGATCTCTTTTAAAATCTGCGCACCGATAAGCTCCTGATGAGGTGTCAGCTTGAGATTCTGCAAAAACTCATGGAGCTTTAAGATGGACATGGCTGTCAGCTCATAAATATTCCGGTCTGCAACCGTCACGGCCAGAGAGGTTTTCTTAAGCCTCTGTCCTCCGCAGCTCTTGCAGGGAGTGATGCGCATAAAGCTCTCATACTCCTGGCGCATAATCTCCGAACCAGTCTCCCGGTAGCGGCGCTCCACATTTTTCACAAGTCCCTCAAAGGTTACATCATAGACCCCCTCGCCGCGCTGTCCTTTGTAATGAACCTTCATATGCTTTCCGCCCATTCCATGTATAAGCACCTGCTGAACCTTCGGATCCAGATTCTCATAGGGGGTATTCAGGTCAAAATGGTACTCCTCTGTCAAGCCCTTTAATATAGCATAGGTAAAGCTGGATGGCTCTGTACAGGACTGCCATCCGGTAACTGCGATGGCTCCCTCGGCAATGCTCAGAGATTTGTCCGGTATCATCAGATCCTCGTCAAATTCCATCTTATAGCCTAGGCCGGAGCAGTCCGGGCAGGCGCCGAAAGGATTGTTGAAGGAAAAGCTTCTCGGCTCTACCTCCTCCATGCTGATACCACAGTCCGGGCAGGCGTAGCTTGAGCTGAAGGTCAAGACCTCCCCGTCTGCCACATCCACCACCAGAAGGCCTTCCGAGAGATTCATTACCGTCTCAATGGAATCGGACAGGCGGCGCTCAATACCCTCCTTCACAACCAGACGGTCCACCACAATCTCGATGAGATGCTTGATATTCTTATCCAGCTTGATTTCCTCCGAAAGCTCATAGAGATTTCCGTCAATCCTCACGCGGACAAAACCGCTTTTCCGGGCCTGCTCCAGAACCTTTACATGCTCGCCCTTCCGTCCTTTGACCACCGGGGCCAGAAGCTGAATACGAGTCCGTTCCGGAAGAGCCATAATCTGATCCACCATCTGATCCACGCTCTGCTTTTTTATCTCCTTGCCGCATTTGGGGCAATGGGGGATTCCCACCCTTGCAAACAGCAGACGGAAATAATCGTAAATCTCTGTTACGGTTCCTACAGTGGAGCGCGGGTTACGGTTTGTGGACTTCTGATCAATGGAAATAGCCGGGGACAATCCTTCGATGCTTTCCACATCAGGTTTTTCCATCTGCCCCAGAAACTGTCTGGCGTAAGACGAGAGGGATTCCATGTACCGGCGCTGTCCCTCAGCGTAAATGGTGTCAAAGGCCAGGGAGGATTTTCCCGAACCGCTTAAGCCCGTCAGCACCACGAATTCCTCTCTGGGAATATCGATGCTTAAATCATGCAGGTTATGCTCATTTGCTCCTCGAATGCGAATGTAATTTTTCATATTGCTCCTCTTTTATTTTCTTGTATATAGTTCAGTATGACTTATCTTTTGTTTTCTGATACTCTGTTTTTTGAAATCACGGAAAGCTGCCTGGCAGCTTATATATCCGGTTTCCGGCCAATATACAAATATCCGTTTTTATAGCTGCAATCGCAGTAGAGTGTTCTTTTTATAGTCATATATCGTGAATCTGCTTTTTCAGTTCTATCATACGATCACGCAGCTCTGCCGCCGTCTCGAAATCCAGCTCTGCGGCAGCCTTCTTCATCTTCTTTTCGATATCCGCCACCAGCTTTTCCAGCTCCTTTTTGCTCATGGACTCCGGATCCTTTTCGAATTGCAGATCCTTCTGTGCAATTTCCTTGGAAATGCTGATCAGATCCCGGACAGACTTTTGGATGGTCTGGGGCGTAATCCCGTGCTCCTGATTGTACTTTTCCTGGATCTCACGGCGGCGCTCTGTCTCTTCAATAGCAAGACGCATGGAGTCGGTAATAGTATCTGCGTACATGATAACACGGCCTTCGGAATTCCGGGCTGCACGTCCGATAGTCTGAATCAGCGAAACCTCCGAACGCAGGAAGCCTTCCTTGTCCGCATCCAGAATCGCCACCAGCGTGATTTCCGGGATGTCCAAGCCCTCACGGAGAAGGTTGATTCCCACCAGTACGTCAAAGACATCCAGGCGCATATCGCGGATAATCTGGGTTCGCTCCAGAGTATCAATATCGGAGTGAAGGTATTTTACGCGGATACCAAGCTCGCGCATATAATCGGTCAAGTCCTCGGCCATCCGCTTTGTCAGTGTGGTAATCAGTATCTTATGCCCGGCAGACGTCTCTTTGTTTACCTCGCCTACCAGATCATCAATCTGTCCTTCCACGGGGCGTACCTCGATCTTGGGATCCAGAAGGCCTGTGGGGCGTATAATCTGTTCTGTGCGGAGAAGCTCGTGTTCCTCCTCATAGATTCCAGGGGTGGCGGACACAAAGAGCATTTGATCTATTTTACTTTCAAACTCTCCAAAATTCAAGGGCCGGTTGTCCTTGGCTGAGGGCAGGCGGAAGCCGTAGTCTACCAGGGTTGATTTTCTGGACTGATCTCCTGCGTGCATGCCCCGAATCTGGGGAACGGTCTTGTGGGACTCATCAATGATGATCAAATAATCGTCCGGAAAATAGTCTATCAGTGTGCTTGGAGGCACGCCAGGCGCCAGGCCCGACAGATGGCGGGAATAGTTCTCAATACCGGAGCAGAAGCCGGTTTCTTTGAGCATCTCGATGTCAAAGTTGGTGCGCTCGGAGATACGCTGTGCCTCTAAGAGCTTGTCTTCTCCTTTGAAGTAGCGGATGCGCTCCTCAAGCTCTTCCTCAATATCCTTGGCGGCTCTGCGGATCTGCTCTGCCGGAACAACGTAGTGAGAAGCGGGGAAGATTGCTACGTGCTCACGTGAGCCTTTGATCTCTCCGGTTAGTACGTCAATCTCTGAGATGCGGTCAATCTCGTCTCCGAAAAATTCCACGCGGAAGGCGGTCTCCATCTCACTGGCTGGTATAATCTCCAGAACATCCCCTCTTACCCGGAAGGTTCCCCGTTTGAAGTCCATGTCGTTTCGGTCATACTGAATGTCTACAAGCTGGCGCAGGACCTCGTCCCGATCTTTTAGCATACCCGGACGGAGGGATACCATCATTTTCTCAAAATTCTCCGGCTCGCCCAGGCCGTAGATGCAGGAGACGGAGGATACGATGATTACGTCCCGCCTCTCTATCAGCGCTGCCGTAGCGGAAAGGCGCAGCTTGTCTATTTCGTCGTTGACGGAGGAGTCCTTGGCGATGTAGGTGTCGCTGGAAGGGACGTAGGCTTCGGGTTGGTAGTAGTCGTAGTAGGAAACAAAATATTCGACAGCATTATTCGGGAAAAATTCTTTAAATTCTCCATATAATTGGGCTGCCAATGTCTTGTTATGCGCTATGACAAGCGTTGGTTTATTTAATTGCTGGATGACATTTGCCATCGTAAAGGTCTTGCCGGAACCCGTGACCCCCAGTAAAGTCTGGAATTGGTTGCCCTCCTTGAAGCCTTTGACCAGCTCGGCAATGGCCTGGGGCTGGTCGCCGGTTGGGACGTATTGTGATACTAATTCAAAATGATCCATGATACTATACCTTTCTATAACTATGGTCTTCCTCTTAGAACTAAGCCCAAACCCATTCTATACAATTTAGGGATTTCAAATAAATTATCTGCAAACGCTTTACCCCCTTTTGCTTCTAACATTCCTGTTTCATAAAGTTCTTGAAGCATATCATCTCCTTGGGGTTCCAATCCGTCCATAAGTACGAATATTTCTTCTCTACTATATCGAGCTGTATCTTTTCCCTTAAACCTATCAAAATGTTTTCTTAATTTTGGAAACTCACTCAAATATGTATCGCATTTAACTTCAGACACTTTAGAAAAAGCTTTTTTCACTGCCATGCCAGAAATCAAACAATTTTCTTCAAAATTTTCTATTTCTTCTTGTGCTTCTTTAGAATAATTAGCAAAATTGATAAATTCTCTCGGATATTTCCCCCCTAGCCCATCTGTTATTCGTTGTAACAGCCAATCAATCATATTTGCCTCTTTTTTCCCCTTATACACCTGACGAGCAAATATAGTATAAAAAGTCTCTTCCAAATTTGGAGCCAATAATAACTCCTCCTTTTCCAACCCTATCTCATTTACTACATATTCTTCCACCATTTCATTATTTAAACATCGACGCATTAACATAATCAGCAAATCTTTTTTATCCCATGAAAGCACTACACTTTTATCCGACAAATGACTTTTATTCACAAATTCTAGTGTAGACCAGATATCATTCCTTAAAAATATTTTAAATTTTATTCTTGGAAACCTATTAACGAAACTCAAATACGTTCTAAAAAGGCTTTCTATACAAATCTTTCTCTTTTCATAATCGTCAGAAAACAACTCATCAATTTTATCAAATAAAATCCAACAATCTAAACATTCCTGCTCTAAAACATCATTAATGTCACCCAATAAATCCTGTGTATCAATACTATATTTTCCACCAATTTTAATTTTTACCCCTTTTATATCAATGTCTATACCTTGTATTGGAGTTCCCACAACCACACTCCATAATTGTTTCAGGATATTTAAAATCCTGAAATCCTCCATAATACCTACATTTCTATAAAATTCAACTAAATTTTCACCACAGTAATATCCCTCCTTACCCATTTTAATTGCTATTTTCACCGCTATATAAAGTTCCCATATTTTATTAAAATCAGCTTCCTCGTTCCTTAATAACTTTCTAAAATCATCTGTTTGTAATTCCTTCAAATCATTGAAGCCTGTTCCTGTTACTATAATTATTTTTCTATCAAGTCCTGCAAGTTTCTTTGCTACTTGTTCATACTTAGAAAACATCTGAAATAGGGCACTTTTTCCAGAACCTTTCGCCCCTAAAACCAAAGATTTCTGTGGATTAATAAATTGTTCAAAATCTTTAGTTTTAATAAATTTTCTATCTAAATCCAATTCCGACTCGGAATCCACATTTCCAAATTCTAATTTTGATAATAATTCTTTTTTATTTTCGTACATAACAAACATCCCATTTCTTTAATGATAAACCTACAAGTATTTTACCACTCTATTCTACATCAGCCTCTTCTATCCACTGTCGTAACTTGTCTTGTAATAATTTCTTATCCGGTAAATACAGCTTATACTCAGAAGCATAAATATTAGCATCTTGTGGCAGTGTAATCTCCACCAGTGCGTCATTATTCTCTTTACATAACAGGATACCAATCGTCGGATTTTCATCTTCCAATTTCTCATAACGATCATAATAATTTACATACATCTGCATTTGTCCGATATCTTGATGTGTCAATTTATCTACCTTCAAGTCAATCAGCACATAACAGCGAAGAAGGCGATTGTAGAAAACCAAATCCACATAATAACTATCTTCGTTAAAAGTAAAACGCTTTTGCCTGGATTCAAATAGATATCCTTTTCCCATTTCCAGCAAAAATTTCTGCAATTTATTAATAATCGCTGTTTCCAAATCTGTTTCCGAATACTTCGTCTTTTCTTCCATTCCTAAAAATTCTAATACTGTTGGCTGTTTTACAATGTCTTCTGGTTTTGCAATAATGTTACCTTTCTTGGCTAACTGTAAAACAGCCTCCTTATCCCGGCTAAGCGCTAATCTTTCATAAAAGCTGGAGTTATATTGCCTCTGCAGAGTGCGGACGCTCCATCCGGATCTTGCTGATTCAATTTCATAGAAACTTCTTTCATCTTCATTTTCTATTCGCATTAATTGCAAATAGTGTGACCATGATACTATGAAGGGCGGTTTCTCTTCAAAAAGGCTAAACACTGTTTCGCTTTTTTCAACAGCAAAAAGATTAAACACTGTTTCGTCAATTCTATCTTTATAAGTCATATAAAACTTCCGTGCATTTTTCAAACTATCCTCCGAGAATCCTCTTTCAAAATTCTTTTTCATTTCTTCTGATAGCCTTTTAATAACTTGACTGCCATATCTTGCCCTTGATTCGCCTCTTTGCTGCACTTCTACAATCCATTTTCCAATAGCATAGTAAGTAAGCAATTGTATCATATTTACTTGTTGAACAGTTATATTTCTTGCATGCTTTACTAAAGCAACTGTCTTGACACACAGTCTTTCAACAGCTGCATCCTCATTAGTTAATACCTCTGTTTTTTGACTATGATTCATGTTTGACCGCCTCCTTGCCTGCTACGATTTCCGCTTCCCACATTTCTTCTCTAATACCATTATCTCTGCTATTTTGTACTATCTTATGTTACCTGGTCCACTACACGAATCCAGGTCACAAACTCCCCCCGTCCGCCTAGTGTTATTTCGTCCATATCCCTCTATTTCATCCACAAAATACGGTATAATCAGCACCAAACAACACTAAATAATGCGGTTTTCAGCCTGTCCCCAAATTAGGACACAAAATACTCTACTGCATTCTCAGGGAACATCTCCTTGAATTCTCCGTAAAGCTGCGCCGCAAGCGTCTTGTTGTGGGCGATAACCAGCGTCGGCTTCTGCAATTCCTGAATGACATTCGCCATCGTAAATGTCTTGCCGGAACCCGTAACCCCTAGTAAAGTCTGGAATTGATTGCCCTCCTTGAAGCCTTTGACCAGCTCTGCGATGGCCTGGGGCTGGTCGCCTGTGGGCTTGTAGGGGGCTTGTAATTTGAACTCTGGCATATGAAAACCTCCAATTTCCGCAAGGGATACTTCGTAATGTGACCGAAAAAAGGTTGCTTATTCGCCCGAAATTCGTGTAATTTGATTTTCGATTCGTGTAATTTGGGCTTGCAAAGCTGGCGAATAAGCGTTAAAATAGCAATTACACGAATGCAGGTCACATTACGCAGTATCCTTTAGGAAAACCGTATTTTTGAAACGTAACAACACTGAATAACACCAGCCAGTACAGATAGTATTATCCAGTCATTTGGTTTTTCATTATAACACATAAGTCAAAAAAAGTACAGACCAAAATCGAACTTTTGTTCTGTACTTTTTTCATGCGATTTGATTATGCCAGTATCTTATTTTCATGCAAGAAATTCACTGATTTGTTCTATATAATTATCTTCTGAAAAATCAGTACCGCTTTCACATTCTTCCTTTGGGATTACTTCATCAATAAACGGCTGGAGATCGTCTAAGCAGTCCTCAATGATTTCGGCAGTGTCTCCATAAACATCTATGGTGATAATTTCTTTCGCATGTCCCATGAGCTGTGATACCGCTTTGGGATTAAAATTATTCTTTAATAAGATAGTGCAAAAGGTGCTTCGCAGATCATGCCATCTTATATCGGGCAGTCCATTGTCCTCCAACAGCTTCTTATAATGCCTCCAGTGAAAATCCTTGCTTCTCGGACGTCCATAAGTGGAACAGCAGATATAATCCAAATCCTGAAATGTGCCTGACCGCCTTCTGCGGTTCTTCTCATACACTTTTCTTTCTTCCAGAATGGCTTCAAACACATAATCCGGTATGGGGATGGTTCGGTAGCTGGACGGCGTTTTCAATCCGATTTCCTGCTTTGTAAACGTCTTAGCCGGGAAGTCCCCGGCAGTCGTGTTCGGCTTCTTGCCTAACTGCCGCTGCACTTTCAATGTCCGGTTGATATAATCTATATCCGAATATTTTACCCCATTGATTTCACACCGCCTCAATCCCAACAGCACTGCAAAAAGTACCTGCATATGGATTGGCGTTTTCCTGCTCGCTTCAATGAGCGTTAAAACCTGCTCCATATTCAGCGTCTTTTGTGTATCAATGTTCCGGGTGTGATAGGCTTTCTTCTCTACCTGTTTTGGCAAAGCAACATCAATCGTCGGATTTATGGAAATGATTTTCTTATTCACAGCATACTGCATGGACGTATTCATCACCGTCTTTACCAGCCTTGCAATAGAAGTCGAAGCAGCCGCTTCTTCATAATAAAGGCTCTGGATATGACTCCGTTTGATTTCCGTCATTCTGATGTTGCCCATCGCTGGAATCACATGGTTATTCACGATATTGGAATAGGTTTCATAGGAGCCGCTTGTAATGCGTGGGCGCATTTCTTTTTCAAGCCAGAACAGCATAAAGTCTTTCACTTTTACGCTGGTATATACCACATATGTGCCTGAATATAATTCGCCCAGCGTCTTGTCCCTGTCCGTGTTCGCCGCTTTCTTTGTCGCAAATCCGGATTTCTGCTGTGGTATTTTTGTCCCGTCCGCATAAATCAGCACCACACGATAGCCAAACTTATTCTTGATCGGCGTGACGTTATATACCTTCCAGTCCACAAACTGCTGTAATTTCAAATCAAATTCCATGTTATCCTGTCCCTTCCCTGCCTTCTGGAATAAAAGAGTCATTCATAAAGGCAATAATCTTTTCTTTCTCATCCATGACGTCGCAATAATATTCAAAGGTTGTATTGACAGAACTGTGTCCCAACAACCCTGATATTTTCGCAAGCGGGACACCCTGCTCCACCAAAATGGTGGCAAACATATGCCGTTACGGTATAATAACGACAAACGGAAAAAGCCTTGATTTTCAAGGAGTCCACGCGTTTGCCGTCATTTATTCAATTTCTTTTCCAAGTTGAAATCTGACGAGAAAAATATCGAAAAAAGGAGGCTGTTTCATTAACGAACAAAATTTAATAGCGTCAGCGGTCCGGT